>NZ_JBEYZU010000003.1:0-222433 GCF_040646235.1 Streptomyces sp. NPDC046261 | reverse complement strand
TTCGTCCATGGTGTCCGACTTGTTGTTCGTGTCGTCGCAGATCACGTAGAACGCCTCGTCGGGCTTGTGACCGACGAGCGCGCCCTGACGCCACTGGTCGGTCAGGAACGAGGACACCGCGTGCCGCAACGAAGCCCACAACCGCTCGTCGTTCGGTTCGAACACCGCCCACGTCGACGACTGACGGATCGAGTCGGACAGGAACGACACCAGACGCCGGACATTCAGGTACTTCCAGTCACGCGTCGTCGACCTCGTCCGCGCACCCCACACCAGCAGACCCCGGTCGGGGAAGACCCGCAGGCAATTGACGCCCACCGCGTTCAGCTCCCCGTTCTGCCCGTCCGTGAGGACGGTCGGGACGGAGAGGACCCCACGGAGGTTCTGATTGGCGGGAGCCTTGAAGACGCCGCGTTCGGCATCGGTACGGGCCCATGCACCGGCGAGGTGGCCGCACGGCGGCACAGTGCGGGGTGCTCCGTCCAGGCCGGGGACCTTGAGCCAGGGGTAGTACAAGGTCGTGAACGCGGCATCGTCCGTGTCGGCGGACGCCAGCGACCCGGCGAAGTCGACGGCCTCGGAGGGCTTCTTGCCGGGCGGGGGTTCCGTGATCGCCAGTCGGTTGCGCATCTTGACGCAGTGCGCGATGACGGAGGCGATGACCGGCCGGGCAGCCGCCGCGTCCTGGCTCTTCGTCCAGAGGTCGGGTACGGCGACCATATGGACGTCCGGGACGGTCTCCAGCCCGGTCAGTCCGTCGTCGACCGCCGTCCCGAGAGCGATGCCGGGGTCGAGCGGGACGACGTAGCACTTGGTGCCGCCGTTGGCGAAGAAGCCGTAGACGGCCTCGGCGAGCGCGTACTTCCGACCGTTCGTCAGCTTGCCCTGAAGGTCGGTGAGTTCGTGGTGGCGCGCGGCGACGGGCCACCAGGCTGTGCCCGCCGCCTCCCAGGCCGCGTAGCCCTCGAGATCCTTGACCCTTGCCTTGATTCCTTCAGCGAACTGCTTGTCCTCGTCGGACACGTCACGGCCGGCCCCCAGGGCCTCCCTCACCGAGCCGAAGCGCTGATAGTCGCCTTCGGTGACGCCCGCCGTGACGGCCTGGCCCTTGAGCGCGTCGTCCGTAGTCGTGAAGGTGGACCGGAGGCGTTCCAAAGGCTCCAACGCCTTCGTCACCTGCTCCAGCGTGAGCGTGGAGCGGAAGTGGAACGCGTCCACGAACTCGTTCCAACTCCGCACGGACTGTGGCGTTCCGGCGTGGGGCCCGCTGACCGGATAGCCGAGAAACGCGGGCGTGGACGTGCCGGCTCCGGTGATGATCCGTAATCCGCTGGGGACTTCCTTGACGTAGACCCCTGGTGCTGAGGGTTCCGCGGCCATATGGCTCTGCCCTTCGTGGGGTGTCGGGTACACCTCCGAACAGCAATACCCAAATCCACGCACCACGCCATGCAGTCACCCGAAGAAGGCCGTAAACCGCCCCTGAGTATGAAAACCTGACATGTCAACGCAAGCCGCCGACTCCGCCTCCGGGCCGAGGGCGGGCACCAGCAGGATCACGGCCGCGCTCCAGCAGGCCGTGGCATCACCTGCAGTTCTTGCTTCATCTGCACGACCAAGGCGCTTTCGTACCTGTCCGTGTCCGCGGACCGGTGGCGCCACGGGTCGCCGATCGGACTATGAGGCCGGTCTGCGCCATCGAGGTTTGCCACTTGTCACTCGATTCCTTCACCGACTCCGTCGACAAGGCTGTCAGCGGATTCTTCGAGCCCATAGCCAAGTGGCTCGGCGAGGTCGTCTTCTACTCCGTGCCGGTCAACGGCACTCAGCTCCCGCTGATCGTCGCCTGGCTGGTCATCGCCGGTCTGGTCTTCTCCGCCTGGTTCGGCCTGGTCCAGATACGCAAGTTCCCGCTCGCGTTGAAGGTGGTGCGCGGCAAGTACGACGAGAAGGGATCGGCCGGTGAGGTCAGGTCAACCACTTCCAGGCCCTGACCGCGGCCGTCTCCGGCACCGTCGGCCTGGGCAACATCGCCGGTGTGGCGGTGGCCGTGTCCATCGGTGGACCCGGTGCGACGTTCTGGATGATCCTTTGCGGTCTGCTGGGCATGGCGACGAAGTTCGTCGAGGTGACGCTCGGTGTGAAGTACCGCGAGGTGCACGCCGACGGTTCGGTCTCCGGCGGCCCCATGCACTACCTGCCCAAGGGCCTCGCCGAGCGCTTCGGCGCCCGCGGCAAGACCCTCGGAAAGGTCCTGGCCCTCCTCGCCTCCGCCTTCGTGCTCTTCTTCGGCCTCTTCGGCGGCAACCTCTTCCAGGTCAACCAGTCCTACGCCCAGCTGGTGTCCGTCACCGGCGGTGAGAGCGGCCTGATGGGCGGCTCGGGCGGCGCTCTGTTCTTCGGCATCCTGGTCGCCGCGCTCGTCGGCGTCGTCCTGCTCGGCGGCATCCGCTCCATCGCCACCGTCACCGGCGCGCTCGTCCCGGCCATGGCCGGCATCTACATCGTCGGCTGCCTGGTCGTCATCGCTGTCAACGCCTCCGCCATCCCCTCCGCGCTGTCCACCATCATCGAGGGCGCCTTCAACCCGCAGGGCGTCGCCGGCGGCGTCCTCGGCGCGCTGATCATCGGCTTCAAGCGAGCCGCGTTCTCCAACGAGGCCGGCCTCAGCTCCGCCCCCATCGCGCACTCCGCGGTCAAGACCAAGCACCCCGCCAGCGAGGGCCTGGTCGCCCTGCTCGAGCCGTTCATCGACACGGTCATCATCTGCACCATGACCGCGCTGACCATCGTCATCGCCAACCCGGCCAGCTGGGCCGAGGCCCGCAAGGGCGAGTCCATCGGCGGCGTGACCATCACCTCCGACGCCTTCGCCACCGTCCTGCCCTGGTTCCCCTACACCCTGACCGTCGCGGTCATGCTGTTCGCCATCTCCACGGTGCTGACCTGGGGCTACTACTGCATGAAGGCCTGGACCCACCTGTTCGGCCGCAGCAAGGCCAGCGAGCTCACGTTCAAGGCCACCTACACCCTCTTCGCGGTCGGCGGATCCCTGCTGACCCTGCAGACCCTGATCGACATGGCCGACGCGGTGCTCTTCATGCTCGCCGTCATCATCATCATCGGCCTGTACCTGCTCGCCCCCGTCGTCAAGCGCGAGCTGAACAACTTCCTCGACTTCGTCCGCCGCCGCGACGCAGGCCTCGATACGGACGAGAGCGAGGACGGCGACAACACCGACCAGGAGCCGGTGAAGACCACCGTCTGACCGCCCCTCCCCCCGGCGGCCCGGCTCCTCGAGAGGGCCCCGTGCCCACCCTCGCGCCTTGGGTGGACACGGGCCCTCTCCCTCTGTCCCAACACCATCACCGCACGTCAAGGACTCCCCGGCGACACCTCACCCCTGCCGATACGGTGTAAAGAGAGCGTCAAGGCGCTCCCTCCCCACCGAGCGGAGACGGACGCGGGCTGTGCCGGGAGGTCTGGTCGGCGTCCGAGGGGCCGTGTGCCCGCAATGCCGCCGACGCCCCGGAGGTTCCCCGCCATGACCGCTGCCCCGCCGCCCCAGCGCACCCCGTTCCTCGGCATCCTTCCCTGGCCCGAGCGCCGCGCCGTCGCCGAAGCCCTTCGCACCGAGACCATCGGCGGCCTGGTGCTCCTCGCCGCCGCCGTCATCGCGCTGATCTGGGCCAACAGCCCCCTCGGCGATCTCTACCGGCAGATACGCGACGTCCGCTTCGGCATACCCGCCCTCGGCCTGGACCTCTCCGTCGGCCACTGGACCGCCGACGGCCTCCTCACCGTCTTCTTCCTCGTCGCCGGCATCGAACTCAAGCGTGAACTCGTCGTCGGAGAACTGCGCACCCCTGCCACGGCCGCCCTCCCCGTCGTTGCCGCGCTGTGCGGGATGGCAGTCCCCGCCGCCCTCTACGCCCTCACCGCCTCACTCGGCGGCGGCGGCCTCGACGGCTGGGCCGTGCCCATGGCCACCGACATCGCCTTCGCCCTCGCCGTCCTCGCGGTCATCAGCACGCACCTCCCAGCGGCCCTGCGCGCCTTCCTCCTCACCCTCGCCGTCGTCGACGACCTCGGCGCCATCCTGATCATCGCGATCTTCTTCACCGCCGACCTGAACTTCCTCGCCCTCGGCAGCGCCTTCGCCGGACTGGTCGTCTTCTACGCCCTCCAGCGCCGCCGCGTCCGCGGCTGGTGGTGGTACGTCCCGCTCGGCATCACCGTCTGGGCGCTGATGTACAACAGCGGAGTCCACGCCACCGTCGCCGGCGTCGCCATGGGCCTGATCCTGCGCACCACCCTCGACAAGGGCGAGGCAGCCTCCCCCGGCGCCAGGGTCTCCCACCTCGTCCACCCCTTCTCCGCCGGTGTGGCCGTACCCCTCTTCGCCCTCTTCGCGGCCGGTGTCACCGTCTCGGGCAGTGCCCTCGCGGACGTGTTCACCCGGCCCGAACCCCTCGGTGTCGTCATCGGCCTGGTCGTCGGAAAGATCCTCGGCGTGTTCGGCGGCACGTATCTCGCCGCTCGCTTCACACGTGCTCGGCTCAACCCCGACCTGGCCTGGGCCGACGTCTTCGGCCTCGCCGTCCTCGCCGGAATCGGCTTCACCGTCGCCCTCCTCATCGGCGAACTCGCCTTCCCCGGACAAGCCCTCACCGAACAGATCAAGGCCGCCGTCCTCGTCGGCTCCGTCACCGCCGCAACCCTCGCCGCCCTCCTCCTGCGGCGCCGCAACAAGGTCTACAAGCGCCTGTACGAGGAAGAAGCCCTGGACGCCGACGCCGACGGCGTCCCCGACATCTACCAGCGCGGCACCGCCGAGGGTGGCAAGATCTTGGCCGCTGTCATCTGCGACGGCCGCGCGCTGAGGGTATGCGGCTTGTCGAATACTCCGTTGCTTGATCGAAAGCCGTTCGACAGTATGGCGCCCATGCGACGCCATGATCACACCGGCCCCATGGCGCTGCGCGCCATGCAGGACCTGGCCACCCGAACCTTCCCGGCGACCGGATATCGGCACATAGGTGACCTCACCTGGAACTGGACTCTGTCTCTCGATCGCGGCGACGAATGCCCGACGGCGGTCTGGACCGAAGGCGACCGAACGCTGGCCTGGGGCTGGCTGGAGCTACCGGACAGTCTGATGCTCCAAGTCGATCCGGACCGCGCGGAACTGGCCCACGATGTCCTCTCCTGGGCCGAACAAGCCGCACGCGGCCCGCTGCACGTCGAGGTGGCCGGCACCGAATCACACCTGGTCAAGGCGCTGGAACAGCGGGGATACATCCGTGCTGTCGACGGCCCGTTCATGGCATGCCTCGAACGTGACCTCACCGAACTGCCGGACACTCCCCCATTGCCGGACGGCTATGCGATCCGGGCCCAGCATGACGACGCCGACGTGGCCGGCCGGGCCGCCGCACATCGCGCTGCCTTCGGATCAACCCGGATCACCACCGAACGCCATGCCCGCATGAGGGACGCCTGGCCCTATCGCCCCGAACTCGACCTCGTGGTGACATCGCCCGCCGGAGACGTCGTCGCCTACTGCCAAGGCTGGTACGACCCGGTCAACGCAGTCGGCACGTTCGAACCAGTCGGCACCCACCCCGACCACCGCCGTCTCGGCCTGGCCCGTGCCGTCTGCACCGCGGTGCTGCATGCCTTCGCCCGTGCCGGAGGCAGGCGCGCCATCGTCTACTCGCGAGGCGACGCCGCCTATCCCGTCCCCAAGCGGCTCTACGAGTCCATGGGCTTCACCACGTACACCCGCACCCACACCTTCCTCGGCAGGCCCACGGACGCGGACTGAGCGGTTCTGCGCCGGGGACCAGCACTCGTCCACTGCCCCAGCAGGTCTGCACCCCCAGGGTGCGCCGCGGGGGTGCCGGCCATTGCACTCCACAGAACCTGGGCCGCGACCGCCACCCCGAGCCAGTCGCGGAGCTCTGCCGGCGCAGCCGAGCTCGGGGACGAACGGCGCACCAACCAGTCAGTGTCCTGGCGCCGCTTCAGGCCACATCCTTCGCCAGGACACCGACACCGCCCGCAACACGGTCACCGCGCCGAGCCCTCGCATGACACTCGCCCCGCCCGGATGACTTCCAGCCGCACGTACCGGACGACCGCAACCGGCATCGCCCTCCGGCCGCCCCTTAAACGCCCCCGCTCGCCAGCCGCTGCGCCGCCCGCTCCCCGCGCCGGCCCACGGGCTCGACTCCCCATGCCGCGCCCAGACCGGCCGGCGGCATGTCGAGGTAGACCGACTCGTACGAACCGGCCGGGACGATGTACGTCTCGTGCCAGATGCCCACGTTGCCCGTGCTGTTCCGCACGCGGCGGTTGAACGCCGCCCACGCGGGTCGATGCTGGCCGCCGGGGTCGGAGGCATAGGCGAGCAGCTTCTCGCGCGACTCCCAGTACTGCACGACGCCGAACACGCGGGGGCCGCCGCCCAAAGCGCGGAGGCCCAGCAACCCGCTGTCGCCGTCGCGCGAGAGCTCCTTGAGCATGCGCGGCATCGCGGCCAGGACCGGCAGCCAGTGGCGTACGGCCCGCCAGCGATTGACCCGCATGCCGATGAGGAAGACGACCACGTCGCCCTCCGCGGCGGCCGTGACCCGTCGCTCGGATATCGGTGCAGTACCCATGAGATTCTCCCTCCCCATTGGATAGCGTCGCTATCCATGCTTGGATAGTGCCACTACCCAAGGGAAGGTGCAAGACATGCGACTGGCGGAGCTGAGCGAGCGCAGTGGCGTGTCCACCGCCACGATCAAGTACTACCTGCGCGAAGGGCTGCTCCAGCCCGGGCGCCGGATCTCCGCCACCCAGTCCGAGTACGGGGAGGACCACCTGCGGCGGCTACGCCTGGTGCGGGCCCTGATCCAGATCGGCGGCGTCCCGGTGGCCGCCGCGCGGGAGGTGATCGCCGCCGCGGAGGACGAGTCGCTGGACCACCATCTGCGACTGGGCGCGGCGACCCGGGCGCTGCCCTCCGCCGAGGGGCCCGCCGAGGACGACCCGGCGGTGGAGACCGCCCGCCGCTCGGTGGAGGCGCTGCTGGAACGGCTGGGCTGGTCCTCCGGTCCCGGCCTGGACACGCTCGACCCCGCCCGCCGGCGGCTCATCGAATCGGTCGCCGCGCTGGTCCGGCTCGGTTACCCCTGCGACACCGAGCAACTGCTGCCGTACGGGCAGCTGGCGGCGCAACTGGCAGTCACCGACCTGGACCTGGTCGAGGAACAGCCGACCCCGTCCGGGCAGATCGAGGCGGCCGTCGCACTGACGGTGCTGTACGAACCGGTACTGCTGAGCCTGCGGCGCATGGCCCACGCGCAGGAGTCGGCCCGGCGGTTCTGAGGCGCCTTCGCCCTCGACAGCGACGGTGAGTGCCTCCAACTGATCGGCCATGAGTGGGGGGACGTGTCAGAGGCGCGTCAGGGAAGCCGCGCGCCACTTGCACCGGGCCGTCCGGCTGCCTTGGATGGTTCTCGTGAACAGCCACCTGCGCCACGACGACCGGCCGCCTCATACGGCGCTGCCCGGCACCGCGCGCTGCTCACTTCCCGTGCGCTGAGCGCACTTTC
Source organism: Streptomyces sp. NPDC046261 (assembly GCF_040646235.1). Taxonomy (NCBI): domain Bacteria; kingdom Bacillati; phylum Actinomycetota; class Actinomycetes; order Kitasatosporales; family Streptomycetaceae; genus Streptomyces; species Streptomyces sp. NPDC046261. The sequence goes on along the minus strand of NZ_JBEYZU010000003.1, from coordinate 214,829 downwards.
AACACCTCACCCGGCCCCGTCCGCGCGCACGTTCACGTGCGCTGCCGCTGACGTCGCCTTCTGTTCGCACGGCAGCCCGCCACGGGGCGGATCCAGCTGCCGCATCGCTCGAATTCCCGGAGTGGATTCCCATGTCTTCTGTTGTCTCGCCCGCTCCCAGGACCGTGCTGGTCACCGGTGCCACCTCCGGCATCGGCTGGGAGACCGCCCGGCTGCTCGCCGGCCGGGGGGACACGGTCATCCTGCACGCCCCCGACCAGGCGTCCGGCGACGACGCCGTCGCCCGCCTGGTCGCGGCCGGCGCGGACACCCTGCGGCTGCGCCTGGTCGTCGCCGACTTCTCCCGGCTGGACGAGGTCCGCGCCATGGCCGCCCGCGTCGCCGAGGAGCACCCCGTCCTCGACGTCCTGGTCAACAACGCGGCTGTCGCCGCACCCGAGCGGCGCACCATGACCGCCGACGGCAACGAAGTCTCCTTCCAGGTCAATTTCCTGGCCGCCTATCTCCTCACCCACGAGCTCGCCGGCCCGCTCGGCGCCCGCCCCGGCAGCCGCGTCGTCAACGTCTCGTCCTCGATGCACCGCACGGCATCGATCTCCTGGAACGACCCCCAGCGCGCCAAGCGCTACTCCCGCCTCGCCGCCTACGCCCAGTCCCAGCTCGCGCTGACCATCTTCGCCCGCGAGCAGGCGCCCTGGACATCGGTCAGCGTGCACCCCGGCGTGTGCGACACCGCACTGCTGCCGCTGTACGCCCACGAAGGCGACTCCGCCCTGCAGGGCGCCGAGCGTGTCGTGCGGCTGTGCGACCCCGCCACCGACGTCGTTCCCGGCGGCTACTACGACCGCACCGCCCTGTCACCAGCCGCGCCCGTCGCCCTGGAGGACCGCACCGTGCGCCGGCTGTGCAAGCTCGCCGACCAACTCGTCGCCCAGACGGCCTGACCTACGGACCTACTGACCTACTGACCTGCCGAAAGGAGGAGGGACACCGTGTCCAAGCGCGCCCGTAAGAAGCGAGCCCGCCGCAAGAAGAAGGCCAACCACGGCAGCAAGGCCTGCGCCTGACCTGCCCCTGACCTCAGGTCATCACCAGGTGTCAGGGGGTGTGGCCGGGCCAGGGGACATCGGTGGCGACCGGGGCGGTGTAGTCGATGCCGGGCACGGAGAATCCGTAGAGGCGTCGCACCTCGGCGCGGAACCAGTCGAGGTCGGCCAGGTCGGCGATGGTCGCCGTGGTGGCGCTCTCCCAGCGTTCGGCAACGGCCGCCTGGACGCCGTCGGTCAGTTCGAAGGTGTCCAGGCGGACGCGGCCCTCGTCGTCCAGGGCGAGCGGGGCGGCACCGGTGAGCTGGTCCCACAGGGCGGCGAGCTGACGGATCGGCGGGACGAGGTCCTCGCCGAGGACGCCGCGCAGCAGGCCGGTGTACAGGGCGATGCCGGGGATCGCGGTGGAGGACTGGGTGACGGCGGCGCCGTTGACGGAGGTCACGGCCCGCCCGCCCACCGTCTTCTCCAGCCGCTCGTTCAGGGTGCGGGCGGTGGCCTCCAGGTGGGCCTTGGCCGCGCCGATGGTGCCCTGCCGGTAGATCGCCGCCGTCAGCGGCGAGCCGATGTAGGACAGCGCGGCGGTGGCGAACTTGTCGGCGAGCAGGCCCCGCCCGGCGAGGTGGTCGATCCAGCGTTCCCAGTCCGCGCCGCCCATCACGGCCACGGTCTGCTCCACGTCGTCGCCCTCGGCCGGCCCGGTCTCGACCTCGCGCACCTCGGGAACACCCTCGTCGTCGAAGACGAGGGTCTTGGTGCGGTTCGCCCGGCCGATCGGCTTGAGGACCGAGGCGTAGGTGACGCCGGTGACGGGGTCGGTACGCCGGGGCGCGGCCACCGAGTAGATCAGGTAGTCCAGCCGGCCACCGAAACGCCGCTCGATGAGGTCGGCGACCTCGTCCTTCACCGAGTCGGAGAACGCGTCGCCGTTGAGGAAGACCATCTCCCGCCCGGCAGCACGGGCGATGTCAGCGGTGGCGGCGGTGCGGTACCAGCCGGCCGTCGCGGTACGCCGCACGGTGGGGGCCTTCTCGAAGCACACGCCGATACCGCGGATACCGGCACGCTTGAGCCCGGCGAGCGTGGCCGCGAGACCGTATCCGGCGGAGGAACCGATGACCAGCGCCACCGGCCCGTCACCGTCCGGCGCACCGGCAGGGGCGGGGCACGCCTGCCACATGTCGGCCACCAACTGCCCGCACCCGGCAGGGTGGGAGTCGAGAAAGAGGAATCCCCGATTGCGGGGAGTGAGAACACGCTCGTTCACGAGGGCAGTCCTTAGGTCGGCCGGGACAGGGACGCGGCGGCCGGCCGGGCCACCGCGCCCTGCAAGTCTGCGCCCGCACCCACGCGAGCAGTGACCCCTGCCGTAAACAATGATCACGAGCCGGTCTTGGAGCGTTCCCACCACTTCCGGCCGGGCAAGACGCAGCAGCGGTCTATTCGGCACCGGCGGCCAGGGGGACCTCCGGCATCAGATAGCGGTCGTTGCCGGCCTGCAGGGCGCACATGACGGCATCGTCGCGCTTGGGCCGGCTCACCAGGACCGTCACGGGCTGCGGCGGCTCTCCTGGCAGCTCGGTTTCCAGGGAGATGACGCCCGCGCCGCGCCCGGCGCGTCCGCAGGCGACGACCTTGCCGTCCACCAGTACCTCGATCGGCGCCGTCCGCGGGCCGACGAGCACCGAGACGGAGTGCCCGGCAAGGTCGAGGTGGAAACGGCGACTGACCATGGCGGGCTCACTTCAGCGGACTCGGTGCTCCTCGAAGGGGGCCGCCCGCACCTCCCCCCGCACCGGCGGCAGGTGGGGCGTGTGGTTGACCAGGCGTGCGGAGTTGGCGACGACGGCGATGCTGCTGGTGTTGTGGAGCAGCGCCGCGAGGACCGGGTTCAGGGTGCCGCCGGCGCCGGCGAGGAGGCCGGCGAGGTTGACGCCGATGGCCAGTCCGTAGTTCTGCCGCACGAGGCGCAGGGTGTGGCGGCTGAGTTCCACGACGGCGGCGACCTGACGCAGGTCGTTGCCGGCCAGGGCGATGTCGGCGGTTTCCAGGGCGACGTGGGAGGAGTGCTCGCCCATGGCGATGCCGACGTCGGCGAGGGCGAGGGCGGGCGCGTCGTTGGTGCCGTCGCCGACCATCGCCACGGTGTGGCCCTCGGCCCGGAGGTCGCGGATCAGCTGGAGTTTGCCTTCCGGCAGGGCGTGGGCGTGGACCTCGGTGATGCCGAGGGCGTCGGCGACGACCTGCGCGGTCTCGGGCGCGTCGCCGGTGAGCAGGATCAGGCGCCCCACGCCGAGTTCGCGCAGCTGGCGCACGACGGTCTCGGCACCGTCGCGTACGGCGTCGGAGACGCCGAGCATCCCGATGAGGTCGTCGTCCTGGGCCAGGCAGATGACGGTCTCGCCGCCGGCGCGCAGCCGTCCGGTCCAGTCGCGGGCGTTCTCGGTGAGTTCCAGGCCGTGCCGGCGCAGCAGGGCCGGGCTGCCGACCAGCAGCCGTGTGCCGTCGAGTTCGGCGCGCATGCCCATGCCGAGCACGACCTCGCACGCCTGGTGGATGGGGATGTGGAGGCGTTCGGCCTCGGTGCGGGCGACGATGGCCTGGGCCAGGGGGTGCAGGGCGTGCAGTTCGCCGGACGCGGCCAGGCTGAGGACCTGGTCGGCGGTGAACCTGTCGCTGAGCGTGACCACGCTGGTGACGAGCGGCTTGCCGAAGGTGAGGGTGCCGGTCTTGTCGAAGACGACGGCGGTGACCCGGCCGATGCCCTCCAGGTGGGTGCCGCCCTTGATGAGGGTGCCGCGGCGGGCGCCGTTGCCGATGGCGGCGCTGATGGCGGTCGGGGTGGCCAGGCCGGCTGCGCACGGGCAGGCGATGAGCAGCATCGTCATGGCGCGCCGGGCGTCGCGGGTGGCGGCGAAGGTCAGGGCGGACAGGGCGAAGGAGACGGGGACGAACCGCCGGGTGAAGCGGGTGGCCACGGTCTGGATGGGCGCCCGGTCGGTCTGGGCCTCCTCGACCCGGCTGATGATGCGTCCGACGGTGGTGTCCGGGCCCACCGAGGTGGCGCGCACGACGAGCGAGCCGGACGTGACGATCGTGCCGGCGTAGACGTGGGAGCCGGCGCGGGCGTAGACGGGCAGCGCCTCGCCGGTGATGGCCGCCTGGTCCACCAGGGCCTCGCCCGAGACGGTGTCCCCGTCGACGGGGATGCGGTGGTGTTCGTACACGGCCACCTCGTCGCCCGCCTCGACGCTTTCGAGCGCCACCTCCACCTCGACGCCGTCCTTCACCAGCCAGACGCGCTCCTCACCGATGGTCAGGAGTTCCTCGATGGCGCGGCGGGTGCGGCGCAGTGTGAGGGTCTGCAGGAACTCGCCGATGTTCAGCAGCCACAGCACGGTGAGCGCCACGACGTTCTCGCGCAGGACGAGTGAGATGACGGTCGCCGCGGTGACGAGTGTGTCGGTGCCCGGCGCGCTGCGGCCGCGCAGCGAGCGCAGGGCGCCGCGGAAGAAGGGCAGGCCGGTGAAGAGCGTGATCAGGGCGGCGAAGCCGGAGGAGCCGACCGACAGGCGGGGGCGGCGCAGGAGGCGGCGCAGGCCGATGAGGGCGAGGACCGCCCCGCCGACGACGAGCCGGGCGACCTCTCCGGTGGAGGAGTCGGGCAGGGACCGGCTGGCCTTCGCCGGGGCGGTGGCGGGCGGGGCCTCCTCGAGGGCGGCCACGAGGCGGTCGACGTCGAGGTGGTCCGGGGCGACCCAGACGATGACGCTTCCGGTCCGCGGGAAGACGCGCAGCGCGCGGAAGCCCGTCAGCCCGGCCAGTCGCGCGTCGACCTGGCCGGCGCTGCCCGGGCGGGTACGCAGCCACGGCACGGTCAGCCGGGCGCGGCCCGCGGCCACGGACTGGACGACCACACCGGTCATGGTCAGTGCTCGTGTCCGTGGTCGTGCTCGACGCCGACGGCGGAGGGCGGCGGGGCTTCTTCACCGAGGGTGGTGCGGGCCTCGGCGAGCACGTCGCCCGCCTTGAGCCGGGCGTCCTCGGCGGCCGAGGCGAGCCACCGGCCGGCGACGATTCCGCCGGCGATGCCGCTGACGAGAGCCTTCCTGGCGGCGGGCTTGGCCTCCGGGAGCCGCTTGGCGGCACCCTGGATGATCAGGCCCCCCACCACCCCGGAGACCGCGTAGTGGGCGAGACGGCCGGCCGCGGCGCCGGCCAGTGCGACCGGGTGCATGAAGCCTCCCTCCGTACGTGTACGTGCAGGGCGGGCTCGAATGGGCTCCTCCACCTCAAGTGTGCGCCTGACCGGCGTACGAGGGCGAGCCGAGGTCCCGGCGGGCCTGGCGTGTGCCTTTCAGCCGGCAACCCAGGTAGATCGCGAAGGAGATCGTCGTGACGTAGGGGCTGACGGGCACGGTGCCGCCGAGGGCGAGGAGGAGCCCGCCCTCCATGGACACCAGCGCGAAGGCGACGCTGAGCAGCGGCAGCCGCACGGGGGACGCCGTGACGCGGGCGGCGGCGGCCGCCGGGGTGACCAGGAGCGAGAGGACCAGCAGCGCTCCGACGATCTGGACGCACAGGGCCACCGCGAGGCCGAGGACCAGCATGAAGGCCGTGGACAGGGCGCGTACGGGCACGCCCCGGGCCGCCGCCACCTCCGGGTCGGCGCTGGCGAAGGTCAGCGGCCGCCACATCGTCGCCAGCGCGGCCAGCACCACCGCGGAGGTGCCCACGAGCCATGCCGTCTGCGGCGTGGCGACGGCGACGATCTGGCCGGTGAGGATGCCGAACTTGTTCGCCGCCCTGCCCTTGTAGAGGGACAGGAAGAGGACGCCCAGGCCGAGGCCGAAGGGCATGATGATGCCGATGACCGAGTTCCGGTCCCGGGCGCGCACCCCCAGCAGGCCGATCGCCACCGCCGCGAGCAGCGAACCGACGATGGAACCGACAACGATGTTCAGCCCGAGGAACAGCGCCACCGACGCCCCGGCGAACGACAGCTCGCTGATGCCGTGCACGGCGAACGGCAGATCCCGCATGACGACGAAGACCCCGGCCAGGCCACCGACCAGGCCGAGCAGCGCCCCGGCGACCAGGGAGCCCTGCGCGAGCGCCAGCAGTTCGCCGTAGTGGTCGAAGCCGAAGATCTGGTCCAGTACGCCACCGTCCTGCCCGCCGTCGGCGGGCACCTGTGCGACGGCGCCCGGCCCGGGGCGCGCGGAGCCGGTCATGCCGAAGGGCCGCCGTTCGGGGGTGGCGTGCCGCCGCCCTCATGGTGGTGCCCTGGGCCGTCGTCCGGGGCGCCCACCACGACGATCCGGTCCCGCACCCGCACGACGTCGACGTGTGTCCCGTACAGCTGGGACAGGGCGGCCGAGGTCATCACCTCGTCGGGCGGGCCGGTCCGGTGTCTGCCCCGGGCCAGGTACAGGACGCGGTCCGCGAGGCCCAGAACGGGGTTGATCTCGTGGGTGACGAAGATGACGGCCGTGCCCGCCGAGCGCCGCCGCCGGTCGACCAGTGCGGTGACCGTCTGCTGGTGGCGCAGGTCCAGGGAGAGCAGCGGTTCGTCGCAGAGCAGGAGCCGCGGGTCGGTCGCGAGGGCCTGGGCGACGCGGACGCACTGCAGCTCACCACCGGACAGCCGGCCCAGGGGTACGTCCGCGTACGGCGTGGCGCCGACCATGGCCAGCAGCTCCTCCACCCGGTGCCGGGCCGCGGCCGTGCGGCGCGGCGGGCCCCAGCGGTGGCCGTCGAGCCCGAGCCGTACGAGGTCCCGGGCGCGCAGCGGCGTGGGGGTGGTCAGGGCCTTGTGCTGCGGCACGTAGCCGATCTGTCCGCTGCCGTTGTGGGGCGACGTGCCGAGGACCGTCACCGAGCCCGCGGTCGGCTGCTGCCGGCCCAGCAGGACCCGCAGCAGGCTGGTCTTCCCGGAACCGTTGGGGCCCAGCACCGCCAGGAACTCCCCCGGCCGCACGTCGAGGTCCATGTCGCGCCACAGCACCAGGTCGCCGTAGGCGAGCGAGGCACCGCGGAGGCTGACCACGGGCGAGGCGGGGTCGGCCCGCTCAGGCGCGGCGACGGCCGCGGCACGGTTCCTGAGGCGGCCGCTCATGCGTCCAGCGCCTTCCCTAGCTCGTCGAGGGTCGACTTCATCCAGTCGACGTAGCCCTGGCCGGGCGGCAGCGTCTCGGTCACCGGCACCACGGGGACGCCGTGGTCCTTCGCGGCCTGCCTGACCTTCTCCGTCTGGGGCCCTGAGGTCTGCTGGTTGTACACCAGCGCCTCGACGCGCCTGCCGGTGAACAGGTCGAGCATCTGCCGCATGCTGCCCGGAGAGACCTCCGTGCCCTCCTCGACGGCCGCGGCGAAGTCCGGGGGCGTACGGTCGCGCAGACCGCACGCCTCGACGAGGTACAGGGGCACCGGCTCGGTGACCGCGACCGCGGCGCCCTCGTGGCCGTCCCTGATCCGCTTCTCCTCGGCTTCCAGGGCGGCCAGCCGGTCCTGGAACGCCCGGGCGTTCCGCCGGAACAGCTCAGTGTCGCCGGGTGCGGCTTTCGCCAGCGAGTCGGCGACGCGGGCGGCCAGCCGGCCGACCGTGGGCAGGTCGTACCAGACGTGTTCGTTGAGCTCCCCGCCCGCGGGGGCGGTCCTGCCCGAGACCCGCACGGCGTTGATCACGTCGGCCGAGGGGTTGTTCGCCGCCCGCAGCATCCTGCCGACGAAGTCGTCATAGCCACCGCCGTTCTCGACGACCACCCGTGCCCGGGACAGCGCCAGCTGGTTGCGGGTGCCGGCCTCGTACGAGTGCGGGTCCTGGGCCGGATCGCTGATGAGCGAGACGACGTCGACCTTGTCGCCCCCGACCTGCCGTACGACGTCCCCGTACACGTTGGTGGACGCCACGACGGGCACGGCCGCGGGGGACGCGCCGCCCCCACCCGGCGTCGGCTCACCCTCGCACCCCGAGAGCGCGAGCGTGGCCACGAGGGCCGGGACCAGGAGCGATACGGAGACCCGCATAAGCATCTCCACGGGCAGAGGAAAACGAAATGGTTTTCACCTCATTCTCACTCCGGGACGGAATCACTTCCACCGGAGCGATCTCCGGGAATTCACCGGCTCGTGGCGTAGGCCGGTGCGCGCTCCTGAGCGAGCCGATCCGCATGCGTTTACGATGACATGGCGCGAAATGGCCGGAAAGGGGCCTGGAAATGCCCAAATCCCCGCCCGCTGCCATCCGGCGGCGCGTCTTCCTCGCCGGGGCCGTCGCAGGGCTGGGGGCGGCCGGCGGAATCGTCCGTGCGGGATTTACCGAGCGAGCCGACGGGCGGATGGCCGCCGAAGAGCCGTTCGCCGCCGGAACCACCCTCATGGCCGTCGCCGCCCGGCCGGCCGGGCCGGGTTACCGGCGGCTCGCGTACGGGCCGGGGTGGCCGCGCACCGTGCGCCACGACATCGCGAGCCCCCGACCCGGCCGCGCCGATCGCCGCACCCCCCTGGCCGCCTTCGTCCAGTTCACCGACCTGCACCTCACCGACGTCCAGCACCCGCTGCGCTACGAGTTCTTCCGGTCGGGCAGCCCGGCGGCGTGGCGGCCACAGGAGGCCCTGACCCTGCCCGGTGCCGTTTCCCTCATCGAACGTGTCAACGGGCTGGGCCGCGGCCCGGCCACCGGGGCGCCGCTGTCCTTCGTCATGGCCACCGGCGACAATACGGACAACAACGCCGCGATCGAGCTGGACTGGTTCCTCACGGCCATGAACGGCGGGACCTGCACGCCCGATACGGGCGACCCCGGCCACTACGAAGGCGTCCAGAACAGCGGCCTGGAACTCTTCTGGCACCCCGAAAGCCTGGTCCGGGACCTGGACACCCTCGCCGGATTCCCGAAACTCGACGGCTTTCTCACCGCCGCCGTCAAACCGGTCCGCAGCCCCGGCCTCGCCATCCCCTGGTACTCCACCCTCGGCAACCACGACGGACTGTCCGGCGGTTGCTACGCCGCGACCCACAACGCCATCGCCGCCGCGGCCACGGGAGACCGGAAGCTGCAGACCATCCCGCCCGACGAGGCCAGGTCGCTCATGATCGGCGAGGGACGGGGCACCGACCCCGCGGGCCACCGCATCGAGGCACTGCTGGGCCGCGGCCTCAAGACCCGCACGGTCACCCCCGATCCGCGCCGGGCCCCGTTCACGATGCGGGAATACCTGGCAGCCCATCTCGACCCGGACCACGTCGGTCCGGGGCCCGCCGGTCACGGCTACACCGCCGTCAACCTCTCCGAGGAAACCCTCTACTACTCGTTCCCCGTCGCGGACGGCGTCATCGGCATCAGCCTCGACTCGACCGACCCCGGAGGCGGCAAGGACGGGTCCATCGGCTCCGGGCAGCTGCGCTGGCTCGGCGAGACGCTGACCCGGCACAAGGACCAGTACGCGCTGGTCTTCAGCCACCACCCCAGCTGGAGCATGGACAACGGAACCCCAGACCCGGCCCGCCCCGCCGAGACCCGCCACTCGGGCGACGAACTGATCGGCCTGCTCGGCAGTCACCGCAACGTCCTTGCCTGGATCAACGGCCACAGTCACTGCAACCGGATACGCCCCCGTCGGACCTTCTGGGAGATCTGTACCGCTTCCCACATCGACAGCCCCCAACTCGCCCGCGTCATCGAGGTCGCCGACAACCACGACGGAACCCTGTCCTTGTTCACCACACTGATCGAGTCGGCAGCCCCACCCCGCTCCTACCTCCACGACCTCTCCCAGACCGGCCTCGCCTCCCTCTACCGCGAACTCGCCGCCAACGCCCAGGGCGCCGCCCCGGGCCTCGCCGGAACGCCGACGGACCGCAACACGGAACTCCTCCTGGCCACGCCATGAGCCTGCCCCGTCCCGCCCGGACCGTTACTTCGTAACGTTGGTGTATCGGGCAGGTAACCGGGTGAGGCCGCCCCGGGCCCCGGCCCGTACGGGCTGGTGACGGCTTCGGGCGGACCGGAGCCCATGTCCTGGGGGAACAACCATGAACCGTACGCGCACTGCCACGATCGTCGCCGCGGCCACCGCCGGAGTCCTGCTGCTCACCGCCTGCGGCGGCGACAACGACAGCTCCGCGCCCGAGTCCTCGGCGGCCGCCGGCTCCGGCTCCCACGCCGTCGGCCAGGGCAAGGCGGCTGACGGCGGCCCGTCCGCGGGACAGGGCCTCAGCCTCCTCGGCGGCACCGCGAAGGCGAACAACGCCCCGCCCAGGACGGGGGACTGGGCGAACGAGCCCGGAAAGCCGGCGGTGAAGGCCGAGGCACAGCAGTGGGTGCAGTTGTCCGCGTCCAAGGCCGGTGCGCTGAACCCGGTGGTGGTCAACGGCGCGGGCTTCACCCTTTACCGGTTCGACAAGGACACCGCGAACCCGTCGAAGTCCACGTGCGCCGGTGAGTGCGCGTCGACCTGGCCTCCGGTCGTCGTCGCACAGGGCGGCAAGATCTTCCTCGACGGGGTGGCCACGTCGAAGGCCGGCACCGTCCGGCGGGCCGACGGCACGCTCCAGGTCACGGTCGGGGGCTGGCCCGTCTATCGCTTCAGCAAGGACACCAAGCCCGGTGACACGAAGGGGCAGGGCGTCGGGGGCACGTGGTTCGGCGTCACTCCCGACGGCAAGAAGGCGGGCGGGGCCGCCGCCACCGGGAATGGTGATCAGGGCGGCGCCGGTCAGGAGAAGCCCGCCACGAGTGTCGTCCTCTTCGACAACGCCGCCTTCGGCGACCCCTCCCAGGGCCTGGCGGGCAAGGGCTGCCAGAACGTCGCGCGGGACAACGTCGCCTCTTCCCTACAGGTTCAGGGGCGCCTGAAGATCTGGTCCGAGGCGAACTGCAAGGGCAAGTCCAAGGTCGTCAACGGCGACGTCGCCGACCTCGCCACCATCGGCTTCGACAACGACATCTCCTCCGTCTTCTTCGGCTGACAGGTCGAAGCGGGCAACAAGGGGCCCCCGGCGCGGGGCCGACCGGGGCTCCTCACCCACGGTCGACCCCGGCGCAGGGCGTTTGTCGTGTGCCCGGTCAGCCGGCCAGCGGCGCCACCGGTGAGGGCTTGTCGTCCTCGTCGGCCGGCTCTTTCATCCGCACCGGTTCGGTACCGACGTCGTTGTGGCGTGCGGCCCAGTTGTGCAGAGCCGCATGGCAGGCGTGGTCGAGGTGGCGTACGGACACGAGGTCCAGCTCAAGGGGCCGGTCCTTCGGCATGGCCTCCAGCGTCTCCAGGATGCGCGGCAGGCGGAGGAAGGTGGCGTTGCCCGTGAGGGTGACGACGAGGCGGCCGCCGGTGAGCTCACGGACGTCGACATGGACGGCCGAGGTCTCCCAGGCGGACTTCACCACGGCGAGTACGAGCCCGAGCACGACGCCCTCGAACATGCTGGTCGTCACGATGGCGATCGCCGTGACGCCGAGGATGACCGCTTCGCCGCGGTGCGTCCGCCACAACGGGCCGATCTCCTTGACGGGCATGAGCTTGCAGCCGGCGTGCACCAGGACACCGGCCAGCGCCGCGAGCGGGATGATCCCGATCGCCGCCGGCAGCAGCACGGTGAACAGCAGCAGCCACGCGCCGTGCAGGATGCGGGAGAGCGAGGTCTTCGCGCCCGCCTGGACGTTGGCGGAGCTGCGGACGATGACCGCGGTCATCGGCAAGGCACCGAGCACGCCGCACATCGTGTTGCCGACACCCTGGGCGACCAGTTCCTTGTCGTAGTGCGTGCGGGGGCCGTCGTGCATGCGGTCGACCGCCGCGGCGCTGAAGAGGGACTCCGCGGACGCGATGAGCGTGAACGCGATGATGGTGCCGAGAAGGGCCACGTTGCCCAGCTGCGACAGGTCGCTGAACGCGGGCGGCTGGATCGCCTCCGCGAGTCCCTGCACCTTGACGTTGGCGATGCCCAGGCCACCGGCCGCGGAGACGACCGTGGCCAGGGCCACGGCGGCGAGCGGCGCGGGCACCAGCCGGGCCTTGGCGGGCAGTTTCTGCCACAGCACGAGTACGGCGATGGTGCCGAGGCCGATCGCGAAGGCGGTCAGGGCGGTGCGGCTGGTGGCGATGTCGGCGGCCAGCTTCGGCACGCCGAGGATCTTGTCCAGCCCTGATCGCGGCTGCTTGATCCCGGCCATCGTGTAGAGCTGACCGAAGATCAGGACGAGCCCGATGCCGGCCAGCATGCCCTGCACGACCGAGACGGAGATCGCGCGGAACCAGCGGCCGAACCGCAGCAGGCCCAGGCCGATCTGGAGCAGTCCCGTGACGAGCACGATGGTACCGAGCATGCCCAGGCCGAACTCGCGGACGGCCTCGAAGACGAGCACGGTCAGGCCGGCGGCGGGACCGCTGACCTGTAGGGCACTGCCGGGCATGAAGCCGACCACCAGCCCCCCGACTATGCCGGTGATCAGGCCGAGTTCGGCGGGTACGCCCGATGCCACGGCCACGCCGACGCACAACGGCAGGGCCACGAGGAAGACGACGAGCGAGGCGAGCACGTCCTGACGTAGGACGGCCGGGTGCTTGAAGGCGGAGATGGCTGAGTACATGGGTGAGGTCCCTTGGTCTTCGTGTCAGCCGGTCACAGAGGTCCGAACGACAGGTGGCCTTCTTCGGGCCGGTGCACGCTGACGGCACCCGTGTGCACTTCGTAGTACCAGGCGTGGAGGCCGAGAATTCCCTCCTCCAGCCGCTCCTTGACACAGGGGTAGCTCCGCAGCGTCTCCAACTGCGCCACGGCGTGCGCCTGGACGGCCTCCGCGACGTCGGGCGAGACCTCGGTCACCGAGCGGACGGGTGCGTGCCGTGGCACAGCCTCCTCCAGCCAGCCGCGGACAGCGGGCACGGCCGAGAGGTCGTCGCTGCGGACGACGGCGCCCACGGCACCACAATGCGAGTGTCCGCAGACGACGATGTCACGGACGCCGAGCACACGGACGGCGTACTCGATCGTGGCCGCCTCGCCGGTGGGACGGTTGTCGTCCGGGTAGAGGGGCACGACATTGCCCGCGGTGCGCAGTTCGAAGAGCTCGCCCGGGCGCGCACCGGTGATCAGCGCCGGAACGACGCGCGAGTCGGAGCACGAGATGAACAACACTTCCGGGGACTGTCCGGCTTCCAGGGCTCGGAATGCCTTGATGTGCTGCGGATCGGCCACGTGCGTGACCGCGAAGGATCGGGCGTTGTCGATCAGTGACTTCATGATGGCCTGCCTCCTGCACCTCTGCGTTTGCAGCGGGGGCACGGTGTGGTCGGGTCGGTCAAGGAGCTGTGAACGTGGCGGCAAGTGCCGGGCAGCAGCGCCTCAGGGCACGCCACGCCATGCGGCTCCCCTTGAGAGAGCCACAACCAATACTTTACCAGCGTATTACCGCCAGCCGACAGGATTAAAATACCGTCAGAATGTTGACAGAAATAGTCAGCGGTCGGTTGAGTTGGTTCCGAATCGAACCAATTGGATGGCCATCCTGACGGAATTACACATTCCGCCTAGTCTCCCGGAGGCAGGCAGGAACCTGCCGGATCTTGCGCAATCGGGCATGGGGTGGCGGGAGTTCGAGGTAGCGACCTCAACTTGCCGAGAAATTGGTGTATTCAGCATCGTTCGTCGGCGATCGAGGCTCTGCTGAGAGACCCGTCCCGCCGACCACACCCGACGCGCTTCTCTCTCCCCTCATATGTGGGACATCAAGGGGGCATTTCGATACCGCTGACGCTTTTCTGACTCTCTTCGTCTCGCCTCCCCGACATCCGAGGGGTAAGGCTTTCTTGATATCAAGGCACTTGTCCGTGGCGGCGAAGTTCAGCGGATGGCGCCCGGGTAGGACTGGAGCTCCCACAGTGTGCCTTCGGGGGTGCGGACGTGCGCCGTGCGCAGTCCTGGGCCCCACTCGGGGCGGTCGGCGGGGGCCGCGACGGCCGTCGCGCCGTGCGCGACGCACCGCGCGAAGGCGGCGTCCACGTCGGCGACCCGGCTCACCAGCATCATCCCGTCGCCGCCCGCGGTGCCGTCGAGCCCGACCGACGAGGCCATCGCCGCTCGGTCGAACAGCGCGAGGACGCCTTCGGCACCCACGTCCCAGCTCGCGTACGGGCCTTCGGCGCTGCCCGCGGTCCGAGTGGCACCGAGGACGGCGGGCAGCGTGGCGTCGTAGAAGCGGAAGGCTTCGTCGAAGCGGTTCACCAGGAGGCGGGGGTGGAGGGCGTCCATGGCGGCAGTCCCATCGTCGGCACATTAATAGGGTGACACCTATGATTGGTGTGGCCCTATGATTACCTCATGCCCGCCCCTCAGGAAAGCCCGCCCAGCCTGACGATGCTCACGCCCTACCTGCTGTCCAAGGTGGGCAAGGCCGCCCGCGGCCTGGTCGCCGACCGCCTGGCGGCGCGCGGCCTGCGGCTGTGGCACATGGCGGCGCTCGCCTCGCTGGCCGACCACGGACCGCAGGTCCAGCGAAGCCTCGCCTCTCGCCTCGCCGTTCACCCCAGCGACATGGCAAAGGTCCTCGACGACCTGGCCCGTCGGGACTGGGTCGACCGCACCCGCGATGCCGCCGACCGCCGCCGGGTGACGGTTGCCCTGACCGAGCGTGGGCGCGCGGTCCTCGCCGAACTGACCGCTGAGGCCGAGGCGGTCGAGGCCGAACTGCTGGCCCCGCTGGACCCGGACGACCAGGTGGCTCTGCGCCGCCTGCTGCTGCGCGTCCACGACGCTCTGCGCTGAGCGTGCCGGCGGGTGACCGTGCCCGCTGCGGGATGGTGGCGGCGGTCGAGGCCGAGCGACCGGGGCAGGAGCGGTACGGGGGTCGACAGGGCGTCAGCGGGTGGCTGTCAGCCTGTCCTCCGTGGTGGCGGGCTGCCTTGTCGGCGGAGGTCCAGCATGTAGAAGACCTTGTCGTAGCGGTGTTCACCGACGGCGACGAACTCGGGGAGACGGCCGTATTCGGTGAAGCCCAGCGACCGGTAGAGGTGCAGGGCACCGGCGTTGTCGCCACGGGCGTCCAGGGTGAGGACCTCGATGCCCGCCTCCTGGGCGTCAGCGACCAGGGCGGCGGTCAGCGCCCGACCGGTGCCACGGCCCTGGGCGGCGGCATCCACCGCGATCTTCTCCAGGTCGGCGTGGGGCCGATGGGTCGGTCGGGCGTAGCGGAGCCAGTATCCCAACCCGACGAGCCGTCGGCCGAGGTAGGCGGCACGCAGGGCCGCGTCTCCGGCCTTCACCGCGGAGATCACCTGGCCGAGGAGGGCTGCCACCTCATCCTGTGAGGGCGGGTCGACCCAGCCCAGTGCGGCACCCCCGGTCACCAAGTCCGCCAGGATGCGGTGGGCCGATTCCGCCAACCGGGCCTCCCCGTGCGGACGGGAGGTCAGCTCAATGGCGTCGAGGACGGCGAGCTCGGTGGTCCCACCGCTGGTCGTGGCCGCATTCATGACGGGGAGCCTACTCGGCTCGGCTCGGCTGAGACCCGCGCTCAAGCCTCGCTGAAGCACCGGGCGACGACGGTCGTCAGCCGGGCCGGATAATGGCGTCGTGATCAACAAGCATCTGCGCGTGGTACTGGCCGAGGATTCCGTCGTTCTACGTGACGGCATGGTCGAGCTGCTCGGCGTCCGGGGATGCGAGGTGGTGGCCACCGCCGGGACGGCGGCCGAGCTGCTCAGCGCTGTCGTCGAGCACCGGCCCCACGTAGCCGTGGTGGACATCCGGATGCCGCCCACACACACCGACGAGGGCATCCGCGCCGCCGTCGAGATCCGGGCGAAGGCACCCGAGGTCGGCATCCTGGTCTTCTCCCAGCACGTCGAGACGGCCTGGGCGTCCCGGCTGCTGGCGGGCGGCGCGGCGGGGATCGGGTACCTGCTGAAGGAACGGGTCGCCCGTACCTCCGAGTTCGTGGACGCGTTGCACCGGGTCGCCGGTGGGGGCACGGCGCTCGACCCGGAGGTGGTCACCCAGCTGATGCGTGGGGGGCCGCGCAGCCCGGTGGGCACCCTGACGCCGCGCGAGCGCGAGGTGCTGGAGCTGATGGCGCAGGGGCACTCCAACCGCTCCATCGCCGCGCTGCTGGCGGTGTCGGAGCGGGCGGTGGAGAAGCATGTCGCCGCTGTCTTCACCAAGTTCGGTCTGCGGGCGACGGACACGGACAACCGGCGGGTGAAGGCCGTCCTCACCTATCTGGGGGAAAGCGGCAGCCGGTCCGTCACAGGCGCGCCGGCAGCTCGGCGGTGACCACGGTGGGCCCGCCGGACGGGCTGTCGACCTGAAGGACGCCGTCCACCGCCGCGAGCCGCTCGGCCAGACCGGTCAGGCCGGTGCCGACGCCGAGCGCCGCGCCACCGCGGCCGTCGTCGCGCACCATCAGGCGGACCCGGCCGTCGGCCGCGCTCGCTGTGAGTTCGGCAGAGCGGGCACCACTGTGCTTGGCGACGTTGGTGAGCAGCTCGGCGGCGCAGAAGTAGACGGCCCGTTCGACCGCTTGATCGGGGCGTTCGCGCAGCTCCAGACGGACGGTGACCGGCACCGGCGAGGTGGTGGTGAGCCCCGGCAGCGCCTCGCCGAGGCCGCCGTCCAGTGCCACGGGGTGGATGCCCCGGGTGAGCCGCCGCAGCTCGGTGATGGTGTCGTCGGTCTGGCCTCGGGCGCGGTCCACCAGGGTGCGCAGCCGCCCGAGGTCCGGGCCGGTGGCAGGGGCGAGGGCGTCCTCGGTCAGCGAGAGCGTGATGGCCAGGGCGACCAGCCGGGCCTGTGTGCCGTCGTGCAGGTCGCGCTCCAGGCGGCGGAGCTGGTCGGTGTTGTCCGCGAGCAGGGTGGCGCGGGCGGTCTCCAGCTCCCGGACGCGCTGCTGGGCGCGGGCGGGGCCGAGCAGCAGCCGGGCGAGCCGCCGGTTCGCCCCGCTCAGCACCCGGACGGCGCCGGGTACCGCGGACAGCAGCACCAGGCCCAGCACCACGGAGGCGGCCTGCAGCCAGGCGGCCGGCTGCGGGCCCGGTTGCAGGAGGCGCACCCAGAGCGGAAAGCCGATCAGCCAGCCGCAGCCGAGGGGAAGCGCGACGGCGGCGGCGAACCCGAGGACACCCAGCGGCAACCGCAGCACCAGATAGAGCAGCGTCCGCCAGGCGACCGGGTCGGTCAGCGCGATGCGGCCACGGGCGACCAGGCCCACCGGGCGGGGCAGCCCGGCCGGTTCTTCGACGTGCTCGCCGAGGAGCCGGCCGACCAGGCGCCGGTGCAGCGCGCCGAAGCCCCGCGCGCCCCTCAGGGCGGCGGCCACGAACGGCAGGCCGAGCACGGTGAGCGAGAGCAGCGCGCCCGCGTACAGGACGGCGAGGGCGTAGAGGCCGCCGAGCAGCGCGAGCGGCAGCCCGACGACGGCGAAGGCCCATTCACCGACCGGTACGGAACGGTTTCGCCGCCGCTTGGCCGGGTCCGGGTCCGGGCGCCTCGCCGGCTCACCGGAAACGGGCGGCGGCGGCGAGTCGGCGGGCGGCGCGCCGGCCGCCGGCCGGCCGCCCGTTCGGGCGGGCGTCTGGTGGCGGCCCGCGTCCTCGGCGACCTGCCCGCCGCCCCGCTCAGTCACGACCACCGCCCACCAGTTCCGCCGCCGGGCCGCGAACGGCCCGCAGACCCGTGGCCAGGATGCCCGGGACGGTCAGCGCCGCCGCGCCCGCGACGATCCACCAGCAGGCAGCCACCGGGACGGACGGAACCGCCGAGCCTGTCACCGCCATGCTGAACGCCGCCGCCGCGGCACCCGCGACCACCGCACCGAGCAGGACACCCACGACCGTGGTGAGCGCCGCCTCCACCGTCAGCATGCGCATCAGCTGCGACCGGGTCGCGCCGACCAGCCGCAGCAGCGCGAACTCGCGGCGCCGGTCGGCGGTCACGGCGACCAGGGTGTTGACGGTGGAGACGGCGGCGAAGCAGACCAGCAGCGCCAGCTCGGCCTTGCGCAGCCAGACGTCCGTGGCGGAGGTGACGCCGGTCGCCATCACGCCTGCGGCGTGTTCGGCAGTACTTGTCATGATCAGCATCGTGCCCGACAAGCCCACGAGCAGCGCGACCGGTACCACCGCGGACGACAGCCGCCGCGCGTACCCCCGCAGGTTGGCGTCGGCCAGCCATCCCGCGCCGGGTGCCAGAGCCCGTACGGGCGCGCCCACCGCGGCCGCCATGACGCGCGCCACGAGCGGCCCCGCCAAGGCGACCGCGACCAGCAGCACCAGCGAACCGAGCAACGCCGCCTGCCCCGCCTTGTCCAATTGGTCCGCCGGCCGCGTCGCGGCCAGGCGCAGCAGCAGGCCGCCGCCCACCAGCGCGCCGGTCCCGGCGAGCAGGCGCGGCGCACCCGTCCGCCCGTGTTCGGTCGAGCTCGCGGTGAGGGCGGCCGCAGGCGCGATCCGGGAGATCCGGCGGGCCGCGACGGCCGAGGCCGCCAGACCGACCGCGAGCACGATGACCAGTGCGGCCGGCATCGGCACCGGGGTCCCCGGTATCCCGATGCCCGGCGCCACCATGCCCATCTGCTGCAACTCGACGAGGAAGCGACGGGCCGCCGCGGCGCCGACGAGCCAGCCCGGCACGGTCACCAGCAATGTTGTCGCGACGACCTGGCCACGCACCAGCCGCCGCACCTGACGGGGCGTCGCCGCGATGGTGCGCAGCAGGGCCAGCTCGCGGTGCTGCTGGCGGAGAGCGAAACCCAGCGCGTTGACCACGACGAAGAACGCGACCAGCACGGCGATCTCACCGAAGGCGCCGGCGATCACCATCAGGCCGGGCCCCGCGGCCGCTTTCCGGGCAGCCGCAGGTGCGGTGACATGGGCGGCGAGCAGCATCCCGAAGAGCGTCACGGTGGCGATGGCGAGGAAGAGCGCGACCGCCAGGCCGGCGAAGGCGGCCGGGCGCCGGCGCATCTGCCCGAGAGCGAGCAAGGCCATCGCGCTCACCCGCCCAGCCGGCTCAGGCGTTCGCCGACCTGGGCGGCGGTGGGCCGGTCGAGCTCGTCCACGACCAGGCCGTCGGCGAGCAGCAGCACCCGGTCCGCGTACCCGGCGGCCACCGGGTCGTGGGTCACCATCACGCAGGTCGTACCGTCCTGGTCGACCCCGGCGCGCAGCAGGGTGAGGATCTCGTGGCCGGTGGCCCGGTCGAGCGCTCCGGTCGGCTCGTCGGCGAAGAGCACCTGCGGGCGGGAGACCAGCGCCCGGGCGATCGCCACCCGCTGCTGCTGTCCACCGGACAGTTGCCCGGGACGGTGCCGCTCGCGTCCGGCCAGGCCCACCCGGTCGAGCGCGTCCAGCACCCGGCCCCGGTCGGGCCGCTCGCCGGCCAGCCGGCCGGGAAGCTCGACGTTCTGCGCGACCGTCATCGCCGGCATCAGGTTGAACGCCTGGAACACGAACCCGACCCGGCTGCGCCGCAGTTCCGCCAGCCTCCGCTCGGGCAGCCGGGACACCTCGGTGGTACCCCACCAGACGGAGCCCCGCGTGGGCCGGTCCATCCCCGCGAGGCAGTGCAGCAAGGTGGTCTTGCCGGAGCCCGACGGCCCCATCACCGCCGTGAACGTCCCCGGCGCAAGGGCCACCGACACGCCACGCAACGCCTGCACGGCGGCAGTTCCGCGCCCGTACTCACGGTGCACGTCCTCCGCCCGGGCGGCGGTTCCCATCCCGATACCTGTCGCTGTCTCAACCATGTCCTCATCCTCGGCGGACGGGGCACGACAAACGATCATGGTCACCCCCGGATCGGGGGTGCGGAAAACCGAACCCTCCAGGCGGACGGCCGCTCACGCACGGGCCCCGGCTCGTCCCGGCGGGGATCCAGGGCACGCACCGCACGTGCTACGGCATCACCGCTTGGTGACGCGGACGGTGTCGCCGGAGCCGTCGGAGCTCAGGACCTCGACGCGGACCCCGGCAAAGTGGTCCGTGAAGGACTGCCCGGCCCGGAAGGGGGCGTCGTCCAGCGGCCGGCCGCCCGCGGGAGTGGTGTGGGGATGGGCGTCCATCACCCGGACCGGGCCCTCGCCGGTCGGCACGGAGGAGTCCACCTTGTAGACGAGGGCGCCCGTCGAGCGGGCCCCCGCGTCCGTGTTGACCGCGCGCCGGGACTCGACAACGTAGGCGGTGGTCGGGCCGGTGCGTATGACGGCGATCTTGGTGCCGGTGTGGTACGCGACGGCTGTCAGGCGGACCGTGTCACTGCCCCTGGACGCCCGGCAGAGCACCTGGTCGTCGTCCGTCCAGCCGAGCTTCCACGAGTGCCAGCCGAAGTACTGCGGGCCGGCGCCGCCGATCAGGCCCATCACGTCCCAGCCGCCGGTGAAGCGGTGGGCATCGCTACCGGCGTCGAAGGCGTAGAGGTCGGGGAGGCCGAAGGTGTGGGCGGTCTCGTGACCCACCAGCCGCTGGTCCCAGCGCCACATGTCCTGGCCGAACGTCACCGCCCACTTCATACGGCTGCCGTCGGCGACGACGCCCCGCGTGCCCGGCTCGTAGATATAGGTGGGGCTGAAGGAGATGGCCGACGCGTTACGGGTGGGGACGACGTAGACCATGTCGTGGCGGGAGAAGTCGACGTACGGGTCGGCCGCCGCCACGGCGTCCTTGAGGTAGGCCTCGTGCGTCTCGTGGGTCAGCCCCCGGGCGAAGCCGTAGTCCGTGGAACGCTGCGGCATGCGCACCCACCGCTGGTACGGGGTGATGGACGGCCAGACCTTGCCGTAGGAGGCGTTCCACATCCAGTCCGCGCCGGGGGTGATCCGGGCGCCGACGGAGGCCGGGGACTCGGTGGCGGGCGCGTCGGGGAAGTCCACGAAGACCATGGCCACCCTGATGGTGCCGGTGGAGCGCTGGAAGACGGACCGGTCGGTGCCGTGTCCTTCGTCGGTCCAGCCGGTGGTGCCGGGCAGGGCGCACGCGGACGGGCCGACCACCGCCGCCGTGCCGGTGCCGGCCCGGGCGGGCGGGGTGCCCAGGAGCAGCAGGGCGGTGAGCACCAGGCAGAGCAGCGCGGGCGCCGTCGGCCCCGACCGCCAAGCAACGATTCTTCTCATGACCGCGCGAACCCCCGTCGCCGTTGCGTGTGATGGATCGCATAAGAGTGAGGGGTTTGACGCCCTGTCGGGAAGCTCACGCCGGTTCATAACATCCGCGCTATGGATCTTGAACTACGCCATCTGCGAGTGGTGTGCGCGATCGAGGACGCCGGCAGCCTGACCCGCGCGGCGACGGCGTTGAGCATGTCCCAGCCGGCGCTCAGCGCCCAGCTGCGGCGCATCGAGACCATGCTCGGCGGGGCGCTCTTCGACCGCCGCCAGGCGGGCGTGGTGCCCACGGGGTTCGGAGAGCTGGTGCTGGCGCGGGCGCGGGCCATCCTGCCGGGCGTCGACGGCCTGCTGGCCGACGCCTCCCGCGTGACCCGCCACCTCGACGCGCCCCACCGGGTCCGCGTCGGCTCGGTGGGTGCTCCCCTGCTGGGCCATCTGCTCCTGGCGATCCGCGCGTCGCTGCCCGGGGCCGAGGTGACCGCGCGCTGCGGGCCGTGCCCGGCGCCGCTGCTCGAGGACCTCGCGGCGGGGCGCCTGGAGGCGGCGGTCCTCGGCGACCATCCCGGCCAGGAGCTCTCCCCGCCGGACGGCGTCGAGCTGCGCCCGCTGGTCACCGCGCCCGTCTTCGCCCTGCTCCCGTCGGCCCACCCGCTGGCCGCGCGGGAGGAGGTGGAGCTCAGCCGGCTCGTGGAGGAGGACTGGGCGGCGCCCCGCCCCGGCAGCGACCGTACGCGGGAGTACTGGTCCTCCGCCTTCTCCCTGACGGGCCGCAGGCCCCGGATCCCCTACGAGGCGGAGGGCCGGCAGCTCATCGAGATCGTGCGGGCGGGCCTGGCCGTGAGCCTCTGCCAGGCCACGTTCATCGAGGTCCCGGGCGTCACGGTGCGCCCCTTGGCCGGTGATCCGCTGTGGTACCGCCATGTGCTGGCCTGGTGCGCGGACGGACCGCTCGCCGCGCACGGCGACGAGATCATGCGCAAGGTCGGCGCGGGCTATCTCGCCGGCTGCGCGAGCAGCCCCGTGTATGCGCGGTGGCGTGAACGTCATCCCAGGTCAGCGCAGTTGGCACGGTAGTCCGGGGCTTCGGCCGAACTCCCCGGAATCCATCCCTCCGTTCACGCCTTCCGGAAATCGGATGGTTCTGAGGGGTTGTCAGTGCCATTTCACATTACTACGTTACGCATCACATGCCGCCCCACTGGCCCCTCAGATACCACCCGTAACAGGGCGGTTGATGTCCGGTGCGTCGGCGCCTTCCGGCGTACGCGCCCTCTTCCGGCGCGCACGCCACTCACCTCCCACACAGCACGTCACTCCACCTCCCACACAGGAGTTCATCGGTGTTCCACTCCACCACCGTGCGCAGATCCCTGCTCACCACCGCCATAGCGGTGACCCTCTGCGCCACGGCCGTCCAGACCGGCCACGCGGACTCCCCCACCCCCGCGAAGCCTTCCGCCGCCCCCACCGCGGCCGTACGGCACGACACCCCCACGCCCAACCCCTTCGACGAGGTCACCCGCCTCGCCAAGGCCCCCCAGGCAGGCATGGCGAAGCCCACCGCGCCGCGCGACCTCTCGGGCGGCAGCGTCCCGGGCCCCGGCAAGGCCAAGCCCAAGGACGCCAAGGCCAAGGGCCTGGCGAAGCCCGCCCCGCGCGTCACCATCGCCGGCGCCGGCGTGCCCTGCACCGTCGACGGCATATCCAGGCTGAGCCCCGAGCAGTTCGCCGACTTCCTCATGGACCCGGCCGTCACCGCCGACGGCTGCCTGCGCGACGTCCTGTGGACGTGGGACACGCGGATGACCCGGGTCTTCTCCAGGGAGAACGTCCGCGCCGTGGCCCTGCGCGCCGAGCGGTACGGCTACTGGCACGACGGGAAGAACACCTCCCACCTGCTGGAGATGTTCACCTACCTGCACGCGGCGGCCTACCACGACTTCTCGCGCGACGAGATCGACCTCACCGACCAGCAGACCGTCGAGGCCGTACGCCGCGCCGTCCACTACTTCGGCATCGGCTCCCGCACCTTCGACGCCACCGACACCAACGGCGAGACCCTCCGCGAGGCATTCTTCGCCGCCAGCACCCCGGAGCTGCGGCAGCACCAGCTCCCGCTGATGAAGCGGACGCTGGCCATGATGGACGCCTCCCACCCCGAGACCGCCAAGAGCACATCCTGGGCCGCCGCCACGTGGGGCGCGCTGTCCGTGGGCTACCTGGGCGTCTACAACCGGGACCCGGGCTTCCACGCGGCCGTGGCCGCCGACCCCGCCTACCGCGCCGCGCTCAAGGCCTTCGCCGGCTACACCCACCTCAAGGGCACGGACAACGCCTGGGTGGTCCGCGACGCGGTCAACGAGTACGGCCGGCTCGGCCAGGTCGACGCGATCAAGGGCGAGGTCACCTCCTCGCTGGGCGGGCTGCTGGACACCGTCGTCCGCAACTTCGGCCAGGGCAGCGAGCCCTGGGGCAAGGTCGTGACCTGGCTCAACGAGTTCGGCGCCTGCAAGCAGTACGGGGTGTGCAAGGCGGACATCGACCGCCGCATCTTCCCGAACACGTACACCTACGACAACGGCGGCATCAAGGTCCGCACCGCGCTCCCCCGCGAGACCGTCGACCGGCTGTACTACGCGAGCAAGCAGGTCAAGGCGCAGTACCACCGCGTCCTGGGCACCGAGCAGCCGCTGGCGGGCGACACCAACTCCGCACTCACCATCGTGCTGTACGCCTCGCGCGCGGACTACGAGATCTACCACCCGCTGCTGACGGGCATGGACACCAAGAACGGCGGCATCTACATCGAGAACGGCGCCACCTTCTACACGTACGAGCGCCGTGTGCCGCAGGACTCCACGCTCACGCTGGAAGAGCTCTTCCGCCACGAGTACACCCACTACCTCAACGGCCGCTGGGCGGTGCCCGGCTCGTTCGGCGAGGGCGCCTGGTACCAGAACGACCGCACGACGGCCATGGACGAGGGCACGGCGGAGTTCTTCGCGGGCGCCTCGCGCGACGACGGCGTCAAGGTGCGCAAGTCGCTGGTGCAGGGCATCATCAACGACACGGCGGGCGGCAAGCCACGCATGACCGTCGACCAGCTGCTGCACGCCGAGTACGAGCGCGACGGCTTCCGGTTCTACAACTACGCCGGCACATTCTACGAGTTCCTGTGGACCGAACGCCCCTCGCAGCTCCGCGAGATGTACGGCTACCTGCGCGCGAACGACGTGGCGGGCTTCGACGCCTGGCGCAACCGCATGGGCCGCGACTGGTATGTGCAGCGCGACTACAACGCGTTCCTGGACAAGCAGATCGGCAAGGTCAAGGACCTGTTCGTGCCGGCCACCACGTTCACCCCGGTGAACGGGCTGAGGGACGCCTCGGCTGCCGCGGTCCGCTCGTCCTTCGCCGCCGCGACGGGACAGACGCCCGACTGCAAGACGGCCGGTTCCGCCGACCGCCCCCGGTTCGTATGCACCGGCCGCGTCACCGCGAACCTCAGCAACCCCGGCAACGCGGACCTGGTCTTCAAGGACATGTCCGAGACGGTCGACTACTTCATCCTCGACCGCGCCAAGACGGGCGCCAACAACTTCGCCGACATGAACTGCTCCTTCGGCAAGGTCGACATGTGGTCCGACCGCCGCGCGGGCTCGGCGGACTTCAGCTGCGAGGGCCCGCTACGGAAGTGAGCGCGGCCCCGAGGGCCGGGCCCCGGCCCGGCCCTCGGGGGGCGTTCATCGCCCCCGCTGTGCGGCGGGTCGGGCTAGTCTCCGTCCGGACTCGTATCGGCCGTGCGCAGTGTCTGGCTGGCGGCCAGTTCCCGGTAGGTGGCGCTGGTGGTGAGGAGTTCCTCGTGGTGGCCGACGGCGAGGGTGCGGCCGGTGCCGAGTACGTAGATCCGGTCGGCGTGCTGCACCGTGGAGAGCCGGTGCGCGATCACGAGGAGTGCGCACTCCTGGGCGATGTCCTTCAGTACCCGGCTCAGGGCGGCTTCGTTGATGGCGTCGAGGTGTGAGGTGGGTTCGTCCAGCAGAAGGAGGGTGGGGCGGGTGAGCAGGGCGCGGGCCAGGGCGACTCGTTGTCGTTCCCCTGCCGAGAGGGTGCTGCCCCGTTCGCCGAGCATGCCGTCCAGTCCGCCGGGGAGACGCTCGACTACGTGGTGGAGGTTGGCCAGGTCGATGACCCTCTCCACCTCTTGGGGAGTCGCCGTGGGCATGGCGTAGGCGATGTTGTCCCGGAGCGTGCCGTGGACGACGTGCGTGTTCTGGTCGACGACGGCGATGCGCGCCCGGCATTCCGCGCGGCTGAGTTCCGGCGCGGGTCGTCCGTCGAACAGCAGCGTCCCGGAGTCCGGCTCGTAGAACCTCGCGACCAAAGCGAAGATCGTGCTCTTCCCGGCGCCCGACCTGCCGACCAGGGCGACCTGCTGCCGGTGCGGTACAGAGAGGGAGACGCCGCGCAGAACCTGCCGGTCGGGGCGGTATCCGAACCAGACGTCGTCCAGCGCGAGGGCGTTGTCCCCCGCCTTGATCACCGTCCCTTCTCCGCCGGTTTCACGGAGTGCGGGCGGCGCCTGAGACGGCCGGTCCTGCCTGTGCGACGCAGGTGTCTCAGCGGCCTTCTCCGATACCGGTAATGGGACCGGCTTCGTTCCCGCGGTGACAGGTCGTTCGGGTTCCGCTTGGAGGGCGAGGGCTTCGTCGATCCGTTGGTAGGCGCCCATGCCCCGCTGGATCAGGCCGACCGCGCGGAACACCGACGACAGCGGGACGACCAGGTAGGAGGCGTAGAGCAGGAAGGCGACCAGGTCGCCCAGGGAGTTGGCGTGCCCGTTCACGCGCAGGCCGCCGATGACCAGGACGAGGAGGAAGGACCCCTGTACGGCGAGTTCGACCGCCGGGCTCATCACCGACGCCAACCGCGCCGTGCGGACTCCCGCACCGTATGCCGCGTCGACGGACACCCCGATGCGTTCGGCTTCGCGTGCCTCGGCCCGGTGGACGCGCACCATGGGCAGCGCCCCCAGGGCCCGTTCGAGCTCGGCGGCGATCGCCCCCACGGCGCCTTGCATGCGCTCGGCGGCCGCCCGGATCCCTGCCAGCAGTGAGGTGACGACCAGGGCCGCGACGGCGATGGTCACCGTGACCAGGAGCAGCAGGAGCGGATCGATCCACACCATCAGCGCCACGGCGCCCACGGCGACGAGGGAGCCGGTCACCAGGTCCACCAGTGCCTGGGAGGCGACCTCGCGCAGCAGCGTGGTGTCGGCGGTGACCCGGGAGATCAGGTCGCCGGTGCGGTGCCGGTCGTACTCCCTCATCTCCAGCCTCAGCAGGTGGCCCACCAGGCTGTGGCGCAGCGCCCGCACGATGCGTTCTCCCATGCGTTCCAGGACGAAGCGGCCCACCGCGCCCGTCGCCGCCTCGGCGACGAAGAGGGCCGCCAGGAACAGCAGAGGCCACCCGATGCGGCCGCTTGCGGTCGCGTCCACGATCGACTTGGCGACGAGCGGCTGCGCCAGACCCAGCACGGAGCCCACCAGAGTGAGCACGGTGGCGACGGTCATCGAGGACCGGTGTCCGTTGGTGAGCCGGAACATGACGACGACCGCGCCCCGCGCGGAGCCGCCCCCCTTGCCCTGGGGCTTCCTACCCACCTCCCCCACTCCCCCCGTCGCTCCTCACCGATCCCCCCGCACGGTCGGGGCCACGGTCATCAGGCGGGCGAAGTAGTCGTCCGGTACCCCCTCGTCCACGAGATGGCCGTCGGTCTCCACCCAGGCGTGCGCGGTGAACGGCGGCACGACGCGCACCCCGGTGCACCACGTCGGCCAGGTGCCCCGGAGCCGGCACAACAGGGCGGCGCCCAGGGAGCGCGGGAGACAGCCGCGGGGGCCGGCGCAGAAGAGGCTGACCGCGCATATGGCGTCCCGGGCGGACTTCGCCTGTGCGGCGGAGGCCGGCCTGGCGCCGCGTCGCACCACCTCCAGCACCGCCTGAATCCTGCCTGGCGGCAGAAGGGACAGGGCCAGGGCTGCGATCAGGACGCAGCGCGCCGCCATCCTGCGCGTGAGAGGTACGCCGGTGGGCCGGTGCAATGCGCTGGGAGTGCTCATCAGGCAGCCAGCCCCGCTTCCCGCAACTGCGCGATGAGAGCCGCGACGTCCTGAGCCGCCTGAGCGTGGTCGACGGCGAACTCCGCGACGACCGCGTCGACCGCGTCCGCTTCCTCACCGCCTTCCATCAGAGTGCGGACCACGAGCGTGCCGGTGGGGTTGAGTTCCCAGTACTGACCGCTGCGCCGGTCGAGCAGGACCGTTCCGTAGTCGGTCCGGGCCGTGGAGACATCGGTGCCGAATCGCAGTGCCATGTGCGTGAGTCCCTCTCTACGTACGGGGAAGGTTGCGCAGCCATACCTCGCAGGCGATCGTGGAATACAAGATCGCGTCCTGCAGCCCCGGTGTGGAGGGCCGTTGGGCCAGCGACCGCAAGGCGTCACCGTCGACCAGGCCGAGCCGGGCCAGGTGGGAGTCCTCCCACAGTTTCATCAGGTCGCCCCGGTGCTCACGCAGCCCGTTGGACGCGTCCATCGAGGCGTGGGCCTTGTTGCTGCGCCGCAAGCACACGTCGGGTACGACGCCGCTCATCGCGGCCGCGAGCAGCGGCTTGTAGGCCCAGGGCGTGACCCGCTCTGCCGGGTTGACGGCCAGGCATGCCTCGATCACCCGGTCGTCGAAGAACGGTGAGGCCATCGGCACACCGGCCCGCGCGGCCATGCGATCCCACTGCCGCACGATGCGCGTGCAGATCCGGATCTGTTCCATGTCTCCGTGCATGCCCCGGTCGGGATGCAACGGCTCGGCCTGTGCCGCCGCCTCGCGCAGGAGCCGCGCCACGGTGTGCGCCGCGTCAGGTGTGACCCAGTCGAAGAGGCGGGGCGGGGTGCCCCAGCCGAGAGCGCCGCTGACCGTGGAGGACATCGGCTCGCGCAACTGTCGCCCGCTGGACGCGAGCCATTGGCCGTAGGGCCGGGAGTCCGCCAGCACCCGCACCGTGTCCCCCAGGGGCCATTGGAACAAGGTCTTGAAGCCCCGGAGCTGTCGCAAGGCCAGCAGGGGGCGGGTGCGCACCATGCGGTGGTAGTACGCCTCGGAGCACCAGGCGACGTGGTCGCCGCCGATGCCGGTGAGGTGCAGGCGGCTGCCGCGCCGGGCCATCTCCGGCAGGTGGTGCAGGACCCGCGCCCGGTCCATGACCCCGATGGTCGGTTCGTCCAGGAGGTCGTCGATGGTCAGCAGGTCGGTGTAGACCAGGGGGGATTCGTCGGCGTCCCAGACCACGTGCTCGATGCCGGGGAGGAAGCCGGCTGCCTGCTCGGCCCAGTACAGGTCGCTGTCGGCGGGGTCACGCCCCGGCCAGGTGCTGGCCACGACGTGTGCCGGCGAGGTGGCGGCCAGGAAGCAGATCGAGGTGGAGTCGAGCCCACCGGACAGGTCGCAACTGACCACCCCGCCCTCCCGCGTGCGGACGCCGACGGCCTCGGCCAGCGCCTGGCGTACCAGCGGTGCGCCGTCGGCGAGGGAGCGCGTGGGCTCGGGCGGCGCCCACCACCGCGAACGCCGGACCGTACGTCCGTCGGACGCGACGATCAGCGCCTCCTCGGGAGCCACTGCCGTGACGCCGCGCCACAGTGACCTCTCGAACAACGGGTAGGGCACCGGCCACAGCAGCCGGACGGCGAGTTGTTCCTCGTCCGGTCCGGTACCGATCGCGGCGGCGAGCACGTCCGCGCTGGTGGCAGCCACGTGTACGCCGTCGACGGGCGCGTGGAACACCAGGCGCAGGCCGGACGCGGTGCCCTGCACGCGCGTCTGCCCGTCGAGCGAAGCCACCAGGTGGAAGCTGCCCGGCAGGGAACGGGCCAGCCTGTCGAGCGCGGTCAGGTCATCCAACCTGGCGACGTGACGTTGGAGTTCGCCCTGTTCGACGGAACAACAGCCCACCAGGGCGATGGCTGTCCGGCCGGCGCGCGCGGTGACGATCTCCTGGTCGCTCCAGCGGCCGATCAGCCACGGCCGTCCGGAAGAGTGGGTAAGGACACGGGTCTCGGGGCGGAGGAAGAAGCGGGCCGCGGTGGCCGCGCCCTCGCAGTCCGGCAGGACTACGAAGTGCGCGTCACCGGGGCCCACTCCCTCCGTCTCATGCGACGGCAGCATGGCTACGAATCAGCCGACGCCTCAGTTCTTGCTGAGGACCAGACGGTCGTTGCCGCTGCTCCGCAGGAGCCCGGTCTTCTGGCGGAACGTGCCGAGCCGGGCGAGCGTCGGGGCCTCGTAAGCCTTCTTCATGACATCTCCTCGGTTTCGTTGCGCCTACTCCCTGACCGATTCGGAGCCGACATGCACAGACCCCTGTCTCGGCGAATACAGCGCAAACCCTTATGCGCCCAGGGAGTTGAACGTATTAAAAGACTAACGCCACCTCCAGGGAGCCCCGCAACCCCAGTCAGGAATTGACGGTACCACTTACAGAAACCGCACACTTGGCGCGAGCGCATGATGCGCGAGGGACTGAAGCAGCCCAAGTGGATTCCTCACCCAAACAGGAGTCCACATGAAACCGAAAAAGGTTACGAGAGGCGCATTGAGGTTCGACGGAATAGCGTCGCGAGACGGGGGCGGGCATCAACCCGGCCTTAATTTAACCTTCCGGCAGATAAACAGGGCCCGGGCCCGTGGAGCCTGCTGCGGCGGGGCGAGGGGGTGAGTCACGACGGCCGCCGGGCCCACGAGTTCAGCGAGAAACGGGCCGAGACTCGACCTCGCCGCCCTCCGCCCCCGCCAGGCACAGTGTGGCGTGAGGGTGATCATGCGTCATGCTGTCGGTGTCATCATCACGGCCGCTGCGATCGTCGGAATCCTGGCGCCATCAGCCAGTGCTGAGACCAGACTGTCCCTGGGGGCCGCTCAGATAGTCGCACTCCTCACTGTTCCGATCTCGATCTGTGGCAGAACCGCTGTCGTATCCGGCATCGTCGGCATTAACTGCTCGTCATAGCAGTCCTTCTAAAACGCCGACCTCAATAGCAGATGCAGGTGCAGGGGCCGTTCAGGAGATGGCGAGCGCCAGGCGGGCCTGGCGGGTTGGGTGACTGACCTCCCAGCACACCCTGAAAGTCGTGTCGCGAGTTCACTGGTCTCCTGTGCGAGGGTGGGCGTCGCCCCAGCCCATCGCGACCTGGATGACTGCGTGCACCCGTATGGTCCATTCACGTCCGTCTAACGCCCTTCCTTCCGAATCATTCCGGTTGATCTCTACCTGGGCTGAGAGGCCAGTTCGAGGGCCGGCCGACACCCGGCGAGGTGGAGCAGTTTTCGCGCCTGGACGAGCCGGCCCTGGAGGCAGCGATGGCGAAGCGGTCTCCCGTGGACCGGCGCGGTTTCGCCGTTGTGTGATCCTGGGTACGGACGGCCCACTGCACGCCGGGGCGGGCGACCGGATCCCCTGATCGCATCCCGGGCTCCGGCGTCGGCAGCGGGGGTCAAGGCACCCGCCTCTGCGTCAGCAATCGGTGGCCAGATCATCACGGCGTGCGCGTTGTTCCTTCTGCGGCCATGATCGGACAGGAGCACGGAAAGACGGACGGGCGGCGAAGGAGTGGGCCGTGGACGCAGAGGCGGAGGGGGGTTCGAACGGGTTGCACTGCCTGGTGACCGGTGCCACCGGCTATATCGGCGGGCGGCTGGTGCCGGAGTTGCTGCGGGCGGGCCACCGGGTGCGCTGTCTGGCCCGTACCCCGCGTGCGCTGCGGGACCATGCTTGGGCGCAGGACGCCGAGGTGGTCAAGGGTGACGTCACCGACGCGGCGTCGGTCGCCGGGGCCATGCGTGGCATCGACGTCGCCTATTACCTGGTGCATGCGCTGGGCGCCGGGCGTGACTTCGAGGAGAAGGACCGGCGGGCCGCGCGGATCTTCGCCGAGCAGGCGCACGCGGCGGGGGTGCGGCGGATCGTCTACCTGGGCGGTCTGACGCCCGGGGGAGTTCCGGAGCAGGAGTTGTCCCGGCATCTGCGTTCACGCGCTGAGGTGGGGCGGATCCTTCTCGACGGGCCGGTGCCGGCGACAGTGCTGCAGGCCGCGGTGATCATCGGGTCGGGCTCGGTGTCCTTCGAGATGCTGCGCTACCTGACCGAGCGTCTTCCGGTCATGGTCACCCCGAGCTGGGTGCGTACCCGCATTCAGCCCATCGCGGTCCGTGATGTGCTGCGGTACCTGGTCGGTGCGGCGAGGATGCCGGATGATGTCAACCGCACGTTCGACGTCGGTGGCCCGGATGTCCTCACCTATCTCGACATGATGCGCCGTTACGCGGCCGTCGCCGGCCTGCGCCATCGGCTGATCGTGCCCGTGCCGGTGCTCACCCCGAGGCTGTCCAGCTACTGGGTCGGGCTGGTGACACCGGTGCCCGCGTCCATCGCACGCCCGCTCACCGAGTCGCTGCGCAACGAGGTCGTCTGCCGCGAGCACGACATCGCCCGGTATGTCCCCGACGGCCCGGCGCAGCCGCTGCCGTACGAGGAGGCGCTGAGGCTCGCACTGTGCCGGGTGCGCGAGGCCCAGGTCGCCACCCGCTGGTCCTCGGCCTCGACGCCCGGCGCGCCGAGCGACCCGCTGCCCACCGATCCGGACTGGGCCGGCGGCAGCCTGTACGAGGACGAACGCCGGCTGACGGTTGCCGCGTCGCGCGAGTCCTTGTGGCGGGTGATCGAAGGCATCGGCGGGGACAACGGCTGGTACTCCTTCCCGCTGGCCTGGGCGGTGCGAGGGTGGCTGGACCGTTTCGTCGGCGGCGTGGGGCTGCGGCGTGGCCGCCGGGACGCCGAGCGGCTGCGGGTGGGCGACTCGCTGGACTTCTGGCGGGTGGAGGAGATCGAGCCGGGCCGTCTGCTGCGGCTGCGCGCCGAGATGCGGCTGCCGGGTCTGGCCTGGCTGGAGATGTACGCGGAGAGCGACGACGACGGCCGCACCCGCTACCGGCAGCGTGCGCTGTTCCACCCCCGCGGACTGTCCGGGCACGCCTACTGGTGGAGTGTCGCCCCGTTCCACGCCGTCGTCTTCGGTGGGATGGCACGCAACATCGCCCAGGCCGCGGCGAAGGGCATGAGTGCCCGGAAGACGCCCGCGCCCGCCCCCTAGCAGCCCCGACACGCCATCGGAGTGGTGTCATGACCGTCGCGGTCGTCCTGTTCACCGCCGACCTGCGTCTGCACGACCATCCCCCGCTGCGGGCCGCGCTGCGGGCGGCAGACGAGGTGGTGCCGCTCTTCGTCCTCGACCCCGGCATCCGTGCGGTGGGGTTCGACCCACCGAACCGGCAGGCATTCCTCGCCGACTGCCTGGCCGACCTCGACGCGGCGCTCCGCCGGCGCGGCGGCCGGCTCGTGCTGCGCTCGGGCCCGGTACCGCGTGAGGTGGGCCGGATCGCCGCCGAATGCGGCGCCGGCGACGTGCACCTGGCGGCCGGTGTCACCCGGTACGCCCACCGGCGGGAGGAGCTCGTGCGCAAGGAGCTGCGGGAGCGCGGGGTGGGCCTGCATGTGCACGATGCCGTGATCAACGCCCTGGCCCCCGGTGCGGTGACACCAGCCGGCTCGGACCATTTCGCCGTCTTCACGCCCTACTTCCGCCGCTGGTCCGACGAACGGCTGAGAGATCCCCTCCCGGCGCCCCGCACGGTGCGGGTACCCGCCGGGGTTCGCGGGGAGCCGCTGCCGTCCCGCGACCGGGTGCCCGGAACCTCGCCGGGCCTTCCCGTCGGCGGGGAACGCGCCGGCAGACAACGGTTCGCGCACTGGACGAGGTCAGGGCTGGCCGCCTACGAGGAGCGGCACGACGACCTGGCCGGCGACGGGACCTCCCGCCTCTCGCCCTACCTCCACTTCGGGGCCCTCTCGCCCGTCGAGCTGGTTCAGCGGGCCCGCGCGTACGGCGGCCCCGGGGCGGACGCGTTTGTGCGCCAGCTGTGCTGGCGCGACTTCCACCACCAGGTACTGGCAGCCCGGCCCGGGGCGTCCGTGAGGGACTACCGCACGCGCAACGACCGCTGGCGGACGCAGGACGAAGCGGCCGACGAGATCACCGCATGGAAGGAGGGCCGCACGGGCTATCCGATCGTCGACGCGGCGATGCGCCAGCTGCGACACGAGGGCTGGATGCACAACCGGGCCCGCCTGCTGGCAGCCAGCTTCCTCACCAAAACGCTGTACGTGGACTGGCGTATCGGTGCCCGGCACTTCCTGGACCTGCTGGTGGACGGCGACATCGTCAACAACCAGCTCAACTGGCAGTGGGCCGCCGGAACAGGCACCGACACCCGCCCCAACCGCGTACTCAACCCGGTCGTCCAGGGCAAACGCTACGACGCCCAGGGAACGTACGTACGCCGCTGGGTGCCCGAGCTGCGGGACGTGGACGCCAAGGCGGTCCACGAACCCTGGCGGCTGCCCACGGCCGAACGCGCCCGCCTCGACTACCCCGAGCCGGTCATCGACCTCGCGGACGGCCTGGCGCGCTTCCAGCACGCCCGGAGCCGAGGCTGAGGGGGATCGCGAGCTGTCCGCGTGGACGTCGACGAGGCCGACGGTGCCAGCGGGAGCCAAGACGGTTTCTTCTTCCGAGGGGGCGAGCGGTGTGGCGGTGGGTGTGCGGTCGGCGGGGGTCAGCTCCCGGGGCGCCACTGGTGGTCGGGCAGGAAGGTCACGTCGTACTGCTGGGGCACGGTGAGGAACTTGCCGGGTTCGGGGACGACGGGTTCACGGGGCAGGGTGAGCGCGTCGGTGGGGGCGCCGAGGTTCTCGAAGAACCGCTCGAAGGTGCCGCCGGGGCCGGCGGCGACGCCGACGACGCGGCTGTGGTGGCGCTCCATGCGGTAGGCGTGCGGGCAGTTCTTGGGCACGAAGCCGAAGTCACCCGGGGTGAGGAGCTTCTCGTGCTGATTGCCCTCGAGGTCTTCGACGAAAAGGCGGACAGCGCCGTCGGTGATGTAGAAGACCTCGTGGGTGTCGGCGTGGGAGTGAGCCGGGATGATGTTGCCCTTGGGGCCTTCGACGCTGAAGAAGTTGAAGGAGTTCTCCGTCTGCTCGCCGCCCGCGTAGACGGTCACCAGGTCGCCGAAGAGGTGAGCGCGGTCGCCGTGTCCCTTTTCGATGAAGTAGGGCGTGCCCGGCTCGGCAGGGATGTGCGAGCGGGTGCGGTAGCGGGTGGCGTACTCGATGGTCATCTGCGATCTCCCGATCGTCGTGGAAGCAGTGGACGCCCGCAGGCGAGGTCGCGGGGGCGCGGATGCGCCGCGGGGCCGATGCGGGAGGGCGGCCAGGCCGGCTCGGTCTGAGAGTTTTCGGACACCGCATGTGGTACGCCTTTTGCCCCTCTCGGGCAGCCCGGCCGCCCCCCAACCCCTTCACGCTAGGGCCGGGCGTCGGCCGTACCGCCTACACTCGGGACACGCCATGAAGAAAAACGGACAGACTCTGCCGGGCTCACCTTCGCTGGACATCGCGGCCGTCCCCTACCGTCCGACGCCGGGCACCCCGCCGGGCAGCGAAGTCGTGCCGCTCGACCGTCTCGCCGAACGCGCCCACAGCCACGGCGTCGACCCCTACCGGCCCAGCCGCCCGGTCTTCCACATGCTCATCCACGTACGGGTCGGCACCGTGCGCTGTTCGGTCGACTTCGGCACCGACGAGGTCCAGCCCGGCGACTGGCTGTGGGTGCGGCCCGGACAGGTCCTGCGGTTCCTGGCCCCCCTGGAGAGCATCGAGGGAACTGCGGTCGTCTTCCCGGCCGGCTTCGTCAGCGGCACCACCGCCACCCTCGTGAGCGCCGCCGAACACGCCCGATCCCGGCGCCTGACCCCTGCCGCCGGGCACGCCGAGTCACTGGGCCGCATCCTCGGCGCACTCGAAGACGAATACGCCCACCTATCCGACTTGCCCTTGACGGCCCACATCGAGACGATGCGCCACCTGTTGTCCGCCCTGCTGATCCGCCTCGCCCACCTGGACGATTCCGCACTCCAGGAGCGTGCGGCCGGCGAACCGTTCCGCCGCTTCCGCGAGGCCGTCGAGCAGGACTTCGCCCGCACCCACCGCGTCGAGGACTACGCAGCCCGCCTCGGCTACAGCACGCGCACCCTCACGCGCGCCACCCGCGCCGCCGCCGGCTGCGGGGCCAAACGCTTCATCGACGACCGGGTACTACTGGAAGCCAAACGGCTCCTCGTCCACACCAGCCTGACCCCCGCCGCGATCGGGGAGCGCATCGGCTTCACGCACCCGACAGCCTTCAGCGCCTATTTCCGCCAGCGCACCGGTACCACTCCCACGGGCTTCCGCGCCCTGGCCGCCGGCGCACCTGCCTCGCCGACTCCCGGGAACCAGGGCGCCACGGACAGCTGGACCACATCCGGTTGCGCGGTTTGAGCCGCATCAGGACCCGTGGATGCCCGGCCAGCAGCGATGGTCATGGCGCCACGATGTCACGGCGAGCGAGGCGACTCTGCTCCGTCCGCAGGAGGGTTCGGATCCGCCAGGGTTCAATCACACGCGCCAACCTTCGGGGCACGTGAAACGCGCTGGGTGACAGGACAGCGACATGCACAGCGCTACGATCGCTCGGTTGTTCGCCGCCTCGCCACCTCGCATCAAGGAGCAGTACCCGTGGTCTCCCTCGTCTCGCCGCCCTTGGCCGACATGCATGAGGCGCCGCTCTTGCGCATGGAGCAGCTGACGCGGGTCGAGGAGGGCCTGCGGTTGCACGCGCTGCTGTGGCGTGCAGGGCCGGGCTGGCGGATGGCCAGCAGTGCGGTACTGGGCGGCGGCATCACCGAACGGTCCTGGGTCTTGAATGCCCAGGTGGCGCACGGTTACCGGCGTACCGACCCCGCCAAGCACTTGGCCGCTGTCGCTCGGTCCGCCGGCGCCGAGGGCGAGGGTGTGGGTTTGATGACGGCTGCCGATGTCCTCCGCTTCGTCCACGCCGCCGACACGTCATGGTCGATGTGCTAACCGGTCAACTCATGTGGACCGATCCAGACTTCGCACGAGTCGATCTGGAGGAGACGGTGGCCGTCGGTAGACGCGACGACGGCGAGTTCGTAGGCAGATCAGCGTCGGACGGTCGTCAGTTGTGGAAGCGGTCGGTAATCATCGGCGAGGGTCTGACCGCGAATCCGGGGCCTGGGCTGACCCTGGTGAAAGGGATTGGGCAGGGCGACTTGCTTCTCGATCCCGCCACGGGGAAGACGAGCCTGGACGCCACCGTTGGACCGTGGAGCGGACGGTGGCGTGGCTGGCCGGCTGTCGACGCCTGCACCGCCGCTACGAGCGCAAGACCGAACATTTCCTGGCTTCGCTGGGATCGCGGCCACCCTGATCTGCTACCGCAGGCTCACGCCGTGAGCCAGTTTTTCAATGGCGCTTACGGACAACCGCTGTCCCCGCGTCCAGGTCGATCCCCATCTGCGGTGGAGCGCCGTCGAGCGTGTCATCTCGCAGTGCCAGTTGCTCCTGGCGCCGCTCAAGCTGCACACGCTTGTTGGCGTTCAAGAACGCATGCAGCTCATCGGTGGCTGTGGCGCCGACACCCACCCCGCTGCTGGGCGTCCGAGCCCGCAGGAGGCGGCACAGCCACTTGGGGCGCCCGACTCGGACCAGTACGTGCCGGACCGACGCCAGCATGAAGGGGACAAGCACTAACACCGCCATCGTCAGCAGTCCCGACATCATCATCATGCTGCTTCAACGTCCCGGCCTTGCACACGGTTCCAATGAGCGACACCGCCCCCACGTAAGTGCCCGACCTAAAAGCTGGGCCAGGAGCGCCATTTGAGATTACCTCTTAAGGACAATGCCGTTGGCTTTAGAGGCGGTTCTGCAACGCATGAGAAAGGGCTCGCTCGGCGAGGTATACCTGCTCACGAGAGCGTCAAAGTCGGTGTCTGCACACTTGTGGCCAAAGTGCGCATTGAGGCGTCGCGAGGAGTGGCTGACGCCTGTGACTCCCTCAGGCAGCAATTCACCCATTCGAGCGATGATGGCGGTGGCATATTTCAAGTACGTTCAAATCCTGGAGCAGTTGTTCGTAAGGGGGAGTCATGGCTCAGACATTTGCATCCTGGGTGCCTGGCTACAGCGTTGTGGCGGAGGGTATGGGAACTCCGCCACTGGGCTCCGGCGGGCATCCCTTCGCCGAGGTGAACGGGTTCCGGCAAGGATTCGGCGTCACCTTCCGGCTGCAAGCGGGTAGCGAAAACTGGTTCCACTGCCCCTTGCCGACTCCGGTCCTCGTCGAGGGCAGGAGGGCAGGCATCAGTAGGGTGATGATCCTGTTCAG
This sequence comes from Streptomyces sp. NPDC046261, assembly GCF_040646235.1. NCBI lineage: Bacteria > Bacillati > Actinomycetota > Actinomycetes > Kitasatosporales > Streptomycetaceae > Streptomyces > Streptomyces sp. NPDC046261. The sequence continues at coordinate 177,287 of NZ_JBEYZU010000003.1, read as the reverse complement.
GTTCCCCCCAGGCGCCGAACTCAACCAGGTGAACGTGTATGACGGTCAAAGTCTGATCTCGGTGCGGGATGGCTTGCACATCACCGGCGACCATTCCGGAGGGCTGGACCCCAGTAATATCTTCGACGTCAATCGGGACGCGCTTTCATTCGGGGTGGGCGTCACGATGCTGGTCCGCACTATCAATGATGCAGATCTATTCTTTAGCGGTGTCGGCGGCGATTTCTTCCACGACATCTAGCCCTAAGGACTGTCCGGCGGGTCACTATCGGTTCCACAGACGGATCGCGGCGACGGTGACCGTGCCGTGAAAGACAAACGCTCTCTTGTCATACCGGTTCGCCACGGCCCGGGAAGCCTTGAGCGCGTTGATGGTCCGCTCGATTTCGTTCCTTCGGGTGTAGAGCGCCCGGTCGAACCCAGCGGGGCGACCGCCTCGGCTGCCGCGCCGACCGTGGCCAACGCAACGCGAGAGGCCCCAGGAACCTGAGCGGTTCCTGGGGCCAAGGTGAGGCGTTATCGAGCGTGTCAGCCCTCGGTGGGCTCGTTGTCGCCGTCGCGGCTGCGTCGGCGGGCAGCGATCACGGCGCCGCCTCCGGCGGCGAGCAGCAGGCCAGTGCCGCCGAGCAGCCATGGGGTGGCGTCAGCGCCGGTGTGGGCGAGCGAGCCTTCCGGCGTGGGCGTCGTCGTGCCCGACTCGGTCTCCTCCACGACCGGCGTGTCTGAGGTGGATGCGGACGGGGCCGGGGAAGCGGTGGCGGTGTCGGTGGGGGTTTCCGGTGTCGGCTTGCCTGACGGCTTGGCCGGGGTGGTCGTGCCCGGCGAGGTCGGCGGTGTGGTGGGCGGCGTGGTCGGCTGCTCCTTCTTGGTGTTGGTCAGCGTGACGGTGACCGGGGCGCCGGGCTTTGGCTGTGAGCTTCGCCGGCTTGGCGTCCAGCTGGTAGCCGGCGGGGGCCTTGGTCTCGGTGGCTGTGTACTCGGTGCCGCTGCGGGAGGTGACGGGGAGCTTGACCGAGGCAGTGCCGTCCTTGCCCGTGGTGGTCAGGGTGACCGAGTCTCCCTTACCTGTCGGGACGATGTTGATGACGGCTCCGGCCAGTGGCTTGCCGCTGGCCTTGTCGGTCTTCTTGACGGTCAGGTCGGCGGGCTTGAACGGGTCGGTGATCGTCAGTGGTGAGTCCTGGCCCGGGGTGACGATCACGTCCTGGTCGGGAACGAGCTCGTGGATGGAGCTGCCGGTGGAGGTCTCCTTGAGCCGGTACACGCCGGGGGTGACGCCCTCGAAGCGCAGGACGCCTTCGCTGTTGGTCTTGCCCTGAAGGGCCTTGGTGCCGTTGACGGTGTCAAGGAGGGTGAACTTCGCGCCTTCGAGGAGGGCTCCGCCCGGGTCCTTCTTCACGATGTGGACCCCGCCGGTCTCCGGCGTGTTGCGCGAGGCGGGTGCGGTGGAGGTGGACGGCGTCGGTTCGGGGGCGTGGGCGGAGGCGGTCGGTGCCCAGGCCAGGGTGCCGGTCACGGCGGCGACGACAGCGACGGCCGCAGCGGGGGTGCGGCAGACGGAGCGGGTGTGCTTCAAGAAGGAGATCGGGCACGGTCTTGGCTTCGGGGAACCGGACCTGGGCGTACGGCTTGATCGCGTTGCGTAGTCCGGTGAGGTCGGCTCCCTTCCACGGCGGTACGCCGTCGCGGTGCCAGTCGCGGATGCGGGCGTGGCCGTCTCGGCCGGGTGGTATCTCGCGGGCGTTGTCCCGGCGGGTGAAGGTGTCGTAATCGGCGAAGGTGAGGATCGCGGTGTCGACGACGCCTTGATCGGAGTGCAGTACGCGCAGGCGGAGGCCGTCGTACTCGTGGTGGACGATGGTGGGTGCGAAGTCGATCCTCAGGCGCAGCGGCGAGCCGGAAACAGGGGTCGCGTAGTACGAGTCGCCGACGACGACGCTGCCGTCGAAGGGAAGCGCGAGCTCGGTGAAGAACTGCTGGGCGTGCGGGGACACGGTGGGAGACGCCTTCTGGTGTACGGACGAAAGTGTGGGCAGGGAGTCAGCGGCGCGGACCGGTACGGGCTGTGGGAGCGGCGGGTGGGAGCGTGGTGGTGCTCCAGCGTGGAACGCTGCGTGTGCCGAGCGCCGGTGGGCGGCGAGGGGCGGTGCGCTGGATGTCCAGCGGTGTCGGGGACGGGGGTGCCGGCGGCGTGACTGGGGTGAGCTGGGCCTCAGCGCGCAGGGAGGTCAGCATCTGGTCTTGCCAGCGTGGGAGCGGGCGGGGTCCGAGACGCAGGTGGTGACGGCGGTGACCAGGGGAACGGGCGTGTTGGACGAGGCGGTGGCGTACCAGCGGGGGCCGGCCGGGCCGCCCCACATGTGCCAGCGCGCCTCGAGCGTGGAGAGCTCTCGCTCCGGGTCGAGGCGGCCGGTGGTGTACTCGACGCCGGCCATCCCGTCGGGCGCCTGGATGTTCACAACTCCCCAGCGGGGGTGCTGGAGACTCCACTATCGCTCCGGCAACGCCAACCTCCGCTGGATGCTCGTCCATCTCGTCGAGGAGACTGGACGGCACGCGGGGCATGCGGACATCGTGAGGGAGCTACTCGACGGGGCGAAGGGGTATTACTAGGTCCTCGGTGGATCACGACCGGAGCCAGAGACGGATCAAGACAACGGTGACGGTGCCGTGGAAGACGTAGGCGCGTTTGTCGAACCGCGTCGCGACAGCCCGGAAGTTCTTGAGGGCATTGATCGTCCGCTCCACCTCGTTCCTGCGCTTGTAGATCGTCTTGTTGAAGCCAGCAGGCCGACCGCCCCTGCTGCCTCTGCGTTGTCGGTTGGCCCGCTGGTCCTTCGGCGCGGGGATCGTGTGCTTGATCTGGCGTCGTCGCAGGTAGCGGCGGTTGCGATGGGAGGAGTAGGCCTTGTCGCCGCCGAGATGATCAGGTCGAGTCCGGGGGCGCCCGCCGTTCAAGCGGGCGACGCGGACACGTTCCATGACCGGGATGAGCTGCGGGGCATCTCCCCACTGACCCAGGGTGATCAGCAGGGCGAATGGGCGGCATCCGCCCTCACCGGCGAAGTGGATTTTGCAGGTCAGGCCGCCCCGTGAGCGTCCCAGGCCCTCGTCGGCGCGGTGCTGCCGGGGCGTGCGTCCTTTCCCGGTAATCGCGGGGGCTTCTTGCGTGCTCCTGCGGCGTGTTGGTCGGCCCGGCAGGAGGTGGAGTCCACGCTCACCATCGACCAGTCGATGCGGCCTCCCGCGTCAGCATCGGCCAGGGCAGCCCCGAAGAGCCTGTCCCACGTACCATCCGCTGACCAGCGCCGATGCCGCTCGTACACGGTCTTCCACTTACCGAAACGCGCAGGGATCGTCGCCCGCTGCCTCGCCAAGAAACCGGCCGAGAGGCCCACGCCGGCCGAACTGCGCGCTCTCCTCGGGCCGGTGGCCCCGGTGGCCCGCCCGTGGCAGCCTGTCGTGCACCGCATGGTCGACGAACAGCGGGCCCGAGTTGAGGACCTGCTCGACGGCGCTCCGAGCGCACGGCACTCCTGCCGGCGCCGACTCCGCCACCGTCCCACGGACGGCCGTCCTCACCGCATACACCCCCCGCCTCGCCACCCCGCCACCGACGCCCCGTGACATGGGTGACGGCGGAAGCGAGAACGAACCGACCAGGAAGGTCTATGTCACCCGAGGGCAAAGTTTTGCGTCCAGTAGACGCGAGAGTTGTGACCGTTGGCCTTGCCCACACCGAGCACCTTGTACCTGCAGTCGAGGATCGCATGGCGATGTCCCCAGTTGGATGCTTCGTCGTGGTGCAACCAGTTGTCCATCGCTTGGGCGTAGGTCTGGTTGGTGCCGAGGCTCCAGTTCTCGGGGCGCTGTGCAGGAATGAAACCTTCTGCTCGAATTCGATCGGCGGGCATCGTGTTGTCCGAGCCTATGTGGCCCCGAGTGGAACTCCCCTTGGGGTACGCGTCGATGAGTTTGGCGTAGTTGATGGCCAGGTCCGCGCTGTGTTTACGTGCCACTTCGCTGAGCCGGGGGTCGATGCGCACACTCGGATCGGTGCACTTGGCCTCGGAGCGTCGGGCCTGGATGACCTGGTCGGCCAATTGTTTCGCCTCGGGAGGCATCGGCGGGAGGGTGCGAGGTTCGGAGTATGCGCCAGCGTGTCCGCGGTTGACCTCCCAGCTCCACGCTTGGTTGACCCACCAGGGGTCACCAGTGGTTCCGGCGCATGTCCATTGTTGCAGGACAGCACCTTGCTTGGGAGGACTGGGGAAGTCACCGTTTCCTGCGTCGAGGCATTTACCGCTGTGTTTCGAGCGGATCTGGTATCCCACAACGTTTTCAGCGCAACCGCCGGACCCAGGCGGACAGGTTTTTGGGTCTCCTATGTCCACGAACTCCCAGAGCTGATTGGCGCCGCCATGGCAGTCCCATTGGATGATGCGCGCCCCGTCGGCTTTGGACCAGCCGGAGACGTCCAGGCACTTTCCTGAATGCCGCGCGACGATCTTGTACCCTTTCCCGCCGCCCGCGTCAACGAATTGGAATTGTTGGTTCGCGGTGTCCTTCTGCTGCCAAATGGTGGTCTGTTGGCCGCTATCCGGTCGCGCGCCTATGACGTCCACCACGAGTCCGGAACCTTGGTTGTGGATGACGAGGCCGATGTGGCCGGCTCTGGCCGGGCCTGGCGCCAGCAGACCGAGCCCCATAAGAAGCGCGGTCAGCAGGGCCAGCCGTGGCATGGTTTTCCGCAAAAAGGATCGATTCTTGTTCATACTGCACGCCTTCATGAAAGTGCGGCGTCTTTTGGCTTTTTTACAGAGCGGACGCAGTTTCCTTTCGCCCCGGACAGTGAAGCAATGGCGTCCCTGTCTGCACCGAACGGCACGCACGCCCTGTTGACCTGCCCTGATGTGCGTGCACGCCATGAGCGCGCCGGCTTGTCAGGGGGTACCCGGCCGCGATTCGGAGACTTCCGCCCGCCTCGACGGGTCACTGCTGTCTGTATGTATGCAGGAATCCGCATTCGAGCGGGCCGCGCACGATCGGCATGGGTCGTCGCCTTGCCCACCAAGTATGAACAACGGTGGCGCACCTCGCCAGCGGCAGGCTGGCGCCGCCTCAAGAACGCCGATTCGGTACGAACTCCGGGGTCGCTGGCCCTGCCCGATGGCCACATCCAGGGCCAGGGCCAGCCAGGGCGCGATGCCGCGCGAAGGGCGGGCTCGGTGGCGTAACGGCTCATCGTTTAGCAGCTGGAGACCGAGCTCGGCGCCTCGCTGTTTGCCCGGTCGCCGGCCGGTGTCACGCTCACGTCGGTGGGGGCGGTGCTGCTCGACGAGGCGCGCGCCCTGCTCGCCCAGGTCGCGATTGATGAGCGGCACCACAGCGTTGAACGCGGACAGGTCCGGGCCGCTGCCCTCCGGGCCGGTCACGTAGGCATGCGGGCCCTCGGTATACGCCTGGGCGAGAGCCGTGGTGAACGCTGTGACGAACTCGGTGGGGGCCACCATGTCGTTGAAACACACGCCCCAGTGCGGCTGGGCGAACGGGTCGGTGTAGGCGGTGATTCGCCACAGGCCGTCGTCCTCGCCCTCGGGTAGGTAGCCGAGGCGGACCTTGCGGTCGGGGGCGGTGACGTAGACGTTTCCGAGGTCGTCGTGCTGCAGATTCCAGCCGATGGCGAGCAGCGGCGCGAGGGCGGCGTCGCCGGTGAAGGTGCTGCCGGCGAGGTAGCGCGGGAAGACGTAGACGTCCCCGTCGATCGAGTCGGGGTCGGGCATAGGCACATCCGATGAAGGTCGGGCAAGGGCGACGGGGGTTCTCGCGGGACGGAGGTCAGCGGACAGCGGTACGGGCGGCGGGGGGGGGCGCAGCCGGGTGAAGGCGACGGCCAGGCCGAGGGCTTGGAGGACGGCACAAGCGGTGATGACGTGGCCGAGCAGGGCGGGCGGTGTCACAGCAATCAGGGAGGTCTCCACCCGATGGGGGCTCGACTCCTGCGACACCAAAGTTTCTCAGCGCGCCAGCTTCAGTACCCTGGGCACATCACTCTGAGTAGCTTTGCCATTCAGCTGATAGCCCATCAGAAAAGTCAGCATTAGGTCAGCATCAGCACCGCCACAGACCGCTACCGACCGCCAGAGACCGCCAAGATCGATTTCCCTCTCCCCCGCCGCTGACCTGCGGAAATGCACGTCAACTGCCTAACCGTCCGTCACTGAAGGAGCCCCCCGTGAAAATGCTCATCAACGTCCCCGAAACCGTCGTGGCCGACGCCCTGCGGGGGATGGCCGCCGCGCATCCCGAGCTGTCGGTCGATGTGGAGCGTCGTGTCGTGGTGCGGCGGGACGCGCCTGTGGCGGGGAAGGTGGGGCTGGTGTCGGGTGGGGGGTCCGGGCATGAGCCGTTGCACGGGGGGTTCGTGGGGGTGGGGATGCTGGACGCGGCGTGTCCCGGGGAGGTGTTCACCTCGCCCGTGCCCGATCAGATGGTGCGCGCGGCGGCGGCCGTGGACAGCGGCGCCGGTGTGCTGTTCATCGTGAAGAACTACACGGGCGACGTGCTGAACTTCAACATGGCCGCCGAACTCGCCGAGGACGAGGGCATCCAGGTCGCCAGCGTGCTGGTCAACGACGACGTCGCCGTGACCGACAGCCTCTACACGGCGGGCCGGCGCGGGACCGGGGCCACCCTCTTCGTGGAGAAGATCGCGGGCGCCGCGGCCGAAGGCGGTGCGCCGCTGGAGCGCGTGGAGGCCATCGCGCGCCGGGTGAACGAGGCCTCGCGGAGCTTCGGGGTCGCCCTGGCCTCCTGCACGACCCCGGCCAAGGGCGGACCGACCTTCGACCTGCCCGCGGGCGAGCTGGAGTTGGGCGTGGGCATCCACGGCGAGCCCGGCAGGGAGCGGCGGGCGATGATGACGTCGGGGGAGATCGCCGACTTCGCCGTGCACGCGGTGCTGGAGGACCTCCGGCCGAGTGGGCCGGTGCTGGTGCTGGTCAACGGGGCCGGCGGGACGCCGCTGCTGGAGCTCTACGGCTTCACCGCGGAGGTGCACCGCGTGCTGCGCGAGCGCGGCGTGCCGGTCGCGCGCTCGCTCGTGGGCAACTACGTGACCTCGCTCGACATGGCGGGCGCCTCGGTGACCCTGTGCGAGGTGGACGACGAGATGCTGCGCCTGTACGACGCCCCCGTGCAGACCCCGGGGCTGCGCTGGGGGCGGTGACGCCCCCGGCCCGCTAGCCCGCGCCCGGCTCCGCGCCGTGCCAGACGGTCGTGACGTTGCAGAACTCGCGGATGCCGTGGCCGGACAGCTCACGGCCGTAGCCGGACCGCTTCACGCCGCCGAAGGGCAGTGCCGGGTGGGAGGCCGTCATGCCGTTGAAGAAGACGCCGCCGGCCTCCATGTCCCGTACGAAGCGGCGCTGTTCGTCCTCGTCCCGCGTCCAGACGTTGGAACTGAGGCCGAAGGGTGAGTCGTTGGCCAGCTCGACCGCCTCGTCCAGGTCGCGCACGCGGTACAGCGACGCCACCGGGCCGAATGCCTCCTCGTGGTGGATGCGCATGCCCGGGGTGATGCCGGCCAGGACGGTCGGCTCGTAGTACCAGCCCCGGGTCAGCTCGGCGGGATCGGTGGGGCGGCGGCCGCCGCACAGGGCGGTCGCGCCCCGGCGCACGGCGTCGTCGACGAGCTCCTCCAGGTCGGCGCGGCCCCGTTCCGTGGCGAGGGGGCCGACGTCCGTGGACTCCGCCATGGGGTCGCCGACCGTCAGCCCCGCCATCAGGGCCGTGAAGCGCTCGGCGAAGGTGTCGTAGACGTCGGCGTGCACGATGAAGCGCTTGGCCGCGATGCAGGACTGGCCGTTGTTCTGGACCCGGGCCGTCACGGCGGTGCGCACCGCGCGGGCGACGTCGGCCGAGGGCATCACCACATAGGGGTCGCTGCCGCCCAGCTCCAGGACCGTCTTCTTCACCTCGTCGCCGGCGACGGCCGCGACCGAGCGGCCCGCCGGTTCGCTGCCGGTGAGGGTGGCCGCGGCGACCCGGGGGTCGCGCAGGATGGATTCGACGGCCCCGGAGCCCACGAGCAGGGTCTGGAAACAGCCTTCGGCGAACCCCGCCCTGCGGAAGAGGTCCTCGAGGTACAGCGCGGTCTGCGGCACGTTCGAGGCGTGTTTGAGCAGGCCGACGTTGCCGGCCATGAGGGCGGGCGCCGCGAAGCGGACGACCTGCCACAGGGGGAAGTTCCACGGCATGACGGCGAGGATCACCCCCATCGGGCGGTAGTGCACGCGGGCGTGCGCCGCCCCGGAGTCCTTCACCTCCGCCTCCGGCGGCACCTCGTCGGCCAGCAGCCGCTCGGCGTTTCCGGCGTACCAGCGCATCGCCTTCGCGCACTTCGCCGCCTCCGCGCGGGCCGCGGCCAGGGGCTTGCCCATCTCGGTCGTCATGGTGCGGGCGATGTCGTCCCGGTCGTCGTCCAGGAGGTCGGCGGCGCGGCCGAGCAGCCGCGCCCGTTCGGCGAAGTCCGTGGTGCGGTGGCGCCGGAAGGCCGCCGCGGCCGTGGCCAGGCGTCGCTCGATCTCCTCCGGGCCGAGTGCGTCGAAGGTCTTGAGCGTCTCGCCGTTCGCTGGGTTCACCGTTGCGATGGGCATGCCTCGACTCTGCGGCGCCGGGCCCCGCCGCGCAAGACGTATGGCCGGCCGCGGCCCGGCCCCGGCCTTCGAGGAGACAGTCGGGGTAGCGCCGGGCGCCACGCTGGGTATGCTGGTTCTCACCTTGGGTGATCCAATTCCCTCGCCCACGGGGAGCACCGAATGGCCTAGCCGGCCGAGCCGAACTCCCCGGTGCCCCTGACAGCACCCGTTCGTCCCGTGTCCCCGATGCTTCTGGAGTGGCGGCGATGTCCTCCTCCCCCGCGTCCGGCACCGCGCACGATCCGTACCCCACCCGCTGTGTCACCGAGTCGGTCCCGGTCGAGCGGAGCCACCCGGTCGTCTGGGGGGACGGTACGGACGGTCCGCTGGACGCGGGGCGGCTGGCGGCGTACGAGCGTGACGGCTTTCTGTCCTTCGACGCGGACGTGCTGCTGACCGGGGAGCAGGCCGCGCGGTGCCGCGCGGAAGCCGGGCGGATGGCCGCGGACGACTCTCTGCGCGGCACCGAGCGCTTGGTGAGGGAGCCCGACTCCGACGGCATCCGTTCGCTCTTCGAGGTGCACGAGCTGTCCGAGGTGTTCGCCGCCGTCCTCCGCTCCGAGCCGCTCGTCGGCCTGGCGCGCCAGGTCCTCGGTTCCGAGGTGTACATCCACCAGAGCAGAGTGAACTACAAAGCGGCCTTCGGGGGTTCGGCGTTCGGCTGGCACTCCGACTTCGAGACCTGGCATGCCGAGGACGGCATGCCCGCGCCCCGGGCGCTGAGCCTGTCCATCGCGCTCACCGGGAACATGCCGTTCAACGGCCCCCTGATGATCATCCCGGGGTCGCACCGGACGTTCGTCCCGTCGGTCGGTGAGACGCCCGCCGATTTCCACAAGCTGTCACTGCTGGGGAAGAACCTGCCGGCCGGCCCTGCCGACCGGGCGGGCGTGACGGCCCTCGCCGGGCGGCACGGCATCCGGCAGTTCACCGGGGCGCCCGGGTCGGCCGTCATGTTCGACTGCAACTGCCTGCACGCCTCGAGCGGAAACGTCTCGCCCTTCCCGCGCACCAACCTCTTCGTGGTCTACAACAGCGTGCGCAATCCCCTCGGCGCCCCGTACGCGGCCCCCCAGCCGCGCCCCCGCTACCTGGCCAACCGCGAGGTCATCCCGATCCCCCGGACGGGCCCGGGAGCCGGCGGCCGATGAGGCGGGCCACCTCCCGCGTCGTATAGCCGCGCTCGAAGTGGCGCGGCTCGCCGAGCATGCGCCCCACGAGGCCGAGCAGCAGCCGCGCGTACTCCCGCTGCGAGCCGGGCCACGCCGAGGCGTCCAGCATCCAGGGCTCGGTCCCCTCCGACAGGTCGGCCGTGCCCTGCCGGATGAGCGTCTTGGACAGCTTGGCGCCGGAGTCGGAGAGCACCACCGGCGTGAAGACGCGCGGCGGCGGCAGGGCCCCCTGGTAGGACAGGAACGCCTCGTCCAGGAGGCGGCAGCCCGGTGCCCAGTCCGCCCCTTTGACGATCACGGGCAGCGCGTCGTCGCGGGCGGCCACGCGCTCCTTGAGGAGGTTGCGGTGCAGGGTCGTCAGCCCTATGAAGGCGTCCGTCCCCGGCGCGACGTCCACCAGGTACTTGCCGTGCTCGAGGCAGACCGCCGCGAAGAGCGCCTCCCGGGCGCCGGCCGAGAGCAGCTCGGTCTGTTCGCCGTGCTTCTGCGCCCAGCCGCACCGCGGGCAGGGGAAGTTCACCGGCACCGTGCCGGTGGAGGGGGCGAGCGTCCGGCGCAGGGTGTCCATCAGGCCCAGTGACGTCAGGAACTCTTCCCGGAAGGCGCGCCCCGCCTGCTGTTCGGTGTACGTCAGGACCTCGTAGGGGACGCCGGTGGCGGCGGACAGCTCGTCGAAGAGCCCGCCGTAGTGGCGGCCGACCAGTTCCCCGACGCGGGCCTCGCCGAGGACGTACCCGAAGGAGCGCTCGTAGAGGCTGCCGGTCTCCGGGCAGGTGCGTACCTCGTACGGGGAGTTGTCCAGGGCCCCGAACCGCAGGAGGACCCGTACCCCGAACCGTTCCCGCGCGGCCTGGGCGAGCAGGAAGGCGGCGGTCTGCGTGACGTTGGTGCCCAGGTGGGGTGTGCCGTTGATCTGGACGCCCGCGTACAGCACGACGCGGTCGCGGCCGGAGGCCAGCAGCCGGGGGAGGATGAAGTCGGCGCTGTGCAGCACGGCGCCGGCTGTGACGCTGACCGGCGAGACGAGCGCCGGGAGCGCCGGTAGCGCCGGGTTCGCTGCGTCACTCACGTCGCCCACATCGTCCACATCGCTCACGTCGCTCACGTCGCTCACTTCCTTCTCGTCTCCCCTCGCTCACCAGTGGTGGCGGACGGCGGCCGCCGGCAGGTCCAGGACGCGCAGCGGTCCCGTCCAGCCGTCCGGGCGCGGTCCGTCCAGGGCCTCCAGGCGGGAGGTGCGCGAGCGGGCGGCGATGCGCAGCAGCCCGAGCAGCCCGTCCCCGGAGAGCCGGTCGTGCGCCGTGGCCGTGCCCGGCCCCGTCCAGCGGCAGGCCAGGCCGACGATGAAGTAGGCGGGCACGCCGTTCCCGGCGCGCCACAGGACCGCCTCGCCCGCCTCTTCCAGGGCGAGCACCTGCTCCATGTGGGCCAGGGTGAACTCGCCCAGCGGCAGCGGGCAGAGCGTGACGGCGTGCACGCGGTAGCCGGCCGCCTCCAGCAGCTGGACGGCCTTGCGGGGCGTGGAGTAGCTGCCGATCGTCAGTCCCAGGTCGCTGCGGAGCGCCCGGCCGTGCCCGATGATCGCCGGAGCCCACTTCAGTCCGTCGGTGCCCCCGCTGATGGAGCGGCGCCGCGCGTCGGCCGGCGGGGTGAGCGGGACGTAGGGCGGGTTGCTGGTGACCACCAGCGGCCGGGGCAGCGGGGTGGGGGCGGTGGCCAGGAGTTCGCCGGTGGTCATGCGTGCGAAGTCGCCCCGGGCGATGGTGACGCGGCCGTCGCCGTCGCGGGAGGCGTAGTGCTCGCGCGCCCAGGCGACCGTCTCCGCGCCCGAGTCGACTCCGTGGACGCGGGCCGCCCCGGCGCGGGCCATCGCGGCGGCCGCCGCGCCGCTGCCCGACCCCAGGTCGAGCACGGAACAGCCCTCCGTGAACAGGTCCTGGGCCACCCAGACGCCGATCTCGGTGTCGGCCGGTTCGAAGAAGACCTGCGGGCTGGTGGGCGGGACGAAGTCGGCCCCGGTCAGGTGCTCGTAGGCGAGGACGCGGGAGACGTTCGGCATGAGGACCCCTGTCGGTGAGGGCGGTACGGGCTCGGTCGGCGGGCTCGGGGGTGTCAGCCGTGCGGCGCGGCGGCCCACTCCAGCACCGCCATGGCGCTGGAGAGCTTCATGGCCGCCTGGGTCCAGGCCAGCGACCGGGGGCCGTCCAGCACGCGGCCGGCGACCTCGTCGCCCCGGTGGGCGGGCAGGTCGTGCATGAACGACGCCCGGGGCCAGCGCTCCAGCAGCGCCTCGTCCACGTGGAACGGGCGGAACACCTCCCTCCAGCCGGGGTCGTCCTTGACCGTGCCGGTGGTCTGCCAGCGGGTGGTGTAGACGACGTCCACGTCGCCCGGGGCGGGGTCGAGGGCGTGTATCTGCTCGACGACCGCGCCGACGGTGCCCGCCCGGCGCTCGGCCGTCCGCAGTTCGTCCCGGGGCAGGCCGTACCCGGCCGGGGTGGCGAAGGTGACGTGGGCGCCGGGGACGGCGGCGAGGCCGTGGGCGAGGGCGACGGCGGTGTTGTTGCCCTCGCCGACGTAGAGCACCCGGATGCCGGTGAGGTCGCCGAAGGTGAGGGCGAGGGTGGCCAGGTCGCATATGCCCTGGCTGGGGTGTTCCTGCGCCGCCATGGCGTTGATGACCGGCAGTCCGCCCTGGCGGGAGAGCTGCCGCAGTTCGTCGAGGGGGCCGGCGGTGCGGGCGATGAGGAGGTCGAGCATCGAGCCGAGGACGCGCCCGGTGTCGGCGACCGATTCCCCGGAGGTCACCTGCAGGTCGCCGGGGCCGAAGGCGACGGGGGCGGCGCCGAGCCGGATGGCGCCGACGGTGAAGGCGGTACGGGTGCGGGTCGAGGACCTGGTGAACAGCACGCCCGCCGCCTGGCCGTCCAGGGGGCGGTCGTGGGCCCTGGCGTCGTGGAACAGCTCGACCGAGCGCGCGGTGAGGCCGGTGACGATCGGGGGTGGCAGCTCGGCCAGCGAGAACAGGCCGTACTCCTGACCGGGGCCTCGCGGGATCGGGGTGTCGCCCATCGAAACCTCACTTTTCGGTTCGGGTGGAGGGCCCGGCACCTGGCCGCACCCCGTGGCGGGCCGGCGCGGGCCGGCCCGGGTCCGCTTCTCAGCGCAGCAACTCGGCCGTGGCGAAGGCGTCCCGGCCGCCGGGCACGTCCAGCACCCCGGTCTCCTGGAACAGTCGTACGGCGTGCCGGGATGCCCTCCTGATGTCCTCGTCGACCCGCCGCGCCGGATAGGAGTCCGCCACGACCTGGGCCACGGCGGCCGGGCCGAGACCGGCCGTGGCCAGCGAGGCCCGTACCGGGCGCAGGTCGGGCAGCAGGCTGGAGCGGATCAGATCGGGCAGGCAGCGGGCGACGCGGCCGCGCAGGGCGGCGGACTGCTGGGCCCACAGCTCGCGGAAGAGCGCGGCGAAGAAGGTGTGGTGCCAGCCCTCGTCCCGCGCGTGGTCGCGGACGATGTCGCGGACGACCGTCAGGACGCGGGGGTCCTTGGGCACGTCGTTGAGGATCGCCGTGATCAGCGTCTCGAAGACCACGACCTGAAGGAGCTGGGCGAGTGGACCCTCGTCCGGCAGGGCCCGCTCCCCCACCGCGTCCAGCCGGGTCAGGAAGGGCCCGAAGTCATACGGCACGGGGGCGATGCGCGATGCCCGGGAGACCTGGTCGATGACGTCGATGCTGTACAGGGAGTGGTAGCCCTCGTCGACGTAGATGCGGTAGGCGTCGAGGCGGGTCGCGGTGGGGGCCCGCAGTCCGCTGCGGCCGCCGGCGATGCGTTCGGTGGCCCGGTTGACCACGCGGGTCTCGAACTGCGCGGTGAATCCCAGGTAGTGGTAGAGGTGCCGGGCGAGCAGGGCCCGCTGCCGCTCGGCGGGCAGGGCGCGCACCAGCGGATGCTCGAGGTAGGGGACGAGCGCGGGCGGGAAGAACAGCTGTCCGCGCTCCAGTTCGTCACCGAGCACACGGCGCGGACAGGCGCGCACGCCGGCTCGTTCGTCCCACTCGCGACGGGGTTCGGACGCGGTCATCACGACCGTCCCTTCAGGGGGTCGCCCGGTGCGGGCGCCCGGCGGGCGGCGGACCGGGCCGCGCCCGGGGCGGACAGGTGGTGGGGCGGACGGCGCACGGCGATGATCTCGACGCCCCGGCCCACGTCCACGGGGTCCAAACCCTGGCGGTCGCGCCAGGAGGCCGAGTACACGCTGTCGAGGTAGCGGTCGGCGCCGTCGGGGCACAGGCAGGCCACGCTGGTGCGCCGGGAGGGTGCCCGGAAGAGCCGCAGAGCCGTCGCGATCAGCGCGCCCGAACTGCCGCCGACCCCTATGCCGGTGGACTTCGCGAGCCACAGGCAGGCGCTGACCGCCTCCTGCGGGGTGACCCGGACGGTGGGGCGGTGGCCCTCGGGCAGGAACGCCGAGCGGCGGCTCGCGCCGATGCCGGACAGGACGCGTCTGCCGGGTGCGGCGCCGAGGGCCGCCGAGCCGACGACGTCGACGCCGACCAGCTCCCAGTCGGGCCGGGCCGCCCGCGCGTAGTCGCGGAAGCCCGCCAGGGTGCCGCCCGTGGAGACCGCCACCAGGACGCTGGTGGGCCGCCGCGGGATCTGCGCGCGTAGCTCGGGAGCGGTCTCGCGGGTGTGCACGGCGGGGCTGGCCGGGTTGGCGTACTGATCGGGCCAGACCAGCCGGGGCTGGGCGGCCAGCCGGTGCCGGATGTGGGCGAGCCTGCTCAGCTGGTAGCCGCCCGCTCCGTCGGGCTCGTCGACGGTGACCACGCGTGCGTCGAGCGCGCGTACGGCGTCCACGAGCGAGGCGCTGCTCCGGGGGTCCACGACAGCGGTGAACGGCACCCCGTTGGCCGCCGCGACGGCGGCGAGGGCGAGGCCGAGATTGCCCGAGGTCGATTCGATGATGCCGAATTCCGGGTCCACCCGGGCGGCGACGTCCTGCCAGAGGGCGAGCGCCGTACGGCCTTTCACGGAACCGTGCGGATTGTGTGACTCCAATTTGAGCCACAAGGTGGCCGGACATCCGTCGACGGACAGCTGTAAGGCGATGACCGGGGTGAGCGGCACCGGAGATCCGCCTTCCCCCGGCGGATTCGCGGGCCCGTCCGCACGACCCACCAAGACGCCTCCCGAGACTGCCCGGCACCGGCCCCTTCGCCGACCCGGGAAAACTTGTCCCCGGATCTTCGAATTTATGGGCGAAGCCGCGCCTACTGCAAGGTAGTGAACGCGCCACGTTCACCGGGGAGGAGGCCATGACAGCCGCATAATTGCCTGCCCTGGAAGGGAAGTCAGCGCCTTTCGCCGACGGCCCGGGAGTCCGGCGACCACGCGCCGCGTGGTCCTTTCCGTGGCCGGATCTCCCGGGAGGGCGCCGGCGGCCGGGGCCGCCGTGCGCGGTGCGGGCCGCCGCGGGCGCCGCCGTCAGCGGGGCGGCTGGTCCGAGGCGTCGTCGGCGGCTCTGGCCGGGCCGGGCAGCCGGGCCGGGTCCTGGGGCCTGAGGCCCTCGCTCGCGTTCGCCGCCGACTCCAGGGCGGGCGTGGGGCGCTGGGGGGCCTTCGCCGTCGAGGGGGTCCCCGGTGTCGCGGGAGCCATCGGGACGACGGGGGCCGCCGCCCGCTTGACGACCGCGGTGCCCATCGCGGTAACCGTCGTCGCCGTGCCCACCACCGGGCCCTCGGCCACCGGCGCACCGGACGGCACGGGCACGCCGGGCAGCATCCGGGTGCGGTAGAGCATGGCCACGGCGCCGGCCGATGCCAGCCCGAAGGACAGGCAGCACACCCAGGGCAGCCAGTAGAGGCCGGCCTGTTTGCCGATGTCCATGGCCCGGCCGACCACGGCGTTGCCGCCGGTGGCGGCGATCCCGGAGAAGACGTAGAACAGCCCGAAGTACGTACCGGTCAGGCTGTCGCGGCCGAACTGCGGGACCATCTCCATCACCGTCGGGTGGGCGACCATGATGCCGAAGAAGAGCAGGACGGAGCCGGTCACCATGACGAGCGTGCGTGCCATCGTCTCGCTCGTGCTGCCCGGCGGCTCACTGCCGCAGACGAGCAGCGGGGGCAGGAAACTCAAGCCCATGACCACGAGCCCCGAGCTCACCCACCGGGTGCCGCCGCCGTTGCGTTCCAGGGCTCTGGTGATGCGCAGCTGGAACATCATGTTGGCGATGGCGCCCGCGGCCAGCAGCACGCCTGCCGCGCCCTTCCAGCCGGAGGCGTCCAGCGCCCCTTCGGGCAGGAGCAGGTAGAGCTGGTTCTCCATGGTGAACATGCCGGTGGTGGCGAGGGAGAACAGCAGGAACCGGCGGTTGCAGCACGCCTCCCGCCAGTCCGCCAGGACCGTGGCGGAGGGGCCGCGCGGCGCCACCTCGCGCTTGGTCAGGACCATCGCCTGGGCGACCGTCAGCACCCCGAAGACCGCGGCGGCCACCACGGCGCACAGCCGGAAGTCGGCGAGGAACAGCACGCTGCCCAGGAGGAGCCCCATGAGGGATCCGCTGGTGGCGTAGACGTTGAGGAGTGCGAAGGCCTCGGCCTTGCGTTCACCCGACTCCAGCGCGACGTAGGTGCGTACGGCCGGGTAGAACAGCGCCGCGGCCAGGCCGGTGAGCACGGAGGCGCACAGCAGCAACCACAGCGAGCTCCCGAAGGCGAAGAGGGCGAAGCCCACGGTCCGCAGCGCGCACCCGGTGATGATCACCACGCGCGGCCCCAGCCGGTCGGCCGCGGAGCCACCGAGGATGAACAGGCCCTGCTGGCTGAGATTCCGCGCCCCGAGCACCAGACCGACGAGCGCGGCCGACATACCCAGGCCCTGCTCCAGATATGCCGCCAGAAACGGCATCAGGAGATAGAACCCAATGTCGATCCCAAACTGGTTGAACAATAGCAATCGCAATGCGAGCGGGAACTCGCGGGTCGCCCGAATGTTTCTCATGCGCGTTCCTGAATCCAGCCCGGGCAGGCGAGAACACCCTGGAACCAAGGGCGCGCCATACGGCCGGGGGGTTTGACGGTGCGCCAAGCGGCAGGGACGGCGACCGGTGCGACCTCAGGCTTCTTCCTGATCAGAAGCCTGATCAAGGGTCAGAGCGCCCCGGCGTCCAGCTCGTCGGCTCGCTTGTCCGTTCGCAGGAACGGCCGCACACGCTGACTTTTGAGTGGGCGGTCGATCATATGCTTTTGCGGTGCATCCTCACTGACCCCCGATTGCTCTCGGAAGATGAGCAGAGGACACTTTAGCAAAGCAACCTCTTTCCCAACAGTGCGGGTAGACGTGCGGTATCACCATGGGGATCGAAGCGGTGGCACCGAATTACTTCCGGTTGTTTCTTCGAGCGCTGGAACGACCGTGCTGACGAACGGACCTCCGAGCACCCCTTGACGAACCGGGCGGCTCCGAGACGTGCACATGGCACAAGACCGCCTCTGTCGACTTGTCATCAAATGGCGGATGTATGCGCTCTGTCCATTCGCCCGCTTATATGTCCGGGAAGATGATGAAAGGGCGCCCCCACAGCAGGCGACAAGTCGATTCATCATCAACTGACAGGAGAGTGCCTTGTCCCGGAGAAAGCGCCCCAGACACTCGGCGCCGAAACCCAGGAGGGTGCCGGCCGGCCGCACCCTCCTGGTGTGCGCCGTCACGCTCGCGACCTTCACGGCCACGACTCCCCCGGCCCGGGCCGACGCACCGCCCATGCCGGCGGTCCGGGCCTACGACCACGGCAAGCCGTTGCCCTCCTACGAACCGGTGCTGCGGCACTGCGCGAGGGCCGGATGCGCCTTTCGGATCAACCCGGACGACAACCGGGAGTACACCAGCGCGGTGACGTCCATCGGCAACGCGATCGTCAACTGCACGGACTCCGACATCGTCACCAAGCGGACGGTCACCCTGGAGACCAGCAGCACGGACAACATCGGCGGTGAGATCTCGGGGTCCGCGACCGTCGAGGGGACGATCACCACCACGGCGCAGGTCAACACCGACGCGACCAAGGACGTCGTGCTCGACTCCACCAAGGACCAGACGCAGGACCAGAGCCACTCCCAGTGGGGCGCCCAGAAGGACAAGGGCCCCACCACCGAGGACGTCACCAAGACCGGTACGAAGGACAGCAACCACGTCGGCACCAAGGATTCCGGCCACATCGGCACCATGAACAATGTGGTGCTGGGCGCCAAGGCGGCCTTCCAGACGGCCTTCAAGTCCACCTTCAGCCACCAGTGGGTGGTCAGGAACGTCGAGACCACGGACTACACCATCACGGTCAAGCCCCACGACATCGTGGTCTTCAGCGCCGCGAACGCGATGGCCAGGGTCAAGGGCAGGCTCAGCGACGACCGCAAGACCATGTACGCCGACGACATCACCGTCGACAGCCCCTCCACGGTGAACTCCAGCGTCATCTCGGCACAGTCCTTCACCATGCCCAACAAGTGCCTGACCTTGCGGCCGAAGGGCCGGGCGGCCGCTCCGGGCGTCATCGCGGCCGACCCCGACGGTCTGCTGCAGATCGCGCCGCCCCCGCCGGGAACGAAGCCGTCGGCTTCGGTGGTCCTGGTCCCGGAGCACCGCAGGGTGGTCGTCGTCCGCTGACGGGAGCCCGGGTGGGAAGTCGCCCCGGCCGCACGCCGAAGGACGTGCGGCCGGGGCGGCGTTGTCAGTGCCTCACGGCACGATTGTCGGGGGTGATGGCGGTGGGCCGGGTCCGCGAGCACTTGGCGAGCTCGTCCGGCGTGAGCGGGCCGCTGCGCTGGTAGAGCCGGTCGGAACGGCCCTTGGAGGGGGTGTCGAAGGTGACGAACATGCGGTACCTGCTGGTTTCGTAGTTGCTGTCCACCTTCTCATTGACGATCTGCGTGAACTTGCCCTCGGCCCGTTCCCGCGCGACCTGCACCTCGACCCAGCTGACCTCGCCCGGCTGGATGTTCCAGGCGATCTGCCGCGTCCGGTCGGTCGACCACACCCAGGGGTACTTGCTGTAGTTCTCGAACTCCTCGGCCACCAGGTCCCTGAAGGGCTGGTAGTCCGTCAGGGCGAAGTCCCTCGCCGTGACGGGCAGGCTGTTGTACCCACCGGGCTTGAACTGCACGTCGCGCTTGTCGGTGATGGCGTTGCGGCTGCAGTTGATGTACGCCTCGTCGATGACCTGGGCCCGGTCGTAGTACGGGCGCGTCGCCCACGGGTAGATCTCGAAGGCGCACGCGGTCCTGCCCGTCTTGCACGTGGACAGGGCGTCATTGACGCTCGTTCTGTTGTTGCCCTGGTAGGCCCGTGCCGGGGGCAGCGCGGTCTTCTCGGGCTGGGTGTCGTAGCGTGCGGGGTCCTGCGTGGCCCGCACCTTGGCGAGCATGGGACCGCAGTTGTCGCTCGTCTGGCTGTCGGGGGGCGTCGTGGAGACGAAGGTGATGCGCGGCTCGTCCTCGGTCGCCTTGAAGGTGACGGACCGGCCGGCCCACTGCGACTGGCGCAGGCCGGGCAGCTTCTCCGTCTGGAAGTCCTCCTTCTTCCGTCCGTCACCGCTGCCGGTGAGCAAGGAGTAGCTCTGTGCCTTGCCGACCTGCCCGGCCGGGCACAGCCCGTTGGTGCTGGGGCTGTCCTCCCAGGTGAGTTCGACCTCGGCACCCGCCCGTACGTCCCACAGCCGGGTCGAGAGGGATCGGTTGGTGTTCCGGTGCAGGTTGGCGGCCTGCTGCTTGTCCCCGCGCCGGGCCAGGGACGCCGGCACCGTCCCTCCCCCGTCCGGCTTGCCCTCCCCTCCGTCCCAGCCCCAGGGCGTCGCCCAGTCCCAGCCCGGCGAATCGGATGTGGGCCTGGCGAAGTCGCCGTTGACCACCGCCACCCCCACTTCGCGGGGTTCCCGGGCGGCGTGCGCCGTGCCGAGGGGAAGCAGGAAGGCCAGCGCACACCCCAGAGCGGCTGCGACGCGGGTCCTGCCATGTCGTGCGGACACTGTCTCTCCTTTCGCACGCTCCGGTGCGCGCCGGGAATTCCGGCGCGCACCGGGCACGGATGGATGTTCTGCGCGGCAGCCTGAATTCAGCTGGGGCGGGGGTTGTTGACGCAGCCGTCCGGGGCGAAGACGTAGTGCTCCTTCTTGAACACCGGCATGCCGGCGACGGGCAGCTTGCAGGTGTCGGTTTTCGCCGGTCCGGTTTCGTTCTCCCGCTGTCTCTTGGAGAAGGTGTCGATCCGCGTGTCTTCCTCTTTGATCTGATTCCGCTCGGGGGCGCCATCGGTGGCCACTCCGTTCAGGCAGGCGTTGTCCTTGCTGTTCTGCGCCTTGCAGCGCTCCATCTCGGACTCGACCTTCTTGGCCCCGCCGCACGCCGGGAGGAGCTTGCCGCTGTCGGCCGCGCAGGGGTCCTTCTCCTTGCCCGGCCCGCAGGCCGTGCCGGGGTGGTCGCCCTTGCAGGGATCGGAGTCGGGCGGGTCGAGGGTGACCGTGCTGCCCTTCTCCACGTCCGGGAGGGGCACCCGGGTCAGGAGGGGCTGGTCCGCCCGGGCCGGCTGCTCCGTGAAGGCCAGTGCCAGGGCCAGCACTGCCACGAGCGCGGCCACGGTCCTGGCCGGCGCCTTTCGTCTTCGCACGTTGACTCCTTCGGATGGACGACCGGTGAAACTGATCACGTCCATCGTCAACTCGCCTTTTCGGTAGGGCGAGTTGAGAGCGGGGCGAATGCGCCGTCCGGGGAGGAGTTCATCCGTGTGCTACGGGTACCTGAAGTACACGCTCCTGAACTCGTATTCACTTCCCTTCTCGTTGAACTTGCCCATGGGCGGGACGGCCTCCACCGGGTCGCCCTGGCAGCTGTCCTTGCTCCACAACTGGGCTTCGGCGTCGGTGTTGTTCTCCACCGGGACCCGGGAGCGGAACACCGTGACGCACGTCCCCTCCTTCGGGTCGGAGATTCTCTTCTGTACGTCCTTCGTGCCGTCGAACCGGTTGTAGGTGAACACTCCCGAGGCCGCTCTGGAGACGAGCGGAAGGGAACAGGTCAGGACGCTCACCGCGGCGAGCGTGCCGAGGGTGCGGGCGATACGGCGCATGGCGGGTGTGCTCCGCGCTCACAGGGCCAGGGGGTCGGCCGGGGAGCCGCCGCCCGCCGTCACCTTGTCGAACTTCATCCGCTGCCCCTTCAGGTCCTCCTCGGAGCGGCACGTCTGCTGGCGCACCTCGGTGCCGTCATCGGCGCTTCCCTCGAGGACCTCCAGGCACTGGCCGGGCGCCGAGGTCTTCACCACGAACACGTTGTTCCAGACCCGCAGAAGCCTGAACCGCTGGCTCTTGGAGTTGTCGTCGCAGGGGAACTGGACGACGGACGCGCCCGTCCTCTCACTGCCGTTGGCGATGTCCAGGCACTTCCCCGCGAACGTCCTGATCATCACTTCCGGCTCGGTCTTCTTGATGACGTGGAACCGCTGGCTGCTCGCCGGCCCACCGGTCACGCACGCCGCCTGCTCCACCGTTCCGCCGTCGTCGAGGCTCATCAGCGCCATGCGCAGGCACTTGCCCGCGACGGTGCCGTAGGGCTGGATGGTCATATCGCCGCTCGGGAACTCGTTGGCCACGTAACCGACGGCGGCGGACGACCGGGCCGCCACATTCGGAGCCACGCCGACCAGGCACGACAGGGCGGCCGCCAGCGCGGCGACCGACGACACGGCCCGCCGGAGAATCCAGGGTGTTCGCATAGCCCTCACTCCTTTCCGTCGCGAACCAGGGCGGAACGCGACGGAAGAGAGCGTGACACCGCGTTCCGGGCGATTCCCAGACCATTGGGGCAAGCTTCACCCGGGCGTATCAATACGATTTACCGATTGGCCTACGTAGAGCTTTGTCGACACATGGATGAAGAGTCACGGCCGCCTCGCACTCCCGCCCGGAGCCCGCGTGCGAAGCGTCCGGACATCCGCGTACGCCCCTCGGTCACACTTGCGCGTCGTGATCCGTCAGTGCGGTGACAGACCGAGAACCGCGCCGCCGCGAGGGCGACGGCGCCTGGCGCACGCCCGAGGAGAACCGCCATGAAGGCACGCATGCAGAACCCGGCCGTGATCATTCCCGAGGCCATGAAGGCCGCCGGGGAGCTGGTCAAGGCCATCCAACGGGGAGGGGTCGCCCCCTCGACGCTCGAACTCGTCCACCTGCGCGCCAGCCAGATCAACGGCTGCAGTGTCTGCGTGGAAGGGAGCACGCGCGGCGCCCGGAAGGCCGGTGTGAGCGAGGAGCAGCTCCTCACCACGGCGGCCTGGCGGGACGCCCCCTTCTTCTCCGACGCCGAGCGCGCCGCGCTGGCGCTCTCCGAGGCCGCCACCCGGATCAGCGACACGGCGGACCCGGTGCCGGACGAGATCTGGGACGAGGCCGCCCGGCACTTCGACGAGCGGGAGCTGTCGGCCATCGTCCTCATGGTCGGGCTGACCAACCTCTTCAACCGCATCAACGTCACCACCCGGCAGGTGGCGGGGCGTCAGCCCTGGGAGAGGGACTAGCCGGGCCAGGGGGGCGCGTGGCGTCCGTCACACCGGCGAAGGTTGTAGCGGAATACGTCTCGATTGGACGGCTCTGGGATTGCGTGGGCGTCACGATCGCGGCGGAGGGGCCATTCCGTTGAGCAAAGGGCGGGTAAAGGCCGTACTTTCGGTGCTCACAACGAAATCCGCGTGTCACGGCTGAGTGAACTTCGCGCTGAAGACGTTGTTCACCGACCAGAAGAAAGCCGTTTCATGCGCCGCTCCATCGTTCGCCGTACCGCCGTCGCCACCTCCGCGTTCTCGATGGCTCTGCTCGTCAGCGCCTGCGGGTCCGACAAGCCCGCCGCCTCCGAGGGCAAGGACAAGGGCAAGGAGAGCGCCGCCGCCGCTCCCGCCGCCAAGGTCCTCTCGGAGGCCGAGCTGGACAAGCTCATCCTGACCGAGAGCGATGTGAAGGACCTCAAGGTCTCCAAGGCCACCGAGGCGGACCTCGCCCTGGCGAAGTCGGTGACCGCCGACAAGGCCGAGTGCAAGCCGCTCGTCGACGTCATGGCGCTGCGCCCCGTCGGCACGCCCGGAGCGACCGCGCTGCGCAAGGTCATGGCCATGCCGCCGAAGGCGGCCGAGAACGCCTCGCCCGAGGAGAAGATGAAGGCCGGCATGGCCGTCCTCAGCGGGACGGTCACGGCCGACATGCTCGGCTCGTACGAGGGCAAGGGCGCCGCGGAGTCGCTCGCCAAGCTGCGCACGGCGGGCGAGACCTGCGGCGGCGGCTTCGTGATGAACGCCGGCTCGGACAAGACGAAGATCACGAAGGTGGCCCCGGCCACCTTCAGCGGTGGCGACGAGGCGGTGGCCTTCACCCTGACGCTCGACGTCGAGGGCACGACCGGTACGACCCACGTGGTGGCCGTGCGCAAGGGCAACTCCCTCGCGACCTTCCACGCCCAGAGCCTGGCGGGCAAGGCGGAGCTGCCGAAGGCCGTCATCGACGCGCAGCTGGCCAAGCTCAAGTAAGGCTCTTCGCCCGCAGCACACCCCCGCCCCGGCCCTTGGCCGGGGCGGGGGTTTCTTCGTCCCCTCATGCCGGGGTCACCGATGCCTGCCCCGACGCCCCACGCGTGAGGGCCGTGCCGCGGCCGGCCCGGGGTGCCGCCGTGCGGGGCTCAGCACACCCGCGGCGGCCACCACCCCGCACACCAGCACGGTGACCAGCCCGAACGAGACCGTCAGCGACGTCGCCTGCGCGATCGAGCCCACCGCCGACGGGGCGATCAGCCCCGCCGTGTAGACGATGGTCGCGACGCCCGCGATCGACTGGCTGGGCCTGGGCCCGCTCCGCCCGGCCGCCGCGAAGGCCAGCGGCACGACCAGGGCGACCCCCAGCCCCAGCAGCCCGAACCCGCCCACCACGGCGGCAGGGTGCACGGCCGCCACCACCACCGCCCCGCCGAGCACCGCGAGCACGCCGCCCGCGCGTACGGCCCGTACCGGTCCGAGGCGTTCCACCAGCTTGTCGCCCACCAGCCGGGCCACGGCCATGGTGCAGGCGAAGGCGGTGGTGGAGACCGCGGCGACACCCGCCGAGGTCCCCGCCACGTCCCGCAGATAGACCGCCGACCAGTCCAGGCTCGCTCCCTCGGCGAAGATCGCACAGAACCCGACCGCGCCGATGGCCAGCGCCGAGCGCGGCGGCAGGGCGAAGCGCGGCGGCGGCTGCTCGTCCGGAGCGCTCGGCAGGTCCAGCACGCCCCGGCAGACGAGGACGCCGAGCACGGTGAGGACGGCCGAGACGACGGGCAGATGCAGCCGGGCGTCGAGCTCGGCGTGCGCGGCGGCCGTGCCCACCGCGGACCCGGCCAGGACTCCCACGCTCCACATGCCGTGCAGACCGGACATGATCGAACGGCCGAGGCGCTGCTCGGTCTCGACGCCGAGCGCGTTCATCGCGACGTCCGCCATCCCGGAGGTGGCGCCGTACACGAACAGGGCGAGGCACAGCGTGTACAGGCCGGGGCAGAAGGCGGGCAGGGCGAGCGAGAGGCACCACAGCGCGAGCAGACAGCGCAACGCCGCCAGTGCGCCGAAGCGGTGGGTGATCCGCCCCGCCAGCGGCATGGCCACCGAGGCGCCGATCGCCGGACCCGCCAGAGCGATCCCGAGCTCCCCGGCGCTGACGCCCGCATGGTCCTGGATCCAGGGGACGCGGGTGGCGAAGGTCCCGGTGACCGCGCCGTGGACGGCGAACACCAGCGCGATGGCCCACCGCGCCCGTCGTAGTCGCCGCGGTGGGCAGTCCTGTCCTCCCGCGTCGGGGGCCGTGCTCATGGCCGCCCCTCCCTCACTGACGCAACGCGTCGGTCAGTGACGTGTGCAGCCGGTCCGTCGCCGCCGCGACGACCGTCCGGGACCGGGGTGTCATCGCGCTCCCCTCGACGGTGGTCGCCACTCCCCCCGCCTCACGCACGATGAGGGCCCCGGCCGCGTAGTCCCAGGGGCCGCCGTCCACTTCGACCATCGCGTCCACCGTGCCCGCGGCCAGCGCGCACAGCGCGCCGGCCCCGCAGCCGGTCATCCGCAGGGACCGGGTGGAAGGCGGCCACAGCGCCAGGGCGATGCGCTGGGCCTCCTCCCGCCAGGGTTCGTGGGAGGCGGAGCACACGACGACGGCGGCGGCCAGGCGGTCCTCCCCGCTGACGCGCAGCGGACGGCCGTTCAGATACGCGCCCTCGCCGAGCCGCGCGTGGTAGAGCGCGTCCGCCCCGGGGTCGTAGAACATCCCCAGCCGGACCTCGCCGCGGTGGGCGTAGGCGATGCTCACGCCCCACGGGCCGGAGCCCCGGGCGAAGTTGAGCGTCCCGTCGAGAGGGTCGATCAGCCACAGGTGATCGTCCTGGGCCCCCTGGGCTCCGCTCTCCTCGGCCAGGATGCCGTGGCCGGGATAGCGCGCCTGGACGGCCTCGACGATGAGCCGCTCGGACCGGAGGTCCGCCTCTGTGACCAGGTCCCAGCCGGACTTGCTCTCCTGCCGGTAGGTGCCGCTGTGGAAGAGGTCGGCCACGAGCGCGCCGGCGCGGCGCGCGAGGTCCGCCATGAAGTCGTGCATCGCGGTCCCCTATCCGGTGCCGTGCACGTACTGCGCGAAGAGCTCTTCGTGCTGTGCGTGGAACTCCCGCAGGATGGCGTTGTCCTCGTACGCCAGCTCATGGCGGTCCGCCTCGGTAGGGGTGAACCACCTGATGTCCTGTCCCTCGGTGAGCACGATGTCTTCGAGGTCGAAGGCCGCCTTCGCCCAGAAGGTGTGCTCGGTTCCGTAGGACCGGACGGCGGAGCAGTACGGATGGACGCCGGCCGGATCGAGGGCGACGCCCAGCTCCTCCTCGATCTCCCTGCGGATGCACTCGTCGGGGCTCTCCCCCGCTTCCAGGTGGCCTCCGGGCAGGCACCACTGGTTCGGGAAGGGGATGGAGGGCTTGTCGTCGCGTAGATACAGCAGGATCCCGCCGCGGTCGTTCACCAGAATGATGTTGGTGCCGTTGGTCATCTCGGGCATGTCGTCGCCGGCCTCTCAGCGCTGTACGGCGAGAGCCGTCTTGCGGACGGCCGCGATGACGCTCTCCACGTCGGCGGGTGTCATCTTCGGGAAGAGCGGCAGGGAGACGATGCGCTCCGACATGTCCCTGGCCACCGGCAGGTCGTCGGGGCGCATGCCCAACGCGTCGCGGTAGTAGGGCTGCAGGTGCATCGAGACGAAGTGGACTCCGGTGCCGATGCCCTCGGCCTTCAGCGCGGCCATGAACTCGTCACGGCTGATCGTCAGCAGGTCGGTGCGCAGCTCGAGGACGTACAGGTGGTGGACATGGCGGGAGTCCTCCCGCCTGGCGAGCGGGCGCAGGCAGGCCAGGTCGGCGAACGCCTCGTCGTACCGGCGGACGTAGCGCTCCCGTACGGCGATGAACTCCTCCAGCTTGGGGAGCTGGTGGATGCCGACCGACGCCTGCACGTCCGTCATGTTGTACTTGTAGCCGGGCTGGACGAGCTGCCAGTGCGGGGAGCCGTCGCTCGCCAGGCGCTTCCAGGCGTCCTTGGTGATGCCGTGCAGGCTGAGCACCCTGGCCTGCTCCGCGAGGTCGTCGTCGTCCGTGACGAGCAGGCCGCCCTCGATCGTGGTCATGTTCTTGGTGGGGTAGAAGCTGAACGCGGCGGCCGTGCTGAGCTTGCCGACCTTCACGCCGCGGTACTCGGCTCCCAGGGCGTGCGCCGCGTCCTCGATGACGGTCAGGCCGTGCCGCTTCGCGATCTCGTCGATCGCCGCCATGTCGCACGGCTGGCCCGTCATGTGCACGGGCAGGATGACCTTGGTGCGCGGGGTGATGGCGGCCTCGACGAGGGAGACGTCGATGTTCAGGGTGTCGGCTTCGACGTCGACGAAGACCGGCTTCGCGCCGAGGTGGACGACGACGTTGGCGGTGGCGGGCCAGGAGACGGGGGTGGTGATCACCTCGTCGCCGGGGCCCACGCCGGCTGCCGCGAGGGCCACGTGCAGGGCGCCCGTGCAGGAGTTGAGGGCGACCGCGTGCTTGACCCCGAGGTAGGACGCGCACAGCTCCTCGAAGCGCTTGGTCTTGGGTCCCGTGGTCAGCCAGCCGGACCGCAGCGTGTCGAGGACCTCGTCCTCCTCCGCCTTGCCCAGGTCAGGCAGCGCCAGGGGGAGGAAGGAGCGGCGTACGGGCTCCCCGCCGCGGTACGCGGGCTTCGCCAGGATCTCCCGCAGGGCCGTGACGGTGTGGTAGCGGGAGTCGCCGGCGTCCGGGAACACCCCGTCGGCGAGCGCCTTCTGGATCTCCAGGACGCCGTCGCGCGTGGTGTAGATCGGGCTGAACCCGGTGGCCTGCTCGAACCGCTGCGCGGAGACCTGATAGCTGCGCCGGTCGACCTGGTCGGGTATGAGGCGCAGTTCCACGTCGTCGAACGCCTCCACCACCTGCTGGGCGATGTCGCTCACCCGGTAGTTGGAGCCGGCCACGTTGAACACGCGGCCGCCGACGACGCGCTCCTCGGGCAGGCCGAGGCACAGCAGATAGGCCCGCGCGGCGTCCGCGACGTGGAGCAGGGGGCGCCACTGCTCGCCGTTGCCGTGGACCTGCACACGGCCGTCGGTCGCGGCGGACATCGTCATGATGTTGACCACCAGGTCGAAGCGCATGCGGGGCGACAGGCCGAAGAGGGTGGCCTTGCGCAGCGACACCGGGTGGAACGTTTCCGTCGCCAGGGCGAGCAGAGCCTTCTCCGCCTCCAGCTTGGTGCGCGCGTAGACGGTCAGCGGGCTGACGGCGTCGTCCTCGGTCCGCTGCTCGTCGCCGGCGGGGCCGTAGACGCTGCACGAGGAGGCGAAGAGGAACCGGCCGACCCCGCGTTCCCGGGCGGCCTCGGCCAGTGCGATCACGGCGTCGCGGTTGACCGCTTCCGTCCAGCCGGGGTGGAGGTCGCCGGCGGGGTCGTTGCTGAGAGCCGCCAGGGCGATGACGGCGTCCACGCCGTCCAGGAGCGTGGGGTCGAGATCGCGTACGTCGGCGTGGACCAGGTTCAGGGCGGGGTGGTCGAGCACCGGCTTCAGCACCTCGGTGCCGAAGTAGTACGTGTCGACCGCGGTGACCCGGTATCCCGATTCCAGCAGCAACGGGACGAGTACCGCGCCCAGATATCCGCCAGCGCCGGTGACCAGCACGCTGTCCGAGTGTTCCGGGGAATGCGTCGTCGATAAGCCAGCCATATCCGCATACTCCTCAAAGATGTCGGTCAAACTGCTCGCCGCCCTTCGGGCAGCCGTGTGGTTGTTTATCGCTCAGCGGCCGAGCGCCGCGAGGGCGCGTTTCACGCTGCGCACCGGGTCGTCGCCGACCGGGTGGAACATCACGGTGGTCGCACCGGCGTCCCAGAACGCCTCGACGGTTTCCGCGACCGATTCGGGTGTGCCGGCCGCCACATTGACGTCCGCTTTTTCCACCCCGAGGAATTCCGCGAATTCGTCGATGTACGGCCGCATCACGTCCTGGGTGCGCACGGGGTCGTCGTCGACGTAGAGGTGGGTGATCGCGACGAGTTCGTGCGGCCGCTGGGCGCCGGCGGCCGCCCGGCCGCGCTCGATGTGGGCCCACGCCTCCCGCACGTCCTGCGGTCTGCGGCCCTCGATGATGATGGTCCCGTCCGCCGCGCGCCCCGACAGTTCGAGGGACTTCGGCTTGACGACCCCGGCCACGATTGGGGGCACGACGGCCGGGGGGTGCACGAGGCTGACCCCGTCGATGTGCACGGCGCGGCCGTCCAGCCGTACCGTTTCGCCTGCGAGAAGGCCGCGCACGGCCACGATGGTCTCCTCGAGGAGCGCCAGCGGCGACGCCGCCTTGACGCCGACCTGCGCCATCCACTCCTGCACGCCGTGGCCGATGCCGACCAGCAGCCTGCCGGGGTGGAGCCTGGCCAGCGTGGCCAGTTCCATGGCCAGCAGGGCGGGGTTGCGCAGCGGTGCGGGCACGATGCCGATGCAGACCCGGACCCGCTCGGTCGCGCTCAGCACGGTCGCCGCGGCGGCGATGGATCCCGACCAGCCCAGGTCCTCGACCACCCATATGTCGTCGGCGCCTGACGCGTCGATTTCGCGCGCGAACGGAACCAGTTCCTCAGGGGGGAGGTCCCGGTGGAACATCACGCCTATGCGCCGGGCACTACGGCTTCTTTCCAAAGACATGGACCGAATGAGCCTTTCAAAAGGAATGAGGCAAGGTCGGGTGAAGCATCGTAGGCAGCAACTCGGGCCCATGGGAACGACTGTCAGAGGAATATGACGGCGTGACATAGGACACGTGGCACCGTCGGCCTTTCATGGCGCGGCACGGTGCGACGGCATGCCGATTCAGCCGTCCGCCGCCCCGGAAAGAATTCCAGGGTGATGGAAAGCCGGCGCCGTCCACGAATCGAGCGGCTACGGACCCGCTCTTGTTTTGAGGGCCTACTCCACCAACTCGTCAGGGCAGGGGGTGCCGCGCGGCAGCTTGTAGCGCGCCCCTATCCGGTACTCGCCGGCGCGCGGCGCGTGCAGCACCGTCCACTCGTCGTGCGACTGGCCTTCGTTCGCCTCCTGAGGGGCCTTGGTCAGACAGCCCTGGGCATTGACCGCGGGGAGGCCCTTGTCGCTCTTCTGCGGCCGCTTGACGTTGTTGCCCCGGCTGTCGATCAGGCCGAGCCACGGCGAGTACGGGATGCGGATGAGCACCCGGCCCGGCCTGTGCACCTGGAGGATCACCTCCTCGGCCCGCACCCGCGTCACCGTGGCCTCCGGTGCGGCCAACGGGGTGGGGTCCTGGACCTTGTAGAGCTTCCAGTTGGCGTCGGACCACAGCCGGTCCAGGTAGGGCTGCCCGCGCGCGACCAGTCGCGCCTCCGCCTCGCCGGCACCGTCCGGGTCGCCCGTGGGCAGCACGACGAACCGCACCGCCCAGTGGCGCAGCCACTGGTGATAGCCGGCCGGTGACAGCTGCTTGTCGCGGTCGTAGAACAGCGGGTTGCGTTCCATGTCCGCCTGGCGGTTCCAGCCGCGTGCCAGATTGACGTACGGGGCGAGCGCCGACGCCTCGCGGTGGCTGCGCACCGGGACCACCTCGACCCGGCCGCGGTCCGCCTCGACCCGGTCCAACTGGTCCAGCAGCGGCGCCAGCTCGCGCGCCCACGACGCGGTGGGCGTGGTCTTGACGACGTCGGTGGCGGCCTGCGCACCCTGCCACACGGTCACCACCACGACGGCCAGGGCCAGCACGGTCCGTCCGCGACCGGTGGCGCGCGGCCCGGCGGGGATGGGAGCCTTGACCGCCGGCAGCGCGGCGACCAGCACCACCCCGCCGAAGATCAGGCCGAAGCGGGTCATGTTGAGGCCGATCTGCGAGGGGATCAGCCAGACCAGTACCACTCCGACCGCGTAGAGGAGGGAGGTGAACCGCACCGTACGCCACTGCTTCGGTACGAAGACCCACGCCGCCGCGGAGCTCAGGACCGGCAGGATCACCATCGTGAGCTCCATCGGCATGGTGCCCGAGAAGGGGAACAGCCAGGCCGAGAGCCCGACCACGAGGACCGGCGAGCACCCGAGGGCGTAGGCGGCGGGGCGCCGCCCGGTCAGCCACAGTGCCGCGGCCACGATCCCCACGTACAGTCCCGCCACCGGGCTCGAGGCGGTGGCCAGCGCCGAGAGCAGGGCGGCGAGCCCGGCCCTGGGGAGCCGGTGCGACCACGCGCGCGAGCGTCGCTCCGCCGGCCACGAGAAGATCACGGCCACGGCTGCCAGGCCGAACATGAGGCCGATCCCGAACGTCACCCGGCCCGAGACCGCGTTGCAGAACAGCGCGAACGCGCCGTAGAGGGCAGGCCACAGCGGTCGGCGCACGGCGCGGCTGCGCATCAGGAGCACGGCCAGCAGCCCGGCGGAGATCGTGCCCACGATCACCATCGTCGTGCGGACCCCGACCGCCGCCATCAGGAACGGGGAGATGACACTGTACGAAACCGGGTGCATCCCGCCGTACCACGCGAGGTTGTACGCCGAGTCCGGGTGCTGGAGCGCGAACTCCGCCCACGCGTCCTGCGCGGCGAGATCACCACCGCTGTTGGCGATCAGCAGCACCCACACCAGGTGCAGGACCGCCGCCAGGGCCAGCGAGGCGACCACGGGGTGCCGCACCATGGCCCGTCCGCGTCGGCCGCCGGTCCGCTCCTCGCGGCCCGCCGTCGCCGACCGGCGCCGTAAGGATAAGTCGCTCTCCTCGGCGGCACCCTCGTCAAGAGTGGTCACTGCGGCTCCCCCCTGCCTTCCCCGACGCCATGTCCGCCCCTCCTGGCCCCCTGGCCCACTGGGCCCGGCACAGCGGGCCGTGCCGTGGGCGGTCCTCGACGCTAACACGCAATGTGTAAAGGGCAATTAACGGGTCGGCTCTGCGGCGCGGACGCCCGGTGCGGCGTCAGCCGCGCCTCATCCCTCGCCCATCCCCTCGAACCAGGTGGGTCCGCCGGCCGCCGCCTGCTTGATGCGGGTCACCGCGAACGGCTCCAGCTCGGGGAGCGCGTCCACGTCGAACCAGCCCACCTCCAGCGACTCGTCGTCGTTGACGCGCGCCTCGCCGCCCACCGCACGGCACAAGAAGCAGATGTCCATGAACTGGCAGACGTCGCCGTTGGGGTAGGTGACCTGCTTCAGGGCCTCGACCAGGAGGACCTTCCGCGGGGTGCAGCGGACCGCCGTCTCCTCGAAGACCTCGCGCACGATCGCCGCGGCGGGCTGCTCGCCGGGCTCGGGGATGCCACCGATGATCGACCAGCCGCCGGTGTCGGCGCGGCGGCCGAGCAGGACCCGCCCTTCGTCGTCGAGGACGATGGCGCTGACGCCGGGCATCCAGAGCAGTCGGCTGCCCGCGACGGCGCGCAGATCGCGGATGAAGTCGGGAATCGGCATGTCGCGAGCCTAGTCGCAGCCGCGCCGGACCATGACGAGCCCGGGGTGGGTGCGGGGCGTCGGCGGGCGGGCCGGGTCAGGCGGAGGCGGTGCGGCCGCCGCCGCCGAGCATGCGCAGGCGCGCACGGATCACGCGGACGGCCGCTTCGGCGTCGTCCACGGTGACGGTGAACGTCCGGCCGTCGCCGAGCCGGACCACCAGACCCTCGCCCCGCCGTACGACGACGGCCGTGCCCTTCTCCGGACGCCAGCGGTAGCCCCAGCCACCCCACTGGCGCGGAGTGACGCGCGGGTCGAAGTCGGCGCCGACGACGTGGCTGAGCGGAATGCGGGTACGGGGTACGCCGATGTGGCCGCAGCGGACCTCGAGGGTGTCCTTGTCGACCCGGACGGCGACGTGCACGAAGGCGAGGGTGCCGTAGAGGATCAGCAGCCCGGCGGCGACGCAGCCGACGACCGCCATCACCAAGGGGGCGAGGCCGGAGGACCACGCGCTGTCGACGGCGAGCTCGATGCCGAGCGCCAGGCAGGCGGCGCCGGCACCCGCCAGCAGCCACTGGACCCGGTTGGTGGCCCGGCCGGTCCACACGGCGGGCAACGTCGCGCCCTGCTGGTCGTTCCCGTCGTTCCCGGAGTTCTGCGAGCCCTCGTGAGCCTGCGGGCCCTCGGAGTGGTCCCTCATACAGGGCAGCCTACTCACGTTCCGCCACCGTGGCAGGGGTGCGCGCGGAAGGACCAGGACGGCCGGGACAGGGGGTGTGTCAGGGGCGGGCGGCGCTGACCGCGGGGAGCGAACGGCCCTCGGCGTAGGTCAGCGAGGCCGCCTCGAGCTCTGCCTCGCGACCGCCGAACAGCACGGTCAGGCTGCCCGTCGGCGCGGCGTCGGGGGCGGGCTCGGCGCCGATGCGGCGCAGCGCCTGCGCGGCGACGGCCGTGGCGGAGTGGTAGAGCTCCAGCGGCGGCTGCGAGGGGTCCTGGACGGCCGCGCGAATGCGCTCCGCGACGAGCTCGTAATGGGTGCAGCCCAGGACGACGCCCCTTACATGGCGCGGTGTGGCGGCGGCCGCCGCCTTCACCGCGATCTCGATGGCGTCGGTGTCGGCCCGCTGCACGGCGTCGGCGAGGCCCGGGCAGGGCACTTCGGTCACCTCGACGTGGGAGGCGAAGTCACGGATCAGGCCCCGCTGGTAGTGGCTGCCGGTGGTGGCCGGGGTGGCCCAGATGGCGATCGGGCCGCCGGCCGCCGCGGCGGGCTTGATCGCGGGCACGGTGCCGATGACCGGGAGCTCCGGTTCCAGCTCCGCGCGTATCGCGGCCAGCGCGTGGACGGAGGCGGTGTTGCAGGCGATGATCAGCGCGTCCGGGCGGTGCGCCGCGGCGGCCCGGGCGCAGGCCAGGGCGTGCTCCGTGACGTCCTCGGGAGTCCGCGGGCCCCAGGGCATGCTGGCGGGGTCGGAGGAGAGGACGAGATCGGCGTCGGGTCGCAGCCGGTGCACGGCGGCGGCCGCCGCCAGTAGGCCATTGCCGGAGTCCATGAGCGCGATCTTCACCCGCTCACTTTAATCGATCCGGCAACCGGAGCGGTCTGGCGGGCCGCCCGGCCCGGTGCCCCCGGCCATGGCACCGGCCCGGCGCCGGCCGGCTTCGCGCGGGCACCGCCGGCCCGGTGACCCGCCGGGGCGCGGTGGCCGCTTTCCGCCCGCGGCCGGTGTCCGTGCGGCAGACTGCGGCGGGTGAGCGCGCTGACGTGGATCACTGCCGGTTCCCTTGCCGCGTGGGGGTGGCTGCTCCTGGGGCAGGGCTTCTTCTGGCGTACGGACGTCGGACTTCCGCGGCGTACCCCGCCCGCGGACTGGCCGGCGGTCGCGATCGTGGTGCCCGCCCGGGACGAGGCCCAGGTGCTGCCGTCGAGCCTGCCGTCGCTGCTGGCCCAGGACTATCCGGGACGGGCGGAGGTTTATCTCGTCGACGACGGCAGTACGGACGGAACGGGCGAGCTGGCCCATGCGCTCGCCAAGGAGCACGGGGGTCTGCCGCTGACCGTGGACTCGCCCGGAGAGCCCGGCCCGGGCTGGACGGGCAAGCTGTGGGCGGTCCGGCACGGCATGGCGCTCGCGCGCGACCGCATGGACGCCGAGTACCTGCTGCTGACGGACGCGGACATCGCCCACGCCCCCGACAGCCTGCGGGAATTGGTCGCGGCGGCCCGCTCGGAAGGGCTGGACCTGGTGTCGCAGATGGCCCGGCTGAGGGTGGTCACCTTCTGGGAGCGGCTGATCGTCCCGGCCTTCGTGTACTTCTTCGCGCAGCTGTACCCCTTCCGCTGGGTCAACCGGCCCGGCGCGCGGACCGCGGCGGCCGCCGGCGGATGCGTCCTCCTGCGCCGGGACGCCGCGCAGCGGGCGGGCGTCCCGGACACCATCCGGCAGGCGGTCATCGA
Source organism: Streptomyces sp. NPDC046261 (assembly GCF_040646235.1). Lineage (NCBI taxonomy): Bacteria > Bacillati > Actinomycetota > Actinomycetes > Kitasatosporales > Streptomycetaceae > Streptomyces > Streptomyces sp. NPDC046261. The sequence goes on along the minus strand of NZ_JBEYZU010000003.1, from coordinate 142,922 downwards.
CGACGTGTCGCTGGCCCGGGCCGTCCAGCGCTCCGGCGGCCGGATCTGGCTGGGGCTGGCCGGGGGCGTGACCAGCGTGCGGCCGTACCGGGGGCTCGGCCCGCTGTGGCGGATGGTCTCGCGCAGCGCCTACGCGCAGTTGCTGCACCATCCGCTGCTGCTCGCCGGGACGGTCGCGGGAATGGCCGTGATCTACCTCGCGCCGCCGGTGGCCGTGGTGGCGGGTGCGGCCTCCGGCGCCGTCGTGCCAACGGCGCTGGGCGCGGGCGCGTGGGCGGTGATGACCGGGACGTACCTGCCGATGCTGCGCTATTACCGCCGGCCGCTGTGGCTCGCGCCGCTGCTGCCGGTCACGGCCCTGCTGTACCTGCTGATGACGGTGGACTCGGCGGTGCAGCACTACCGGGGCCGGGGCGCGGCCTGGAAGGGGCGTACGTACGCCCGTCCCGAGGCCATGCCCTAGGGCCGCCGCGGGGGACGGCTCACTTGCGGCCGGGCGTCCACCGCAGTCCCCAGCCGTAGGCCTGGTCCAGGGCGCGCTGCGGGCTGACGCCGCGGTCGGGCACCAGGTAGCGGGCTTCGCGCTGGACGACGAGGTCACCGCCGTTGTTGGTGATGAGGGCGAGCGCACAGACGTTGGACTGCACGGTGCACTCGTCGAGCGCGAAGTCGATCGCCGCGCCGCGCTGTGGCTGGAGGGTGACGGTGGCGTTGAGACCGGCGAAGCTGCGGGCGCCCTCGTAGATGGTGACGAAGACGAGGATGCGTCGGAAGGCGTTGATGTGGTCGAGGTTGATCGTGAGATTCTCGCCGGACTCCACCGCACCGGTGCGGTCGTCGCCGTCGAGGTGGATGTAGGGCGGCTGGCGCAGCGAGCCGAAGGAGTTGCCGAGGGCCTGCACCACGCCCTTGCTGCCGTCGCTGAGCTCGAAGAGGGCCCCGAGGTCGAGGTCCAGGCTCGTGGACGCGGCCATGGCCTGGCTCAGCCGCCGGCCCCAGCCGGTGGCGACGGGCCTGAGCATCTGCCAGTTGAGGTTGACGCGCATGGCGCCCGAGGTGCCGCCCTGTTTGGCCAGGGAGACGGTCGGGGCGTCCTTGGTGAGCGTGACCTTGGCCGGCGGGGCGGGGCGGGAAGCGGCGGCCGGCGTGGCGGGTGCCGGTACGCCGCGCGACGGGACGGTGGGCGACGACGCGGCGGCCCGGGGCGCCGCGGGGGCCGGAGCCGGTGCGGAGGGCGCGGCGGCACGGGGCGGCGGTACGGGCGCCTGCCGCGGTTCGTCGACGGTGATGCCGTAGTCGGTCGCCAGGCCCGCGAGGCCGCTGTCGTAGCCCTGCCCCACGGCGCGGAACTTCCACTCGCCCTGTCGCCGGTAGAGCTCGCCGAGGACGAAGGCGGTCTCGACGGTGGCGTCCCGGCTGTCGAAGCGGGCCAGCTCCGCGCCGCCGCCGGCGTCCAGGACCCGGATGTGGAGTCCGGGTACCCGCCCGAAGCTGCCGCCGTCGGCCGACGCCGCGAGCACGATGCTCCCGACGGCGCCCTCGACGGCGCGGAGATCGACGGTGAGGGTGTCGGTCACGCCATCGCCCGCGGGGCGTTTGCCTTCGTGCCGCACCGCGCCGGAGGCGTGCGATGGCTGGTTATAGAAGACGAAATCCGCGTCCGAGCGGACTTTGCCGGCCGCCAGCAAAAGAGCCGAGGCGTCGACGTCGGGCACACCGGGGCCCGTGCGCCAGCCCACTTCGATCCGTACCACCTGTGCAGGAATCCGGATATTGGCGCCTTTCAGCATGCCCATGTCCCACCCCTCCGTGCGGCTCCGAAATGAGCCGGTCTTTACACGATTCCAACGTACCTTGGCGACCGATTTTCCCGGGTTCGCTCGCATTGGTCTTCGACAGCCCTCGCGACCACCGGAATCAACCCCCATACCGGGCTCCCCAACCGGCACACCATGGGCTTAACTTATGGGCTATGACCTCCCCCCGCAGCACCTACGGCGGCGGCTACTACGCCTCGTCGTCTTTTCCGGACACCCCCATCTACGACAGCCTCGTCGCCGAGCGGGGGACCCCCCAGATCGCGCCGATCCGGGTCGCGTCGCCGTACGACTTCGGCAACAGCAACTTCGGCAACAGCAGCCTCCCCGCCCTGCCGGCCCTGCCCTCCGGCCCGTCCTCCCCTCCGGGCCCGCAGGTCCCGCAGGGCGGCTACGCCGGCCAGGCCCCGCAGTACGGCCAGCAGGGCGGCGGGCTGCAGCAGGCGCCCGCCCCGTACATCCCGCAGCAGGCCTCGGCCCCGCGCGGCTACCCGGGACCGCAGCAGTACCAGCAGCGCCCGGCGCCGGGGGGATATGAGGGGATGCGTCCGGTGGCGCCCCGTCCGGCCTCGTACGAGGAGCAGTACGGCAACCGCCCCTACCCGGAGCAGGGAGGCTACTGACCGCGGCCCGGGCGGGGTCCGCCGTCCCGGCGGGTCCGGCCCGTCCTGCCAACTGTCATATCCGGCTGGCAAGATGGGCACATGTCCAAGCCTGTACTGAACGCGATCCATTTCTATCCGGTCAAGTCGATGGCGGGGTGCGTGCCGGACGAGGCGGTCGTGGAGCCGTGGGGGCTCGCCGGGGACCGGAGGTGGATGGCGGCGACGCCGGAGGGCCGGTGCATCACCCAACGACAACAGCCGACGCTCGCCTTGGCGTCGGCCGAGCCGCTGCCGGGCGGCGGGGTCCGGCTCACCGCCCCGGGGGTCGCGCCGCTCGACGTCGCCGCGCCGGCGGCCGGGGGCGGCACGACCACCGTGGAGCTGTTCGACGACAAGGTGGAGGCGATACGGGCGGGGGCCGCGGCCGACGCCTGGCTGAGCGCCCTCCTGGGCACCGGCGCCCAGCTGCTGTACATGGACGATCCCGCGCGGCGCCGCCCGATCGACCAGCGGTACGCGGCCCCCGGTGAGACGGTCAGCTTCGCCGACGGCTATCCGCTGCTGCTCACCACGACCGCCTCGCTGCGGGCGCTCAACTCCCTGATCGCCGGGGGCGACCACCCCGGCGAGGGCCCGCTGCCCATGGACCGCTTCCGGCCCAACGTCGTCGTCGACGGCACCGAGCCCTGGGCCGAGGACCACTGGCGCCGGGTGCGCGTCGGCGAGGTCGTCTTCCGCGTCGTCAAGCCGTGCGGCCGCTGCGTCATCACCACCACCGACCAGCACACGGCCGAGCGCGGCAAGGAGCCGCTGCGGACGCTCGCCCGGCACCACCGCATCGGCAAGTCGCTGGTGTTCGGCCAGAACCTGATCCCGGAGCACACCGGCGTCGTGCGCGTCGGGGACCCCGTGGAGATCCTCGGCTGACATCCCCCCGGCACGGCCACCCCCGGCCCGCCCGCCGCGCATCGCGCTGCCGACACGCCCCCTTTCACGGTCCTTCCACGGCCCTTCACGTCTCTTGACGCCGCACGTCAACGCGCCGCCGCTGCCGACATCCGCGGGGGGTGAATTTGCTCTCTCCGCCGCCTTCCTCCGCATGCGATGCCCTGTGTGAGGTATTTACGGACGCGTAGGGGGTGAGCACCATGCGTGCGACGGCGTTCGTATGGCGGTGGCGACGCAATCCGCTGCGCCGCCGGAGCGATGTCCTCCAGGCCTGGGTGGGGGTGGCCGCCGTGGTGCTGATGCTCGTGCTGGGACCGGCCGTCGGCTGGGTCACCGGCTCCCTCGCCCACGAAGCGCTGCGCAAGACCGTGCGCGAGCAGCAGCTGCACCGGCACCTGGTGAGCGCCACCACCGTGCGCTCGGTATCGGGCGGATCCGACGGCACCGACCACGAGTCCACCGCCGGCCGCGAGGGCTACCGCCGGGTCCTCGCCCGCTGGCAGGACCCGGCGGGCCGGGTCCGCACGGGACTGGTGGCCGTCCGTCAGCCCGCACGCCCCGGCGAGCGGTTCCCGCTGTGGACGGACGACCGGGGCCAGGTCACCGGCCGCCCCATGGACGACGCCACCGCCACCGTGCACACCGTCCTCGCCGGCCTGGGCTCCGCCGCAGCCGCGGCCGGCCTGGTGGAGGGGGCGCGGCGCCTGGTGGTCTGGCGCCTCGCCCAACGCCGGTCCGCGCAATGGGACCGGGCCTGGGAGCGGGCCGCGCACACCTGGGGCCGGGCGGACGCGGGAAGCTGACCGCGCCCGGCGGGGCGGATCGATTCCCGTTGCGCCACACGGGTGACAGGCCGGATCAATCCGGACGGCCTGGGCATGCAACAGACCCCAGACGTCGGGGCCGTCTCGCGTGGCCCCCCTTACCCGAAGGACGGACGGACCACATGAAGCGAATCGCCGCACGGGCACGCCGGGCTCTGCTGCGGACGGGCGCGAGCGTGACGGGCGCCCTGGCGCTCCTCACCGTCTTCACGCCCCCCTCTTCCGCGGGAGGCAGCAGGTGTTCGGGATACACCTGCCTCACGGTCGAAGGAAGCGGGCGTTACGTCGCCAAGGCACATGTCACCCCCTCACCGGGCAGTTCGTTCTTCGGTCACTTCCACCTCACCGGCGGCGGCTTGAACGGCGACAGCGCGCTGCAGCACTGGCACGAGGGCTCGCGGTACACGATGGGCCTGGGGCGCATGGTCGCCCCTCGCACGCGGATCTGCGCCGAGGCGTTCGAGCACATCAACGAGAAGGTCCAGCCCCGGGGACGGACCTGCGTGGAGATCCAGGGCTGACGCCGCCCGCGCGGACGGGGCGCTCGGGCCCGTGGCGGGCGCCGGTGTTCCGCTTCCCCGCCTTTCGTCCTTCGTATCCCGGCTCGTCGGCCCGGTGTCGGCCCCTATCCTCTTGAGCACGGAAGGTCAGGGCGGTCTCTCCCTCCCTCACGATCTTGCTGTTCCGAAGGAGGAGGTCCACCGGTGGGCGAACGTCCCGCGTCTTTCAACCCTCTGAGCGTCGGGAGCGGCGGGAGCGGCCCGCAGCCGGGAAGAGCCAAGGGGGTGGGAACCGTCCTGGTGACACACACCGGCACCTCCCGCTGGCGGCGCCGCACCGGGGAGTACGACTCCCTCACGTCCGCCCTCGAGGCGGCGGCCGACGGCGACGTGCTGTCGGTGGCGCCCGGCACCTACCGGGAGAACCTCGTCGTGGCCCGGGCCGTCACCCTGCGGGGCAGCGAGGGCGCGCGCGGCTCGGTGCGGATCGCCCCCTCCGAGGGCGTGGCCGTGACCGTACGGGCCTCGGCAACGCTGCGGGACCTGTGGATCGAGGGCCATGACGCCACCGAGCCGGCGCTCCTGGTCGAGGACGGTGCCGAGCCGGACCTGGCCGACCTGCGCGTGGTGACGCGCTCGGCCGCCGGCATCGAGGTGCGCGGCGGAGCACGGCCGACGGTGCGCCGCTGCACCGTCGAGAACCCCGGCGGCGTCGGCATCAGCGTGCTCGACCGGGCGGGCGGCGTCTTCGAGGAGTGCGAGGTGGTGGCGGCCGGGCAGTCGGGCGTCAGCGTGCGCGGCGGCGCCGAACCGCGCCTGGAGCGCTGCCGGGTGCACCACGCGCGGGGTGCGGGGCTGTCGCTGACCGGCGAGGGCAGTGCCCTGGAGGCGGTCGGCTGCGAGGTGTACGAGATCACGGGCACCGGGGTGCAGGTGGCGTCGCGGGCCACCGGGCACCTGACGGACTGCCGGGTGCACCGCACGTCCGCCGACGGCGTGACGCTGGACACCGACGCCGTGCTGACCCTGGCCGACTGCGACATCCACGACGTCCCGGAGAACGCGGTCGACCTGCGCTCGCGCTCGGTGCTGACGATGACGCGCTCGGCCGTGCGGCGGTTCGGGCGCAACGGCCTGTCGGTGTGGGATCCGGGCACGCGCGTGGAGGCGGCCGGGTGCGAGATCCACGACAGCACGGGCGACTATCCGGCGGTGTGGGTCAGCGACGGGGCGAGCGCCGACCTCGCCTCCTGCCGGGTGCACGACGTGCCGGACGCGCTGTTCGTCCTGGACCGGGGCTCGCGCGCGGACGTCTCGGACAGCGACGTGTCCCGGGTGCGCGGCACCGCCGTGTCGGTGAGCGGCGGCGCGGCCGCGCACCTGGAGGACTGCCGGATCCGGGAGGCCACCACCGGGGTGTGGTTCCGCGGCCACGGCAGCGGCGGCAGGCTCGCGGGCTGCACCGTCGACGCGACCTCGACCGGGGTCATCGTCACCAAGGGCGCGGACCCCGTCGTCGAGCGCTGCACGGTGACCTCGCCGTCGGAGGCGGGCTTCTACGTGTCGGCGGAGGGCCGGGGGACGTTCGACGGCTGCCGGGTGACGGGCAGCGCCGGCTACGGCTTCCACGTCATCGACGGGTGCCGCACCACCCTGACGGGGTGCCGCACGGAGCGGTGCGTGCGCGGCGGCTACGAATTCGCCGAGGAGGGGCCGGTCAGCCACGGCTGTACGAGCGACGAGGGCGCCGTGCAGGGGCCCTCGTCGGCCACGGGCGCACCGGTGGCCGCCGTGCAGACGGCGGTCCGCAGCGCGGCGGTCGCGGTGCCGGCGCAGCGGCAGCCCGGTCCCGCAGCGGCCGCCGCCGAGCCCGTGCGGGCCTCGGCGGCCGTGCTCGGTGAACTGGACGCGCTGGTGGGCCTGGAGAGCGTCAAACGCGAGGTGCGGGCCCTGACGGACATGATCGAGGTCGGCCGGCGCCGTATGCAGGCGGGGCTCAAGGCCGCCTCCGTGCGCCGGCATCTGGTCTTCACCGGCTCCCCGGGCACCGGCAAGACCACCGTCGCCCGCCTCTACGGCGAGATCCTCGCCTCCCTGGGCGTGCTGGAGCGCGGTCATCTGGTCGAGGTGTCGCGGGTGGACCTGGTGGGGGAGCACATCGGCTCGACCGCGCTGCGGACCCAGGAGGCGTTCGACCGGGCGCGCGGCGGGGTGCTCTTCATCGACGAGGCGTACGCGTTGTGCCCGGAGGACTCGGGGCGGGATTTCGGCCGTGAGGCCATCGACACGCTGGTGAAGCTGATGGAGGACCACCGGGACGAGGTCGTGGTCATCGTCGCCGGCTACACCGCCGAGATGCGGCGCTTCCTGACCGTCAATCCGGGCGTCGCCTCCCGGTTTTCGCGCACCATCACCTTCGGCGACTACGCGCCGGAGGAGCTGCTGCGCATCGTGCGGCAGCAGGCGGACGAGCACGAGTACCGCATCGGCGAGGGCGCGGCCGAGGCGTTGCTGCGCTATTTCACGGCCATCCCCAAGGGGCCGGCGTTCGGCAACGGCCGCACCGCCCGGCAGACGTTCGAGGCGATGGTGGAGCGGCACGCGGGCCGGGTGGCGCAGCTGCCGGCGCCGAGCACCGACGATCTGACCCTGTTGTACCCGCAGGATCTGCCGGAACTGCCGCCCGCTTGAGGGAAGGACCGCTGTCATATGTGCGTGGGAGGATGTGCGCACATGGTGAACGGTGGCCGACCGGAAGGGACGGGCCGGGTGAGCGACAACCAGAACCTCCTGGCGGAGCAGCGACGCGCCCTGATCCTCGACGAGGTCAGACGGCGCGGCGGGGTGCGGGTCAACGAACTGACGCGGCGTCTGAAGGTCTCGGACATGACGGTCCGCCGGGATCTGGACGCGCTGGCGCGTCAGGGGGTCGTGGAGAAGGTGCACGGCGGGGCGGTGCCGGTGGCCGACGCGACCACGCACGAGCCCGGCTTCGAGGCGAAGTCGGCGCTGGAGCTCAGCGCCAAGGAGGACATCGCGCGGGCGGCGGCGAGGATGGTCGCGCGGGGCAGCGCGATAGCGCTGGCGGGCGGGACGACGGCCTTCGCTCTGGCACATCAGCTGGTGGACATCCCCGATCTGACGGTCGTCACGAATTCGGTGCGGGTCGCGGAGGTGTTCCACAGCGCCCAGCGGTCGGTCGCGGCGTCCGGCCCGGCGGCCCGGCCTGGTGCGGCGACGGTCGTGCTGACGGGTGGGGTGCGCACGCCGTCCGACACCCTGGTGGGGCCGGTGGCGGACGCGGCGATCCGGTCGCTGCACTTCGATGTGCTGTTCCTCGGGGTGCACGGCATATCCGTGACGGCGGGCCTGTCGACGCCGAATCTCGCGGAGGCGGAGACGAACCGGCACTTCGTGCGCTCGGCACGGCGGGTCGTGGTGCTGGCGGACCACACCAAGTGGGGGACGGTGGGCTTGAGTTCGTTCGCCGCGCTGGAGGACGTCGACGCGCTGGTGACGGATGCCGGGCTGCCGGTCGCCGTCCGCGCGGAGATCGCCGAGCGGCTGCCGGAGCTGGTGGTGGCACACCCCTCGCCGGACGGGGCGGACGTGCGCCGCCCCATGGATTGAGAGGCCTGAGGGGCCTGAGGGGCCTGAGGGGCGCGGGGGTCAGCCGTGCCAGCGGCCGGTCGCGAGGAAGGTGCTGATGGTCATGGCGTAGGGCTGGATGTCCAGGCCCTGTTCGAAGAGCCAGGCGTCGGAGAAGTACTTGTCGAGGTAGCGCTCGCCCGGGTCGCAGATGAGGGTGACCACGCTGCCCGTACGCCCCTCGCCGACCATCTCCGCGACGATCTTCAGCGAGCTCCACAGCCCGGTGCCGGTGGAGCCGCCGGCCTTGCGGCCGATGGCGTGCTCGAGGGCGCGTACGGCCGCGACGCTGGCGGCGTCGGGGACCTTCATCATCCGGTCGATCGCGCCCGGCACGAAGCTGGGTTCCATGCGCGGCCGGCCGATGCCCTCGATGCGCGAGCCGCGGTCGCTGCGGGCGGCGGGGTCGTGGTCGCGCCAGCCGTCGAAGAAGCAGGAGTTCTCCGGGTCGGCGACGCAGACACGCGTGTCGTACTGCATGTAGCGGATGTAGCGGGCGATGGTCGCCGAGGTGCCGCCGGTGCCCGCGGTGGCCACGATCCAGGCCGGCTCGGGATAGCGCTCGAGCCGGAGCTGGCTGTAGATGGACTCGGCGATGTTGTTGTTGCCGCGCCAGTCGGTGGCCCGCTCCGCGTAGGTGAACTGGTCGATGTAGTGGCCGCCGGAGCGCCGGGCGAGCAAGGCCGCCTCCTCGTACATCGCCCGGGGGTCGTCCACGAAATGGCACCGGCCGCCGTGGAACTCGATCAGCCGGCACTTCTCCCGGCTCGTGGTGCGCGGCATGACGGCGATGAAGGGCACGCCGATCAGCTGGGCGAAGTAGGCCTCGGAGACGGCGGTGGAGCCGCTGGACGCCTCGATGACGGACGCCTCGGGCCGGATCCAGCCGTTGCACAGGCCGTAGAGGAACAGCGAGCGGGCCAGGCGGTGCTTGAGGCTGCCGGTGGGGTGGGTGGACTCGTCCTTGAAGTAGAGGTCGATTCCCCACTCCTGGGGGAGGGGGAAACGCAGCAGATGGGTGTCGGCGGAGCGGTTCGCGTCGGCCTGGACCTTGCGGACCGCCTCCTTGAGCCAGGCCCGGTACGCCGGGTCGCTGCGGTCCACGTCGAGGGTCGGGGCGGCGGGGCCGGACGCCCCGGGGTGCGCTGAGCCGTTCACGCGGCGCTCCTCACGATGCCGATGGCCGCCGGACCCACTCCGTACGGGCTCCCATGGATCACTCGGGCGTTTCGATCATAAAGGTGCACTGGTGTCCGAGCCTGCTCACGGGCAGACTGCGCAGGAGGGCAGCCCATTCGGCCGGAGAGGCGGTGCGCCGTGGCGGAACCGGAGTTCAATGCGACAGGGGTGCGGATCGAGCGTTCCCGCCGCTCCCTGACCCGGGCCGGACAGGTGAAGATCCAGGACGGCCGGCTGGAGCTGCTGACCAGCTACGGCCGCGAGATCGACAGCGCTCCGGTGGACTCGGTCCAGGCGAGCAAGCCGTGGTTCTCCGCCCGCGACCGGGCGCGGGCGACGGTGAACGGCAACCGCTACGTGCTCACCCTGGGCAGCCCCGGCGCCGTCTCCGAGAGCGGTGGAGCGGCCGCGGTCAACCGCTTCCTTGAGGTCGTGCGGTCGGCGCACGGAAGCACGGCGAAGCACTGAGGGGTGCAGGAGTTGCGAAGGTCGCCGCGAGAGTCGACGCTTTATTCGTACCGGCATCACTGAGGGTGGTCGGCGGTCACGCTCTGGGCCAGTGGTGACATCTGGGCCGGTTCCCGCCGACAGGACGGGCGGCCGGTCGCCGCCGGTGGAGGAAAAAGGCGCGTATCGCCACGCGTTCCGCGCGTATCGCCACGCGTATCTGAATCAGGCTAGCCCTACTTCTTCAGGGAGTCGCAGCCGTGATCAGCCGAGTGAACAAGCACTGCACCGTGGAGCTCCAGGCTCTGCCGCCGCGGATCGGCCAGGTCCGCAGAATCGTATCTGCGCAGCTGCGCTACTGGCATCTCGATCCGCTCATCGACCGTGCCGCGCTCGGCGTCACCGAGCTTCTGACCAATGTTCACCAGCACGCGGAGCCGGACAAACGGTGCACGGTCGAGATCGACCTCATGCTGGACCGGCTCACGGTCTCGGTGCGCGACCACGACCCCCGGCTGCCGACGCTCGGTGACGCCGGATGCGACAGCACCCACGGCCGCGGGCTCGCCCTGGTCGCCGCGCTCAGCTCGAGCTGGGGCGTCAAGGAGAGCCACGACGGCGGAAAGGTCGTCTGGTTCACGCTTCCTGTCCCGCAGACCACTCCCGCCACCGCCCCCAAGGTCGCGCGGAACACCGAGGGCGCCGTCGCCTTCGACCGGTCGGCGCTCGTCCTGGCGACCCTCGACGAACCTGCCTTCGCGGGCGCCCCCGTCAGGCTGCGGCCGACGGCGCTGCGCGCACACTCCCCCGCCCGGTCCGCCGTCCACGGCTGACCCGGCGGCGGGCAGGGACGACGGCCGGGCCCGGCAGGGCCCGGCCGCCCAGGTGTCCGGCCACGGCGCTCCCGGCCGGACGGGTCCGGAGCGCTGACGCGTACCGGCTCAGCCGAGGGCCCCCAGCGGATCGTCCAGGACCGGCTGCCAGGCGGCCTCCGCGGCACCGATGAGGCTGTTGAAGTCGAGGGTGCCGGACAGGATGGGCACGCTGCCGCTGCGCCCCCACAGACTGCGGTCGGCGACGACCGCGCGCAGCCGCTCGGGGTCGGCCTCGAGCAGCTCGCGGTGCAGCCCTCCCAGGACGATGCGGTCCGGGTTGAGGATGTTGACCAGCCCCGCGAGGCCCAGGCCCAGCCGGTCGACGACGGTCTCGGCGGCGCTCCGGACGGCTGGATCCGTGTACTCCAAACGGAGCAGGTCCCGGGATTGCTGGAGCAGCGACACGGCCGGCCCCGGTTCGCGGCCGGCGGCGGTGAGGAAGGCCAGCGGGTCGGTCTCGACGTCGAGGCAGCCGCGGCTGCCGCAGTGACAGGGCAGGCCCGCCGGGTTGACGGTGAGGTGGCCGACCTCCAGGGCGAGGCCGGAACTGCCGGTGTGCAGGCGGCCGTCGACGACGAGCGCGCCGCCGACGCCGCGGTGGCCGGTGGCCACGCACAGCAGGTGCCGGGCGCCACGGCCGGCGCCGTGCCGGTGCTCGGCGAGGGCGGCGAGGTTGACGTCGTTGCCGGCGACGCCCGGCACCGGGGTGCCGCCGGGGCCGTGCACCCCAAACGTGGCGAGGGCCTCGGTGAACAGCTCGCGCACGGGAGCGCCCGCGGGCCAGGACAGGTGCAGCGGATTGAGCGCCGTACCGTCCGGTTCGGCGACGGCCGAGGGCACCGCGAGCCCCGCGCCCAGGCAGCGCCGCCCGGTCTCCCGCAGCAGCCCGGCACCGGCCTCGACCACGGCGTCGATGATGTGCGCGGGGTCCGCGGGCACCGTCATACAGCCGGGCGCGGTCGCGACCATCCGGCCGCCGAGGCCGACGAGGGCGGCGCGGAAGCCGTCGGCGTGGATCTGCGCGGCGAGGACGACGGGGCCGTTCGGTGCGATGGAGAGCCGGTGCGAGGGGCGTCCCTGGGAGCCGGCGGCGGCCGCGGGGCGGGGGTCGACCTGGATCAGTCCCAGCGCCTCCAGCTCGGCGGCCACGGCACCGGCGGTCGCGCGGGTCACCCCGAGCTCGGCGGTGAGCACGGCGCGCGTGGGGGCGCGGCCGGTGTGTACGAGCGCCAGTGCGGGGCCGAGGGCGCCGCGGCCCCGCTCCAAACGTGTTGTCCGAGTCTGGGTCACGCCCCTATTCTGACTTTGTGCCGACGCTAAACAAAATACGGACGGCCATTCTGCGGGGACAACGTCCGGTTTCGGACACCACCGCCCTGCGCCGCCTCCGTACCGCCCTGACCCTCTTCTTCGCCCTCGACGGCTTCCTCTTCGCCGGGTGGGTGGTCCGCATCCCCGCGATCAAGGAGCAGACCGGAGCCTCCGCGGGCGACCTCGGTATGGCCCTGCTCGGCGTGTCGGCCGGCGCGGTCGCCACCATGATGGTGACAGGCCGCCTGTGCCAACGCTTCGGCAGCCATCCCGTCACGGTCGCCGCCGCCCTGGTGATGTCCCTGGGCATCGCGCTGCCCCCGCTGACCCACTCCGCGCTCACGCTCGGACTCGTCCTGCTCGTCTTCGGCGCCGCCTACGGCGGCATCAACGTCGCCATGAACAGCGCCGCCGTCGACCTCGTCGCGGCGCTGCGCAGGCCGGTGATGCCCGGCTTCCACGCCGCGTTCAGCGTCGGCGGGATGCTCGGCGCCGGCCTCGGCGGCCTGGTCGCCGGTCACCTCTCGGCCACGCGCCACCTGCTGCTCCTGACCGCGATCGGCCTCGTCGTCGCCGCGGTGGCGGGCCGCGCCCTCCTCGCCCACCCCGCACCCCGGCCGCCGCGCGCCGGGGCCGCGCCGGACCCGGTCGGCCGGCGCCGCGCCACCGGCCGGGAGCGCCGGCTGATCACCGTCTTCGGCGTGATCGCCCTGTGCACGGCCTACGGCGAGGGGGCCCTCGCCGACTGGGGCGCGCTCCACCTCGAACAGGACCTCTCCGCCCGCCCGGGCCTGGCGGCCGTCGGCTACTCCGCCTTCGCGCTCGCGATGACCGTCGGCCGGCTGTCCGGCACCGCGCTCCTCGAACGCCTGGGCCAGACGAGAGTGCTGGTCGCGGGCGGGGCGACGGCTGCCCTGGGCATGCTGATCGGTTCGCTGGCGCCGACGGTGTGGGTGGCGTTCGCCGGCTTCGCCGTCACCGGACTGGGGCTGGCCAACATCTTCCCGGTCGCCATCGGCCGGGCCGGCGAACTGGCGGGCCCCGCCGGGGTCGCCGCCGCGTCCACGTTCGGCTACGGCGGCATGCTCCTGGGCCCGCCGGCCATCGGCTTCCTCGCGGACTGGTTCTCCCTGCCCGTGGCGCTGACCACGGTGGCCGCCCTGTCGGCCATGGCGGCACTGATCGCGTACGCGACGCGGCGGGCGGGGGTGCGGGCCGGGTAGGGCTCCGGCGTTGTCAGTGGTCGCTGCCACCATGGACACATCGGCTACGGCGGACCTTCAGGCGGAAGGGGTGGGGCGGGCATGGGTGCGGAGAGCGGGCTGTGGCAGTGCGCCGGGCTGAGGTGGAGCGCCCAGGGGCCTGCGCTGGTATGGCGGCATCCGGTACAGGAAGAACGACTGTCGGCGTTGCCACCGGGGCGGACGCTGGCGTTCACCACGGGTGAGCGGCGGCGCTGCGTCGGGGTCCGCAGAAGCGGCCGGCACACCCCCTGCCCGGTGGGGGCGGAGGTGCCGGGCGGCGCCGTGTCGGCGCAGTGCGGGCAGTGCGCCCGGCTGGACCGGTCGCACTCGGTGGCGGCCGACACCATCGCCGACGACCCGCGCCCGTACGACGTGTACCTCGCGTGGTTCGCCCCCGGCCTGGCCAAGGTCGGCATCACGGCCGCCGAGCGGGAGGGCGTACGGCTGCTGGAACAGGCCGCGCTGTCCTACGCCCTGCTCGGGCGCGGTCCCCTGATGGCGGCGCGCCGGGCGGAGGCGGTGCTGGGCGCGGCGCTCGCGGTGCCGGACCGCTTCCCGTACGCGGCCAAGCGAGCCGCCCGCGTCCCCCTGCCCCCGCGGGAGCGCAGGGCGGCGGAGCTGGCCGCACTGCACGAGCGGGCGCGGGGGCTCACGGGCCTGCCGGAGTCACTGACGATCCGGACCTACCTGCCGGTGCACCACGACGAGGCGTTCCATCTGGAGGGGATACGGCCGGGACACGCCCTGGTGGAACTGGCCGCCGGGCGCACGGTGGCGGGCCGGGTGACGGCCGTGGCCGGACCGGATGTCTATCTGGACGCGGCGGACGGACGACCGTTGCTGGTGGACGCACGCCAACTGGCGGGATGGCCGCTCGCGGCCGCCGCCCCGGACGCGCCGACGACGGCACGGACGACCGCGATACGGATACCCGACCAGGCTCCCGCCACAGAGCCCCTCTTCTGACAACCGCCCCGCCCCGTCACCGACGGCGCGGACGCACCACCTCAGGCCCGGTCCATCGCCGAAAGGGTGCGGCGCGCCAGCGGATGCGTACGGACGATCTCGGCGAGCGTCGTCGAGCCGCGCGTGATCCGGGCGAAGGCCCGCCAGGCCGGCCGGAAGCCGGTGACCGCGGCGTGTATCAGGCCGGGGCGGCGCTCGAAGAGGGTGAGCATGCGGCGCCCGACGCCCATCTCCACGCCGAGGCCGGCCTTGATGGCGAACGCGTAGTTGAGGGCCTGGCGGCGCGCGTCGACCGCGTCCTGCGCCTCGGCGATGCGCACGGCCCACTCCCCCGCCAGGCGCCCCGAGCGCAGGGCGAAGGAGATGCCCTCGCGGGTCCAGGGCTCCAGCAGCCCCGCCGCGTCGCCGCACACGATGACGCGGCCGCGGGAGAGCGGGGAGTCGTCGGAGCGGCAACGGGTCAGGTGACCGGAGGAGATGCTCGGCTCGAAGCCCGCCAGCCCCAGGCGGGCGATGAAGTCCTCCAGATAGCGCTTCGTGGCGGAGCCCTCGCCGCGCGCCGAGATCACCCCGACGGTCAGGGTGTCGCCCTTGGGGAAGACCCAGCCGTAACTGCCGGGAATGGGCCCCCAGTCGAGGTGGACCCGCCCGGCCCAGTCCTCGGCGACGGTGGGGGGCACCGGGATCTCGGCCTCCAGGCCGAGGTCGACCTGCTCGAGCTTCACTCCGACGTGTGCCCCGATGCGCCCGGCGCTGCCGTCCGCGCCGACGACGGCGCGGGCGTGGACCGTGCTGCCGTCGCCCAGGACGACGGCCACGGTGCGCCGGTCGGGCACGGACGGGCCGTGCTGCTCGACGCGGGAGACGGTCACCCCCGTGCGCACCTCGGCGCCGGCGGCCCTGGCGACCTCGACGAGGCCGGCGTCGAACTCGGGCCGGTTGATGAGCCCGAAGAGCATCCGCTTGGAGCGGCGGGTGCGCGTGAGCTTCCCGTTGAGGGAGAAGGTCACGGCGTGCACCCGGTCACGCAGGGGCAGTTCGAAGCCGGGCGGCAGCGCGTCGCGCGAGGGGCCGATGATGCCGCCTCCGCAGGTCTTGTAGCGCGGCAGTTCGGCCTTCTCCAGGAGCAGCACCCGGCGGCCCGAGGAGGCCGCCGCGTGGGCGGCCGAGGCGCCGGCCGGCCCCGCGCCCACCACCACGACGTCCCAGACCCGCTCGCTCTCCCCGGCTGCGTCCCGGCCCGCTTCCCGGGCTGCGTTGTCGCTGCTCACCTGTGCTTCCACTCCCCGCTCGATCACCGGCTACCGCTACCGCCCGCATCCTAAGGCCCGCCGTCCGTGGCGATGCCCGTGGGAACCGCGTACGGACCACCGGGTGGGGCCGGGGGCGGGACATGGCAGGATCGGTGACGCAATCGCCCGTACGTACGGACATAACGCCGCGCCCACAAGGAGCGTTCCATGGACACGTCCTCGATCCGCCAGCCGGACCCGGCCGCGCTCGCGACGACCGTCGCCTCGCTGCAGTCCCGCGCCAGGACCGAACTGGCCGAGCTGGTCGCCTTCGCGTCGGTCGCGGACGAGGCGCAGTTCCCCAGGAGCGAGTGCGAGGCCGCCGCGAACTGGGTGGCGGACGCGCTGCGCGCGGAGGGCTTCGAGGACGTCGCCCTCCTCGACACCCCCGACGGCACGCAGTCGGTCTACGGCTACCTGCCGGGCCCGGCCGGGGCCCCGACAGTGCTGCTGTACGCGCACTACGACGTGCAGCCGCCGCTGGACGAGTCCGCCTGGATCTCCCCGCCGTTCGAGCTGACCGAGCGCGACGGCCGCTGGTACGGGCGGGGTGCCGCCGACTGCAAGGGCGGGCTGATCATGCACCTGACCGCCCTGCGGGCGCTCAAGGAGCACGGCGGCGTGCCGGTCAACGTCAAGGTCATCGTCGAGGGCTCCGAGGAGCAGGGCACGGGCGGCCTGGAGCGCTACGCCGAGGCGCACCCGGAGCTGCTGACGGCCGACGCGATCGTCATCGGTGACGCCGGCAACTTCCGTCTGGGGCTGCCGACGGTGACGGCGACGCTGCGCGGCATGACCCTGGTCCGGGTGCGGGTGGACACGCTGGAGGGCAATCTGCACTCGGGCATGTTCGGCGGTGCCGCGCCGGACGCGCTGGCCGCGCTGATCCGCGCGCTCGACTCGCTGCGCGCCGAGGACGGCTCGACCACCGTGGACGGCCTGGAGGCGGACGGCGTCTGGGAGGGACTGCAGTACCCCGAGGAGGACTTCCGCAAGGACGCGAAGGTCCTCGACGGCGTCGGCCTCGTCGGTTCCGGCACGGTGGCCGACCGCCTGTGGGCCCGTCCGGCCGTCACCGTGCTCGGCATCGACTGCCCGCCGGTGATCGGCGCCACGCCGTCCGTGCACGCGAGCGCGCGGGCGCTGATCAGCCTGCGGGTCCCGCCGGGCATGGACGCCGCCGAGGCGACGAAGCTGCTGAACGCGCACCTGGAGAAGGGCACCCCGTGGAACGCCCGCGTCGCGGTCGAGCAGGTCGGCCAGGGCCAGCCGTTCCGCGCGGACACCAGCAGCCCGGCGTACGCGTCGATGGCGGCGGCGATGCGGATCGCCTACCCGGGTGAGGAGATGCAGACGGCCGGCATGGGCGGCTCGATTCCGCTGTGCAACACCCTGGCCGCGCTCTACCCGGACACCGAGATCCTGCTGATCGGCCTGAGCGAGCCGGAGGCCCAGATCCACGCGGTGAACGAGAGCGTCTCGCCCGAGGAGCTGGAGCGGCTGTCCCTGGCCGAGGCCCTCTTCCTCACCCGCTACGCGGAGAGCAAGCGCTAGTTGCGCGGGGCAGGGGGTTCGCGTGGGTCACCCACGGGAACCCCCGCCTCGAGGTTGAGCGGCCGCCCCAGTTCGCGGGCGCGCAGCGCCCACCGCAGCCTGCTCAGCCGCACCGGCGGCAGCATCGTGGCCGCCTCGTCCTCGGTCACGAACCGCCAGCCGCGCAGCTCCGAGCCGGGCAGCAGCAGCCGGTGGGCGTCGGCCGAGGTCAGCCGCCCGCCGTCGAAGAGGAAGCGCAGCCCGCCGAAACCGGGGGGTTTGGGCGGCTCCCAGTCGACGACCAGCAGCCGTGGCACGGCGGTGAGTTCGATGCCGATCTCCTCGGCGACCTCGCGCATCCCCGCGCGGGCGGGGGCCTCGCCGGGCTCGACGACGCCACCGGGGAACTCCCAGCCGGGCTTGTAGGTGGGGTCGACGAGGAGCACCCGGTCGTGCTCGTCGAAGAGCAGGACGCCCGAGGCGAGCGTCTGGGCCGTCGGCTCGGGGGTCTGGACGATCGGGCAGAACCCGGCGGTGCCGTTGCGTACGGCCTCGGCGACGCGCTCGGCCGTCTCACGTGGCGTCAGGTGGCTGTTGTCGACGGCGAGGGCGTCGTCGCGCAGCCAGGACAGCGCCTCCAGATAGGGCGCGAGGTGGTCGCGGGCCCACTGCCGGATGGACTCGCTGCGCGCGGGGTCGTCCGCGTAGTCCACCCGGCCTTCGATGCGCCTCCGCAGGATCGTTTCGTCGGGGGTGAGCACGACGTGCCGCACCGGGATCCGGCGGGCCGCCAGCGCGCCGAAGATCTCGTCCCGGTACTCCTGGCGCAGCAGGGTCATCGGCACGATGAGCACCCCGCCCAGCTCCGCGAGCAGCGCCGCCGCCGTGTCCACGACCATCCGCCGCCAGATGGGCAGGTCCTGGTAGTCGCCGACCTCGTTCATTCTCTTCGCCGGCAGCAGGTACCGCAGTCCCCCGCCGGTCACCTCGGGGTCGTAGAGGTGGCTGCCCGGGATGAGTTCGGCCAGTTCCTTCGCCGTACTGGTCTTGCCTCCACTGAACGCACCGTTCAGCCAGACGATCACGGTTCCCCCTTCTCCGTAGCCCCGGTGACGTGCCCCGGACACAGTGCCCGCAACACCTTGCCACGGAAACGTGTGCGAGCGGGATGGGGCCCGGGCCGCAGGAGGGGGAAAGCTCAGCCGGGGAGCCGCCCCCACAGCCCCCGTTCCTGCGCCGCGGCGGCGGCCGCCCCGACCAGGCCCGCGTCGGGGCCGAGCAGGGCGGGCACGACCCGTACGCCCGAGGCGAAGGACAACGTGGCGTAATCGCGCAGGCGTTCCCGCAGCGGGGCGAAGAGGACCTCGCCGGCGCCCGCGACCCCGCCGCCTATGACGGCCACCTCGATCTCGACGAGCGTCGCGGTCGCCGCGATGCCCGCCGCCAGGGCCTGTGCCGCGCGCGCGAAGGAGGCGAGCGCCGGCGCGTCACCCGCGCGCGCGGCCGCGGCGACGGCCGCCGCGCTCGTGTCGCCGTCCGGGCCCGGGCGCCAGCCCGCTTCCCGCGCCCGGCGGGCGATGTTGGGACCGCTGGCGATGCGCTCCACACAGCCGCGGGAACCGCATGGGCACGGGTCGCCGTCCAGATCGACGCTGATGTGCCCGATGTGGCCGGCGTTGCCGGTGGGTCCGGTGTGCAGGCGGCCGTCGAGGACGAGCCCGCCGCCGACGCCGGTGGAGACCACCATGCACAGGGCGTTGGACCGGCCCCGGGCCGCGCCCTGCCAGTGCTCGGCGGCGGTCATCGCCACTCCGTCGCCGACCAGCACCACCGGCAGCCCGCCCGTCCGCGCCGTCACCTCGGCGACCAGCGGAAAACCGCGCCAGCCGGGGACGTTGACGGGGCTGACCGTTCCGGCGGCGGCGTCGACGGGCCCCGCGCTGCCGATGCCCACGGCCCGCACCCGGGGCCAGTCGGCGGACGCGGCCAGTTCGCCGAGGACGGCCGCCACGGCGGCCATGACCGTGGTGGCGTCCTCCCGCGCCGGGGTGGAGCGCCGTGCGCGGACGAGCAGCCGGCCCCCGCCGTCGACGAGCGCCCCGGCGATCTTGGTGCCGCCGATGTCGAGAGCGGCGACGAGGTCGCCGGGGACGGTGTGCACAGTGACGGTCTCTCCTGGTCCGGGTGGGGCCGAAGGGGATAACAAAATGCCTGACGAGGGGGGTGTCAGGGCGTCAGTCTCCCCGGGTCTGACAACGTTGTCCAGGCTCTATGCTCGACCTCACCTCCGTGCATCAGAGGCCCCTCCGCGCAAAGGACGAGCGCCCGTGACCGACACCCGCCGCACCGCCGTCGCCGCCCCCGGCCCCCGGCCCCGCTACGGCGGCCGCCCGACCATGAAGGACGTCGCGGCCCGTGCCGGAGTGGGCCTGAAGACCGTCTCGCGCGTGGTGAACGGCGAATCCGGCGTCACCGAGGACACCGAGCGGCGCGTACGAGAGGCGATCACGGCCCTCGGCTTCCGCCGCAACGACAGCGCCCGCATCCTGCGCAAGGGCCGCACCGCCTCGATCGGACTGGTCCTCGAAGACCTCGCCGACCCGTTCTACGCCCCGCTCAACCGGGCCGTCGAAGAGGTCGCCCGCGCCCACGGGGCGCTCCTGATCAACGGCTCCAGCGCCGAGGACCCCGAGCGGGAGCGGGAGCTGGCGCTGGCCTTCTGCGCCCGCCGCGTCGACGGACTCCTCGTCATCCCGGCGGGCCACGACCACCGTTATCTGGAGCCCGAGATAGCCGCGGGCATCGCCACCGTGTTCGTCGACCGCCCGGCCGGCCTGCTGGAGGCCGACGCGGTGCTCTCGGACAGCTTCGGCGGTGCCCGCGAAGGCGTGGCCCACCTGATCGCGCACGGCCACCGCCGCATCGGCTTCATCGGCGACAGGCCCCGCATCCACACCGCCGCCGAACGGTTGCGCGGCTACCACGCCGCGATGTCCGCCGCGGGCCTGCCCGTGGACGACGCGTGGATGTCGCTGGGCCCCACCGACCCCGGGCGCGTACGGGCCGAGGCGGAGCGCATGCTGACGGGGCCGCACCCGGTGACCGCCCTGTTCGCGGGCAACAACCGCGTGACCGCCACCGCCGTCCGCGTCATAGCCGGCCTGCCCCGCGCGGTCGCCCTCGTCGGCTTCGACGACCTCGAGCTCGCCGATCTCCTCTCCCCCGGCATCACCGTGATCGCCCAGGACGCGGCACGGCTCGGCCGCACGGCGGCGGAACTGCTCTTCCAGCGGCTGAACGGGGCGCAGGACGCCCCCCGCCGCGTGGAACTGACGACGCGCCTCATCGCCCGGGGCTCGGGCGAACTCCCGCCCGTGGAGCCGTAGCGGCCTCTCCCCCGGCATCAGACCACGGTCGTGGTGGAGCGTCCCAAGCGCTGCGCTCAGCACAGTGGGCGCAGCGCCTGATGGGTGACCGGGTCAGCCGACGATCTGGGGGGTGTAGTAGGTGTTGAGGAAGCTGCTTTCGCTGATGCTCAAACCGTCGATGACGATCTTCGCTGGGACGGGCCATTCCTGGGCGCGCATGGCCTCGGTGTTCATGAAGGCCGTGACCAGGGAGAGGGGGCCGATGGCTCCCGAGACAGCAAGACCAAGGGTGGGGAAGTTATTGACGCTGGCCCTGTACCCGTAGTACAGCAGGCTCATGACGCCCATGCCCGTGAGGACCCAGGGCAGGAGCCATGTCCCCGCGGCCATTGCCGCCGCGGTCCCGATGGTGTCGAGGACCGCTGCGATCAGCGCGCCGATGAGGGTCCCGGTCGCGATGACGGTGAAGATCAGCACAGTCACATTGATCGGTGTGGCGTATTTCAGCCAGCCGGCGTGAGCCAGACCGAACGCGACCACAGCGTTCACGAGGCCGATGTAGCCGACGTACTTGGGCGTGTCCGGGCCCATGACGTCCGACCACATGGCCATGACCCAGGAGATGAGCCCGCCGAGACTGGCGGAGACCCACATACAGACCTCGACCGCCTTGGCCCTGGCGGCGCGGTCGGAGTTGGTGACGTCGGGGATGCCGCCGCTGGGGAAGGGCTCCTCGCCCGCATGGGCGATCTTGTAGACGATGGTGGTGGGGACGGCCCCCAGGAGGGCGATGAGGGCGGCGAAGGTCAGCGGTTCCTCGCTCGGCTTTCCCCCGCCCGCCTTGACGGCCCACTCCCAGAGGCTCTTGAGAACCTGAGGGACGTTCAGCGGCTTGGTCAGGACGCCGTAGATCCAGGCGAGGGCGGCGGCCACCAGATCGGCGATGCCGTCGATGAGGGTCTTGCCGACGTCGATGGAGACGTCGATCGCGGCCTTGACCAATTCGAGGACGTCACCGATGGACGTGATGCCGGAGGGGTTCTTGAACAGGTTCTCGCCAACGTTGAGGAGCTTGTCGACGAGCCCTTGCCCGTCCTTCTTCAGCTGGGCCAGGTTCTTCTGCAAGTCCTCCCAGGCCTTGTTGAGTTCGGCGGAGACGGTGATGTCCGGCGGCTTGTCCGGTGGTCCAGCGGCCTTCACTTTGTCGGTCAGCCAGCCGGTCTGAGGGTCCGAGGACTGTTGCTTGAGCTGCTTGACCTGGTCGTTGCCGGTCTCGTTCCCGATGGAGGTGGAGCCGTAGGCCTTGATCGCCTGGTCGAGCTTCGCCTTGATGGCATCGCGCTCCTGGGTCAGCCACGTGTCGATTTTCTTCTTCTGCGTGGCCACTTCGCCGACCGCCTTGGGGAAGAACAGGCGCAGCACTTCTTCGAACGCCTGCTTGGTGCGCCAGATGGCTCCGAAGTCCAGCACGGACTTCACCCAGTTCACGACGTCCTGGACGTCCTTGACGAGTTTCTTCGCCATGCCGGCGATGGCGTGCCCGGCGTCGTACAGCCCCTTGATGACGAGTTGGCCACCCTTGAGAGCCTCCTTGCCGAGCCACTTCAGGCCCTCGGCGAGGATCTGGCCGCCCTTGCGGACCCAGTTGTCGACCGTGGCCACGCCCTGCTTGATGCCGTTCCAGACGTCACCGGCCAGGTCCGACCACCAGCCGCCCAGTTCCATCGCCCCGTCGTCGGGCTCCTTGGTCCCTCCGGACGGGTTCCCGAACTGCTTGATGTCCTTGCCCAGGCCGACGCCCGCGGCGTTCCGCATGTTCGCGTACGCGTCCTTACGGTCCTGCTCGCTCGCTTGGGAGGAGAGGTTCTGCAGGGCGTCGGCACTGAATGTGGGCAACGCCCCCCGGCCATCGGCCTCTCGGATGCTGCCGTTGCCCAGCAGGTAGTCCAGCACCTTTCTGCCAGGCCGCACCGTCTGGCTGACGCCGTCCGCACAGGCGGTGAGTTCGGAGCCGGTCACGCTGTCCGCACGGATGCTCAGCACCACGCGACCGCAGGCATCGGTCTCCAGTTCCAGGCCACCGCCGGTGATCGTGACCAGCGTCGGCAGCGCCTTCTTGCCGTCCTGCCAGAACGCGTCGCAGTCCGGCGACTCGGACTTCGCCGTGAACGTCACTTTCTTTCCCGCCACAGGGCCGCCATCGGCGTTGCGCGCCAGCACCTCGACGCGATGCACCGTCGACTCGTACAACTGTGCCGTGTCCTTCGGTGGCAGCACATCGAGCTTGCGCCACAACCGGGTGCGCCCGTCCTTCATCTGCAGCCGCAGGTGCCCACCGCCGCTGTCCCAGGTGAACATCGCCGTCTCGTCCGAGCGGTCGCTGGTGACCGCCACGCCCTCGACTCCTCCGTCGATGGGAACGGGAGACTTCCAGTTCGGGTCGCCGCCGTCCCTCCACGGGACCTTCCGGTCCTGCCGTATCACCCACACCTGCCCCCGCTCACTCGTGGCGTAGATGTCGAGGAAGTACTGATCCCGCTCGACCCCGAGGCGGGTGACCACCGACTTGAACTTGTCCTGCCTCCTTTCTTCCTTTGTCTTTCCGAGCACCGGGTAGACGAGGCCACCGCCCAGGTGATGCACGCGACTGTCGCCGAGATTCCTGGCATCTACGCAAACGTTCGAGAACGTGCCGTCCGTATGGAGAACCAGGAAGTACGCCTGGTTCCCCTCCACGTTCCCGACCCCCTCGACGACCTGAAGGACATTCCTCACCGTGTCCACCCGGTTCATCGGAAACTCATTGTTACCGCTCCTGCTGACCACCACCCCTGTCGCTTCCTCACCGTCGGCATGGGACCCGACGTAGGCCCAGTACCTCTTCTCGGAATTCTCGTACACCTCTACATACGCCAGGCGGGCGGACAAGTCGTGGTGTACCGGAGTGGTGAACAGCTCGTCGAGGAACGAGCTGTACCAATTAGGGCTGTCCTCCATGACCTTGGCATGGACGAAGGGCCTCCCGCTTCCCTTCATGTACGAGACGCGAAGTCCCTCGACGCCGAAGTCGTCACCCGTCTTGCTGGGCGGTCCCCAGCGCCCCTCGTGGTCCATGGTCGAGACGAAGAGGTTCCCAGAGTAGAGATCTCTGCCTTCGAGCATGTAGCAGCGGGATTTGCTCGTACCGGGGTCGTAAGCGGCCAGCACTTCCTGCGGATGCCGGTCCGGGAACGGCTCACTGACGTCCCAGCCGTGCGCGGCCTTGTCGTCGCGCGCGATGCGGAGAAGTTTCGATTGCGATCCTCCGACCGCGTTGACCACGAACGCTTCCAGGTTCTTTCCGTTCTCCCACTTCTTCGCGAGGTGATCCCACCTGCGTCCCTTGGAAGGGTGACGATAGGGAGCGACCGGGCTCCTGCTCGACGCATCCACAGGAATTCCCGCGGCGGACATCACCTCGTGCATCAATACGTCCGACACGGCGAGCGACCCGACCTTTTGGGGGTCGGCGGTGGTGTTACGCGTTCCGACATGGTTTTCCACGAAGACGGTCATGCGTACACTTCCTCAGCAGAATCCCCCGGTGAAAGGAACAGTGCGGGTCGGCTCACGACCGCGAAGTCCGCAACACGGAACGCGCCCCACCCACCCGACGCACCCCCACAATCCACCGTCACCCCCCGTCGAAACGGGTTCATTTCGGGCTACTCCAAACGGGTGGTGACTGGTCGGCTCCGCCCCGCGAGGCCCTCCAGAGCGGCCCGGTCCAGCCCCGTGAGCCGGTCCACCTCCTCCGCGTCCACGGCGCCGCAGTCCAGCCCGCGCAGCAGGTGGCCGCTGAGCGCACGGGCCGTGGCGGGCTCGTCCAGCACCGCGCCGCCGTGCTTGCCGACGTACGCCGTGAGGCGGGCGGCGGCCGCTTCCAGGCCCTCGCGGTAGAAGGCGTAGACGGCGGCGTAGCGGGTGGGCAGGTGGGCCGGGTGCATGTCCCAGCCCTGGTAGTAGGCGCGGGCCAGGGAGCGGCGTACGAGCCGGTGGTGCAGGCGCCATGCCGCGTGGACCTGCTCCGTCGTGCCGACGGGGAGCACGTTGGTCGAGCCGTCGGAGAGCCGTACGCCGGTGCCGGCGGCGGCGGTCTGCATGACGGCCTTGGCGTGGTCGGCCGCCGGGTGGTCGGGCGCCTGGTGGGCGGCGGCGACCGAGCACGCGGCGCTGTAGTCGAAGGTGCCGTAGTGCAGGGAGGTGACGCGGCCCTGTCCGGCGTCGATCAGCCGGGCGACCGTGGCCCGTCCGTCGGGGCCGAGGATCGCCTGGGTGGTCTCGATCTGCACCTCGAACCCGATGCGGCCGGCCGCCAGGCCCCGTGCCTTCTCGAACTCCTCGGCCAGCCGCACCATGGCGGTCACCTGCTCGGGGTAGGTGACCTTGGGCAGCGTCAGCACGAGGGCGGCGGGCAGCCCGCCCGCCTCCATGAGGCCGGTGAGGAAGATGTCGAGGGTGCGTATCCCCCGGTCGCGGACGGCCGCTTCCATGCACTTCATGCGGATGCCCATGTACGGGGCCGCCGTGCCCTGCTCGCAGGCGCGGGCCACCAGGGCGGCGGCGCGGGCCGCCGCCGCGTCCTCCTCGGCGTCCGGGCGCGGTCCGTAGCCGTCCTCGAAGTCGATGCGCAGGTCCTCCACCGGTTCGCGCTCCAGCTTGGCCCGCACCCGCTCGTACACCGGTTCCGCGAGCTCGCCGGGAAGGCCGAGGACGGCGGCGAACGCGGCCGCGTCGGGGGCGTGTTCGGCGAGGGCGGCCAGGGCCTGGTCGCCCCAGGAGCGGAGGGTGCCGGCGTCGAAGGCGTCGGCGGGGACGTAGACGGTGTGCACGGGCTGGCGGGTGCCGGGGTCGCCGGGGTAGCGGCGGGCGAGCTCGGCGTCGACGTCCGTGAGCAGGGCGCCGACGCCCTCGCGCACGGCGGGTGTGAAGGTCGTCGCGACGCGCTGCTGCCCCATGCCACTCCTCCGCGTTTCCGCTGAACGGAATAGACCATCCGCAGCGCGAAGTTAGCGAGGGGACGACGGAGGGGTCAACACCCCGGCCGCGTCAGAAGAAGTCCTTGGCGACGCCCTCGGCCGCGCGGTGCTCGGCGGTGGCCGGGTCGAGCTCGCTCAGCGCCAGCAGATCGGTGTCGTCGCGCAGGTGCTTCTCCCACTCCGCGGCCAGCTTCTCCTGCTGGTCGCGGGACAGCTGCCGGACGTCCTCCCGGCTGGCGGGGCTCAGGGCGTGGAGAAACCGCGCCACGGTGTCGGGCTGGTCACTGGGCATGGGGGCTTCCTCGTCGTCCGTGCGGCGCCGTGCGCAGATTCCGGTGGTCCACCGGTATCTCTTCCAGCGACCGGCTCGGCCGGACACCCCCGCACCGGCCAAGGTCACCCGGACGGACGCGGCAGACGTGCGGCGCGGCGGGAGCCCCATGACACCAGACCGCCCCCGGCCGGTGGCCGGGGGCGGTAGGGACGACGGGCGTACCGGTGGGGATCAGCCCTTGCGGGCGGTGATCTCCTCGGTCAGCTGCGGGACGACCTGGAAGAGGTCGCCGACGACGCCGTAGTCGACGAGGTCGAAGATCGGGGCCTCGGCGTCCTTGTTGATGGCGACGATGGTCTTCGAGGTCTGCATGCCGGCGCGGTGCTGGATGGCGCCGGAGATGCCGGCCGCGATGTAGAGCTGCGGCGAGACGGACTTGCCGGTCTGACCGACCTGGTTGGTGTGCGGGTACCAGCCGGCGTCGACGGCGGCGCGGGAGGCGCCGACGGCCGCGCCGAGGGAGTCGGCCAGGGCCTCGATGACGGGGAAGTTCTCGGCGCCGTTGACGCCGCGGCCGCCGGAGACCACGATCGCGGCCTCGGTCAGCTCGGGGCGGCCGGTGGACTCGCGCGGGGTGCGGGAGACGACCTTGGTGCCGGTGGACTTCTCGCCGAAGGAGACGGCCAGCTGCTCGACCGTGCCGGCGGCCGGGGCGGCCTCCGGGGCGGCGGAGTTGGGCTTGACGGTGATGACCGGGGTGCCCTTGGTGACGCGGGACTTGGTGGAGTACGAGGCCGCGAAGACGGACTGCGTGGCCACCGGGCCCTCGTCGCCGGCCTCGAGGTCGACGGCGTCGGTGATGATGCCGGAGCCGATGCGGACCGCGAGGCGGGCCGCGATCTCCTTGCCCTCCGTGGAGGAGGGGACCAGCACGGCGGCCGGGGAGACGGCGTTGTACGCGGCCTCGAGCGCGTCCACCTTCGGTACGACGAGGTAGTCGGCGAACTCGGCGGCGTCGGCGGT
The DNA here is from genome assembly GCF_040646235.1 of Streptomyces sp. NPDC046261. Lineage (NCBI taxonomy): Bacteria > Bacillati > Actinomycetota > Actinomycetes > Kitasatosporales > Streptomycetaceae > Streptomyces > Streptomyces sp. NPDC046261. Next base: position 116,050 of record NZ_JBEYZU010000003.1, on the reverse strand, counting down.
GAGGACCTTGACCGCACCGTACTCGGCGAGCGTCGCGGCGGCGGTGTCCGCGCCGGCGCCCAGGTGCACGGCGACGGGCTCGCCGATGCGGCGGGCGAGGGTCAGCAGCTCGAGGGTGGGCTTGCGGACGGCACCGTCCACGTGGTCGACATAGACGAGGACTTCAGCCATGGATCTGCACTCCTGCGGGAATTGCGAGGGCGGTTGAGGGATCGGGTGTCAGGAGCTCAGATGAACTTCTGGCCCGCGAGGAACTCGGCGAGCTGCTTGCCGCCCTCGCCCTCGTCCTTGACGATCGTGCCGGCCGTGCGGGCCGGGCGCTCCGTGGCCTCGTCGACCGTGGTCCAGGCGCCCTCGAGGCCGACCTCGTCGGCCTCGATGCCGAGGTCGGAGAGGTCCAGGGACTCCACCGGCTTCTTCTTGGCGGCCATGATGCCCTTGAAGGACGGGTAGCGGGCCTCGCCGGACTGGTCGGTGACGGACACGACGGCCGGGAGGGCGGCCTGCAGCTGCTCGCTGGCGGCGTCGCCGTCGCGGCGGCCGGTCACGGTGCCGTCCTCGACCTTGACCTCGGAGAGCAGGGTCACCTGCGGGACGCCCAGGCGCTCGGCGAGCATCGCCGGGACGACGCCCATGCCGCCGTCGGTGGAGGCCATGCCGGAGATGACGAGGTCGTAGCCGACGTGCTCGAGGGCCTTGGCCAGCACCAGCGAGGTGCCCAGCGCGTCGGTGCCGTGCAGGTCGTCGTCCTCGACGTGGACGGCCTTGTCGGCACCCATGGACAGCGCCTTGCGCAGGGCGTCCTTGGCGTCCTCGGGGCCGACGGTCAGGACGGTGATCTCCGCCTCGTCGTCGTTCGCCTCCTTGATCTGCAGCGCCTGCTCGACCGCGTACTCGTCGAGCTCCGAGAGCAGACCGTCCACGTCGTCACGGTCGACGGTCAGGTCCTCGGCGAAGTGCCGGTCGCCGGTGGCGTCGGGCACGTACTTCACAGTGACAACGATCCTCAAGCTCACGCCGGCTCTCCTACTGCATCGTCTCTATCAAAGCTGCCTTGTCAGGCAGCATAGGCGCCTTGGGGGCGGACCCCGGTCGGGGTGCGGGCCCCGCTCCGACCGGAATGTTACTCGTCAGTACATCGAGGGTGTGCGCCGAACGCAAGGCCGCTCGACTGTGATCTGCCCAACGCGGCGGAGGGGGATGTATCAGTCCCGCAATCCGTTGAAGCGGCCCTGGTGATAGAGGAGCGGGCGGCCGTCGCCGGACGGGTCGCCGGCCACCGCCTCGGCCAGCACCAGGCGGTGGTCGCCGGCGGGCACCCGGGCCACCACGCGGCAGACCATCCAGGCCAGGACGCCCTCGAGCACCGGCACCCCGTGGGGGCCGGTGTACCAGCGGGTGGGGGCGGCGAAGCGGTCGGCGCCGCTGCGCGCGAAGGTGGCGGCCAGCTCCCGCTGGTGCTCGCCGAGTATGTGCACGCCGACATGGCCGGCCGAGGCCAGGACGGGCCAGCTGGAGGAGCCGGTGCCGACGCCGAAGGAGACGAGCGGCGGCTCGGCCGCCACCGAGGTCAGGGACGTGGCGGTGAACCCGGCCGGGCGGTCGCCCTGCGCCGTGATCACGGCGACGCCGGCCGCGTGCCTGCGGAAGACCGAGCGCAGCAGCTCGGGGGTGGCGGAGCGGTGCGTGCCGAGGTCGGGCGAGGCCGTCATCAAGGGGTCCTTCTGCCGGGAGGTCGGGGCTGCCGGGGGATCAGGCCGGGAGCGGTACGGTGCGGGTGCTCACGCACGCGGACAGCGCGCGCTCGCGGTCCGCGGGAGATCCACGTACGCGCGTCCATGGAGAAGGAGCCCGGGCCACATAGCGTCACACTGACGATTCAGGGGGCGCGACGTCAAGGGACGCCTGCGATCTGGGAGGTGGATCACGGCCCGTCAGACCGCCGCGCCCAGCGCCGCGATGACGTCCGCCTTGCGCGGCTGGCCGGCGGCGCGGCGCACGACGCGGCCCGTGGCGTCGAGGACGAGCGTGGTGGGGGTGGCGCCGATGCCCAGGGCGCGGACGAGCCCGAGGTGCGCCTCCGCGTCGATCTCGACGTGGGCGACGCCCTCGACCATCGCGGCGACGTCCGCGAGGACCCGCCGGGTCGCCGCGCAGGGCCGGCAGAAGGCGCTGGAGAACTGGACGAGGGTGGCCCGCCGCCCGAGCTCCGCACCGATCTCGGCGGCGCCCAGCCGCGGGGCGGCCCGGCCGGCGCCCTCCCCCTCGTCGTACCGCACGGGCACGCGCGTCCTCCTTCTTCCGTGTGTGGCTCTCTTCCTCGAGCACCGCCCGAACCGGGAAAATTTCGCGACGTGACGAGGATCTCCCGGCCCGTGGGGCCCTTGCGCTGGCCCGCGGGCCGGGCATTCAGGCACGATCTGCCGGAAGCCGACACCCTACGGCCGCGTAGCTTGAGAACCGAACCCTTCACCATTTCCGTGGGAGCACCCTCCCCAGGCCCGGAAGGAACCCCCCGATATGGCAGAGCTCGTCTACCCCCCGGTGATCGGAGCCGCCCGCACCATGTTCAAGGCGCTCGATCTGCGCTTCGACATCCAGGGCACCGAGCACATTCCGCAGCGCGGCGGGGCGGTGCTGGTGAGCAACCACATCGGGTACCTCGACTTCGTCTTCTGCGGTCTGGCGGCCCGGCCCGCCAAGCGGCTGGTGCGCTTCATGGCGAAGGAGTCGGTGTTCCGGCACAAGGTGTCCGGGCCGCTCATGCGGGCGATGAAGCACATTCCCGTCGACCGCGCGGCGGGCATGGAGGCCTACCGGCACGCGCTGACCGCCCTGCGCTCGGGTGAGATCATCGGCGTCTTCCCGGAGGCGACGATCTCCACGTCCTTCACGCTCAAGAACTTCAAGTCCGGCGCGGCGCGGCTGGCGCAGGAGGCCGGGGTGCCGCTGGTGCCGATGGCGCTGTGGGGCACCCAGCGGCTGTGGACCAAGGGCCACAAGCGCAATCTGAGGCGCGAGCACATCCCGGTGGCCATACGGGTCGGCGAGCCGGTGTCCGCCGAGACGGGCGAGTCCGCCGACACCGTCACCGAGCGCGTGCGCTCCCGCGTCCAGGGCCTGCTGGAGTCCGCCCAGCGGGCCTATCCGGTACGTGCCGAGGGCCCGGGCGACAGCTGGTGGATCCCCGCCCACCTCGGCGGCACGGCCCCGACCCCGGCCCAGGCCGCGGCCACGGACCGGCGCTAGTACGCAGAACGCGGATGAGCCCCCGGCCGCTCGATGAGCGGCCGGGGGCTCTGGCGTCTCCACGGTCGTACGTCGCCGGGGGGAGGGCTGCTACTGCTTGGCCATCTCCTCGGCGATGGCCGCGGTGAAGGCGTCCACATCGGCCTCGGTGGTGTCGAAGGCGCACATCCAGCGCACGTCGCCGGCCGCCTCGTCCCAGAAGTAGAAGCGGTAGCGCTTCTGCAGGCGCTCGCTCACGTCGTGCGGCAGCCGGGCGAAGACGGCGTTGGACTGCACCGGGTGCAGCACCTCGACGCCTTCCACGCCCCGTACGCCCTCGGCCAGCCGCGCCGCCATGGCGTTGGCGTGCGAGGCGCTGCGCAGCCACAGGTCGCCCGAGAGCAGGGCCTCGAACTGGACGGAGACGAAGCGCATCTTCGAGGCGAGCTGCATCGACATCTTGCGCAGGTGCTTCATCGCCCGCACCGCGTCCGGGTTGAGGACGACGACGCACTCGCCGAAGAGCAGGCCGTTCTTGGTGCCGCCGAAGGAGAGCAGGTCCACGCCGGCGTCCGTGGTGAAGGCCCGCAGCGGCACGCCGAGGGTGGCCGCCGCGTTGGCGATGCGGGAGCCGTCGAGGTGGACCTTCATGCCGCGCTCGTGGGCGTGGTCGCAGATCTCCCGGATCTCCTCGGGCGTGTAGCACGTGCCCAGCTCGGTGGTCTGGGTGATCGAGACGATCTGCGGCTGGGCCCGGTGCTCGTCGTCCCAGCCGAAGGCCTCGCGGTCGATGAGCTGCGGGGTGAGCTTGCCGTGCTCGGTGGGCACGGTCAGCAGCTTCAGGCCGCCCACGCGCTCGGGAGCGCCGCACTCGTCGACGTTGATGTGCGCGCTGGCGGCGCAGATCACCGCGCCCCAGCGCTCGGTGGCGGCCTGGAGGGCGACGACGTTGGCGCCCGTGCCGTTGAAGACCGGGAAGGCCTCGGCCGTGGGCCCGAAGTGGGCCCGCATCACGTCCTGGAGGTGGGCGGTGTAGTCGTCCTCGCCGTAGGCGACCTGGTGGCCGCCGTTGGCGAGGGCGAGCGCCGCGAGGATCTCGGGGTGCGCGCCGGCGTAGTTGTCGCTGGCGAAGCCGCGCACCGCGGGGTCGTGGCGGCGTATCGCGTCGGTGGTCGGCACGGTGGTGCCGGGGTTCTCGGTCAGACGTGCGGGGTGAGCCACTGACGGGTTCCGTTCACTTCCTGGGCGGGCTTGTCCCAGAGGCCGGTGATGGCCTGGGCGAGGTCCTTGACGTCGGTGAAGCCCGCGAACTTGGCGGTGGGTCGTTCGGCCCGCATGGCGTCGTGCACCAGCGCCTTGACCACCACGATGGCGGCCGCGGCGGGCGGCTCCTGGTCGCCGCCGGCCTTGCGGAAGGAGTCCGCGAGGGCGAGCGTCCACGCCTCGGCGGCGGCCTTGGAGGCGGAGTAGGCGGCGTTGCCCGCGGTGGGCTTGCTCGCGCCGGCGGCGCTGACGAGCACGTAGCGGCCGTTGCCGCTGCGGGCCAGGGGGGCCTCGAAAGCCAGCGAGGTGTGCTGGACGGTGCGGATGAGGAGCTTCTCCAGCAGGTCCCAGTCCGCGAGGTCGGTCTCGGCGAAGGTCGCCGAGCCGCGCCAGCCGCCCACCAGGTGGATCAGGCCGTCGATGCGGCCGAATTCCTTCTCGGTGCGGTCGGCCCAGGCGCGGGCGGCGTCGAGGTCGAGCAGGTCCACGGTGTCGCCGGTGACGGTGGCGCCGCCGTGGGCGTAGCGGGCGGCGTCGACGGCCTCGGCGAGGCGGGCCGCGTCCGCGTCGGCGGCGACGACGGTCGCCCCGGCCTCCGCCAGGCGCAGCAGGGTCGCCCGGCCCGCCGGGCCGGCCGCTCCCGCCACCGCCACGACGGCACCCTCCAGCGGGCCGTTGCCGTTGGTCGGAGTGCTCATGCTCGTCGCCTCCTCCTGTTGCCCGGTCTCGTTCTCGCTCACGCTGCCACCTGCGCCATGTCCGCAGCCGTGATCCCCTTGGTCGAGGCGATCACGCCACGCAGCTTCTTGGCAAGGGCCTCGTAGAACATGCTGAGCGGGAACTCGTCCGGAAGCACGTCGTCCACCAGCTTGCGCGGCGGAAGGGAGAGGTCGAGGGCCTCGGGGCCCTTGGCCCACACGGATCCGGGGTGCGGGGCGAGGTAGGTCGAGACGAGTTCGTAGGCGGCGAACCAGTGGACCAGCTTGGGGCGGTCGATACCGTCGCGGTAGAGCTTCTCGATCTCGCCGCACAGCTGGTTGGTGACCTGCGGAGCACGCTCCCAGTCGATGTGCAGAGTGTTGTCCGTCCAGCGTACGACGTCGTGCTTGTGGAGGTAGGCGAAGAGCAGCTGGCCGCCCAGGCCGTCGTAGTTGCGGACGCGCTCGCCGGTGATCGGGAAGCGGAACATCCGGTCGAAGAGCACGGCGAACTGCACGTCACGGGCCTGGGCGTAGCCGTCGGCCTCCAGCTTCACGGCCTCCTTGAAGGCCGTGAGGTCACAGCGCAGCTCCTCCAGGCCGTACATCCAGAACGGCTGCCGCTGCTTGATCATGAAGGGGTCGAACGGCAGGTCGCCGTGGCTGTGGGTGCGGTCGTGGACCATGTCCCACAGGACGAACGCCTGCTGGCAGCGGTCCTGGTCGCCGATCATCTCGGCGATGTCGGCCGGCAGCTCAAGACGGAGCGTCTCGACGGCGGACTCGGTGATGCGGCGGAAGCGGGCCGCCTCGCGGTCGCAGAAGATGCCGCCCCAGGTGAAGCGCTCGGGGGCCTCGCGGACGGCGATGGTCTCGGGGAAGAGGACCGCGGAGTTGGTGTCGTAGCCCGCGGTGAAGTCCTCGAAGGTGATGCCGAGGAAGAGCGGGTTGTCGTAGCGGGTGCGCTCCAGCTCGGAGAGCCACTCGGGCCAGACCATGCGCAGGACGACGGCCTCGAAGTTGCGGTCGGGGTTGCCGTTCTGGGTGTACATGGGGAAGACGACCAGGTGCTGGCGGCCGTCCTCGCGGTGGGCGGCGGGCTGGAAGGCCAGCAGCGAGTCGAGGAAGTCCGGCACGCCGAAGCCGGCGTCGGCCCAGCGGCGCAGGTCCCTCACCAGCGCCGCGTGGTACTCCGCGTCGTGCGGTACGAGCGGCGACAGCTGCTCGACCGCGGCTATGACCGTCTCGACCTGGGCGCGGACCGTCGCGCCCGGTGGTGCGCCCTCGGTCTCGAGGTCGATGGAGCCGTCGGCGGACTGCCACGGCCGGATCGTCTCCACCGCTGCCTTGAGCTCGGCCCAGGCCGGGTGCTCCACGACGCGATCAACAGACAAAATGTCGGATTTTGCCGCTGCCGACGTAAGAATTTCCGTCACGACTGCCCCTCCTCGGGAGAACCTGGCGTTAAGACACCGTATCCATGCGGAGTTCTTCACCTCAAGGGTTTGAGCCATAAATTATCCTGTCGAGCCCCCGCCGAACGGCTTTTTTTCCTGTTGGCCTGGGCCGTTCAGGGGACTGCCACCGCTCAACCCTCACTCGTGGCGCCACAGGCCCTCCCGTCGCACCGGCTGTTTCCGGCCATCCCCGCGGCCCTTCCGCCGGGCCGTACGCAGGCGGTCCCTCGCATCGTCCCGCCCGCGGCGCGTTCACGCACCCGCAACAACCATCCGCCATTCGGACGGTTCATGGCCTTGACCTGGACAGATCACAGCGCGCGCTGCCAGTCTCACGCCATGCCCGTCGCCACCAGGCCCAGACGTCCGGCCGCAGCCCTCGCCCTCCTCCTCGCCGCGGCCGCGGGCTGCGCCCCGCAGGAGGACACCGACACCGCGAAGCCCCCCGGCTCCCCCGCCGCGCAGGCGGCCGCCTGCGCCAAGGGACGGCTGGCGACCCGTACCGCCGGGAAGCTCACCGTGGGCACGGACAAGCCCGCCTACGCCCCCTGGTTCTCGGGCGACCCCGCGAACGGCAAGGGCTTCGAGTCGGCCGTCGCCTACGCCGTCGCCGACAAGCTCGGCTACGGCCGGTCCGAGGTGGTCTGGCAGACCGTGCCCTTCAACACCTCCGTCGCGCCCGGGGCGAAGAAGTTCGACTTCGACATCAACCAGGTCTCCATCAGCGACGAGCGCCGCCGGGCCGTGGACTTCTCCTCCGGCTACTACGACGTACGCCAGGCCGTCATCGCGCTGAAGACCTCGGACGCGGCCAAGGCCACCACCGTCGCCGGCCTGCGGCACGCCAGGCTCGGCGCCCAGGTGGGCACCACCAGCCTGGACATCGTCGACGACGTCATCAAGCCCGACCGCAGGCCCGCCGTCTTCCAGAAGAACGACTACGCCAAGACCGCGCTCAAGAACGGCCAGGTCGACGCGATCGTCGTCGACCTGCCCACCGCCTTCTTCATCACCTCCGCGGAGGTCCCCGAGGCCAAGATCGTCGGCCAGTTCGACCCGAAGGACGCCCAGCGCGCCGCAGGCGGACGGCAGGAGCGGTTCGGGCTCGTCCTCGACAAGGGCAGCCCCCTCACCGGCTGCGTCAGCAACGCCGTCGACGCGCTGCGCGAGGAGGGCACGCTCGCCCGGCTGGAGAAGCGGTGGCTGGCCGAGAGCGTCGGCGCGCCGGTGCTCTCATGACGGCCGGAGAGACGGTGCCCCAGCCACACGGGACAAAGGGGCCGCGGAAGGCACAGGACGCACCGCCCGCACCGGCGGCCGAGGACGGGTACGTGCCGTCCGCGCGCCGCCTGGAGCGGGAGCGGTTCAAGCGGGCACGGGCCCGCCGGGCCACGGCCGTCGCGGCCGTCAGCACCCTGGTCACCGGCGTCGTGCTCTTCCTCGTCATCGTCAACTCCCCCGGCTGGCCGCGCACCCGCGAGACGTTCTTCAGCGTTCATTACGCGCGCGAGGCCCTGCCGGAGATCCTCGACGGGCTCTGGCTCAACTTCCGGCTGCTCCTCGTCTGCGGGGCGGCCGTGCTCGTCCTCGGCATGCTGATCGCCGTCGCCCGCACCCTGCGCGGCCCGGTGTTCTTCCCGCTGCGCGCCCTGGCCACCGCCTACACCGACTTCTTCCGCGGGCTGCCGCTCATCATCTGCCTGCTCATGGTCGTCTTCGGCATCCCGGCGCTGCGGCTGCAGGGCGTGACCACCGATCCGGTGCTGCTGGGCGGCACGGCTCTGGTGCTGACGTACTCCGCCTATGTGGCCGAGGTGTTCCGCGCCGGCATCGAGTCCGTCCACCCCAGCCAGCGCGCCGCCGCCCGGTCGCTGGGGCTCGGCAGCGGGCAGACGCTGCGCTTCGTGGTCCTGCCGCAGGCCGTGCGGCGCGTCGTGCCGCCGCTGCTCAACGACCTGGTCTCGCTCCAGAAGGACACGGGCCTGGTGTCCATCGCGGGCGCGGTCGACGCCGTGTACGCGGCGCAGATCACGGCGAGCAAGAGCTTCAACTACACCCCCTACGTCGTCGCCGGGCTGATCTTCGTGGCGCTCACCATCCCCATGACCCGGTTCACCGACTCCGTCACCGCCCGGATGGACCGCCGCCGGGCCCAGGGAGGGATCGTATGAGCGAGCGTCCGGACGAGCCGGTGCTGCGGCTGGAGGCCGTGCGCAAGACCTTCGGCCGGACGGTGGTGCTGCGGGACGTGGACCTGGAGGTCGCCCCGCACACCGTCACCGCGCTGATCGGCGCGTCGGGTTCGGGGAAGTCGACGCTGCTGCGGTGCGCGAACCTGCTGGAGGAGATCGACGACGGTGCGATCTTCCTCGACGGCGAGGAGATCACCGATCCGCGCGTGGACCCCGACACCGTGCGCCGGCGCATCGGCGTCGTCTTCCAGGCGTACAACCTCTTCCCGCACATGACGGTGCTGGAGAACATCACCCTCGCACCGCGCCGGGTCCACGGCGTGCCGCGCGCGGAGGCGGAGGAGCGGGCGGGCGAGCTGCTGGCGCGGCTGGGCCTGGGCGGCAAGGCCGGCGAGTACCCGGACCGGCTCAGCGGCGGCCAGCAGCAACGGGTGGCGATCGTCCGCGCGCTGGCGGCCCGCCCCCGGCTGCTGCTGCTCGACGAGATCACCGCGGCCCTCGACCCGGAGCTGGTCGGCGAGGTGCTGGGCGTCGTGCGCGACCTGAAGGACGAGGGCATGACCATGGTCCTGGCCACGCACGAGATGGGCTTCGCCCGGGACGTCGCCGACCAGGTGTGCTTCCTGGACGGCGGGGTGGTGCTGGAACGGGGCACCCCGGGCGAGGTCTTCGGCGAGCCGCGGCAGGAGCGGACGCGGCGCTTCCTGCGACGGCTCGTGGAGGCGGGACGGCTGTAGCGGCCGTCCGCCGCCTCGCCTTACGCCAGTTCCTTCACCAGCAGTTCGAACTCGAGGTCGTCGCGCCGCGGGATGCCGAACCGCTCGTCGCCGTACGGGAACGGGCTGGTCCGCCCCGTGCGCCGGTAGCCGCGGCGCTCGTACCAGGCGATCAGCTCGGTGCGCTGCCTGATCACCGTCATGTGCATCGCCTCGGCGCCCCACTCGGCGCGCGCCAGGCGCTCGGCCTCGGCCATGACGAGCTTGCCGAGGCCGCCGCCCTGGACCGTCGGACGGACCGCGAACATGCCGAAGTAGACGTGGTCACCGCGGTGTTCGAGGTGGCAGCAGGCCACGGTCTCGCCGTCCCGCTCGGCCACCAGCAGCCGGCTGTTCGCGTCGGTGACCACGGCCAGGACGCCCTCGGGGTCCGTGCGCTGACCGTCCAGGATGTCGGCCTCGGTCGTCCACCCCGCGCGGCTGGCGTCGCCCCGGTAGGCCGACTCGACCAGCTCGACCAGAACGGGCACGTCGGCGACGGCCGCGGTCCGGAAGACCGGCTCCGTGGTGCGGGTCGTGGTGGTCTCCATGTGCTGCCAGGTTCCTCTCCGTGGGCGGTTTCGGGCGCGCGTACGACCCTAACGGACGTGGCAGGGGGGCAATGCGTACAGTCGCGGGCATGGTGCACGTACTGAGCAGCAGGGTGTTACTGAGACCGACCGATCCGGAGCGGTCGCGGGCCTTCTACGGCGGGGCCCTGGGGCTCGCGGTCTACCGCGAGTTCGGCACGGGCCCCGAGCGCGGGGTCGTCTACTTCCTGGGCGGCGGCTTCCTGGAGGTGTCGGGCCGCTCGCCCACGCCACCGGGGCCGGGCCTGGAGCTGTGGCTCCAGGTCGCGGACGCCGCCGCGGCGCACGCGGAGTTCCTGCGGCGCGGGGTGGAGGTGCTGGAGCCGCCGGAGACCAAGCCGTGGGGCCTGATCGAGATGTGGATCGCGGACCCGGACGGGGTGCGCATCGCGGTGGTGGAGGTGCCCGAGGGGCACCCAATGCGGTACCGGCCGGGCATCTGACGGGGCCCCCGCACCGGGGCGTGCTCCGGCGCGCCCCGGCGCCGGCGACGCCTGTGCCCGCGCTGCGCCGGGGCACGATCCGGATGGACCTACGCCCCCTTGTGCGCCTGTGCGCTCCCGTGTGAGACGGCCGCGGCGGGCATTCTCCGGGGGTGGACGCGCGTCCCGGGGAGGTGTGCCGTGCACGGACCGCCGCTGGTCGGGTGGTTGCTGGTCGTGCTCTGCACCACCACGGGCGCGTACTGCCTCTTCAGTACGCGGGCCGGCGCGGCGGGGGAGCGCCGGGCCGCAGGAGGCGACGCACTCATGGGGCTCGGCATGGCCGTCATGGCCGTGCCGGCCACCGTGCTGCACACCCGGCCCTGGGGGTACGCCCTGTTCGCCGTGGTGTTCGGGGTGGCGGGGCTGCACACGCTGGTGCGGGCCCGTAAAGAGCCCGAGGCCCATCACCTGCACCACGCGGTGGGGGCCTTCGCCATGGTCTACATGGCCCTGGCGATGGCCGAATCCCCGGCGACCCCGGCCGCCCAGGCCGCCCACGCCGGGCACGCGGCGGCCGCGCACGAGCCCGCGGGCACCCCCCTGCTCACCGGCCTGCTGCTGGTGTACTTCGCGGTGTACGTCGTGCGCGGGGCGGCCATGATGGTCCCGGTTCCGGCGGGCGCGCCGGGCCGGTCCTGTGTGCGGGGACGGCCGCCGGGCGGGCGGGAGCTGACCCACGCGTGCCGGCTGTCCATGGGCATAGGGATGCTGGCGATGCTGCTCACCATGTGAGCGTCGCGCGGCTCGCGTGTCCTGCGTCACTTCGCCGCCGGGAACGTACCGGCCGTGGCGCCGCGCTCATAGGCTGCTGGCCATGATGGTCCCGCTCGCGCTGCTGGCCCTCGGTGGACTGGCCGCGGCCATGGCGCCGCGCGTGCTGACCCGTGCCGACTGGCCCCGCCGCGAACCCGTGCTCGCGCTGTGGGTGTGGCAGTGCGTCGTGGTCGCCGTGCTCCTGTGCTGTGGGCTCGCGATGTCGCTGAGCGCCTCCGCCGCCTGGGAGGCCGTGCGGGGCAACATCTTCGCCCCCGCGCCGCACGGCGTCGTGGAGGCGTACGCCTTCGCCGCCTACGGATCCTGGGCGGCCCCCCTGGCCGTCTCCCTCGCCGCCGGGGCCCTGTGGACGGCGGCGATGCTCACCCGCGAGGTCCGCGACGCCCGGGCCTGCCGCCGCCGTCGCCGCGCCGACCTGCTCCTGCGCTCCCCCCTCCTGCCCGGCGAGGAGCGGGGCGGGGAGCGGCTGGTGGTCCTGGAGGGCGACCGTCCCGAGGCCTGGCTGCTGCGGGCCGGCGCCGCACCGCAACTGGTGATCACCACGTCGGCGCTGCGCCGGCTGAAAGGCTCTCAGCTGGACGCGGTGCTGGCGCACGAGCAGGGCCACGCGCGGGCCCGCCACGACTGGCTGCTGCACTGCTCGTCGGCGCTGGCGAACGGCTTCCCGCAGGTGCCGGTGTTCGCGGCCTTCCGCGATCAGGTGCACCATCTGGTGGAGTTGGCCGCCGACGACGCGGCCTCCCGCCGCTTCGGCCGGCTGACCACCGCCCTCGCCCTGGTGGAACTCAACGAGGAGCGGGGCGTGTTCGGCCCCTGCCCCTCACTCTCCCAGGTACCGGACCGCGTCGAACGCCTGCTGGCCCCCGCTCCCCGCCTGACGGCGGGCCGGCGCCTGCGGCTGACGGCGGTGGCGTCGCTGGTGCCGTTCGTCCCGCTGCTGGTGACGTTCGTTCCGGGACTGAGCGCCCTGGGCGGCTGACCGCGCCGCCACACCGGGAGTTCCCCCCTTCCCTCATGGTCACCGCGCCCGGAACGCGGCAGAGTGCCCCCATGAGCAATCTCGATCTCCACCCGGCACCGACCCGGTGCGGCGGCCGACAGGACGTCACCGCCCAGCCTGTGCAGGAACTGTTGCCCGCCAAGGACGTACGGCTCGGCGAGAGCACCATGGTGCGCCGACTGCTGCCCAGCATGGGCCGGCGCATGATCGGCGCCTGGGCCTTCGTCGACCACTACGGCCCCGACGACATCGCCGACGAGCCGGGCATGCAGGTGCCGCCGCACCCGCACATGGGGTTGCAGACCGTCAGCTGGCTGCACGCGGGCGAGGTGCTGCACCGCGACAGCCTCGGCAGCGAACAACTGCTGCGCCCCGGCGAGCTGGGACTGATGACATCAGGGCGGGCCATCAGCCACTCCGAGGAATCGCCCCGCGAGCACGCGCCCTCGCTGCACGGTGCGCAGCTGTGGGTGGCCCTGCCGGACGAGCACCGGCACACGGCGCCGGCATGGGAGCACCACCGCGAGCTGCCGACGGTGACGGGCGGCGGCCTGCGCGCCACCGTACTCATGGGCGACCTGGACGGCTCGCTCTCCCCCGCGACAACCTTCACACCGATCGTCGGCGCGGACGTCTCCCTGACCGCCGGCGCCTCCGCCCGCCTGCCGGTGCGGCCGGACTTCGAATACGCGGCCCTGACCATGTCCGGCGAGCCGGAGGTGGACGGCACCCGCCTCGCACCGGGCGCCCTGCTCTACCTCGGCTGCGGACGGTCCGAACTGCCGCTGCGGGCGGACGTGGACAGCGCGTTCATGCTGCTGGGCGGGGAACCGTTCGAGGAGCGGATCGTCATGTGGTGGAACTTCGTGGGCCGCTCCCACGAGGAGATCGCCGAGGCCCGCACGGACTGGATGACGGGCTCCGGCTCCCGCTTCGGCGAGGTGCGGGGGTACGCGGGCGACCGCCTGCCCGCGCCCACGCTGCCGCCGGTGGCACTCAGGGCACGGGGGCGGGTGCGCTGAGCTGGGCGAACGCTCCTGGGACAGGCCCTTCAACCAACCCTGGCGTTTCGGCCCGGGTCCTCGCCGATCCGGTCAGGTGGCCCGCGACTCGACCGCGGCGCCGACTGACCCAGCCATCGAAAACGCACAGTGGGCCGGGAGCCCCGCAGGCCCCGGCCACACCCCCTGGACCGTGCCCGATCGACTGTTCAGGTCATCGACTGACGGGCCCGCGCCGAGCGCGACCACCCGCCACCTGGTTCTCGCGCACACTTCCTGGGGGCAGGCATGAGCAGCGGCGAGACGTGGGCGTCGACCAAGCTCTTGTCCGCAACGGAGCCGGCGGTCTCGTAGCGTGCGTCGGGCCTCCCGTGGGGAGCGCCTGGCCAGGGGCGGAATAAGCCCCTCCTTGATCATTTGTGGCCCGTTCCGGCCTCACGCCACCACCTCCGTGGCCGTTACATTCACCTCCGACCGACACACACACGATCAGGGGAAATAGGCAAAGATGCGCCGCATAGGACCCGTCAGCCGCATCGGCAGATCACTCATGGCGGTGACCGCTACGGCGGCCGCCGGGGCAGTCACCGTCATGGGCCTTGCCGTCTCACCGGCTGCCGCAGCACCCACCAACACGACGGCGCCCCAGCCCGGCGACACCTGTACGGCAGCCGACCTCGGCACACGCCACCCGTACATCAAGACCACCGAAGTGTCCCCGACGATCACCCACTTCAAGGGCTGGTACGTCACCGAGGGCACAACCGGCAACCAGACCGTCACCACCAGCACCCAGACGACCATCGCGGTCTCCGTCGGCCTCAACGGCAATGTCGAGGGCGGTTTCGCCGTCGAGACCCTCGGCAAGGTCGGCGCGAGCCTGGGCCTGAACGTCAAGGTCGACTACTCCTCCACCAGCAGCGTGTCGAATGCGCTCACGTGGAACTTCAGCCAGCCCGGCTACTACGGCCTCTACAAGGGCACCAAGAAGGTCACCGGTACGTACGGAAGCCTCAACTGCAACCGCGCCCAACAGAACGGCGGCAGTTGGGCGTTGAAGTGGATCGAGGGGCCCGGCAGCGGCAGCTTCACCACCTACACCACCCTCGAGGAAGGCGCGGTGCGCTGCCAGGACAAGGTGCCCGCAAGCAGCATCATGGCCAAGGCACAAGACCTCCTCGACTGCGGCTCGGCCGCCGCGAAGGCCGAGCACCCGGCGGGTGCGGTCGCGCCGACGGCGAAGCAGGAGCAGGACCGCCTCGTGCAGCGCCCGGCTCTCACCAGCGGCACGTCCGCCGAACAGCCCAAGGCCAAGGCCAAGGCCGCCGGGCTCAGCGCGCGGGCCGCTCTCAACTGCGAGACCGGCGCCTACAAGATCGCCGTACCCGACAAGCCCCTGTCCTGGGGCGCGCCGCTCCTGGCGACCGACGGTGTCCGCCTGCGGCCCTCGTCGATCTTCAGTGCCCACCTGGACAACTGGCGCCTGTGCAACGTGACGGAGCGCGACGGGGTCCTCGAGGCGTCCCTGTGGAACTGGGGCAACGGCGGGTGCGCGACCATCGCCGCGCAGAACGCGGCCACCGAACGGGCGGTCCTGATGACGGCCCCCTGCGCGGAGGACGACCTCCAGCGGTTCTACATCTACCGCGACGTACCCGGCAGCTCGAAGGTCGGTGTGCAGAACAAGTACACCGGCTCCATGATGGGCCACGACCGGTACGCGGACGGGGAGTTCATCCGCCAGTACTCCAGCGGCAGGCAGGACGGTACGGGCACGTACACCCTGATCGGAGTCTGACGGCCCACACCCCGTGAGCGGCCCCGCACGTGAACCCCCGACCTCCGGGTTTCGTGCGGGGCCCTCCGCGTCCCTGCTCCGAGCAGTGGAGCAGCCGATGTCGGCTCCGTGACCGGCCCGTCGTACCGGAGCGGATCAGCAGTTCGGCGCGAACCGTACGGCGCGCGCGGCGTCTGCGCGCGCCGGGTGGTGCGGTGGCGTGGTGAGCGGTGTGGGCCTGCTGCGGCTGGGCATCGGTGTGCGCGGTATCAGCTGCCGTAGAGGGTACGGATGGCTTCCGGAGCGTTCCGGACCGGGGAGGCACGAGGATGCTGGCCAGGAGATTCGTGGGGATGGTGGCCGGTGGGCTGCTGGTGGCCGCCACATCGTTGACGTGCGCGCCGCCGGCAGCGGCGCACGACGACGAGGCGATTTCCTGCCACGGCCGGGAGAGCACGCATTTCTCGCCCGGGAAGACGCTTCTGCCTCGTCTGGTGCACGCAAGGGCGCACATCGACTACACGTGTACGGATGAGTCGGGTGAAGCCGGGCGAGCGACGGGCCGGATCACGGGGCAGACCCGGACGTCGTGTGTGCACGTCAGCGGCGGTCTGACCCGGGAGGTCGTCACCTACGCCGATGGCAGGCGGTCGGTGATCCTCTACACCGACGACACCGTGGCCCAGGTCGCCAACGCCAACGTCGTCCTCTTCCGCGGCCGGGTCCTGGAAGGCCGTGGACAGGGCCAACGGGCTGTGCGGACGCTGTTCCTGCTGGACAAGGGGCTGCCCACCGCCTGCCTCACGCCCGGAGGGCTCACCGACGCCAGTGGTGTGGTCTCCCTGCGCATCGAGCCCGTCTGACCGGGGGAAAGCCGGTGCCGGACGCGTGGTGTTCCCGTGGGCGTGCTGTGGTGTGCGGTGGCGGCCTGGCCGGACTGCTGGCCGCCTGTGTGCTGGCTGAGGGCGGGTTCGCTGTGACTGTCGTCGAGCCCGACCCTGAGGGCGCGTCAGCAGGGCCGCGACCGGGGGCGCCTCAGGGGCATCACGCGCACGGCCTGTTCGTCCGGGGTGTGCGGGTGCTGGAGGAGTTGTTGCCCGGCATCGTGGGTGAGCTGACCGCCCGGGGCGCGATCGCGGTGGACGTGGGGGCGCAGTACGTGCTGGCGAGCCGGTTCGGGTGCGGCGCCTCGTTCGTGGCCGGCAAGCACATGCTGGCCGCCGGCCAGCCGCTGCTGGAGGCAGCCGTGCGTCGCCGGGCCCTGGCCCGGCCGGGTGTCACCGTGCTGGCCGGGCACCGGGCTGACCACCTCACCGGCTACGACGGGCGTGTCACCGGGGTGGTGGTGCGCGAGGCCACCGGTGGGGCGTGCCGGCTGCTGGAGGCCGAGCTGATGGTGGATGCCACCGGCAGGGCTTCGCGGGCCGACCGGTGGCTCACCGCATTGGGCTACCCCGCTGTGCGGGTCAGCGTGGTGGACGCCGGCTTCGCCTTCGCCAGCCGCCTCTACCGCCCACCGGCCCGCCGCCCGCCCTGGCAGGTGTGCCATGTAATGATCACCCCGCCTCTGACCCGCGGGGGCATCATCATGCCCATCGAGGACGACCGCTGGCTGGTGACCCTGTGCGGCGTCGGCGCCGACCGGCCGACCAGAGGCCGGCACGACTTCCTGCCCTACGCCCGCACTCTCCACCAGCCCGAACTGGCCGATGCCCTCGAGGAGGCCACCGAGCTCAGCGGCGTCACCGTCACCCACGCCGGCGCCAACCGCCGCCGCCACCTCGACCGCCTCACCCCGCAGCCCCACAACCTGATCCTCGTCGGCGATGCCGCCTGCTGCTTCAACCCCCTGTACGCCCAGGGCATGACGGCCGCTGTCCTCACCGCCCGCACCCTGCGCGGCCACCTGGCCCGTCACCGGTCCGCGGAGGGCTTCGCACCCGCCTTCCACCGCGCTCTCGCCCCGCTGCACGACGCCTGCTGGGCCCAGGCAGCCACCGCCGACGCCCTCCTGGCCGGCACAGCCGCCCCCGGCCTCACCCGCCGCCAGCGACTGCTGGCCCGCCACTCGCAGAACGTGATGGCGGCCGGCACCCGCGACCCGGTGGCGCAGGAAGCGTTCCTCGACGTCGTCCACATGCTCTGCCCGCCCACCACACTCCTCACCCCACGCGTCCTCGCCCGCCTCGTCCGCCTACGGTTCAGCCCGGTGGCTCAGCGCCGGGCGACACCGAGGTAGGTACAGGACAGATCGCGGGTCAGGCGGGTACGGAAGCTGCCATCGCGGCGCCGGCCTCCCAGCATCAGCCCGGCCATCCGGCCCACGGGTGTGAGCCCCGCAGCACCGAGGTAGCCGGCCATCTCGGCGGGGGTGACGAAGTCGTGCCAGTCGTGCGCCCCACGCGGGATGATCCGCAGCACCCGCTCCAGCCCCCAGATCATCACCGCTCGCGAGAGCCACGTCCGGTTGATCGTGTCGAACAGGAAGAGCCCGCCCGGCGCCAGCACACGGCCGATTTCCGACACCACCTCACCGGGGCTGGCCACGTGCTCAAGCACGTCCAGACAGGTCACCACCATGAACACACCATCGGCGAACGGCATCCGCTCGCCCGCCCCCACGACGTAGTCAATGCCCAGGCCGGACTCCACCGCGTGCCGGCGGGCCGTGGCCACCAAGGACTCGGAGAGCTCCACGCCCGAGACGACCGCGCCACGGACCGCCAGGTACTCGGCGGTGAACCCACCGCCACACCCCACGTCCAGCACCCGCTGGCCACCCCAACCTGCCGGTAGGTACCGGTCGAAGAACGCGAACCTGGGCCGGTTCAACGCCCGCAAGGAGGCCGCCGGAGACGCCGGCGCCCACCAGTCACGGGCCAGATCCCCGAAGATCTCTGTGTCACCAGCCATCGCACCCTCCCCTGCCCGGCGGCCGACATGCACTCACAGACAACGAGCACCCGCCCTACAGGCAACGGAGCGTCCCGGAGCACACGACAACTGGCCAAGTAGCGAGCAAAGGTGCCAACTCCGCGAGGAGATCGCCGAGGCCCGCGCGGACTGGGTGACGGGCTCCCCCTCCCGCTTCGGCGAGGTGCGGGGGGGGGCACGGGCGCCCGCCTGCCCGCGCCCACGCTGCCGCCGGTGGCGCTCAGGGCACGGGGCGAGTGCGCCGAGCCGGCTGCCTCTGGGAGGCCCTGACCAGCGCTGTACTGCCGTCTCGTAGCACGGACTCGGCGAGTCGGATTAGCCCGCGACGCCCACGCAAAACCCCTAGAGCGTTGCGCCATGTCGAAGGACTTCGACTTCGTGGTCGAGATGGGCGAGGCGCCTGGCGGCTACAGCATCGAGGTGTCGTCGCCGTCGGGTGAAGACCACGCCATCGCCGAACTCGATGCCCACGCTGCAAGCCGCGGTTCTCGGGTCCGCGGCGCGTTCGCGGGGGTGGGCGACGAGCTCGAGGTGCCGGTCCGGCAGATCGGCGGGGCCTTGTTCAACGCGGTGTTCCAGAACGCAATCAAGGCTCTTTACCTTTCCAGCAGGCAGAAAGCGCAGGAGCGAGGCCAGCGGCTTCGCCTTGTTCTGCGGGTCCGTTCGCCGGAGCTCGCCGCGCTGCCATGGGAGCTTCTGCATCATCCGATCGTTCGCCATGTCGAAGTCCTGGAGCCTGTTTCACCACTGTGCGTGGAGCCGCCTCTTCGCATCCTGGGCATGGAGGCTCTTCCCGGCGCGCTGGGCGCGCTGGACGCAGAGACCGAGCGCCAGTACCTGAGTACCGCGCTGAAGCCGCTCATCGATGAGGGACTGGTGCGGCTCGACTGGGTCCCGGGCCATACGAAACAGCATCTCTTCGATGCTCTCCTACGGGGCGGCTGCCATGTGTTCCACTTCGTCGGGCACGGGAAGTTCGACGAGAACCGGCGCCAAGGAATGCTCATCTTCTCGGATGAGCAGGGGCGGGAAGACGTGCTGCACGCGGACGCTCTGGGCTCGCTCATCAGCATCGCCGAGCCCTCGCCGCGCCTCGTCGTGCTCAACAGCTGTGAGACAGGAACGTCGCACGCCAAGGATCTTTTCTCCTCCCCTCGTCGAAGTCACACCGCGACCGGTGATCGACACGGATCACTGGGTCGTGAGCATGGCCGTGCATCCGGACGGACGGCTGCTGGCCACCGGAGCCCGCAGACTCGTGCAGGTATGGGACGTTGCCACCGGCCAGGTGACGTGGGACCGCCGGCTCGGCGGTTGGAGCACCATGGTGAACGCGATCGCCTTCAGTGGCGACGGTCGAAAGCTGGCCACCGGCAGTACGGACAATGTCGCCCGCGTCTGGGACATGGCCGCCGGCTACAGCTCCTTCGAGTTGACGCACGAGCATTTTGTGAATGCGGTGGACTTCGACCGCAGCACGAGATATCTGGCCACCGGGAGTGCGGATGCGATGGCATCTGTCTGGGATCTCGACACCAGATGCAAGGTATTGTCTCTGCGCCACGCCCGCGCGGTCAGAGACGTCAAGTTCAGTCCTGACGGTCGGCTCCTGCTCACGGCATGCGAGGACAGAAGCGCCTACGTCTGGGACACGAGCACCGGTGAACAAAAGGCGCGGATTCCCCACAGGGAATTCGTCCTCCGCGTCGCGTTCTCCCCCGATGGTCGAAAAATCGCGACCTGCAACGAAGACCGGACCGCCCAGATACGGGAAACGGAAACGTGGACCCCGCTCTTCCAGGTCGAGCACCACAGCGGCCTGAGGGCCGTGGCGTTCAGCCCGGACAGCAGCCTGCTCGCCACCGGGAGCGAGGACGGTGCCGTATGCGTGTGGGGGGCCGACACAGGACGGTCACTGCTACAGATCAAACACAAACGCTCGGCGAATGCGGTGGCCTTCTATCCGGACGGCCGGTTCCTCGCGAGTGCGGGTGAGGACAAGCTGGTGCACAGCACACGGCTCCCGGCCTCGCGGGGGTGACGTTCGACCGGATGGCGGTCATGTGGGGCGTCCCGGATAGCAGGGAGGGCCCACACGCATCACTATCACCATATGTCGCTAAAACGACACACTGTCCGGCGCCGGCGCCCCGGCCCCGCCGAGGGCGCCGGCGGGCGCGCGATCGGCGGCGGGCCCGGGCCGCCGGCTTCGCGTACGAGGATGCCCTGGCACCTCACCTCCGCCGTGACCGCCGCCGCACTGTTCGGGGCGTTCTTCCTCCCGGACGTCCCCTCGGCCGGGGCGGCACGGGTCATCACCTGTGACCACACATGGACGATGACCTTCGAGCCGGCTCTGACGCTCGCACCGCGGTCCCGGGTGTCGGCGACGGTCGATGCTTCCGACGGGGCGCTGCGCCGTTGCACCGGTGACGCCGCCGTCTCCCGGGCGAGCTTCGTGACGCGGGGCGTCGGCACCGATGCGACCTGTTCGGCCGGTACGTACGGCGATCGGCCGGGGGAGGCCAATCACATCGTCTGGGACGCCAAGAGCGGTGAGCCCACCATGGATTACAGCTGGTCGATGCGGCCCGTCGCCGACCTGCTCACCGTGAGGACTCCGTTGAGCGGGGGCATCACCGAGGGCCGGTACAAGGGTGGCACCTGGAGCGCGACGCTCGATCCGCTGCGCTCGGCCATCAGCCTCGCGGACTGCTCGGCCCCCGGCGGGCTGAAGTCCATCACGGTCGCCGGCACGTTCTCCATCAACCCTCCCCGGCAGCCGACCGGTACGTGAGCGCGGTGAGCACGGCGTCCGTGGAGTCGATGCGGGCGATCATCGGGAGGATCCTCCTGATCGCGAAGTCCTGGTGCTCGGCGGAGAAGGTGCTGGTGGCGTCCTCGGCGACGACGACGTGATACCCGTGCTCGTACGCGTGACGGGCGGTGGACTCCACCGCGAGATTGGTGGCGACGCCGGTGAGCACGAGCTCGTCGATGCCGCGGCGGCGCATCTGGAGGTCCAGCTCGGTGCCGGTGAAGGCGCCCCACTGGCGCTTGGTGATCAGCAGGTCGCCCGGGTGTGCCGCGAGCTCCGGCGCGAGAGCGGAGTACCGCGGGTGCAGGACGGGCGGGTTGTGCGGCACATCGGCGCGCGGCCGCAGCGCGGCCCCGCCGTCCGGGCCGTGGGCCACGTTGACGAGGACGACCGGGAGCCCCGCGGCGCGGAAGGCGCGGGCGAGGCGGGCGCTGTTGTCGACCACGCGGTCGGCCGGGTGCGGCTGCAGGGGGAGGCCGAGGATGCCCTGCTGTACGTCGAGCACGACCAGGGCGGCCTTCGGGCTGAGATCCAGAACGGGCATGGCGGTTCCCTTCGGTAACGGAGTGGGTCAGCCGCGGGGCCCGGCGCCGCACAGGGCCGCGGAACCGATGACGAGGACGGGCCGGAGCCCGCGGCCGACCAGCCGGGTGGCCCGCATGGTGGTGGTGAAGCCGAGGGTCGCCACCGGCAGCATCACCAGGCCGGACCGCGTCTCGGACAGGCCACGACCCTGCTGGAGCCACTGCGGCAGGGCATAGGTGACGGAGTAGACGACGACATAGGTGGCCGCGCAGCGGCACAGGTCGCGGCGAGCGGCCGGTTGCGCACGACCATTCGGACGTCCACGAAGGGCCGCGCGACCCGCAGTTCCCGTGTGATCAGCGCGGCGGTCAGCACGACGAACGCGGCCGGCGCCCACCACCTCGGGTGGTCCGGCAAGGAGAGCAGGAAGAGCATCAGTGCGCACAGCTCGCCGACGAACAGGGCCATGCCGAGCACGCCCCGGCGCACCCCGTGGTCTGCGCGGTCGGTAACGCCACGGTGCCCTCTTGGGTCTTCTAGGTTTCGGACAACAGGTCCAGCAGTTTGTTCGCGGCGGCGAGTACGTCCCGCTCGACGGGTGTCAGGCGTTCGGCGATGGCTCGGGCCAGCCACTGATCGCGCGTCAGCCGGTCGTCCTCGACCAGCCGGCGGCCGGCGTCGGTGATCTCGACGACCACCTGTCGGCCATCGTGCGCATGCGGTCGGCGGGTGATGATGCCGCGCTCCTCCAAGGTGGCGAGCTGGCGGGTCAGCGACTGGGACTGGACGCCCTCGCGTGCGGCCAGTTCCTTGGGGCTGAGTGGGCCGGTGCGGACCAGGTGGCTCAGCAGCGAGGCGCTCGCCGGCCCCAGGCCGTGCGCCGGGCGTGCCTGACGCATGCGCCGGACCAGCGCGGACACGCTTTCGCGGGTCTGCCGGGCCAGGTCGGCGGTTTCATGATTGTAGGCTCCTGGCCCGTGAGGACGACAAAGGCGACACAGACGACAGAGCTGGGGAACATGAGCCGGAACCTCAAAGGCGTGCTGTTCGACTTCTCCGGCACCCTCTTCCGCGTCGAGTCCACCGCGTCCTGGCTGCGCACCGCCCTCGAGCGGTCCGGCATCACGCTGCCGGAGGAGGAGTTCGCGGAGCTGGCGCGGCGGCTGGAGGAGGCCGGGGCGCTGCCCGGCGGAGCGCCGCCGCGGACCGTGCCGCCGCACCTTGCGGAGGTGTGGGCCGGGCGCGACAGCAGCCGCGAGCAGCACCGGGCCGCCTACGTGGGCCTGACCCGGCAGGTCGCGCTGCCGGACCCGGCCCTGTACGACCTGCTGTACGCCCGGCACATGGAGCCCGCCGCGTGGCGGCCGTACGCCGACGCCGCCGAGGTTCTCGGCGAGTTGCGGCGGCGGGGCGTACGGACCGCGGTGGTGAGCAACATCGGCTGGGACCTGCGTCCGGTCTTCCGCGAGCACGGTCTGGACGACCTGGTGGACGCCTACGTCCTGTCGTACGAGCACGGGGTGCAGAAGCCCGATCCGCGGTTGTTCCGGGCGGCGTGCGAGGCGCTCGGCGTGCCGCCCGGGGAGGTGCTGATGGTCGGCGACGACCCGCGTGCGGACGCGGGGGCGGCCGGGATCGGGTGTGCGGTGCGGTTGGTGGAGCATCTGCCGGTGGAGGAGCGGCCTCGGGGGCTGTTGCCGGTGCTGGAGCCGGCCGGCTGACCGCGGGCCGCGTGGGGGGGGCGGGGCTTACTCGGGGTCCGTCGACTCCGGGTCCGTCGACTCCGGGTCCGTCGGTTCCGGGGCTTCGGCCTCCCTCGGGGCGCCCGCCCAGGCGCGCAGCGCGGCCCGGTTGGCGAACCGTGCCACGTTGCGGTCCAGTCCGCCGGCCCAGCTGTACTGGTGGAAGGTCCACGGGTGGCGTACGGCCGGGTGGCCGGGGGCGCGGTCGGGATCGGCTATCCACAGGCCGTCGCCCGCGTTGTTCGTCGTGTCCCGGTTGAACCAGTAGTCGCGGTTGCAGTAGAGGACCACCTTGTGCCCGCGCGCCTTGGCCCGTACGTGGGCCAGCCAGCGGTCCTTGTCCACGCAGGGCACCTTGGGGTGCTCCCAGTCGAGGGCGAGGATGTCCCCGGCGCGTAAGGCGATCTTGCCGAGGAAGTAGTTGCCCTGCGCGGACATCGAGCCCGGTGTGACGTAGTGGTAGTAGCCGACGACGAGCCCCGCCCGCCGGGCCCGGTCGCGCTGGACGACCCATTTGGGGTTGGTGTACGAGGTTCCCTCGGTCACCTTGACGAAGACGAAGTCCAAGCCCTTGAGGGCGTAGTTCTCGCTGTTGTGGCTGCTGACATCGATGCCGTGAAGCATGCCGGTCTCCTTCGATACTGCGCACGACAGGCGTCCGCAGTATCGAGGGGAACGGGCGCGGCGGCGAGGGTTTTGGCCACAGTTCTTCCGCGGAGCCCTGCTACGGGCCCACCGCGACGCGCGGCGGCCGGCTGCCGGCCGCCGTGCGCAGGGCCAGAGCTGCCAGGGCCTCGGGGGCACCGGCCTGTCCCCGTATGCCCGGAAAGGCGTTGATGTCGACGATCACGGGCGTGCCGCCGCCCGCGTCGAGCAGGTCGACCCCGTAGACGTCCAGGGCGAACACCTCCCCCACGCGCAGCGCGAGCGCCGGCCACCCCGCCGGCAGCGCGTCGGGCGCGAGGGGGCGGGTCCGCTTGTCCGTGCCGCCGGCGGCCAGTTCGGAGCGGCGGAGTCCGGCGAAGACCTGGTCGCCCACGACCCACAGCTTGTGGTCCCAGCCGCTGTTGGGAGTGAAGGGCTGGATCACCACCGGCTCGTCCGCCCAGCGCTCGGCGAGCTCGCGCAGCCGCGTGGCGTCGTCGACGCGGGCGACGAGGTCGTGGCGGCGGCTGGTGCGGCTCTTGACGACCACCGGCCCGGCGAGCTCCCCGGCCGCCTCGAACCGCCGCAGCGAGGGCTCGGTGCGGGTGGCCACGAACGGCAGCCCGGCACGCAGCGCGACCTGGGCCATGAGGGTGCGGTCCTGGCAGAGCCCGGTGGACGCGGCGGAGTTCAGCACGGGGGCGCCGTGCTGTTCGAGGAAGCGGGCGAGGGCCAGGGCGCGCGGGGTGCGGGTCTTGAGCAGATAGACGTCGGCGAGGCCGTCCGGGTCCGGGAAGGAGTCCGTCGCGCCCGGGTCGAGCCATTCGACCTGGTGGCGGGGCTTCAGCAGGGCGGTCGTCGCGGCCAGCAGCGGGTGGTCGGGAGCGGGTGTCAGCAGGCAGATCCTCACGCGCGACCGCCGATGCGGGGGGCCTGTGCGGCCAGCATCGTGGGCGGGGTCTCGGCCGCCCGGTCCGCCCCGGCCAGGCGCAGGACGGCCCACGCCACCTTGGCCACCGCGTCGGGCACCTGCCGGAAGCTGGGGAAGTCGTTGACGTCGACGACGACCGGGCCGTCGGGGCCGAAGACGATGTCCACCCCGTACAGGTCGAGGCCGTAGACCGCGCCGATCTCGGCCGCGATGCCCGCGACCTCGGCCGACAGCGGCACCTGGCGTTCGCGCACCGGCTGGTCGGGGTGCAGCGGGCTGCGCCGCTCGGTCGCGTACAGCTCGCCGTCGACGCAGTACACCTTCAGGTCGACGCCCGAATTGGGTATGTACGGCTGGGCTATCAGCATGCCGTCGCCCGCCGGCCGCTCCCCCGGGGCCGTCAGCCGCTCCGGGTCCGGTACGAGCCGCACCGCGCGCCCCGAGCTGCCGTCGGCGGGCTTGACCACCAGCGGGAAAGCGCTCGCGGGCAGAGCGGCGAACTCCTCGGCGCGTATGGCGGCGTAGGTGCGCGGCACGGGAAGGCCGCGGGATTCGGCGATCACCGCGGCCAGTGCCTTGTCCCGCACCCCGCGTATGGAACGGGCGTCGTTGACCGTGGTCAGCCCCACGGCCGCCGCGCCCTCCAGGAGGGTCAGGCCCGGACCGCCGGAGACCGTCTTGAGCACCCACGCGTCGTGCTGTCCGGCGCGTACCGCCTCGGAGAGCCGCATCAGCTGACCGCCCGGCCGCAGCACGTCCACCCGGTGTCCCCAGGCGGTCAGTTGCCGGATCACGTCCACCGGCATGCCGTCGTACCGGTACTGCTCCTCCACCAGGAAGCAGAGTCTCATCTGCTGCATCATCCTCGAAATCCCGGACATCCGCCGATCCCGCCCGGCAGAACTCTGACGGCTCAGGATGTCATGGGCGTGAGGCAGGCACGTACCGCGGCGCCTGTCACCGGTCAGCTCTGCGCGCGGAAGGCCTCCAGGAGTCGCTCGGCGGCCAGGCTGGCCGTCAGCGTGCCCTCGCGCACCTGTTCTTCGAGGTCGGGGGCCAGGCGGCGCACTTCGGGGTGGCCGCGCAGCTCGGCGAGCAGCTGTTCGCGGACCATGGTCCAGGTCCAGTCGACCTGCTGCTCGCGGCGGCGGGCGGCGAGCTGGCCGGTGGCCTCGAGGACGCGGCGGTGCGCTTCCACGCGTTCCCACAGCTCCCGGAGTCCGGTGTTCTCGCGGGCGCTGCAGGTCAGGACGGGCGGGTTCCAGGCGGCGTCCGGGGACTGCATCAGGCGCAGCGCGCCCGCCAGTTCGCGGGCCGCGGCCTTGGCGTCGCGTTCGTGCGGTCCGTCCGCCTTGTTCACGGCGACGAGGTCGGCGAGTTCCAGTACGCCCTTCTTGATGCCCTGCAGCTGGTCGCCGGTGCGGGCGAGGGTGAGCAGCAGGAAGGTGTCGACCATGTTGGCGACGGCCGTCTCGGACTGGCCGACGCCGACGGTCTCCACCAGGACCACGTCGTAGCCCGCGGCCTCCATCACCACGATGGTCTCGCGGGTCGCCTTGGCCACCCCGCCGAGTGTTCCGGCGGTCGGCGAGGGGCGGACGAAGGCGGCCGGGTCGACGGCGAGGCGCTCCATGCGGGTCTTGTCGCCCAGGATGCTGCCGCCGGTGCGGCTGGAGGAGGGGTCGACGGCGAGGACGGCGACGCGGTGGCCGAGGCCGGTGAGCATGGTGCCGAGGGCGTCGATGAAGGTGGACTTGCCGACGCCGGGCACGCCGGTGATGCCGATGCGCCGTGCCGCGCCGGCGTGCGGCAGCAGCTCGGTGAGCATTCGCTGGGCGAGGGCCCGGTGGTCGGCCCGGGTGGACTCGACGAGGGTGATGGCGCGGGCGACGGCCGCCCGCTTCCCGTCGAGCACGCCCTTGACGTACGCGTCGATATCGATCGGGCGGGCCATCAGCGCCGCGGCCTCACAGCTCGTGGCCGAGGACCCCGGCGAGGGTCTTCAGCAGGTCGTGGGCGGCGTCGGGGATGACCGTGCCCGGTGGGAAGACGGCGGCCGCGCCCATCTCCAGCAGGGTGGGCACGTCCTGCGGCGGGATGACGCCCCCGACGACGATCATGATGTCCTCGCGGCCCTGCTCCTCGAGTTGTTCGCGCAGCGCCGGGACGAGCGTGAGGTGGCCGGCGGCCAGCGAGGAGACGCCGACGATGTGCACGTCCGCCTCCACCGCCTGCCGGGCGACCTCGGCCGGGGTCTGGAACAGCGGGCCGACGTCGACGTCGAAGCCGAGGTCGGCGAAGGCGGTGGCGATGACCTTCTGGCCGCGGTCGTGACCGTCCTGGCCCATCTTGGCGACCAGGATGCGCGGGCGGCGGCCGTCCTCCCGCTCGAACGCCTCGACCAGCGCACGGGTGCGCTCCACTCCGGACGACGGTCCGGCCTCTTCGCGGTACACACCGGAGATCGTACGGATCTGCCCGGCGTGCCGGCCGTAGACCTTCTCCAGGGCGTCGGAGATCTCGCCGACGGTGGCCTTGGCGCGGGCCGCGTTCACCGCCAGGGCCAGCAGGTTGCCCTCGAGCCCCTGGCCGGGGCCGGCCCCGGCGGCCGCGGTCAGGGCGCGCAGCGCGTCCTGGCAGGCGCCCTCGTCGCGCTCGGCGCGCAGCCGGCGCAGCTTGTCGATCTGCTGGGCGCGCACGGAGGAGTTGTCGACCTTGAGGACCTCGATCTGCTCGTCGCTGTCGACCCGGTACTTGTTGACGCCGATCACCGGCTGGCGGCCGGAGTCGATGCGCGCCTGGGTGCGGGCGGCGGCCTCCTCGACGCGCAGCTTGGGGATGCCCGCGTCGATGGCCTGGGCCATGCCGCCGGCGGCCTCGACCTCCTCGATGTGCTGCCAGGCGCGGCGGGCGAGGTCGTGGGTGAGGCGTTCGACGTAGGCGCTGCCGCCCCAGGGGTCGATGACGCGGCAGGTCCCGGACTCCTGCTGGAGCAGCAGCTGGGTGTTGCGGGCGATGCGGGCGGAGAAGTCGGTGGGCAGGGCCAGCGCCTCGTCGAGGGCGTTGGTGTGCAGGGACTGGGTGTGGCCCTGGGTGGCGGCCATGGCCTCGACGCAGGTGCGGGCCACGTTGTTGAAGACGTCCTGGGCGGTCAGGGACCAGCCGGAGGTCTGCGAGTGGGTGCGCAGGGAGAGCGACTTGACGTTCTTCGGCTCGAACTGCTTGACGAGTCTGGCCCACAGCAGCCGGGCGGCCCGCAGCTTGGCGATCTCCATGAAGAAGTTCATGCCGATCGCCCAGAAGAACGACAGGCGGGGCGCGAAGGCGTCCACGTCCAGCCCGGCGCCGAGCCCGGCGCGCAGGTACTCCACGCCGTCGGCGAGGGTGTAGGCCAGCTCCAGGTCGGCCGTGGCACCGGCCTCCTGGATGTGGTAGCCGGAGATGGAGATGGAGTTGTAGCGGGGCATCTTCTGCGAGGTGTACGCGAAGATGTCGGAGATGATCCGCATCGAGGGCCGGGGCGGATAGATGTAGGTGTTGCGGACCATGAACTCCTTGAGGATGTCGTTCTGGATGGTCCCGGCCAGCTTCTCGGGCGGTACGCCCTGCTCCTCGGCGGCGACGATGTAGAGGGCGAGGACGGGCAGCACGGCGCCGTTCATCGTCATCGACACGCTCATGCGGTCCAGCGGGATGCCGTCGAAGAGCTGCCGCATGTCGTAGATCGAGTCGATGGCGACGCCGGCCATGCCGACGTCGCCGGTGACGCGCGGGTGGTCGCTGTCGTAGCCGCGGTGGGTCGGCAGGTCGAAGGCGACGGACAGGCCCTTCTGGCCGGCCGCCAGGTTGCGCCGGTAGAAGGCGTTGGACTCCTCGGCCGTGGAGAAGCCGGCGTACTGCCGGATCGTCCAGGGCTGGTTGACGTACATCGTGGGGTACGGGCCGCGCAGGTAGGGCGCGATGCCCGGGTAGGTGCCCAGGAAGTCCAGGCCGTCGAGGTCCTCGGCGGTGTAGAGCGGCTTGACGTCGATGCCTTCGGGCGTCTGCCAGAGCAGGTCCTCGGCGCTTTTGCCCGTGCTCTCCTTCAGGGCCGCGCGCCAGGCCGCCAGGTCGGCGGGGGCGTCGGCCGCGGGTCCCAGGTCGATGCCGGAGAAGTCGGGGATCGACATCACGCCACTCCCATGCGGTCGAGGACGGAGGAGAGGACGGCGACGGCGTCGCCGCCCGCGAAGACGAACTCGTCGACTCCGGCTCGTAGGTACGCTTCCCGCTGTTCTCCGGCCGGCCGGCCGGCGAGGAAGACCCGTGCGGCGCCCGCGGCCTTCAGGGCGGCGGCGACGGCCTCGGCCTGTTCGGCGTAGAGCTTGTCGCTGGAGCACAGGCAGGCGATGGCGGCGCCGCTGCGGGTGAACGCCTCGGTGGCCGTGTGCGGGTCGACGGTCGCGGGCTCGTGCACGGGCTCGATGCCGCCGGCCTGGAAGAGGTTGGCGGCGAAGGTGGCCCGGGCGGTGTGGGCGGCGGCGGGGCCGAGCGCGGCGAGGAAGACGCGGGGGCGGCTGCCGGTGGCGGCCAGGTGGGCGTCGGAGCGGGCGCGCAGCTCCTCGTACGCCTCGTCGCGGCGGACCCGGGGCAGGCCGCCGGACCGCGGCTCGGGGGCGGGGTCGCGCTCCAGGGGCTTCTCGGTCAGGTGCGGGAACTCGCTGACACCGGTGATCGGCTCCCGCCGCTTGGCGAGCCTGTCGCTGCGCGCTTCCCAGGCGTTGGCCAGGTCCCGGGCCAGGTGCCCCTCGCGCAGGGCCACCGCGTGGCCGCCCAGGCGCTCGATCCACTGGAAGAACTCCCAGGCCGCGTGGGCGAGTTCGTCGGTGAGCCGCTCCACGTACCAGGAGCCGCCCGCCGGGTCGACGACGCGCGCCAGGTGGGACTCCTCCAGCAGGATGGAGGAGGTGTTGCGGGCGATGCGGCGGGCGAAGGCGTCCGGCAGGCCGAGCGCCTCGTCGAAGGGCAGGACGGTCACGGCGTCCGCGCCGCCCACCCCGGCGCCCAGGCAGGCGATGGTGGTGCGCAGCATGTTCACCCACGGGTCGCGGCGGGTCATCATCACCGGTGAGGTGACCGCGTGTTGACGCTGGGCCCCTGCGGAGGGCGAGGCTCCGCTGACCTCGGCGACCCGGGCCCACAGCCGGCGTGCGGCGCGCAGCTTGGCGATGGTCAGGAACTGGTCGACGGTGGCGGCGTAGCGGAACTCCAGCTGGGCGCACGCCTCGTCGACGCTGAGCCCCGCGGCGGTGAGCGCGCGCAGGTAGGCGACGCCGGTGGCCAGGGAGCAGCCCAGTTCCTGGGCGGCCGAGCCGCCGGCCTCGTGGTAGGGCAGCGCGTCGACGGTCAGGGCGCGGATGCCGGGGTGTTCGCGCAGGCACTCCCCGGCGAGGGCGGCGGCCGCCGCCAGGGCGTCGGACGTGCGGGCGTCGTCGCCGGTGCGGGCCAGCGTGCCCAGCGGGTCGGCGCCCAGGTTGCCGGCGGCGGCGGCGCGGGGCACGCCGCGCTCCCGGTGGAGGTCGAACAGGCCGCGGGCCGCGGCTTCGAACTCGGCGCCCGCGTCGAGGACGACGGGCGCCAGGTCGAGGTAGACGCCCTCCAGCGCGGCCGGGAGGGCGTCGAGGGGCAGGCCGGCGTCGCCGACGGTGAGCCAGAGGGAGGTGACGCCGTTCTCGAGGTCGGCCAGGACGGCCTCGTTGGCCTGCCGCGGGTCGGGGCGGCCGTGGTGCTGGCGTACGTCCCAGCCCGTCACGGCGGTGCCGGCCGCCCGCCCGCCGCGCACGAAGGGCGGGAAGCCGGGGTAGCCGGCCGCGGGGGCGCTGTCCTCAGCCGTGTAGAGCGGGCGGGTGGCGAGCCCGTCCTGGAGTGCGGTGGACAGCGCTTCCTCGGCCGCCTGGCCCTCCGCCACGGTGCCCGCTTTGCTCAGCACGCCTTCGACAAGGCGCTGCCACTGCTCGCGGGTCGCGTCCGGGAACTCGGCGGCCAGGGAGAAGCCATCATCAGGCAGGACCGTCATGGGGGGAAGGCTAGGGGAGCGAGTGCGCCCGACAGCAGAGGAAGCGGCTGTGACCTTGGCCTCTTCCTCCGTGTTCCGCCGTGCCCTGCCGTGATCCTCCGTGCCGGCCCCGGGCTCAGCCCGTCGGCGCGCAGTCGCGGACGGGATCGTCGTGGGTGAGGGCGCAACCGATGCGCTGGGCACGGTCCTTGCCGTAGCGGGCGGTGAGGGCGGCGCGGAAGTCGGACCACTGGCGGCGGGTGTCGGCGATGGCGGCCCGCACGGCGCGGTCGAAGTTGTCGGCGGTCTTGCCGCGGCCGGTGGTGGGGTCGCTGGTGGCGCCGGTGGCCGGGTCGATGAGGCCGGTGTCCTTGTTGAGGCCGCTGTGCTGGACGCGCTTGGAGCAGCCGAGGGGAACGAGCGAGAAGCAGCCGGTGGTGAGCTCGCCGGGGACGGCCGAGGCGGCGGGCGGCCGGCCGGTGGACAGGGCGAGCAGCGGGGAGGGGCCGGGCAGGTTCAGGCCGGGCGGATTGTCCGTGCCCAGGGGGCGGTCGCCGGCGGCGTCGGTCCAGTTGCTGTGCGAGTAGAAGTCCTGTACGCCGTGCAGGGCGCGGCCGAACCCCTCGATGGCCTCGCACTTGTTGCGGCCGGGCAGGCCCAGGGTGAAGGTGCAGTCCTTGGAGAGGTCGCTCTCGCCCGGGGCGATGGTGCCGTCGGACTTCAGGGTGGCGCCGGCGGCGTCGACGCCTTCGGCGAAGCGGGTCTGCAGCTTGGCGACACAGGCCTGGAGCCGGCGGGTGGCCTCCTCGCGGCTGCGCGGGTAGCCGGGGGCGGCGAGGAAGTCGGCGTTGTCGCAGTGGGCCTCGGGGGTGGCGACCTCGTCGGTGTCGGGGGCCCCGACGGCGCCGAAGGTGCCCTGGTGACCGGCGAGCTGGTCCAGGGAGCGGGGCTCGAAGCAGGTGCCGTCGGAGCGTGTGCCCGGTGCGCAGGCCAGGGCGGCGCGGGTGATGCGCTCGTGCTCGGCGCGCTGGCCGAGGGCGTTGACCGTGCCGAACGCCTGGGCCGGCGGTGCCTGGGCGGTGAGCAGCATGGCGGGGGTCACGGTGGCGGCGCCCAGGAGCAGTGTGGCGCGGCGGGCGGTGTGGCGTCTGGAGGTCCACATGGTTCTACGGCCTTTCCGACGGTTCGTCAGGGAGCAAAGCCGCAAGTGGAACCGGAGAAGAGCGTACGGCGCAAATCGTCGGCGGGGCGGGCGCTCAATCCGAGCCATCGGGGGTGCGGTGGCGGTCGGGCACGATGAACTCGCACCACACGGATTTGCCGCCGCCGCGCGGCTCCGTGCCCCAGACGTCGGCCAGCCGGTCCACCAGCAGCAGCCCCCGGCCCGAGACCCCCGACTCCCCCGGCTCCCTGCGGCGCGGCAGGGCGCTGGACTTGTCCTCGACCTCGACCCGTACGCGGCGTTCGGGGCCCGGGAGCATGCGGATGGTGACGACGGCGGCGCCGTCGGTGTGGAGCAGGGCGTTGGTGACCAGCTCGTCGGCGACGAGCTCGATCTCGTCGGCGCGCTCGCGGGCGCCCCAGGCCCGTACGGCGGCGCGGATCATGTGCCGGCCGGCGGAGAGGGCCTCGGGGTCGGCGGGGGCGATGTGCTGCTGGAGCTTGCCGCCGCCGCGGACGGCCGCGCCCTGGCGGCGCAGCAGCAGGACCGCCATGTCGTCCTCGCCGACGCGCTCCCCGACCGTCTCGCACAGCAGGTCGGCCAGTTTCTGCAGCTCGTACGGGCCTTCGCGGACGATGCCGCTGAGCTGCTGCATCCCCTGGTCGAGGTCGGCGCCGGGCACTTCGACCAGGCCGTCGGTGAACAGCATCAGGGTCTCCCCCGGGTCGAGCTCCACGGTGGTGACCGGGTAGTCGAGGCGGCCGAACTCCGCCGACAGGCCCAGGGGCAGTCCGCCGGAGACGGGCAGCCGGCGGCAGGTGCCGTCGGTGTGCCGCAGCATGGGATCTATGTGGCCGGCGCGCACCAGCTGGACGACGCCGGTGGTGAGGTCGGCCTCGGCGTAGGTGCAGGTCGCGAAGCGGTCGGTGTCGAGTTCGTGGAGGAAGGCGGAGGCGCGGGCCATGACCGTGGCCGGGGCGTGGCCCTCGGTGGCGTACGCGCGCAGCACGATGCGCAGCTGGCCCATGACGGCGGCGGCGTGGGTGTCGTGGCCCTGGACGTCCCCGATGACCGCCCCGACCCGGCCGCCGGGCAGCGGGATGGCGTCGTACCAGTCGCCGCCGATGTCGCGGCCCATGCGGGCGGAGCGGTAGCGCACCGCGATGTTCGCGCCGGGCACGTCGGGGATGCGGCGCGGCAGCATGGACTGCTGCAGGCCCTCGGCGAGGTCGTGCTCCTGGTCGAAGAGCATCGCGCGGGCGATGCTCTGGGCGAGGCTGCTGCTCAGGGCGATGAAGAGGTTGCGTTCCTGCCGGGTGAAGCCGCGCGCGTCCCGGTAGAGGAGGCCGAGGGCGCCGATGGGGCGGGCCTGGGCGATCAGCGGGAGGTAGGCGGCGGAGGCGATGCCGATGTCCTTGATCCGCTCCCACAGCCAGGGGTAGGAGGAGGCGAACTCCTCCCGGGACTCGATGAAGCGGGGGGAGAGCGTGCGGATGACGTCGCTCATGGGGAAGTTGTCGTCGATGCGGGTGTAGCGGGTGCCCGGGATGAAGTGCACGGACGGGCCCTCGGCGACGAGGTGGATGCGGCCGGACTCGACGAGGCCGAGGACGAGGAGGTCGGAGCCGAGGTGCTCGACGGCCTGGGCGTCCTTGAAGAAGTCGATGACGTCCTGGACGGTGCGGGCGTGGGCGAGGGCGGCGGTGATGGTCTCCACCACGGTGGTCTGGTGCCGGCGCTCCTCGTCCTGCATGCGCGGTCCGGCCTGGTCGAGCTCCAGCGTGGCGTCGCGGATGATGCCGATGATGCGGCAGGGGCGTCCGTCCGGGTCACGCCGGATGTGTCCCTGGGTGTACGTCCAGCGCAGGCTGCCGTCGGTGGTGCGGACGCGGTAGTAGGCGCCGTAGCTCTCGCTGCCGTCCTTCAGGGCGCTGGAGACCAGGGCGTCGAGGTGGGTCGCGTCCGCGCGGGGCAGCCGGCCGGCGAGGTCGGTGATGCTGCCGTGGAAGGTGCCCGGCGGCACGTGCAGGATCTCCAGGGCGGCCTCGTCCAGGTGGAGCCGGCCGCTGTCGAGGTCCCAGTCGAAACCTCCCGTGCGGTTGAGGGCGAGGATGAGCTCCGGGCGAGCGGGCCAGTCGTCCGGCGGCGGTACGGCGGCAGGCGTCGCTCCCCGATCAACCATAGAGCCACTCTGCCATCTTTTGTCCGTTTCTTCGATGTGACTGCGCGGTTCTCCGGGGCGCGAGTGGTACGGATACGGCCATGGAGTGGTTCACGGCATCCGGGTACTGGCTGAGCCGGCTGGTCCTCCAGCGGGCGCTCGCCGCCCTCTACCTGGTCGCCTTCGTCTCGGCGGCCCTGCAGTTCCGCGCGCTCATCGGCGAGCGGGGCATGCTGCCGGTGCCCCGGTTCACGGCGCTCGCGCCGCTGCGCAGGGCGCCCAGCGTCTTCCAGTTCCACTACTCGGACCGTTTTTTCGCCGCCTGGACGTGGGGCGGCGCGCTGCTGTCGGCCGCGGTGCTGGCCGGCGCCGCGGACGCGGTGCCGCTGTGGGCGGCGATGGCGATGTGGGCGGCGCTGTGGGTGCTGTACCTCTCGGTCGTCAACGTGGGCCAGACCTGGTACAGCTTCGGCTGGGAGTCGCTGCTGCTGGAGGCCGGGTTCCTGGCCGTCTTCCTGGGCAACGCCCGGACGGACCCGCCGGTCCTGGTGCTGTGGCTGATGCGCTGGCTGCTCTTCCGCGTGGAATTCGGCGCCGGGCTGATCAAGATGCGCGGCGACAGCTGCTGGCGGGACCTGACGTGCCTGTACTACCACCACGAGACGCAGCCCATGCCGGGCCCGCTGAGCTGGTTCTTCCACCGGCTGCCCAGGCCCCTGCACCGCGTCGAGACGGCCGCCAACCACGTCGCCCAGCTGGTGGTGCCGTTCGGCCTCTTCGCACCCCAGCCGTTCGCGAGCGTGGCGGCGGGGCTGATCATCGTCACCCAGCTCTGGCTGGTAGCCTCCGGCAACTTCGCCTGGCTGAACTGGGTGACGATCGTGCTCGCCTTCTCCGCCGTCGACGGGACGGCCATGGCCCGGCTCTTCTCCCTGCCACCGCACACGCCCCTGGGCGCGGCGCCGCTGTGGTTCGAGGTCCTGGTCCTCGCCGCCACGGCCCTGGTGGTGACGCTCAGCTGGTGGCCGGTGCGCAATCTGCTCTCCTCGCACCAGCGGATGAACATGTCCTTCAACGCCTTCCATCTGGTCAACACCTACGGCGCCTTCGGCAGCATCAACCGCCGCCGCTACGAGGTGGTCGTCGAGGGCACCGACGAGGACGTGCTCACCCACGGCACCGTCTGGAAGGAGTACGGCTTCAAGGGCAAGCCGGGCGACCCACGGCGCCTGCCGCGCCAGTTCGCCCCGTACCACCTGCGGCTGGACTGGCTGATGTGGTTCGCCGGCATCTCGCCCGGCTACGCGCGCGAGTGGTTCGGCCCCTTCATGGAGCGGCTGCTGACGGGCGACCGGGCGACCCTGCGCCTGCTGCGGCACAACCCCTTCCCCGCCGCCCCGCCCACCCACGTCCGCGCCCGACTGTATCTGTACCGCTTCACCACATGGCGGGAGCTGCGCGAGACCGGTGCCTGGTGGCACCGGACCCTGGCGGGCGAGTACCTGCCGCCCACCCGACTGGCCGCGCGCGAATCCTGAGCCGAGGGCCGGGCCCGTCAGCCCGGCGTCGGTCCCACGTGGGCCCGCTCGGCGGCGGTCAGGGGCGGCCCCGGCGGCACCGGACGGCCCGAGGCACGCGCCACGGCCAGCAGCACCCCCGGTCTGACCAGGGCGTTCACCGGCGCCGACAGCGTCATGACGCCCGTCAGGGCCCGCAGGACGGCGGGATCCACGAGCGCGGCCCGCATCATGTGGGTGACGTAGCCGCGCAGCAGCCGGGCCGGCAGCGGCGGCCGGGGGCCGATCGCGCCGGGATAGTTGATGTCCTCGCCCGCCGACAGGTCCCACGCGCCGGCCGCCGCCCGGGCGACCGCCCGCTGGGCCTCGCGCGAGAGGCCCGGCGCGCCCACGCCCCGCCGCCGCAGGACCCCGCGCAGCGCGACGGCGCCCTGGGCGGCCACCGACATGCCCTGCCCGTAGATCGGGTTGAAGGTGGCGACGGCGTCGCCCAGCACGACGAACCCCTCGGGCCAGGAGGGCAGGCGCTCGAAGAACCGGCGTCGGTTGACGGTGCTGCGCGTCAGGTGCACATCGGTCAGCGGCTCCGCCCGCGCTATGAGGTCCGCGACCAGGGGATGGCGCAGGCCGCGCGCGAACGGCTCGAAGTCGGCGGCGTGCCGGGTGGGTTCGCCGCCCCGGGTGCCGGAGATGGTCACCAGCCAGCGACCGCCCTCGACGGGCATCAGCGTCGCGGCCCGGCCGGGGCGCGGGACGCCGGAGTCGGGCTGGACGGTGACCACGGGGAAGTCGCCGGCGCCCGGCGGGGCGCGGAAGATCCGGGTGGCGTACACCAGCCCGGAGTCCACGGTCTGCTCACGGACGGCCGGCAGCCCCAGGTCGGTCAGCCGGCGCACGGCCCGCGAGCCGCGCCCCGAGGCGTCGACGACCAGATCGGCCGGCAGCTCCTCGTCCCCGTGCGTACCGGTCCGGCGCAGCAGCACCCCGGTGACGCGGCCGGGACCGCCGAGGAGCGCCAGGCTCTCGGTGCCGTCGCGCAGCGTGACGCGCGGGTGCGCCAGGACCTGTTCGCGGACCACCAGGTCCAGCAGGTCGCGGGTGCACGCCACCATGAACTGCGTCTCCGGCCGGCGCGGCAGCCAGCCGGGCGGCGTGAAGACCACCAGGTCCGTCGGCATGGCGATGCGCCGGGCGCCCGCGGCGATCCAGCGCCCGAGCGTGCCCGGCAGCAGCGACTCCACGGCACGGGCGCCGCCGGACATCAGCAGATGCGCGTGGCGGGCCTGCGGCAGCCCGGTCCGCGGCACGGCCCGGGCCGGCAGCCGGTCCCGCTCGACGACCACCACCTCGTCGGCGTGGTCCGCCAGGACGGACGCGGCCAGCATCCCGGCCATGCCGCCGCCCAGCACCACCGCCCGGCGGGCCCTGGGCGCGGTGCGGTCCCGGCGCTGCGGATCACTCATCTGCGACTCCTCTTCTCGGCGGGTAGGAGGTGATCTGCCCGTACCGCGCGCCGCCCGAACACGTGCGGGGGCCCGGCCCGTGGCGCACGGTGGTGAGGTGGAGGTGGGTGCCATGGAGCCGGTGGAGGCGCTGGAGCGGATCGCGTTCCTGCTGGAGCGCGCACAGGCGCCGACGTACCGGGTCAAAGCCTTCCGTACGGCCGCCGC
This sequence comes from Streptomyces sp. NPDC046261, assembly GCF_040646235.1. Taxonomy (NCBI): domain Bacteria; kingdom Bacillati; phylum Actinomycetota; class Actinomycetes; order Kitasatosporales; family Streptomycetaceae; genus Streptomyces; species Streptomyces sp. NPDC046261. The sequence continues at coordinate 78,691 of NZ_JBEYZU010000003.1, read as the reverse complement.
CGTGATCGCCGCCATGGAGCCGCAGGACGTAGGGCGCCGCGCGGCCGACGGCTCGCTCACGCGGGAGAAGGGCATCGGCCCCAAGACCGCCGCCGTGATCGCCGAGGCGGCGCGCGGCGAGGTGCCCGCCTACCTCTCCCGCCTGGAGGAGGAGGCCGGCGGGCCGCTCGCCGAGGGCGGGCTGGCGCTGCGGGCGGCCCTGCGCGGCGACTGCCACCTGCACTCGGACTGGTCGGACGGCGGCAGCCCCATCGAGGAGATGGCCCGCGCGGCCCGCGCGCTCGGCCACGAGTGGGCCGTCCTGACCGACCACTCCCCCCGGCTGACGATCGCCCGCGGCCTGTCCCCCGAGCGGCTGCGCGCCCAGCTGGAGGCCGTCGCGGAGGTCAACGAGCGCCTCGGGGACGGCTTCCGGCTGCTCACGGGCATCGAGTGCGACATCCTGGCCGACGGCTCGCTGGACCAGGAGGAGGAGCTGCTGGAGCGGTTGGACGTGGTGGTCGCCTCCGTGCACTCCAAGCTGCGGATGGACGCCGCGAGCATGACCCGGCGCATGGTCTCGGCGGTGGCCAGCCCGCTCGTGGACGTCCTGGGCCACTGCACGGGACGGATCCTGGGGCACCGGCCGGAGTCGGAGTTCGACGCGGAGATGGTCTTCGCGGCATGCGCCCGCTTCGGCACCGCCGTCGAGATCAACAGCCGGCCCGAGCGGCTCGACCCGCCGCGCCGGCTGCTGCGCACGGCACTCGACGCCGGAGTGCTGTTCTCCGTCGACAGCGACGCCCACGCCCCCGGCCAGCTGGACTGGCAGATCCACGGCTGTGCCCGCGCCGAGGAGTGCGGCGTGCCCGCCGACCGGGTCATCACCACGTGGACGGCGCGGGAGTTGCTGGAATGGACCACATCGAAGTGACCTCGGCGCACGCTCTCCCCGAGATCAGACCCATGCTGGCCACCCCGGCCCCGCTGCCCGCCGAGGACGACGAGGCTTCCTGGGGCTTCGAGGTCAAGTGGGACGGTGTGCGCTGCGTCGTCTACGCGCCGGGCGACGGCGGCCTGCGGCTGGTCACCCGGGCCGGCAACGACGTCACCGCCACCTACCCCGAGCTGCGGGGACTGGGCGAACGGCTGCCCGGCCGGCCCGCGGTGCTCGACGGGGAGATCGTGGTCGTGGACGAGCGGGGGCGGCCCGACTTCGGGCTGCTGCAACGCCGGATGGGGGTCGCCAATCCGCGCCGCGCGGCGCACCTGGCCATGGAGTACCCGGTCCACCTGATGCTCTTCGACGTCATGTACCTAGACGGCGCCCTGCTGACCGGACTGCCGTACCAAGAGCGCCGCGCCCTGCTGTACGGGCTGGGCGTCGGCGGCCCCAACTGGTCGGTGCCCGCGCATGTGGAGGGGCACGGCCGGCAGGCGTGGGACGCCACGCTGCGCAGCGGCTTCGAGGGCGTCCTGGCCAAGCGGCTGTCGTCCCGCTATCTGCCGGGCGTCCGGTCACCCGACTGGCGCAAGACCAAGCACCTGATCACCCTCGACGTGGTCATCGGCGGCTGGGCGGAGGGGCGCGGCCGGCTGGCCGGGCTCCCCGGTGCCGTCCTGACCGGCCTGCGCGAGCCGGCCGGCCTGCGCTACGTGGGCTCCGTCGGGTCCGGGCTCTCCGAGCGCGAACGCGAGGACCTCGCCCGCTATCTGTCGGTGATCCCGCGGGCCGACTCCCCCTTCACCGGCCCGGTCGACGTTTCCGGCGCCCACTGGGTCGAGCCGCGTCTGGTCGCCGAGATCGTCTTCACCGGCTGGACGGCCGCCGACCGGCTGCGGCACCCGACGTGGCACCGGCTGCGCCCGGACCTGACCCAGCTGGGGTGAGGGTCAGGGCAGCCGCCCCCGGGTGGCGCCCTCGCCACCGAGGCCGGCCAACCGGTCGCCGTGCGCGTCGAGGCGGTCGAGGACCTCCTCGGGGCTGAAGGAGAGCTCGTCGGGGCCGGTGCAGGCGGCGACCTCGTCCCAGGTGACGGGGGCGGCGACGCCGGGACGCTCCGGCAGCAGGCGCACGGTGTAGGGGGCGGCGGTGGTCTTCGCGCTCGCGTTCTGCGACCAGTCGATGAGCACCTTGCCCTGGCGTTCGGCCTTGGTCATGGAGACCACCACCAGGCCGGGGTGCTCGTTCATCATCCGGGTGGCCAGCCCCTTGGCGTAGTGCCCGGTGGCCCGGCCGGAGGCGGCCTCGACGGGCGCGTACAGGTGCAGCCCCTTCGCGCCGGAGACCACCGGATAGGCCGTGAGCCCGTCGTCGGCGAGCAGCTGGCGCAGCCGCTGGGCGATGCGGCAGCAGACGACGAGGTCGGTGCCGGGGCCGGGATCGAGGTCGAGGACCAGGCGGTCGTGGCCGTCGGGGCCCGCCTCGGCGGTCCACTGCGGGACGTGCACCTCGTACGCGCCGAGGTTGACCATGGCGATCAGGGCCGCCGTGGAGTCGATCATCACCTGTTCGGCCACCCCGTCCTTGTGCCGGACCGGCACCCGGGGCACCCACCTGGGTGATCCGTTGGGCGGGGTCTTGGCGATCCAGCTCTCGCCGCCCGCGCCCTCGGGGGCGCGGACGAAGGAGGCGGCCCGGCCCGCGGCGTGCGGCAGCATCGCCGGGGCGACGCGGGCGTAGTACCGCAGGATCTGGGCCTTGGTGTGCCCGGACGCGGGAAAGAGCACCCGGTCGAGATGGGACAGGGAGAGCCTGCGGCCCTCGACCTCCACCACCTGCCGTTCCGGGGACTGCCGCTCCGAAGAAGTGGACATAAGCTAATAATTCCCACGGAGGGACGAGAGCTATGCGGAGCATGTGGAAAGGCTCGATCGGCTTCGGGCTGGTCTCCGTGCCCGTGCGGCTGTACGCCGCGACCCAGGAGCACGGCATCCGGCTGCACCAGGTCCACGACCAGGACGGCGGCCGCATCCACCTCAAGCGCGTCTGCGACGCCTGCGGCAAGGAAATCGACTACGAACACGTCGCCAGGGGCTTCGAGGACGAGGAGGGCCGCACCGCCGTCGTCACCAAGAACGACCTGGCGGGCCTGCCCCTGCCGAGCAAGAAGCTCATCGACGTCCTGGCCTTCGTCGACGCCGGCCTCATCGACCCCCTCCAGCTCTCCGGCGCCTACTACCTGGCCCCCGAGAGCGCGGCGGCGAACAAGCCCTACGTCCTGCTCCGCGAGACCCTCAAGCAGACCGAGCGGGTCGCCGTCACCAAGATCGCCCTACGGACCCGGGAGTCGCTGGCGCTGCTGCGCGTCCACGAGGACCTGATGACGCTGCACACCATGTACTGGCCCGACGAGATCCGCGACGCCGGCGACCTCGCCCCGCCCTCGTCCGTCACCGTGCGGCCGCAGGAGCTCAAGATGGCCACGAGCCTGATGGACACCCTCTCGGAGGACTTCGACCTCGACTCCCTGGAGGACGAGTACGAGGTGGCCCTCGACGAGCTCATCAGCGCCCACCTGGACCACCGGCCCACCCCCCGCAAGAAGACCACCCCCGCGCCCGACAACGTCATCGACCTGATGGCCGCCCTGCAGGCGTCCATCGACACGGCGGGCAAAAAGGGGGAGACGAAGAAAGAGGCGGCGGCCGGAGGCACCGCGCCCAGCCGCGCCAGAAAGAGCGCCGAATCGAATAAAGGCGCGAGCAAAAAGGCGGCGGCCAAGAAGACCACGGCCAAAACCACCGCCGCGAAGAGCACCGCTTCGAAAAGCACGGCCGCCAAGAGCACGACGTCGAAGAGCGCCGCGTCGAAGACCACGAAAAAGGCCACCGCCAAAAAGGCGGGCCGCCGCGCCTCCTGAGGGCCGACGACCCGCTGCCTCCGTCAGTCCTTCTCCTCACCGTCCTTGAACGCGCACGCCGCGATCCCGGCCCGGGCCTGCTCCACCAGCCCGTCCGCGCCACAGCGCTCCGCGATGGCCAGCCCCGTCTGCAGCTGCTCGACCGCCTCGACCTCACGGCCCACCGCACGCAGCGCGGAACCGTGGTCGACCAGAGCCGCCGCGTACTCGAACTGGCAGGGCGACTGACTCAGCTGTCCGACCGCCTTGTCGAGCCGGGCGAGCCGCTCCTGCGGCCCGTACAACCGGGCGGAGCGCCGCAGCGCCTCGCCGATCGCGGTCTCCGTGCCGAACCGGTTGGCATGCCGGACGGCCTGGTCGGCGAGGTCCCGGGCACGCTCGGGCTCCTCGTCCACGAGGGCGGCCGCCAGGTCGAGCGCCCAGGGAGCCCAGAGCGTGTTGTGACGGCCGCGCTCCTCCAGTCTGCGCCCGGCCGCCTCGAGTTCGGCGACGGCCTCCTTCACCCGGCCCCGCTCCAGCAGCAGCCGACCGGCCAGGCACGCGGCGTCCGGCAGGACGATCACCGGGGAGTAGGGCGGGTAGAAGAGGTTCTCCTCCGCCACGACCTGCGCTTCGTCGATCTTGCCGCGCGCGATCAGGGTGTCGATCAGCAGACAGGTGCCGTCCCACTGGGTGGGCAGCCCCGGGCCGAGGCGGTAGGCCAGCTCCAGACCCTTGCGCAAGGTCTCCTCGGCGCGGGCCAGTTGGCCACGGCGCCGCTGGACCAGGCCCAGGAAGTCATGGGCCAGGGCCAGATGGGCACCGCTCCAGCCGGAGATCTCGAAGGCGCGCACCGCCTCCGTGAAGAACTCCTCGGCCTGGTCGAGCCGGTCGGTGTAGGCGAAGGTGATACCGATGATGCTGGGGAGCTCGAAACCCCACTCGGTGTTGGTCCACCCCATGCCCTCGGCGAGCCGGCCGTCGACCAGCGCCCGCTCGACGGCCTCGATGACCTCCAGGGCGTTGTCGCCGCGGATCATGCCGTCGAAGCCGCGCAGCGCCAGCAGGGCGCGCTCGGAGTTGTCGCGTCCGCGAAGGGGACGGGCGAGTTCGGCGATGCGCTGGGACCGCCCGTGGGCGTCCTCCTCCTCGACCTGGATGCCCTTCCACAGATAGTGGGCGGCCTGCAGGCGCATCAGGCCGGGGCCCGGTGGCGTACGGGAAGCCTGGTCGGCCACCACCGCGACGGCCTCGCGCAGCTGGCTGTTGTGCGCGTACGCCTGCGAGAGCCGGTAGGTCGCGTCGACGCGCAGCTCTTCGCTGAGGTCCGGCAGGTCCAGGGCGGCACGCAGGTGGTTGACGGTGGTCTGCGGCGAGGTGAGCAGCGCGGCGCAGCCCAGTTCGTAGAGGAGCATGGCGCGCTCCTCCTCGGCGGGCGGCTCCTGCAGCGCCCGCTCCAGGCAGCGACGGGCGGCGTCCGGGGCGCCCACCGCGAGGTGCTCGCGGGCGGCGGCGCGCAGCTGGGTGACCACCTCGGGGTCCCCGTCGGGGTGCACCTCCAGCAGGTGCCGGGCGGAGACGGCCACTCCCTTGCCCGCGTCCGCCGACAGCCAGGCCGCCTGGCCGTGCATGGCGGTACGGGTGGCCCCGGGGATGGCCCGGTAGACCGCGGTGCCGATCAGTGGGTGGACGAACTCCAGCTGCGCGGTGCCCGTGAGGATGCGGGCCTCGCGCAGCTGGTCGGCGCAGTCGGCGGCCTCGGAGGGGCCCATGGCCGCGAGGCTGGCGGCCAGCCGTTCCTCGATCTCCGTGCCGAGGACGGCCGCGGCCCAGGCGAAACGGGTGACCGCCGGGCCGAGCTGCTCCAGGCGGGCCACCAGGCCCTTGCCGCGGGCCGCCGCGCCCAGGTCGCGCAGCAGTGCCGCGGACTCCTCGACCGGCTCGATGTCCCGGTCCTGTGCCTTGGCTATCAGCTCGACGACCTCGTAGGGGTTTCCGCCGGTGACCGCCCAGACCTCCCGGCAGAACGGCGGGTCGGCCCTGGGGCCGAGGGCGTCCTGCACCAGGCCGGCCACGGCCTCAGGGGTCAGGGTCCGCAGCTCGACCGGCCGGACCGACCGGCCCTCGACCAGGTCACGGAAGGCAGGCGTGTGCTCGGGCAGTTCGTTGGGCCGGTAGGCCAGCACGAGCAGCAGGGGCATCTCGCCCAGCCGCACGCTGAAGGAGGTGAGCCAGGACAGGGACTCCGGGTCGGCCCAGTGGGCGTCGTCCACGACGACGACCAAGGGCTGGCGTCGGATGGCGAGTTGGGTGACCACCCAGTCGAGTCCGTCCCGCACGCCCTGGGGGTCGGCCTGCGGTCCGACGGGCGGCGCGATGCCCAGCGCGGGCCCGGCGATGTCGTACCAGCCGCCCAGCAGCTCATGCCGGGCGGGCACGGTCATCGGCGCCAGGGCGGGCTGGAGCAGCTGCCGTACGACGTGGAACGGGACCTTCTCGGCCGACCTGCTGCCGCGCGCGAAGAGCACCGTGCAGGTGCCGCACTCGGCGGACAGCCGCCGCACCTCGGTGAGCAACGCCGTTTTGCCCAGGCCCGCTTCACCGCTGAAGAGGAGTAGACCGCCTTCCTTCGGCTGCTCGCCGCCGTCCTCTGGTCCGTCCGGTCCCTGGCGGCGGCCACAGAGGCCGTGCACCGCCCGTTCGACGACGGCGAGCTCGCGCTCGCGCTCGAACAGGGCGGCAGATGGGTCGCGTTCACGCTGATGCCCCGACATGGCGATGTCTCCCCGGAGAATGTGGTGGGGCGAGCCTAGCCCCGTCCGTCGGCGAACGGGCCCGGTTCGGCGGACGGACCACCCGTGAGCGTGACCTTCACCGCGCACCGAACGCCCATTCAGGGCGTTCGGAAATGCATTCGCACAAGAGGTGAAGGTCATTATGAGGCCATTCGAATTCGCTCGTCAGCCCATCACGCGAATATGACAACTTCACGCCGGAGCATCGTGCGACAAGCTACGCTCCATCTCGCGCAGCGGGCCGCCTGGCTCTGGCACGCTGCGGTCAAGTGCTGTGCTGCCGCCGCCTTTCCGGGAGAACGGAAAACGCCGCGCGCCGGCCCCCACTCCTTTATGTCTCAAGAGTTCCGAGGATCTCGATGGTTGGTACTGGCTCGTCGGCTTCAGGGCGGCCCCCCTCCGCTCTTATATGGGTGGTCTCCCCTCTGGTACTGGCCGTGTGCACGGTCACGGCGTCCCTCGCCGTGACCCCCGAGGCCCGCGCGCCCGTGGCCTGGTGCGGGGCGGTGGCCACGGTCGCGGTGGCGCTGGCCGCCACCGAGGCGGCCCGCCGGGGACGGGTGATCGCCGGGCTGCGCCGGCGCCACGCCGAGCGGGAGGCCCTCCTGCAGCACCGGCTCGACCAGCACGACGCGGAGACCTGGCGCTTCGCACGTGATGTGATGCCCGAGGCGCTCAAGCTGATGCGCCACGGCGCCCCCACCGACCAGGTCCTGCGCGTCACCATCCCCATCCACGAGCTGGAGCCCGGCTTCGCCGCCGCGCACCGCTCGGTGGTGCGGTCCGTGATCGAAGCCGTCCAGGCGGAAGAGGCGCTGCGTGACGCGGCCCACCGCGCGTTCGTCAACATCGCCCGCCGCATGCAGGCCATCGTTCACCAACAGGCGTACGACATCCGGGAGATGGAGCACAAGCACGGCAACAACCCGGACGTCTTCGGTGACCTGCTGCACCTGGACCACGGCAACGCCCTGACCGGCCGGCTCGCGGACAGCATCGCGGTGCTCGGCGGCTCGCGCCCGGGCCGTCAGTGGCGCTCCGAGATCCCGCTCTACAACGTGCTGCGCGGCGCGATGTCGCGCATCCTCGAGTACCGGCGCGTGGACCTGCACTCGGTGGCGGACGTCGCCGTCGTCGGCCCCGCCGTCGAGCCCGTGATCCACGCGCTGGCCGAGCTGCTGGACAACGCCACGCGTTACTCGCCGCCGCAGACCCGGGTGCATCTGACCGCCGTGGACATCCAGTCCGGCATCGCGGTGGAGATCGAGGACGCGGGCGTCGGCCTGACCGACGAGGCCCGTCGCCGCACCGACCGGGTGCTGTCCAAGGAAGGCGGCCTCGACCTGGACGACCTCGGCGAGTCCCCGCGGCTGGGCCTGGCGGTGGTCAGCCGGCTAGCCAACGCCCACGACTTCATCGTCTCGCTGCGGCCCTCGGCGTACGGGGGTGTCCGCGCGGTTCTGGTCATCCCCCCGAACCTGATCACCGCGAGCCGCTTCCCCGGCGGTGACATCGCCCGTGCCCCCAAGCTTCCGCCGTACAAGAAGAAGCGGCGGCCCGGCTCCGGCTCCATCCCCGCCCAGCCCTCGGCGGCGCCGATCATGGACAGCCCCGTTCCCCCGCCGCTGGGTGACAGCGGCCTCCCCCAGCGCCGGCGCCGGCGCGGCCCCGCGCCGCTGCCGTTCGGCCGTGGCGCGGCCGAACGCGGCCGGGCCGGCGCCGACCGCCAGGGCGCGCCGGACCGCCGCGGCCGGGCCGAGCAGAGCCGGACCACCGCCGACCGGAGGCCCCCGGCCCCGTCCGCTCCCGAGGAGCAAACCGTGCAGCCCGGCCTGTGGCTGGCCGCCTTCACCAGCGGCATCAACGGTGAGCTGCCGCAGCAGGACGGGCCCCGGCGGCCGATCAGTGATATCCCGTCAGACAAGGAAGAGTAGCCAAGTGACGCAGCAGCCGCGGTTCAACATGGACTGGATGCTCAAGGACCTGGCAACCAGCGTCCCTCAGACCCGCCACGTGATCGTGCTGTCCTCGGACGGCCTGCGCATGGCCCAACACGGCACCGACACGGAGGTCGCCGACCGCCTCGCCGCCGCCTGTGCCGGACTGCAGAGCCTGTCCACGGCCATCGCCTCCGAGTTCCCGCACGGGGACGGACAGATGCGCCTGGTCGTGATCGAGGTCGACGGCGGCTTCTTCTACCTGATGGCCGCCGGCGCCGGAGCGTATCTGGCGGTGCTGGCCGACGACGATGTGGACGCCGGGCTGATGGGCATGAAGATGCGGGACCTGGTGGCCCGCATCGGCTCCCACCTCACCAGCCCGCCGCGGGTCGGCGGGGCGGTGACATGAGCGAAGCCGCACCCGGCCCCGCGTCCGGTCCCGAGCCCCCGGGCAACCCGGACCGGCTGTACATCCTCAACGGCGGCGAGGGCCACGCGGAGGCGAAGCGAGGGCTCGACCTGGTGACGCTGATCGTCTCCCGGGCCGAGCCCGACCCCGGACTTCAACCGGAGCACGCGGCCGTCGTCAGGATGTGCGACTACCCCCTGTCGGTGGCCGAGGTATCCGCCTACCTGGAGCTGCCGGTCAGCACCCTCACCCCGCTGCTGACCGAGCTCCTCTCCGGTGGACAGGTCGAGGCCCGCCCACCGGTGCCGACGGCCGCGCTGCCCGATGTTCGACTGCTTGAGGCGGTGATGCATGGACTACAAAAGCTCTGACGGCTACGCCGGGCCGCGCAGCGAGGACACCCTTCCGGCCTCCGCCACCGCGGCCGTCAAGGTTGTGATCGTCGGAGGATTCGGGGTCGGCAAGACGACCCTGGTCGGCTCGGTGAGCGAGATCCGTCCACTGACGACCGAGGAGACGATGACCCAGGCCGGCGTCGGCGTGGACGACCTGGCCGGCATCGAGCAGAAGACCGAGACCACGGTCGCCATGGACTTCGGCCGGATCAGCATCAACGACCACCTGGTGCTGTACCTGTTCGGAACCCCCGGACAGCAGCGCTTCTGGTTCCTGTGGAACGGGCTCTTCGAGGGCGCCCTGGGCGCCGTGGTCCTCCTCGACACCCGCCGGATGGAGGTCAGCTACGACGTGATCGGCCGCCTGGAGGAACGCGGCGTGCCCTTCGTCGTCGGCGTCAACGCCTTCCCCGGAGCCCCCAAGTACCCCATGTCGGAACTCCGCGCCGCGATGGACCTGGACGACTCCGTCCCCATGGTCGACTGCGACGCCCGCGACCGCTCCTCCTGCCGCGACACCCTGATGGCGCTGATGCGCTATCTGTACACCCTCACTACCGTCCCCACGGAGTCACAGTGACCGACACCTCTGAACACTCCCGCGCCGAAGGTCTTTCGACGCCGCCGCCTCAGTGCCCGGCGAGCAAACTGGGCCTGGGCCCGGGCCCGGGCGGCAGGACCCGGTTGTACGGGCCGGAGGCGGAGGCGGATCCGTACGGGCTGTACGAGCGGTTGCGCGAGGAGCACGGATCGGTCGCCCCGGTCCTGCTCTCGGGCGACCTGCCGGCGTGGCTGGTACTCGGCTACCGGGAAAACCTCGACGTGACGCGGACGCCTTCGCGGTTCTCGCGTGATCCACGGCTCTGGACCGAGACGCGCGAGGGGAGGGTGCCGCCCGATCACCCGCTCCTGCCGGTGGTCACATGGCAGCCGATGATGTCGTTCGTCGATGGTGAGCAGCACGAGCGCTGGCGCGGGGCCGTGAACGACAGCATCGCGCGCTTCGACCGGCGGGGCATCCGCCGTCACGTCACGCAATGCGCCAACCAGCTGGTGGACCGCTTCTGTGCCACCGGCCACGCCGACTTGGTGCACCAGTTCGCCGAGCACCTGCCCATGATGGCCATGACACAGCTGCTCGGCATGCCCGAGGAGTACAGTCCTCAACTGGTCAATGCCGCGCGCGACATGCTCCGTGGAACCGAGACGGCGATCGCGAGCAATGAGTTCGTCCAGGAGACGCTGCGCAAGCTTGTCGCGCGCAAACACGCGCAACCCGGTGCCGATTTCACCACCTGGCTGCTCGAGCACCCCGCTGGGCTGACGGACGACGAGGTCCAGCAACACTTGCGGCTGGTTCTCATCGCCGCCTTCGAAACAACAGCGAACCTCATCGCGAACACGCTGAAAATGGTGCTGACCGACGTGCGGTTCCAAGCATCACTGGCGGGTGGGCACATGACCCTGCCGGACGCCGTCGAGCAGGTGCTGTGGGACGAGCCGCCGTTCCTGACCGTCCTCGGCCGCTGGGCCGCTCAGGACACGGAGCTCGCGGGAAAGCAGATCAAGGCAGGTGACGCACTGGTCCTGGGGCTGGCTGCCGGCAACGTGGACACCGTGGTCCGGCCCGACCTCGACGCCCCGATCCACGGGAATCGCGCGCACCTGGCCTTCAGTGGCGGCGCCCATGAGTGCCCCGGCCAGGATGTCGGCCGAGCCATCGCCAGTACGGGTATCGATGCCCTCCTGCTGCGCCTTCCGGACCTCGCGCTCGCCGTGGAGGAGTCGGAGCTCTACTACCGCTCCTCACTGCTTTCCCGTCATCTCATCGAGCTTCCGGTGAAGTTCACAGCGCATGAGCCCACTCCACTGGAGCTGACCGTCGGGGCCCCCAGCGCCGATCAGCCGTCCGAGGTCGTCCAGCCCATGGCACCCGCGGTGCCGTCCGGGCAGGCACCCAAGAACCGCACTTCATGGTGGAAGTCGCTGCGGAATCTGTTCCGGCGCCGCTAGGCGGCATTGGGCAAGACACGCCCCTTCACCGCGTCGCGCCACGTTCACACCCCACCTGGGGTAGGTCACGCCCTGCCCCAGGTCACCTCCGCAATGTCCGTGAGATCAGGCCTTTTCGAGCACCGATAGCAGGTCGGTGATGTGTGCCGCCTGGCCCGCCTGCGAGGTGACGTAATCATGGGTGTAGCGCGGCACTTCGAGGTGCCACTGACGGTTGCCGTTGAAGGTGGCCCGGTGGCTGTGTGCGTACCGCAACGCATCAGCACGCTGTCGGCCGGTGGCTCCGGCCGCATCGAGTTGCATCGGCAGCTCGTGTTCGGCCCGTAGGTACCACTGAACGCATTCCCTGGCCATCCTCGCGGCGCTGTCGATCGCCTCGGGCACCGTGCAACCCTCGTGGGTACGGATGACCGTCACGATGTTCTGCGGGCCGTCCAGGGCGAGATCCTTCTCCACCGAGACAAGGTCGTTGACCAGCCCGGCGTAGTCCGACGCCAGGTTGTGCAGGGCCTCGAGCGCCGGGAGGTGCCGAACGTTCTCCGGAAGGTCGACGTGCAGTACGACCTCGAGCAGGTCGGCACAGGGAAGCATCTTGATGTCGTGCCGACGGCGTTCCCTGTACTCCGCCACTGAAGGTATGCGCCCCGACAGACGGTCGATCTGAGCCGAATAGCCGGACTGCCAGCCTCGCCGCCAGTGATCGATGAAGGATCGTTTCCAGCCTTCGGAGCGGTTCGCAGCGGTACGCCGCCACAAGTCGTCCAGGGCACGGATGACGGGGGTGGATGTGAACTCCCCATGCTCCAGGTAGTTCAACGCCTGCCCCATGGCGGTGCGACACACCGCAGGGGCTTCGCCGGCCAAGCCGTCGTCCATCGCATCGTCGACGACTGTCCCCCACAAGATCCATCCGGTGACCAAGTCGAAGGTGTCGGCATCGGCCGTCGGGTAATAGAGTCCGGAAAGGTATTCCATGCAACTCCGGTACATGTGAACACGTACTGCTCCGGGAATCAGTCCAAAGGAATCCGCCCACGCGTACATGCGTTGCCTGGCCGGCTCCAGGTGAGGGTTGACTCCGGTGCCTGACAGTGGCGCAGGCAGCGTGGGCAGACGGTTTTCGTTCATTTCCGCGATCCCTTCCCTTCTGTGGCCGTGACCGGGCACGCCGACGTTTCCCTTGAGCAACTCCGTGAGGAACGACCCTGCGATCAGGGGACTTACCGCCGGTATGGCACGCGACTCAAGTGCCGAACCGGCGCATTCGCCGTGCATAATCGGTCAGCGCGAATTCGAGATGGGACCGGCGGAAGTCGGGCCACAGGGCGGGACAGAAGTGGAGTTCCGACAAGCTTGTCTGCCACGCCATGAACCCCGACAGGCGATGCTCGCCGGAGGTGCGGATGACCAGGTCCGGATCCGGCTGTCCACGCGTCGACAGGGCCTCGGCGATCTGCCTTTCCGTCACTTCGACGGGGAGGCCGGCACCGTGCACGGCCGCCGCCTTCAGGGCCAGTGAGCGAACGGCGGCGACTATGTCCGCACGCCCGCTGTAGCCGATGGCCAGGTTGACCTGCGGACCTCGTATGTCGCAGCTGCTCTCGACCGCCGCCTGCACCTCCGTCGCCAGCCGTGTCGGCAGAACGTCGATGTCACCGAGATGCCGGATCCGCCACCGTCGGCTCGCGGCCAGCGTTCGGACCAGACCGCCGATGATGTCCACGAGTTTGTGCAGCTCGCCCGGAGAACGGTTGAGATTGTCCGTCGACAGCAGCCACCAAGTGGTGATCTGCACACCCGCAGCCTCACACCACTCCAGAGCCCTGCAGATGTTCTCTGCGCCCCGGCGATGCCCTTCCTCCAAGGGCACTTGATGGGCGTTCGCCCAGCGGCGGTTACCATCGACGATGAATGCGACGTGCTTCGGCGCGTGTCCGGTGCCCGCGGTGAATCCGGTACCGAAAGCGGCAGGTGAGTCCGACTGCGCCGGCAAGGTGGACGCGACCGATGTAGCGCTCTGGTTTGTCATGATCGCTCCGCTCATGATGAAGAGACTTGCTGCGACGTTTCCCACCCACGCTCCGGAGACCATCGGGAACTCCGTAAGAATTGCCGGGCGGAATGCGAACCGTGGTGGTACCGATCTCGTGGCGACGGAGACCGGAGCGGCACGGGTGCAGTGGGAGCGGGAAGACCATCTCGATCACCGGGACACAGTGCGCCGGTGTACCACCCCGGGACACTGCGTTCTTTACGGCCCGAACCCATCCCCCCTCCGTAATAGAGCGGCGCCCTGCGGCAGGCACCACACCATCAAGTGACGGACACAATGCAGCGCTCAGGGGCCTGGCGACACCCTGCCGCCGCAGAGGCCGGCACATCTGTCCCAGCGAGCGCATGCGTCGCAGAGCGCGCCGGAGCATACGGCGGCACACAGGATGAAAAACCCAGGCGCTGGCCTATTGTCACCAACCTGGCGACATGGTCACAAGAGCGGGTATGTGACGATGCTCGTGACGTGGGTGAGATAGGACTGCACCAAGAGGAAGCCTGCATACGAAGGGTCATGCTCAACCTACGACTCCGTCGCAGCCGCGGCACTATTGACGCCGTAGCCGACGCCAGCCTGATGATGAGCATCAATACCTAATAATGCGTCGAACGCGCCCTGACCGGCGGAAGAGCCCTCTTAGAGGTGTACCCTCCGCCGGACAGCGAACACCGGACAGTGCGGCGCAAAAGAATCGATCGGGCATTCCCGACATCGGTGGTGAGCGAGGGCGAGGGAGCCACACCATGATGACCATGCCTGCCGACCTTGCACGTCACCCGCTCCTCGCCTCGCCCTGGGCACGGGCCGCCGCGGCCGTTCTCGCCGGGGCGTTGCCCGCGCTCGCGTTTCCCGAGCCGTCGTTGTGGTGGCTGGCCTGGGTGGCGCTCGTGCCGTGGGTGTTGCTGGTGCGGGCGGCGGCTACGGGGCGGCGGGCGGCGGTCTATGGGTGGCTGGGTGGGGCCGGGTTTTTGTTGGCTGCGCATCATTGGCTGCTGCCGAATCTGCATGTGTTCATTCTGGTGCTGGCCGCGCTGCTGGGGCTGTTGTGGGCGCCCTGGGGGCTGCTGGTGTACCGGCTGTTGGGGGGATCGCCGGGGGCGGGGCAGGTGGTGGCGGCGTTGGTCGTGGTGCCGGCCGGGTGGCTGGTCGTGGAACTCGTGCGGTCCTGGGAGTACTTGGGTGGGCCCTGGGGGCTGCTCGGGGCCAGTCAGTGGCAGGTGGCTCCCGCGCTGCGGGTCGCCTCGGTCGGGGGTGTGTGGCTGGTCGGGTTTCTGATCGTCGCCGTCAACACCGGTGTCGCCGCGCTGATTTCGGTGCCCCGGGCCCGTACGGTCGCGGCCATCGGCGTGCTGGCCTGCGCCGTGCTGGTCGGCGGCGTGTGGGTGTGGGCGCCGGTGCCGCAGTACGCCGGGACGGTGCGGGTGGCGGTCGTACAGCCCGGGGTGATCGGCGGCGGGGGCAGTGTGCAGCGGCGTTTCGATCGCGAGGAGGAGCTCACCCGGCGGCTGGCCGGGCAGCGGGTGGAGCTGGTGGTGTGGGGCGAGAGCAGCATCGGCCAGGACCTGCGGAACCGTCCCGATCTGCGCGACCGGCTCGCCGCGCTCTCCCGGGCGGTCCGCGCCGATCTGCTGGTCAACGTCGACGCGCGGCGCTCGGACCAGCCGGGGATCTTCAAGAGCTCGGTGCTCATCGGTCCGGAGGGGCCGACCGGGGACCGTTACGACAAGATGCGGCTGGTGCCGTTCGGTGAGTACATCCCGGCGCGGTCGCTGCTGGGCTGGGCCACGTCCGTGGGCAAGGCGGCCACCGAGGACCGCCGGCGCGGTGAGCAGCCGGTGGTGATGCGGCTGCCGGACACCAGCGGGCGCGGCCTGCGGATCGGGCCGCTGGTGTGCTTCGAGTCGGCGTTCCCCGACATGAGCCGGAGCCTGGCGAAGGACGGCGCGCAGTTGCTCGTCGCCCAGTCGGCGACCTCGACCTTCCAGCGCAGCTGGGCGCCGTCCCAGCACGCCTCGCTCGCCGCGCTGCGGGCGGCCGAGACCTGGCGGCCGATGGTGCACGCGACGCTCACCGGGGTGAGCACGGTGGCGGATCCGCGTGGCCGTACGGTCGGCGCACCGCTCGGCGTGGACAGCAGCTCGGCGGCCGTCTATGACGTCCCGCTGGCGCGGGGTACCAGCCCGTACGTCCGGACAGGGGACTGGGCCCTCTACGGTTCGCTCGTGGTCCTGGCCGTCTACGGTGCCGTCGAAGGCGCCCGGCGGGCCGTCAGGAGTCCGCGGCGATCTCGGTGACGATCCGTTCGCACATTTCGTGGGTGAGCAGGGCGTCCGCGGCGTCCAGGGTCCTGCCGGCCGCCACGGCCTCGAGGAAGGCGTCGACGATCTGCTCGATGCCGCGCTGCCGGGCGACGGAGACCCAGTCGCCGCGGCGGCGGACGGTCGGCTGGCCCTTGTGGTCGATCACGTCGGCGAGGTTGAGGACCTGCCGCTTGGTGTCCTGGCCGGCGACTTCCAGGATCTCCTCGGCGGAGCCGCTCATGCGGTTCATGGTGCCGATGGCGGTGAAGCCGTCGCCGGACAGTTGCAGCACGACGTGGTGGGCGATGCCGTCGCGGACCCTGGCCCGTACGTCGATGTGGTCGACGGTGCCCGGCGCGAGGAAGCGCAGGGTGTCGACGACGTGTATGAAGTCGTCGAGGACGAGCGTGCGTGGGTCCTCGGGGAGGCCGACGCGGTTCTTCTGCATCAGGATCAGGTCGCGCGGGTGCTCCGCGCACTGGGCGTACCCGGGGGCGTAGCGGCGGTTGAAGCCGACCATGAGGGAGACCTGCCGCTCCCGGGCCAGGCGGACGAGCCGCTCGCTGTCGGCGAGGTGGTAGGCGAGCGGCTTGTCGACGTAGACGGGGACGCCCGCTTCGAGGAGGGGGGTGACGATCTCGGGGTGCGCGGCGGTGGCCGCGTGCACGAACGCCGCGTCGAGGCCGGCCGCGAGCAGGGAGTCGAGGTCGGTGTGGCGCCGTCCGTCCGGCACGTGGTGGGTGTCGGCGACGCGGTGCAGGGTGGCCGGGGTGCGGGTCTGGAGGTGGACCTCGAGGTCCGGCCGGGTGGTGAGTACGGGCAGGTACGCCTTCTGCGCGATGTCTCCGAGGCCGATGCAGCCGATTCTCATGTGGCCTCCCCTGGGCGCGCCTACTGCTTCCTGATCAGGCAGCATACGTGCGTACGGGCGGCCGCCAGTCGGCGATGCCGGCGAAGCCGCGGAGCATGAGCCCCGGGGCGAGGCGGCCGGCGGCGCCGATCGCGGCGTCGCGCAGGACGGCGGGGGCGCCGGTGAGCATCGCCGCGCGGCCGGCCCGCGCGGAGCGGCGCACGATGTCCATGGTGCGCGGCAGCCGGTCGCGGGTGTAGGCGGCCAGCGCGGGCGCGAGGTCGTCGTGGGTGGGGGCGAGGTGGTGGGCGAGGACGATCGCGTCCTCGATGGCCTGGTTGCCGCCCTGTCCGAGGTTCGGGGGCATGGCGTGGGCGGCGTCGCCGAGGAGGGCGGTGCGGCCCACGTGGTAGGCGGGCAGGGCCTCGGCCATGAAGTGGACGTCGTGCCGGAGGACCGCTTCGGGTTCGACCGCGGCGAGGATGCCGGGGACGGGGTGGTGCCAGCCGCCGAAGCGGCGCAGCAGTTCGGCCTTCTCGTCGGGGGCGCGGTCGCGGGCGGGGGCGGGGGCGGCCGCGTAGGCGTAGACGCGTCCGTCGTTCAGCGGCTGGCTGCCCCAGAGGCGGCCCGCGCCCCAGGTCTCGTGCGGCGCGAAGGGCCGCTCGGGCGCGGGGACGACCACGCGCCAGGTGGTGAATCCGGTGTAGGCGGGCCCGGGGTGGGTGGGGAAGAGTGCGCGGCGTACGGCCGAGTTGATGCCGTCGGCGCCGACGACGAGGTCCGCTTGGAGGTCCCCGTCCTGGGTGGCGACGCGGGCCGGGCGGCCGGGGGCGCCGGGGTCGGTGAGGGTGGCGGGGGTGCCGGTGCGGACGGCTCCGTCGGGCAGGTGCGCGGTGAGCAGGCCGGCGAGGGTGGCGCGGTGCAGGAGGACCAGCGGGCCGCCGAAGCGGCGGGCCGCGGCCCGGCTGTCGGTACGGGCCAGCCAGCGGCCGTCGGGGGTGCGCAGGCCGGCGTCGCCCTGCCAGGCGGCCAGCGGGCGGACCTCGTCGCCCAGGCCGATGACGTCGAGGGCCCGCTGGGCGTTGGGGGCCAGGGAGATGCCGGCGCCGACGGGTTCGAGGGTGGCGGCCCGCTCGAGAACGGTGACCCGCCAGCCCCGCAGCCGCAGGGCGACCGCCGCGGTGAGGCCGCCGATTCCGGCACCGATGACGACGGCATGGGGCTGTTCCATGACTCCTCCTCGCACTACATCTGTAGTGCGAGGTTACTACGCCCGTAGTGGCACCGGCTAGGTTGGGGTCCATGACCGCAGCACGCAGCGCCCGCACCCCGGGGGCGTCCTCCCGCGCCGAACTGATCGCCGACACCGCCATCACGCTGCTCGCCGAGCGCGGCATGCGGGGCCTGACCCACCGCGCGGTGGACGAGGCGGCCGGCCTGCCGCCCGGCTCGACCTCCAACCACGCCCGTACGCGCGCGGCGCTGCTGGAACTCGCGGTGCGCCGGCACGCGGCCCGCGAGGCGGACGTGCTGACGCCGACGGAGATCGCGGACCTCGCGGGCGGGCCGGACGC
Source organism: Streptomyces sp. NPDC046261 (assembly GCF_040646235.1). NCBI lineage: Bacteria > Bacillati > Actinomycetota > Actinomycetes > Kitasatosporales > Streptomycetaceae > Streptomyces > Streptomyces sp. NPDC046261. The sequence goes on along the minus strand of NZ_JBEYZU010000003.1, from coordinate 60,541 downwards.
GCTGGCCGACGCACTGGCCCTGGCGCTGCACCGCTCGCTCACCGGCCACCGCGAGCTCGTCCTGGCCCGCTACGAACTGGCGCTGGAGGCGACCCGGCGGCCGGAGCTGCGCAAGATCTACGACGAGGAGGGTCGGGCCTTCCGCGAACCGCTGGTCGCGCTCATGACCGCCGCGGGCTCGGGCGATCCGCAGCGGCACGCGTTGTCCCTGCTGGCGTGGTGCGAGGGGCTGATGTTCTCGTGCGTCGCCGGGTCGTTCCACGCCGAGGTGCCGGAGCGGGCGCAGCTGCGCGCCGGCTTCGCCGAGTTGCTGCGCGGGATGCTGGGCCGATAACCCTTGGCGCCGCCGCGCCCCGCCCGCCAGGATGGCGGCCATGATCACTCCCGAACGCATCGAACCGCCCACCATCGCCGGCGAACGCACCGCTCTCGAGGGCTTTCTCGACTATCAGCGCTCCACCCTGGCCATGAAGTGCGCCGGGCTCGACGACGCACGGCTGCGGGAAGCCTCCGTCCCGCCGTCGCAGCTGACGCTGCTCGGGCTCGTACGGCACATGGCCGACGTCGAACGGCACTGGTTCCGGCGGATACTCGCCGGGGAGACGGCGGCCGCGCCGATCTTCTACAGCGACGAGGACCTCGACGGGGACTTCCGTACCTCCGAGCAGGACACGGCCGAGGACGCCTTCTCCGTCTGGCAGGCGGAGATCGCCGCGGCCCGGGAGGCGGCGGGCGGGCGCTCCCTGGACGACGTGAGCGTCGGCATGCGCGCCAACGGCGAACGGTTCGATCTGCGCTGGATCCTGCTCCACATGATCGAGGAGTACGCACGCCACAACGGTCACGCCGACCTCATCCGTGAGCGGATCGACGGCGCGACCGGGGAGTGACCTGGGGAGTGACCCGGGGAGTGACCCGGGTAGTGACCCGGGGAGTGACGGTGTGGCGGACGGCGCGTGGGGGCAGGCCGTGATCCCGTATCACCCCTGCGAGGAGTTCTCAACGGGCGATGAACGCGAGCAGGGTTGGGCAGGTGCATCGAATGCCCGCAGCGGCCTGCCTCGTGGCGGTGGCGATGTCGGCCGCCACCGGCTGCGTCGCCGTCTCCCCGCATGACGACCGGCATGGCGACCGGTCCGTACCGCCCCGCCTCTCCCGTGCCGCGGAGCCGGAGGCCGGGCCCGGCCCTGCCCGCGAGTCCCTGATCACGACCGGGGACGGCCCCGAGCGGGGCAGGGCGTCGCTGGGACGGTCCACGGATCCGCCCCTGGTCCTGACCGGGGACCCTCCTTGGGGCCCTTCGTGGGGCCCGGGCCGGGAGCCCGTGTGGCGTACGGCAGAGGGTCCGGGAGGAGGCCCGTCCCAGGACGCGGCGTGGGAGCCCTCATGGCGGCCGTCATGGGGCCCGCCCGCGAACCGGGGGCAGGGCGCGGCCGGTTCGGCCCGTCCCGCCGGCCCCGGCGAGCGGCAGTCGGCGGAGCCGCCACGGACGGCCCGACCGCCTGCGGCCGACGGCCGTTCCGCCGAACCGCCCGCCTCGGCCCCCGTCCACCGTCAGGCTCCCGGGGCACCGGCCCCGCCCGCCCACCGGCACGGGGAGTCCCACAGCCGGTCCGCTCCCCAGTCCCACGGGGAAGCACCGGCACCCGCGCCGGCCGCGCCCGCACCGCCGCAGGGTCGCAAGGGCAACGGCGTCTGCGCCATGGGCGACACCTACGGCAAGTGGCAGAAGGGCGGCGACGCCTCGCGGATCTGCCGCCAGGTGTACGGGAACTGATCCGCCCCGCCCCCCCGCCACCGGGGCGGGGCCGCCGTCCGACCGCCGGCGGGCGGGCCGGCCATAAGGACCAGCCGGGCCAGATGGCCCGGCCCGGTCAGACGGCGAGGTCCGGGATCCGCCAGTCGACCGGCTCGTGGCCCTGGGCCGCGATGGCCTCGTTGATCTGGCTGAAGGGACGGCTGCCGAAGAACTTCTTCGCCGACAGGGGCGAGGGGTGAGCGCCCTTGACGACGGTGTGCCGCTCCTCGTCGATGAGCGGCAGCTTCTTCTGGGCGTAGTTGCCCCAGAGCACGAAGACGGCCGGGTCGGGCCGGGAGGCCACGGCGCGGATGACCGCGTCGGTGAACTTCTCCCAGCCCTTGCCCTTGTGGGAGTTGGGCTCGCCGCCGCGCACCGTCAGGACGGCGTTGAGCAGCAGGACGCCCTGCTCGGCCCACGGCTGGAGGTAGCCGTTGTCCGGGACGTCGTAGCCGAGCTCCTCCCGCATCTCCTTGTAGATGTTGCGCAGCGAGGGCGGCGTCTTGACCCCGGGGCGCACCGAGAAGGACAGGCCGTGCCCCTGGCCCGCCCCGTGGTACGGGTCCTGGCCGAGGATGAGGACCTTGACCCGGTCGAACGGAGTGGCGTCCAGGGCGGCGAACACCTCGCCGCGCGGCGGGTACACCGGCGCCTTCGTCCGCTCCTCCTCGACGAAGGCGGTGAGGTCCTTGAAGTAGGGCTTCTCCAGCTCCTCGCCGAGGACTGCGTGCCAGGACTCGGGCAGCACGTCGGTGACACTCACGTCGACAACCTCCGGTGGTTCGTTCCGTTCTCGTGTGAGAACTTACCGGCCACCACTGACAACGCCCTCCGCCCGGTCGCCGGGGGCCGCGGACCCCGGCGGCCGGGACCGTCGGAAGCCGTCAGACCCCGGCGTTGAGGAAGAGCCCGCCGTCGACGACCAGGGTCTGTCCCGTGATCCAGCCCGCGGCCTCGGACAGCAGGAACGCCGCCGCGCCCCCGATGTCCTCCGGCACGCCGAGCCGCCCGAGCGGGTAGGGGGCCACGGCCTCCTGCTCGCGCCCTTCGTAGAGGACGGCGGCGAACTGGGTCTTCACGAGGGCCGGGGCGATGGCGTTGACCCGTACGCCCGGCGCCAGCTCGTGGGCGAGCTGCAGGGTGAGGTTGACCATGGCGGCCTTGCTGATGCCGTACGCGCCGACGAAGGGGGACGACCCGAGGCCGGCGACGGAGGCGATGTTGACGATCGCGCCGCCGTTCTCCTTCTGCCATGCCTTGTACGTCTGCTGGGCGAAGCCGAGCGCCGAGATGACGTTGGTCTCGAAGACCTTGCGGGCGACGCTGAGTTTGAGGTCGGCGATGGGGCCGAACACCGGGTTGGTGCCGGCGTTGTTGACGAGGTAGTCCACGCGCCCGAAGGTCTCCATGGCGCGCTCGACGGCCACCGCCTGGTGGGCCTCGTCGTGGGCCTTGCCCGCCACGCCGATCGCCTGTCGCTCGCCGAGCGCCGCGACGGCCTCCTTGAGGGCGTCCTCGTTGCGGCCGGTGATGACGACGCGGTCGCCGCGGGCCACGAGGGCCTCGGCGATGCCGTAGCCGATCCCTCTGCTGGCGCCGGTGACGAGGGCGACTCTTCCGGTGAGCTCCCGCTCCTGAACGGTCATGTGTGTTTTTGCCTTCCGTCAGTTGAGAGGGCCGCCGGCCACGTACAGGACCTGGCCGGAGACGAAGCCGGCCTGCTCTCCGGTGAAGAAGGCGACGGCGTGGGCGATGTCCGCGGGCTCGCCGACGCGCTGCACCGGGATCTGGCTCGCGGCGGCGGTCTTGAAGTCTTCGAAGCTCATGCCCACGCGGGCGGCGGTGGCGGCCGTCATGTCGGTGGCGATGAAGCCGGGCGCGACGGAGTTGGCGGTGATGCCGAACTTGCCGAGCTCCTTGGCGAGGGTCTTGGTGAACCCCTGGATGCCGGCCTTGGCGGCCGCGTAGTTGGCCTGGCCGCGGTTGCCGAGGGCGGAGCTGCTGGAGAGGTTGACGATCCGGCCGAAGCCGGCGTCCACCATGTGCTTCTGGCAGGCGCGCGACATGAGGAACGCACCGCGCAGGTGGACGTTCATGACGGTGTCCCAGTCGCTGTCGCTCATCTTGAACAGCAGGTTGTCGCGCAGCATGCCCGCGTTGTTGACGAGGATGACGGGAGCGCCCAGCTCCGCGGCGACGCGGGCCACGGCGGTGTCCACCTGGGCGGAGTCGGAGACGTCGCAGCCGACGGCCAGGGCCGTGCCGCCCGCCGCCGTGATCGTCTCCACGGTGTCCGCGCAGGCCGCCTCGTCGAGGTCGAGGACGGCGACCGCGCGGCCCTCGGCGGCCAGGCGCACGGCGGTCGCGGCGCCGATGCCCCGGGCCGCGCCCGTGACCAGGGCTACGCGCTGCTCGGTGGTGGACATGCGGGTTCTCCTCACCTCGAAGGCGGCTCCCCGCCTTCCATCGCGGGTGAGCAACCGCTTAGTAGCATCGGACGATCTACGACGCTAGAAGCCCCGCCACCGGCTGTCAACGCCTCGCGGCGCACCGCCTCCCGTACGGCCCGCCGCTCACCCGCACCCGGCCGGCGGCCTCACCTGACGAGCAGGTCGAGGAGGCGCTCGGACTCGCTGTCGGGGTCGGTGGTCAGTCCGGTGTGCACGGGCCCGGGCTGGACGACCGTGCTGCGCGGCGCGATCAGCCAGCGGAACCGCCGGCCCGCGTCGTCGCAGGCCGCCTGCCCGGCGCGCTCGCCGCCGGCGCAGACGCCTTCGACGGCGTGCAGCGCGGCGCGTACGCCCGCCACGTCCGCCGTGGGGTCGAGGGCCAGCAGCCTGGCCTCGTCCAGATGGACGCGGGCGGCGACGTAGGACTTGGCCTGGCAGTAGACGACGACTCCGGCGTTGATCTGCTCCCCGCGCTCCACGCGCGGTACGACGCGCAGCAGCGCGTACTCGAAGACGTCGCGTCCGTTGTGGCGCGTCATTTCCCGGCCTTTCCGTTCAGCCTGACACGCACCCATTCAGGGGCCTGCGAGGGTTTGTCGGCGCTGCGCTCGCCAACAGTGATGCGATCGCCGATGGTCACCGCGCGTTCGAGCAGTACTTCGACGTAGGCGCGGCGCAGGGCGTCCGGGCTGTCGAAGCCGGGCTCGTCCGCGAGCCACTCGTCGGGCACGTCGGCGGCGACCTCGGTCAGCAGCTCCGCGGTGATGCGCGGGGCGAGCTCGGCCGCAGCGCCCGCGACGTCCGGGTCGAAGGAGGCGAGCACATGGTCGGAGGCGTCGTACGCCTTGCCGGCCGCGGCCGCCGCGCTCGGCCAGTTGTGGTGCCAGATCATGGTGGCGCCGTGGTCGATGAGCCACATCTCGCCGTGCCACACCAGCAGGTTGGGGTTGCGCCAGGAGCGGTCGACGTTGTTGATCAGCGCGTCGAACCAGACCACGCGCCCGGCCTCGGCCGCGTCCGTCTCGAAGGCGAGCGGGTCGAAGCCGAGGGCGCCGGGGAGGAAGTCCATCCCCAGGTTGAGCCCGCCGCTGGCCTTGAGGAGCGCCTGCACCTCGGGGTCCGGCTCGCCGCGGCCGATGACCGGGTCGAGCTGGATGCGGGCCAGCTCCGGCACGCGCAGCCCGAGGCGACGGGCGAGCTGCCCGCAGATGACCTCGGCCACCAGCGTCTTACGGCCCTGACCGGCGCCGGTGAATTTCATGACGTACGTACCGAGATCGTCGGCCTCGACGATGCCCGGGAGCGAGCCGCCCTCACGCAGAGGCGCGATATAGCGGGTCGCAACAACCTCTTCCAGCATTTCCCCAGGCCATCCGTCTCTTTAGCCTTGCACTCCACAGACCGCTTCGAAGGGGTGCGGCAGCGGGACTCGCCGGCGCGCCCCTTGCTGCCGGCCGCCTCCGGCATGAAGTGAGCATAGTAACCGAGGGTGATCGCGGGCGAGGAGATCGCCTGGCCCCGGCGGCGAACATGAATGGCGCCTTGGGCCACCACGCGGGTCTGCTCGGGGAGTGTGTCGGTCAGTCGACGGAGGGGCCGGTCACGGAGCCGCCGGGGTAGTGGATGCCGGTCAGGTAGAGCCGGCTGAGGTACAGCGCCGTCCGGGTCGGCCCCGGCACTCGGCTGACGACGGGGTGCCGGGCCGTGTCACCGCGCAGGGCATGGGTGTGGGTGCCGACGGCCCCCTCCAGCGCGTCCTTCCACCGCGGTGGGAGCGTCTTGTGGGCGCCGACCATGTCGGCGAAAAGGGTGTCCCCGCCGCGGGTGGGCAGCACGTGGCCCTGAAGCAGGGTGTAGCGGTCCGGCCGGGGCCGGAAGGACCGGTCGGTGTGCCACTGGGCGATGTCAGGGTGGGCCGAGGGGTGGATGTCGGTGGTGATGACCTGCACGTACGGGCTGTCCGGGTGAGGGGGGGAAGGAGTGCGGCGAGGGGACCGGCCGGGGCGAGCCGACGAGCCGGGCGACGGTCTCCAGTCCGCCAGGTCCGGGCCGTACGCCGCGCAGGACGACCACCCCGTGCCCGTCGAGAGCCCGCCGCAGCGCGTGGACGGCGGACAGAGCGGGTCTGATGTGGCCCAGGGAAATCAGCCGGTTGACCTCCATACTGTCGGCGTGGACGGCGGGATCCTCCGCGTCGACCACCCCGGTCGCCACGACAACGGCGTCACCGGTCCTCCAGCGGCGCACCCCCGCCCCCGTACGCACGACGACCCCGGCGGCGTCCGAGCCGATGACGTGGTACGGAAGGTCGTGCCGGGCCTCCCAGCGGCCCTGCTTCCCGTACTCCGCGAGGAAAGCGAAAGTGGGGACGGGCTCGAACACGGCTGACCACACGGTGTTGTAGGTGATACCGCTCGCCATGACGGCCACCAGCACCTCGTCCGGCGCGAGGGCGGGCATCGGCACCGGTCCGACGTGGATCGACTTCCGCACGTCCTTCTCGGCCGTACCGTCGAACATGCCGGCATCGGTGGCCCGCAGGTGCGCGGCGAGATACGTGTCGGCACGGGCAGACGAGCCAGCACGTCCGCCGGAGCGCCGGCGACTACTGTCTCACCCAGCGCGTCCAAGGGACTCCTCCCCCGAGAAAGACGGGTGGCGGAACGCGGCCCACCCTAGGCGGTCCCGCCGGTCCCGCCGGTCCGTGAAGATGCGAAATCAAGCCTGCGGGCGACGCGCAGTCGCCGTGGTTCCGCCGCCAGGCGGGGGTCACCGATGCCTCTGGGGCCGGCAGCCGCTACCTCGGTGAGGGATCCGGGTGAGTTCGGGCGGCGCCGGCGCGCACTGCGGCTGGGCCATGACCGACCACCAGTGGCCCACCACCCTCGACAACGTCCTCACAGCCCCGGCAGCATCCTGCAACAGCGCGTCGTACCCGTCACCGAACCCACTCAGTCGGCCGACCGAAGCCTCGCGAGGTGCGGCTCGCCGAATACGCCCGGTGCCATGACGGCACCGGGAGCATCCGGCATGACGTCAGTCCGGTCTCAACTGCCCAGAGGGCGGTATGCCGAGTTGAGTCGGTCGAGAGTCCAGCCTCCGCCGCCAGGACCGCACTGCAGCGCCGTGTCAGCCGTGCGGGACGCGTTTGTGCCGGTGTTGAAGTTGGCGTTGGGAGTATTGGGCATCAGGCCCATGTAGTACTGCCCGGCCGACGTCCACACGCATTGGTGCAGGTTGAGGTAGCGGTTGTCCGACAGGTCGAAGGATTGAACGGCGGAGTTTGCCCGCAGGAGACTCCAGCCGCCCCCGCCCGGGCTGCAGGTCAGCGTGGTGTCCGCGGTGTTGGAGACGTTGGTGCCCGTGTTGAAGTTGGCGTTCGGCGTGTTCGGGAGCACGGCTGTGTAGTGCTGCCCAGCCGAGTAGTACACGCACTGGTGGAGATTCAGGTACCGCCCGGCGGCGAGGTCGAAGGCCTTCACCGCCGAGTTGGCGGCAGCGGGACTCCAGCCCCCGCCTCCCGGGCCGCACGAGAGCGCCGTGTCCGGCGTGTTGGAGACGTTCGTACCCGTGTTGAACGCGGTGTTCGCCGTGTTCGGCAGCACGTTCGTATAGTGCCCGCCACTGCCGACATAGACGCACTGATGAAGATTCAGGTAGCGCTCGGCCAGCCGTGGCGCCGGCTGCGCCGCCACGGCGGTACTTCCCAGAATCAGGCCGATGGCCCCTGCAACTGCTGCCGTGACAAGGGAATATCTGCGCATGGCGCGCTCCTCCCGATCCGACGCCGCCCATCAGGGCATGTACGCACCAAGCTACTGATGTGACGCCCGCAGGAGGTCCGCGAGCGCACGGCGTACCCCGTATGGACTAAGCGATCGGTTGTCAGTGCGGCAAAGCGCTACCACGCCGCCGGACCGGCGCAGGCGGTGATGCGGTCGAGTGGTGCACAGTGTGTGGGACATCCGCTGGGCGGCACCGACGACGAGTGGGGCGTCATCGACCCTGATCCCCGCCAAGCCCAGATCAACAGGCTCACAGCGGAAACGCCAAGCTCAAGGAACGGCTGGATCAGTCGCACATCCACCCCGTTGTGCGAAGCGGCATTTCGTGCCCTCTTCCACAGGCCCATACGGTCGGATTCATGGAGTGGAATCTTTCGACGGCCGAACAACTCGCGGCTGCCTTGCGTGCCGGTGAAGTGACTTCGGCGGAACTGACCGACGAAGCGATCGCCCGTATTGAACGGGACGACGATGCGATCAACGCGATCTGTGTGCCGGACTTCGACCGTGCACGGGCCGCCGCGCACGATGCGGACCAGGCGCGTGCCCGCGGTGAGGACCGGCCCCTGCTGGGCATTCCGGTGACGGTCAAGGAGTCGTACGACATTGCGGGGCTGCCCACGACCTGGGGCATGCCGCCGCACCGGAACTTCGTGCCGGCCGAGGACGCGGTGCAGGTGTCACGGCTCAAGGCCGCGGGCGCGGTGGTGCTCGGAAAGACCAATGTGCCCCTGGGGCTGCAGGACATACAGAGCTTCAACGAGATATACGGCACCACCAACAATCCATGGGACCACCGTCGTACGTCGGGCGGATCCTCCGGCGGCTCGGCGGCGGCCCTTGCGTCCGGATTCGGCGCGCTGTCCATCGGCTCCGACATCGCGGGTTCATTGCGTACCCCCGCGCATTTCTGTGGCGTTTACGCGCACAAGCCGACACTCGGGCTGGCGGCGAGCCGCGGCATGGTCCCGCCGCCCGGGCCGGCCCTGCCGGTCGAGCAGGACCTCGCCGTCGTCGGTCCGATGGCGCGCACCGCTCGCGACCTCACGCTACTGCTCGACGTCATGGCCGGACCGGACCCGCTGACTCTCGGTGCGGCGTACCACCTGACGCTGCCGCCCGCGCGCCACGAACGGCTCCGCGACTTCCGGGTCCTGGTCGTCGACGAGCATCCGTTCATTCCGACCGGGTCCGCCGTGCGGGCGGGCGTGAACCGGGTGGCCGACGCGCTTGTCGACGGCGGCGCCCGCGTCGAATGGCACAGTCCGCTGCTGCCCGATCTGACCGAAGCCGCGATGCTCTACAGGCAGTTGCTGTTTTCGGGCTCCGTCGCACGTTTTCCTGTCGAAGCGTACGAGCAGCTGCAGTCCCGCGCCGCCGCACTGAGCGCGGACGACCAGAGTCTCGATGCGGCGATGCTGCGCGGCATGGTGTTCAGCCACCGCGACTGGATCGAGGCGAACAGCCGTCGCGAGCTCCACCGCCACGGTTGGCGGCAGTTCTTCGCCGAGTTCGACGCCGTGGTCTGTCCCATCACGCCTACTCCCGCGTTCCCGCACGACCACAACCCCGATCCGAGGAAACGCCGGATCGACATCGACGGCGTCGAGTATCCGTACTTCGACCAGCTCGTATGGGCCGGTCTGGCCACGATGCCCGGTCTACCCGCCACCGCAATACCAGCGGGTCGGTCGCCCGAGGGTCTGCCGGTGGGAGTGCAGCTCATCGGTCCGATGTTCGAGGACCGCACCCCGCTGCGGCTGGCCGAATTGCTCGAGCAGAAGATCGGCGGCTTCCAGGCACCGAAGACACCATGAGCAGACCCGCACCACCCGGCGTGGTGCGAACCCGTGTTACAGCACGACTACATGAACTGCCGCCCTGGCCACCGGCTGGAAGCCGGAGCAGTACCGCGATACCTACCACGAGCAGGTGAAGGAGCTGGTGCGGGCGAAGGCCGAGGGCCAGGAGGTCGAGCCTGCGCCGGCGCCCTCGGAGGGGGCCAACCTCGTCGACTTGATGAGGGCGCCGCACGGGCGGAGGCGGGTCCCGACGCGGAAGGCCGCCACCGGAAAGCCGGCCAGGGGCAAGAAGATCGCTATGCCAAGGCCCGGCCGGCGCGCCGGAACCGGCCGCGGCCGTGGGCGCTGGGCCGGCGGGAAGAACAGCACCGGCCTGTCCGGGCTCAGCAAGGCTGAGACCCACCAGCGGGCCGGCAAGCTCAGCGGCCAGCGCCGCGCGGATCTGGACGCGCTCGGCACGCGCGGGACCAGCAATGTGGGGAGGGGGACTGCGTGGCGTTCCAGGGTCACTCCTTTTGGTGAATTGCGTGGATGTCGACCCAATGGGGCTACTGTGTCTGCTGCCCTGGATGCATCCCCGTCGAAACGGGGACGGCATCTACGGCAGGGGGGCACAATGCGGCTCACACGATGCTCAGTAGCCGAAAAGCCATCCACAGGACGAAGAATCTCCCGGATCGCGGCGCTCGCCGCAGCGGCGGCCCTCGGTGTGGCGGGGTCCGGCGGGGCTGTCGCCGCCGAACGGGCGCAAGTCTCAGTCCTGTTCTGCTTTGGCAGCATCACCATGAACGTCACCCCGGGGCCGGGGGGCGTCACCGGCAATGGCAACCTCACGTGCGACGAACCCAGTGGCTCCCGGCGCACTGCCACCATCCGCATCTCGGGCTCCGTGGGCGGCGGCAGCGGGATGGTGACCGAGACCTTCACCACGGACACCATCAGCTACAGCGACGGCCAGGCCTCCACCCTCGATGTGAGCAGGCGGTTGGAGAGGCTCTCCACCGGCACCAGCGGCAACGCCCAGAGCACAGGCACCGGAAGGGTGGACAGCGGCCAGTACGACGGTGCCGGTGAGAACGAGCAGGCGAGCGGCACGTTCCGCACCGGCACCAATGGTACGACGTACACCTTCGGTGACTTCAGCCTGAGCTTGTCACAGTAGTCCGTTACTGTTCGCCTCCGCCCGATGGGCGGAGGCGAACGGGGGACTTTGGGCCGGACAGTTGGCCTTGCTGACGGAGTGTCATTGGGGCCGAATAGCGGGCAGCAGCTGAGGACGCCTGGATGAGCATCGGCGCCCTCGGCGGCGCCGCCGCCCTGGCCGCCGGTGCGGGCATGGTCACGGTGGCCCGCCGGACGCTTCCATGCCCCGCGTAACCGATCTCGTGCCTGCCGGGTTGGATAATCATGATTATCCAACGCATGACCTACCTTCTCGGCGCGGTCGCCGGTGCCGCCGTGATCGCGGCCTCCTCGCTTCCGGCCGCGGCCCACGTCCCAGCCACGACGTCGGTGGCCAAGGCCGCAGCCCACTGCGGCTTCTACCACGGCAAGGCGACGACCAGGCGCGGAGACCGTGGTGACCGGGTCAAGGAAATCCAGTGCATCATCAACCGCTGGAACGGTGGCGCCCCGCTGAAGGTGGACGGCGTTTTCGGACCACGCGTGGAGAGCTGGGTCGTCTACTTCCAGGACAAGCGCGGGCTGAAGGTGGACGGCGTCGTCGGGCCCCAGACCTGGTCCTCTCTTCGGGCGGTCTGAACACTTCCCGACGTCCCCCTGCTGCGCCCGGGCTCCAGGCTTGCCCCGGGTGCAGCAGGACGAAGCGGTCCGCGCCCTCGCCCTCGGACCAGCCGGCGCGGCCGGGCCGGCGCCAGAACCATTGCAGGGTGCGGCATTTGATCGCGCCTATGCCGGGAACGCAGGTCGACGACCGCCCGGCCGGGTGTTTCATGAGCGACCACCTATGAAACACCGATGTCCGGACTGTCGGCGGAACCGAGAATGCCTTCCCTCGTCGAACTGATCACGCGGGGACTCATCTGCGGGCTTGCGACGTTCCCGAGCTCCGCCAAGTGGGGTCGGCACCCCTCGTCACCCCGAAGGTTGCGTGGGGACCCCGGACTTGGGCAGAGAGCGCGTCGTCGGCGTCCTGCGGCGTTGAAGGAAGGAACGGGACCGGAACACGCCAGAAATGTGCCGTAGTAACCGGTAAGCGCTGGTCAGCGGTTGGCCGAGCTTGGACTGACCAGATCCTCCGTCACGGGTAGGCACTCGGAGAGCAGGTCGACGACGTCGCGCCAGGCTCGCTGCGCGTGCCGTGGGTGGTAGCCGACGCCGGGGACCACGGGGTGGTCGACCGGCGGGTGGTGGAAGGCGTGCAAGGCGCCGCCGTAGACCACGAGGCGCCAGTCGACGCCGGCGGCCTGCATCTCGGCGGTGAACGCGTCCCGTTGCGCGGGCGGCATGATCGGGTCTTCCGACCCGACCCCGGCCCACACCGGGCAGCGAATGCGCGCCGCCTCGCCCGGTCGGCCCGTGGTCAGCGCGTTGACTGTCCCGATCGCGCGCAGGTTGACGCCGTCGCGCCCGAGTTCCAGCCCGATGGCGCCCCCGGTGCCGTAGCCGACGGCGGCGATCCGGTCGGGGTCGGTCCGCGGTTCGGCGCGCAACACGTCGAGCGCCGCATGACCGATGCCCCGCATCCGGTCGGGGTTGGCGAGCAGCGGCATGCAACGGGCCAGCATCTCCTCGGGGTCACCCAAATAGCGCCCGCCGTGAAGGTCGAAGGCCAGCGCTACGTATCCCAGCTCGGCGAGAGCATCGGCCCGGCGGCGCTCGACGTCGCTGAGCCCCATGCCCTCTGGCCCGAGCAGCACCGCGGGCCGGCGGTCGACGCCGGCCGGGAGTGCGAGGTGCCCGATCATCGTCAGACCGTCGGCCGGGTACTCGACCGTGCGCGTGGTAATCGTCGTCATGAGACTGGACCTTAGTGAGCGTCGAGCGAGGTCGGGCCGGGGTTCACCGCTGGCAGAACAGCGCGGATGTCCCTCTGAAATACGGCGATGACTCACAAGGAGCGTCAAAACCCCGTTCCCACGGCAGCGCTATCGGATCACCTGCCCAGGCCACGGTGTTGGAAGCTGACCCAAGCGGCAGGATTCTGGCGTATACCGGCCCGGCAGCTGAAGGGGTGTCACCAGCTAGGCATCTCACGGTTCAGGCGGCCTGGTCGAGGCCGGCGGCGGTCAGGTCCTGCTCGCGAAGCGGGGTGAAGTCGACGTCGAGCTCCCAACTCCCGCCGCTCCGCCTCGATCGCCGGCAGCAGCGCCGCCCCCGCCGACGGCCGCGGAGCGGCCAAGGCACACACACTCGCAGCCTCCCCGCCCCCTGCCCCGGGAGATCGCTGGAGCCGTCCATCCGCCCTCGCCCCCGCACCCGCGTCATCCGCGTACGGCCGGTGTGCCCTCTCTTGTGCGCATACGCGCCCTGTGTGCGCTCTGTGTGCGCTCTGTCGCGGACATCTCACATGGGCTGTCCTGGAATGCCGGTCTCCCCTTGCGGATGGAGTGTCTCCGTGTCCGATGCGTCCTTCCGTGACGTGCTCATCGGGATCAGCCCCTTCGGCGTGCCCGACGCCCGGCTCGTCGCGGCGTTCACCCGGGCCGGCGGCCTCGGCGTGCTCGACCTCGGTACGGGGGGTCGGCGGGCCGGAGAGGAGCTGGAGCGGGTTCGGCGCTGGGCCGCGGGGCGGCGGTACGGGGTACGGCTCGGTGCCGAGTGCCGGTTCGTGCCCGCCGATCTCGCGCCGGGGCCGGCCGGGGGCGGGGCCGGCCCGCACACGGTGGTGCTCGGCGTGGGGGCGGACTGGCCGGTCCGCGAGGCGACCGGCGCGTACCGGGTGTTGGTCGAGGTCACCACCGTCGAGGAAGCCCTGGCCGCCGTACGGGCCGGGGCGCACGGCCTCATCGCGCGAGGCGGTGAGAGCGGCGGCAGGGTCGGCGCGGTCGGCACGTTCGTGCTCCTGCAGCAGGTGCTCGGCGAGCCGGGAGTGACCGTCCCCGTGTGGGCCTGCGGCGGCATCGGACCGCGGACCGCCGCGGCGGCCGTCGCCGGTGGGGCGGCCGGAGTCGTGCTGGACAGCCAGCTCGCCCTGCTGGCCGAGTCCGGCCTCGACGGGCGGGCGGCGGCCGAGATCCGCGCGATGGACGGTTCGGAGACCGTCGTCGTCGACGGTCGCCGAGAGCTGCTGCGCCGCGATCGACGCGCCGGGCACCTGCCGGTGGGTCAGGATGGCTTCCTGGCCTCCGACTTCGCCGACCGCTGGCAGACTGTGGCCCGGACCGTCCGGGCCCTCTCGGAGGAGATCGAGGACGGCCTCCACGACGGAACGGCCGCCTCCGCGCTGCGACCCGGTTCGGCGTCGGCCCAGGCGCTGGGCGTCCGGCTGCCCGTCGCACAGGGGCCGATGACCAGGGTGAGCGACCGGCCCGCGTTCGCCGCCGCCGTGGCCGCGGAAGGCGGGCTTCCGTTCATCGCGCTCGCCCTGGCACCGCCGGACCGGGTGCGCGCTCTGTTGTGCGACACCGCGGCAGCCCTCACCGGGCGTCCTTGGGGCGTGGGCGTGCTCGGCTTCGCACCGGAGGAGATCCGGGATGCCCAGCTCGATGTCATCCGGGAGGTACGGCCGAGCCATGCCGTCATCGCGGGCGGGCGGCCCGCCCAGGCCGCCGCCCTCGAAGAGGCCGGGATCGCCACGTTCCTGCACGTCCCCTCACCCGGCCTGCTGCGGCGGTTCCTGCGAGCCGGGGCCCGCAGGTTCGTCTTCGAGGGCGCGGAGTGCGGCGGTCATGTCGGACCGCGGAACAGCTTTCCGCTGTGGGAGGCGCAGACCGCGGTGCTCGCGGACTTCCTGGCCGGGCACAGGGGACAGGGCGCTCAGGAAGCAGCCGGCGCCGGTAGCCGGGAAGGCCGCGTAGAGGTGTTCTTCGCCGGCGGCATCCACGACGAGCGGTCCGCCGCCATGGTCGCCGCCCTGGCCGCCCCGCTGATCCGGCACGGCGTCGCGGTGGGGCTGCTGATGGGGACGGCCTACCTGTTCACGGAAGAGGCCGTCGCCTGCGGCGCCGTGCAGCCGCTCTTCCAGCGGCAGATGCTGGCGGCGCACCGCACGACCCTGCTGGAGACGGCGCCGGGCCACGCCACCCGGTGCCTCACGACCCCCGTCACGGAGGGCTTCGGCGCGCTCAAGGAGCGGCTCCGGGCGCAGGGTGTGCCGGCACGGCAGCGCTGGGAGAGCCTCGAGCGGCACAATGTCGGACGGCTGCGGCTCGCCAGCAGGGGCGTCGAACGCGGTCCCGGTGGGGAACTGGTGCCGGTGGGCGAGGACCGGCAGTTCCGCGAGGGCCTGTTCATGGCCGGGGACGTCGCGGCGCTGCGTTCGGGCGTCACCAGCGTCGGAGCGCTGCACCGTGCCGTGACGGAAGGGGCCGCGGACCACCTGGAGCGGCGGGCCGAGGAGCTGCGCCGGGTACCGGAGGAGGGCCCGCCCGGGGAGACGTCCCGGGCGGCCGTCTCCCGGCCGCTGGACATCGCCGTGGTCGGCATGGCCTGCATGTTCCCGGGCGCTCCCGACATGGCCGCGTTCTGGGCCAACGTGCTCAGCGGTGCCGACGCCGTCACCGAGGTGCCGGCCGACCGCTGGGACCCCGCCCTCCACCACGGCGCGGCCACCGTCTCCAAGTGGGGCGGATTCCTGCCGCGCATTCCCTTCGACCCGCTGCGCTACGGCATTCCGCCCGCCTCCCTGGGCAGCACCGAGCCGGTGCAGCTGCTCGCGCTCGAGGCCGCGCGCCGGGCGCTGGACGACGCCGGGTACGGCGACGGCGGCCGGGGCGACAGCGGCAGGCCCTTCGACCGCTCCCGCGCCTCCGTGATCTTCGGCGCCGAGTCCGGAGGCGAGCTGTCCCACGCGTACACCCTGCGCGCGGTCCTGCCCTCGTACTACGGCACGGTCCCGCCCGGCCTGGCGGAACAACTGCCCACGCCCACCGCGGACTCCTTCCCCGGGATCCTGGCCAACGTCGTCTCCGGACGCATCGCCCGCCACTTCGACCTGGGCGGGGCGAACTACACCGTGGACGCGGCGTGCGCCTCGTCCCTCGCCGCTGTCGACTCCGCCTGCAAGGAACTGGTCACGGGCAGCAGCGACCTCGTCCTGTGCGGGGGTGCGGACCTGCACAACGGCATCACCGACTACGCCCTCTTCTCCTCCGTGCAGGCGCTCTCCCCGACGGGACGGTGCCGCCCGTTCGACGCCGCGGCCGACGGGACCGTCCTCGGCGAGGGCGTGGCCTGCGTGGTGCTCAAGCGGCTGGCCGACGCCGAACGGGACGGCGACCGCGTCTACGCCGTGATCAAGGGGGTGGGAAGCTCCAGCGACGGCAGATCGAGCAGTCTCACCGCGCCGTGCCCGCAGGGCCAGCGCGCCGCCCTGGAGCGGGCCTACAGGAGTGCCGGCGTCTCACCCGCCGACGTCGGGCTGGTCGAGGCCCACGGGACGGGCACCGTCGTCGGCGACCGTACCGAAATGGCCACTCTCGACGAGGTGTTCACCGCGGCCGGGGCACGGCCGGAGAGCTGTGCCCTCGGATCCGTCAAAGCACAGATCGGGCACACCAAATGCGCCGCGGGCCTGGCCGGCCTCGTCAAGACCGCCCTGGCGCTGTACACGGGCGTCACACCGCCGACCGCGCGGCTGGAGCGGCCCGGCCCCTCCTGGCGGGAGGGGGACAGCCCCTTCGTCTTTCATACCCGGCCCCGGCCGTGGGCGGTCCCGGCCGCCGGGCGGATCGCGGGGGTCAGCGCCTTCGGCTTCGGCGGCACCAACTTCCACGCGGTGCTCGCCGCCCACGAGGCGGGCCTGCCCCCGCGGCACGGCCTGGACGCCTGGCCGGCCGAGCTCTTCCTCTTCCGCGGCAGCGGCCTGCCCGCCGCCCTCCGCGCCGTCGGGACGATGCTGGAACTGGCCGAGGCCAACGACGCGGCCGGACGGCCCCGGCGCCTGCGCGACCTGGCCCTGACGGCTTCCCGCGCGGCCGAGGCCGGCCGGGAACCGGTGCAGGTCGCCCTGGTCGCAGCCGATCTCGACGACCTCGCGCGCAAGCTGCGCCGGACCCTGGAGACCGGCGGCCCGGCAGCCGGGGGCCGCCCCGTACCGGGCGTCCACGTCGCGGAGCCGGGGAGGGGGACGGACCCCGGCAAGGTCGCCTTCCTCTTCCCCGGCCAGGGCAGTCAGCGCCCCGGCATGTTCGCGGACCTCTTCATCACCTTCCCGGAGCTCCAGCGCCACCTCGGCCTCGGCCGGGAACACGCCGCCGCCCTCCACCCCCCGGCCGCCTTCGACGACGTACGGCGAGCAGAGCGCCAGGCCCGCCTCACCGACACGCGGGCGGCCCAACCGGCGCTGGGCATCGTCGGCCTCACCGCGCACGCCCTCCTCGAAACCGCCGGCATCCGGGCCGACATGGCGGCCGGACACAGCTACGGGGAGCTCGTGGCGCTCTGCGCGGCGGGCGTCATGGATGCCCGCACCCTGCTGCACCTGAGCGCCGAGCGGGCGAACGCGATCCACGCGGCCGCCGCGGCTCACGAGGACGGGCCGGGCGGCATGGCGGCGGTCGCCGCCGCGCCCGCCGACGTCGAACGCGCTCTCGCCGAAGCGGGCCTGTCCGGCCGGGTCGTCGTGGCCAACCACAACGGCCCGGCCCAGACCGTCGTCTCCGGTCCGATGGACGCGATCGACGCGGCGGTGCGGGCCGCACGCGCCGCGGGCTGCGCCGCGACCCGCGTCCCGGTGGGCTGCGCCTTCCACAGCCCGCTCGTGTCGGCGGCCGGAGCCCGGTTCGCCGAGGCGCTGGAGGGCCGGGCTCTGGGCGCGCCGGAGTTCCCCGTCTGGTCCAACCGGACGGCCGCCGAGCACGGCGGTTCTCCGGACGTGCTGCGCGCGGAACTGGTCGCACAGATCGGTGCGCCGGTGCGCTTCGCGGAGCAGATCGAGGCCATGTACGCGGCGGGGGCCAGGATCTTCGTCGAGGCCGGGCCGGGCACGGTGCTCACCGGCCAGGTCCGGTCGATCCTCAGCGGCCGGCCGCACCGGGCCGTCGCCTGCGTGGGAAGGCCCGGGGAGGACGGGCGCGAGCTGCCCGGATTCCTCGACGCCCTGGCCGCGCTCGCGGTCGCCGGGCTGCCGGTGCGCACCGGCTGGATGTTCCGCGGCCGTGACGCCGTCGACGCCGAACCCTTGCCGCAGGAGCGGCCGGGCTGGACGGTCGACGGTCACCTGGTCCGCACCCGGGACGGTGAACCCGTGCCCGGCGGGCCGGCACCGGCCCGGCGCATCGCCGCCCCGGCGGTGACGGCCCCGTACGACGAGGGTGAGCCACGAGCGGACGCCGACAAGGACGGGCTGGTCTCCGAGTTCCTGCGCACGAGCAGGGACATGATCGCCGCCCAGCGCGATGTGCTGCTGGGGTACTTCGGCGCCGGGCCGAAGGAGCCCGTGACACTCCAGGCCCAGGCGCCCCCGCGTCCGGTCCCGGCTCCCGTACGTCCGGCGCCGGCGGCCGTGGCGCCCGCCCCCGCCGCGCCGCCCGCGGCCCTGACCGAGGCGGACGCGCTGAAGCTGGTGTCGGAGGTCATCAGCAGGCGCACCGGCTACCCGCTCGACATGATCGAGCCGGGCCTGGACCTGGACGCCGATCTCGGCATCGACTCCATCAAACGGGCCGAGATCGCGGGCGAGTTCGCCCAGCGCGCGGGCCTCGGCACCGGCGACGGCGTGGCGGCCCTCAGCGACGAGGAGCTGGAACAGCTCGGCAAGGTCCGTACCGCGGAAGCCACCGCGGCATGGCTGATCAGAAAGATCGCCGCCGGGTCCCCGCCGGATGGGAACCCGCAGCCGTCCGTGCCGGCGTCCGGCGGAGTCCCGCGGCGGTTCCGGCTCGGGCCCGTACCGCTGGGCGGGGTTCCCGCGGCAGCGCCGTCCTCCCGGCTCGTCGGCCGCCGCTTCGCGCTGCTCGGAACCGGCGACGTCGCCACGGCGCTGGCGGCCCGGCTGGCGCGGCACGGGGCGCGGACCGTGGTCCTGCCGGCCGATCACCTGCTGGGCGAGCGGGACGGCCCTGTGGACGGCGCGGTGCTCCTCGGCCCGCTGACCGGCTCGGACCTACCGGTCCTCCCCGGTACGTACCCTGTCGTCCGGGCCGCCCTGCGGTGCGGCCCTCACTGGCTGCTGACCGTCCGGGCCGCCGCGCCGTACGACGCCCGCACGGCCGGCCTGCGCGGGCTGTTCCGCACCGTGGCCCGGGAGTATCCGCGGGCCGTGTCCCGGCTCGTGGAGCTGTCGCCCGGCCTGCCCGCGTCCGCTGTGGCCGAGGCCCTCGCCGCGGAGATCCTTTCCGACGAGCGGGACGCCCCGGTCGTGCTCCGGACCACGGGCGGACGGCAGGGCCTGGAGTTGCGGGAGATCCCAATCGTCCGCACGGAGGCCGCCCTTGCTGGGCAGGACAGCGACGCCGACGCCACGGCCGCCGCCGGGCTGGACCGCGATTCGGTGGTCGTCCTGGTCGGCGGGGCCCGCGGCATCACGGCACGGTTCGCCGTCGCCCTCGCGACCGCCGCCCGCTGCCGGATCGAGCTGCTGGGCCGTACGCCCTGGCCCGACCCGGACGAGGAGCCCGCCATCGCCGCGGCGGGCGACCCGGCGGCGCTGTACGGCGCACTCGCGGCCCGCGGCGGCCTGACGCCGTCACAGATCCGCGAGGAGAGCGCGCGCATCCTCGCACGACGCGAGATCGCCGCCACGATGGACGAGTTGAGGGGCGTGGCCGCCCGCGTGCGGTACCGGCCGGTGGACGTCCGGGAACCCGAGGCCGTGTGCCGGGCGGTCAAGGAGATCCATGCCGAGTACGGTCGTCTCGACGGCGTCGTCCACGGTGCGGGCGTGATCGAGGACGGGCTGATCGCGCAGAAGTCCGCCGAGTCCTTCCAACGGGTGTTCGCCACCAAGGCGGACGGCGCCGCCACGCTGCTCGGCGCGCTCGAAGGGCTGCCTGCCCTGCCCGCCTTCGTCGTGCTCTTCGGCAGCGTCGCCGCGGCGCTCGGCAACCGGGGCCAGGCGGACTACGCGGCGGCCAACGACGCGCTGGAGGAGCTGGGGGCCCAATGGGCGGCCCGCACGGGAGGCCGGGCCCTGACCGTCCACTGGGGGCCATGGGCCCCCACAGGCCCCCACCCGGGGATGGTCACCCCGGAGCTCGGCCGCGCGTACGCCCGGCGCGGAGTCGGCCTCATCGACCCTCACGAAGGCGCACGGGCCCTGCTCCGCGAACTCGCCTGGGGCGGCATCCGGTCCGGTGCCGTCATCTACACCGCCCCGGGCCGGTGACCATGACGCACACACCGGCGCCGCCCGTCGCCGTCATCGGCATGGCCGTGCTGCTGCCCGGCTCCCCCGATCTGGAGACGTACTGGCGGAACCTGACGGCAGGCGTGGACGCCATCACCGACGTCCCGGCAGAGCGGTGGGACGCCGGCTACTACGACCCGGCCGGTGCCCGCAGGGCCGACCGCGTCTACTGCCGACGGGGCGGATTCGTGGACGAGTTCGCCGTGGTGGACACCGCCCGGTGCGGCATCATGCCCGCTGCCGTGCCCGGCACAGAGCCCGATCAGCTGCTCGCGCTGCACGTGGCGGCGGCCGCCGTGGCCGACGCGGGCGGCGAGCAGCGGCTGCCCGACCGGAACCGGGTGGGCGTGGTGCTGGGCCGCGGAGGTTACCTGGGAGCCGGGCTCGCCCGTCTCACCCAGCGCGTGGGGTTCGCCCACCAGCTGGCGCACACCCTCGGCGAGCTGCTGCCCGACCTGGAACCGGGCCGGCTCGAGCGCGTCCGGGCCGCGTTCACCCGCCGTCTGGGCGCCGACAGCCCGGACGCGGCGGCCGGCCTCGTGCCCAACCTCGTCGCGTCACGGACGGCGAGCCGGCTCGACCTGCGCGGCCCGGCCTACACGATCGACGCCGCCTGCGCCTCGTCCCTGGTGGCGGTCGACCAGGCGGTCGCCGAGCTCGCCACCGGCCGCTGCGACGCGATGCTGGCCGGCGGGGTCCACCACTGCCACGACATCACCCTGTGGAGCGTCTTCAGCCAGTTGCGCGCCCTCTCGCCGAGCCAGCGCATCCGCCCCTTTCACCGGCACGCCGACGGCCTCCTGATCGGCGAGGGGTCGGCCGTCGTGGTCCTCAAACGCCTCGCGGACGCCCAGCGGGACGGCGACCGCGTCTACGCGGTCGTCCGCGGCACCGGGGTGTCCGGCGACGGCCGCGCCTCCGGGCTCCTCAGCCCGGACCCGGGCGGCCAGGTACGGGCCGTGCGGCAGGCGTGGCGAGCCGCCGGCCTCGACCCGCGCGCACCGCACTGCCTCGGACTCCTCGAAGCCCACGGCACCGCGACACCGGCCGGGGACACGGCCGAACTAGCCACCCTGACCGAGGCGTTCGGGCCCGCCACGGGCGGCGACCGCGCCGTGCTCGGATCGGTGAAATCGATGATCGGCCACACCATGCCGGCCGCCGGAGCGGCCGGGCTGGTCAAGGCGGCCCTCGCGATCCACCACGGGGTACTGCCACCCACGCTGCACTGCGACGATCCCCATCCGGCGCTGGTCGGCACGCGGTTCCGCGTCACGGGCACGGCGGAGCCGTGGGAGGACGGCCCCGGCCCGGCCGCACGCCGCGCCGCCGTCAACGCCTTCGGCTTCGGCGGCATCAACGCCCACGTCGTCCTCGAAGAACCGCCGCCCGCCACCCGTACGCGAACACAACGGAAACAGCGAGAACAACGAGAACAACGAAATGAGCAGAATCCGCGGAATCAGCACACCCGCGGGCCCGCGATCGGCGTGAGCGAGCCGGAGCGCGTCCTGGCCCTGGCCGCGGACACCCCGCGGGAACTCAACGACCTGCTGACCCGCGCGGGCCACGCCGCGGCGGCCCCCCGGGGCACTGGCCGGGTCCGGCTCGGCCTCGTGAACCCGACCCCCGAGCGGCGCGCGCTGGCCGCACGCGTGGTGGCCGGGGAACGTCCCTGTCGCGGCCGCAACGACCTTTGGTACGCGCCCGTCCCGCTCCTGGGCCCCGGCACCACGGGCAGGATGGCGTTCGTCTTCCCCGGCCTGGAGGCCGAGTTCGCGCCCCGGGCCGACGGGATCGCCGAGTACTTCGGCCTGCCCCTGCCGCCCGCCGTCGGCCGCCCGTCCGGAGCGGGGGCGCCCGTCGGCGATCTCGGGCGCCATGCGGTCGAGGTGTTCGCCCTCGGCCGCCTCCTCGACGGCGCGCTGCGGCGGATGGGCATCCTCCCGGATGCCGTCGCCGGCCACAGCGCCGGCGAGTGGAACGCCATGGCGATGGCCGGCATGTACACGCAGGAGGCCGTCGACAAACTCCTGGCCGCCTTCGACCCCGACCGGCTGCGCGTGCCCGGCCTCGCCTTCGCGGTGCTGGGCACCTCGGCCCGGCAGGCGCAGGCCGCGCTGGCGGTACGGGGAGACGGGCGCGTCGTCCTCTCCCACGACAACGCACCCAGCCAGTGCGTGATCTGCGGCCCCCTCCCCCAGGTCGAAGAGGTCGTCCTGTCGCTGCGCGCGAAGGGGGTGTTCGGGCGCGTCCTGCCGTTCCAGTCGGGCTTCCACACGCCCATGCTGGCCCCGTGGCTGGAACCGATCACCGCCGAGGCGGAGCGCCTGGAGCTGGCGCCGCCCGCTGTCCCGCTCTGGTCGGCGACGACCGCCTCCCCGTACCCCACGGACCCGGCGGAGGTACGGAAGCTATTCGTCCGGCACCTGCTGGAGCCGGTGCGCTTCCGGTCGCTCGTCGAGGCCCTGTACGACGCGGGGTTCCGCGCGTTCGTCCAGGTCGGCACCGGACAGCTCACCTCGCTCGTCTCCGCCACGCTGGAGGGCCGGGACCACCTGGCCGTGGCCGCCGACTCGCCCCGCAGGGACGGACTCGCCCAGCTCCGTCGCGTGGCCCTGGCCCTGTGGACCCATGGCGCCGGCGTCGACCCCGCCCTGCCGCCCGCAGCCGGTGCCAGTGCCGGTGTCGGTGTCGGTGCCGCCACGGTCCACCGGCGGGAACACCCGACCGATGTCACCCTCCAGGCGCCGACCCGGCTCGCCCTGGGCAGCCCACTCGTCTCCCTGAACGAGCAGGACCTGGCGGAGCTGCGCCGCGACCTCGCGCTCACGCGCACCGCCGCAACGGGTTCCGGCGAACCCGGCGCCGATTCCGTCGGCCGTTGCGTCACCGCGTTGGAGGAGGCCGCCGGGCGCTTCCCTCCTGCCGCCGAGCTCGCCGCGCTCATCCGGGAGACGGCCGCCACCGCCGCCGCGCTGATCGACGCGACGACGCCGGGCAAGGCCTCCGCGCGGGGCGACTCCGCCACTCCGGGCGGCGCCGTCGCGCCGGGCCACGGATGGCGGACGGTGCTGACCGTCTCCGTCCAGGCGATGCCGTACCTGATCGACCACTGCTTCATCCACCAGCGGCCCGGCTGGCCCGATCTGGACGACAGAAGACCCGTGGTTCCGGGCACCACCATCGTCCACCACCTCATGCGGGCGGCGGAACGAGCCGTCCCGGGCATGCGGGCGGTCGCCGTACAGCACGTGCGCTTCGATCAGTGGGTGGCCGCCGCCGAGCCCGTCGACGTACCCATCACGGGGACGCCGTCGCCGGACGGCGCGGACAGGTTCGACGTCTCCTTCGGCCGGAGTGCGCGGGCGACCGTCGAGCTCGCGCCGCGGTACCCGGAGGCCGGCGGGGGTGTACGACACCCGGAGCCCGCAGCCGAACGCACCCCCGAGCACACGGCGGCCCAGATCTACGACGAGCGCTGGATGTTCCACGGCCCGTCGTTCCAGGGCCTCACCGACATCACGGCCATCGGTGAACAGCATGTGCGCGGGGTCATTTCCGCTTCTGCCACGCCGGGCGCGCTGCTGGACAACGTCGGTCAGCTCATCGGCTACTGGATCATGGCGAGCCGGGCCGAGCGGGTCGCCGTGCTCCCCGTGGGCATCCGGCACATCCGCTTCGCCGGCCCCCACCCGGCACCCGGCACCCCGGTGGAATGCCTCGTCAGGATCGTCTCGCTGACGGACACCATGCTCGAGGCCGACGCGCGGCTCGTCACAGGCGGCCGGGTGTGGGCCGAGCTCACCGGCTGGCAGGACCGGCGTTTCGACAACCTGCCCGAGACCCGCAAGGTGGAACGCTTCCCCGAACGTCACACCCTGTCCCGCCCGCAACCCGGGGGCTGGAGCCTGCTCCACGCGTGGTGGCACGACAGCGCCTCCCGGGACCTGGTCATGCGCAACCACCTGGCCCGCGCCGAACGGCACGCCTACGAGCGGCAGCCCCCGCGCGGCCGAGGACAGTGGCTGCTCGGCCGGATCGCGGTCAAGGACGCGGTGCGGCAGCGGCTGTGGGAAGGAGGCGAAGGGCCGGTCTTCCCCGCCGAGATCCAGGTGGCCAACGACGAACGGGGCAGACCGTACGTCACGGGAGTGCACGGCCGGACCCTGCCCGAACTCGATGTATCGCTCGCCCACTGCGCCGAGACCGCCGTGGCCCTGGTGCGGCAGCGCGGCCCCCGCGGACCGGGTGGCGTGGGCATCGACGTCGAAGAGGTCACCGAACGGCCTGTACACCTGCACGAGTTCGCCCTGACGCCGGATGAACGCCGATTGCTCGCCTCCGCCTGCGCGGAGACCGGTGAACCGGAGGCCCTGTGGTTCACCCGCTTCTGGGCGGCGAAGGAAGCGGTGGCCAAGGCGGAGGGTACCGGCCTGCGGGGCAGCCCCCGGGACTTCACGGTCCTCGGCGTCGGCCCGGACGGGCTCATGACGGCGGCAGGGAGACACGCCTGGTCCGTGCGGTGCCGGAGCATCGGCAACCCTCCCGGCTTGACCGCCAGGGACTACGTCGTCGCGTGGACGACCGGCACGACGGACGAGATGCCCGGGCAAGCGGCCAGGGAAGTGACGGGGAAGTGACCGGGAAGTGACCGCAGAAGCGGTCGACGAGGCGATGCGGCAAGGGATCCGGGAGAGAGGGACGGCATGAACGACGAACCGACAAGTCCGACGATTCCCGAGGACGAGACCCTGGTACTCAAGAAGGTCCTCGAAATGATCGGAGCCATTCTCGGGGGGCCCGTGGACGACTTCCACGACGGGGAGATCACCAGGGAGACCATGCTCCACGAGGACCTGGACATGGTCAGCATCGACTTCGCGGACCTAGGCGGCAGGCTCGCCGCGGCCTACGGGGAGAGGGTGAATCCAGCCGATTACTTCGCGGGACTCGACCTCAGCCAGATCATGTACCTCACGGTCGGCGACATCGTCGACTACGTCGTCTCATGCCTCCACGAGGACGCGGCCGGGGCGGCGGAGCGCCGGGTATGAGGAGCGGCAGGCCATGAGCGGCTTCCTGTTCGTCGTGCCCCCGTTCGCCGGACACGTCAACCCCACCGTCGGTGTCGCGGCGGAACTGGTCCGGCGCGGCCACCGGGTCGCCTGGGCGGGTCCGCCGTACGCCGTGGAGCCGCTGGTGGGGACGCGAGCGACCGTCTTCCCCTGCGCCGCCCCGGGGGCACCGGGATCCGTCGGCACCGTCGTCCCGGGAGCGCCGGAGCCGGGAAGTCCCGGTCCAGGGGCGTCGTTTCCTCCCTGGGGGCAACGGGGCGCGGCGGCGCTGAGGTCCCTGTGGGAAGACTGCCTGGAGCCGCTCGCGGAGGCCATGGCACCTGGGGTCCGGGCAGCGGTACGGGAATTCCGCCCGGACGTGCTCGTCGCCGACCAGCAGGCCCTCGCAGGAGGTCTGGTGGCCGACCAGCTGGGGGTCCCCTGGGCCACCTCGGCGACCACGTCGGCGGAGTTCACCGCGCTCACGGGCACGCCACAACTGCGGGCATGGGCCGACGAGCGGGTCCAGCGCCTGCGACAACGCACGGCCGCACGGGGCAGCCGATCCGATCCGCGCCGTTCGGACCGGCTTGTCCTGCTGTTCACCACCGAGGCCCTGGCAGGCCCGGCCGGGCACT
This sequence comes from Streptomyces sp. NPDC046261, assembly GCF_040646235.1. Classification (NCBI taxonomy): domain Bacteria; kingdom Bacillati; phylum Actinomycetota; class Actinomycetes; order Kitasatosporales; family Streptomycetaceae; genus Streptomyces; species Streptomyces sp. NPDC046261. The sequence goes on along the minus strand of NZ_JBEYZU010000003.1, from coordinate 34,543 downwards.
TCGGCCCGCGGGTACGGCTGGTCGGACCGTCGATCGCCCCGCGCCCCTCCCCCGGCGGCTTCCCCTGGCACCGCCTGGACGACGCGCGCCCCACCGTGCTGATCACCCTCGGCACGGTGAGCGGCGACGCCGGGGCGCACTTCCTGCCGGCCTGCGCCGTGGCGATCCGCGACCGGTCCGACGCGGTCCAAGCGGTGATCGCCGACCCGTCCGGCACCCTGCGCGACACAGGTGACGGGATCATCGTCCTGCCGCACGTGCCCCAGCTCGCTCTGCTGGCGCGCTGCTCGGCGGTGCTCTGCCACGGCGGGCACAACACCGTCTGCGAGGCGCTCTGGCACGGACTGCCCCTCGTCATCGCACCCATCCGCTACGACCAGCCCGTGATTGCCTCCCAGGTGGTCCGGGCGGGGGCCGGGCTGCGCATCCGGTTCCGGCACGCGAACGCCGACCGGATCGGCGCGGCCCTCGACGCCGTCCTCGCCGAACCGCGGTACCGGGCCGCGGCCCGGCGCGTGGGGGATTCCTTCCGCGCGGCGGGAGGCGCGGCCTCCGCGGCGACCCACCTCGAACGCCTCGCCGCCCGCTCCGCGGTGGTACGGGCCCAAGCCTTGTGACCAGCGCCTCGACCACCCCCGCCCCCGTCCTCCCCAGGGAGTTCACCCATGCGCCCATCCTCGCCGCCACCCACTCCTGAGCAGCGGGCCTCCTACCGTGACGCCCTTGCCGAGGGCATGGACCGGTTCCTGCACGCGCCCCGGACCACCTGCCCCTGGTGCGACGCCGGACACCTCCGCCGACGCCTCCGCACTACGGACCTGCTGCAACGCAAACCGGGCACCTTCACCCTCGACCAGTGCCTGGACTGTGGCCACACCTTCCAGAACCCGCAGCTCAACGAGGACGGTCTGGACTTCTACTACCGGGACTTCTACGACGGCTTCTGGGAGGAACGAGCCAGGGAGACCGCGGGGAGCCTGCGGCGGGCGTACGAGAAGCGCGCCGCGTTCGTGGCCGACCATATCCAGCCGAAGACGTGGCTGGACATCGGTACCGGACACGGCCATTTCTGCGCCGCCGCGGCCGACCGCTTTCCCGGCACGGTCTTCGACGGCCTCGACCGGGCCGAAGGCGTCGAGCTGGCCGTCCGGCGGGGATGGATCGAGCGCGCCCACCGCGGCCTGTTCCCGGAACTGGCCGCCGAACTGGCCGGCGCGTACGACGTGGTCAGCATGCAGCACTACCTGGAGCACACGGTCGATCCGCTGCGAGAGCTGCGGGCCGCGGCCCAGGTGGTCGCTCCCGGCGGTCATCTCTTCATCGAAGTACCCGACCCCGAATGCCGGTTCGGCCACATCCTGGGCCGCTGGTGGATGCCCTGGTTCCAGCCGCAGCACCTGCATCTGATGCCCATGGCCAATCTCCGGCGCCGTCTGGAGGACCTCGGATTCACCGTGGTCGCCCAGGAGCGCTGCAACTTCGACGGGCCCGTCAACTTCCTGTACTCCACCTACCTCCGCGTGCACAACGCCGCCCCCGCCCCCGATGCGCCCTGGTTCCCCGCCGCGCCGACCCGCCTGCGGAAGGCGGCCCGCAAGGCGATGTTGCTCGGCGCGACCCCCCTGCTCCTCGCGGCGAAGGCCGCCGACGCGCTCACGGGGCTCCTGCCGTCCAGCGCACGCGTGACCGACGCGTACCGGATCCTGGCACGCCGGGAACCTCTGGGCCGGCGCCTCAGCTGTTGACCAGCGTGCGGTCGAGCAGGGGGAGCAGGCGGTCCCAGTGAAGTCGCAGTGCGGCGGGGTTGAAGGCGTCGGTGTCGGACATGGTGAAGCCGTGGATGGTGCCCGGGTAGATCTCGGAGGTGTAGTCGACACCCGCGGCGTCCAGGGCCCGGTTGAGCTCGCCGAGGGCGTCGGGCGTCAGGTCGCCTTCGGCGTGGCCGAAGTGGACCCGGGCGGTGATCGCGGCGAGGGCGTCGGGCCCGTCCGCGCCCACGGGACCGTGGAATCCGGCGACGGCGGCCACCAGGCCGGGGTGGGCTGCGGCGGTGCGCACCGCCAGGAGCCCGCCTATGCAGTAGCCGGTCACCGCGACCGGTCCGGCGCTGACCTCGGGCTGGGTGGTGAGGAACCTGACGTAGGCGTCGGCGTCACGCAGGACACGTTCGGTGGTGAGTGCCTCGATCAAGGGCATCAGCTGGTCGAAGACAGCGGGCCGGGCCTCTTCTCCGATGTGCTCGGGCAGTTCGATCACCGGTGCCGGGCCGTGCCGGTAGAAGACGTTGGGAACGAGCACGAAGTACCCGTGCCCGGCCAGTTCGCGGGCCATCTCCCGCAGCACCGGCCGGATGCCGAAGCCGTCCGCGTACATCAGCACCCCTGGGTGCCGCTCACCATGGTCGGGGAAGGCGGCGAAGGCATCGGCCTGGCCGTCGGCGGTGGGAATCCGCAGCATCTTGGTGGGCATGAATCCTCCTGTCGTGGTTGATGTGTCGAGCCTTTGATCAACACGACGGAGGCGGAGCCCGCGCGGCAACGCAAGATCCTCTATCGAACACCGGGCCCGCACCGGCCCGCACGGGGCTCAGGAGAGCACCGGGTCACCCATCCGTGTGTGGCGCAATGCCGTCCCGGTAGTCATCCCCGCAACATAGCCCACCGAACGAAGCCGACGCCAACGACGGCGACTTCATGACGTAACGGGTCGCCGTGGCTTCGGGTGGTGTCGCCCCGGGTTGCTCGGCCGTTGAACGCCGCAGGGGTGCGAACCGTATGGCTCCTCGAACCAGCCGACTTCCGGAACGAACGACTCCTGGAACGAACAGCGAGGGATCGATCATGACGCATTCGTCACCCGCCCCGGCCGGAGCGACCCGGCGCACCGTCGTCGCGACGGCCGGAGCCGCTTCTCTGGCCGCCGTGCTCGCCGCGTGCGGAGGTTCGGGGGGCGAGAAGAAGCCGGACACCTCGCAGCCGGCTCCGGAAGCGGAGGGGTCCGGCACGGCCGGGTCGACCGCCGGGGCGAGCGGGAAGCCGAACGCGGACGAGGCGCTGGCCCGGACCGCGGACATTCCGGTGGGCGGCGGGAAGGTGTTCCCGGAGCGGAAGGTGGTGGTGACCCAGCCGGCGAAGGGACAGTTCAAGGCGTTCTCGGCGGTCTGCACACACCAGGGGTGCCTGGTGAAGGAAGTGGCGAACGGGACCATCGCCTGCCCCTGTCACAACAGCACGTTCTCCGTCACGGACGGCAGCGTGCGAGGCGGCCCGGCGACCAAGCCCCTGCCGCCGGAGCGGATCTCCGTCAGCGGCGACTCCCTGACCCTGGGCTGAGCGGCGTACGGGCGGTCCGCCACGCCCGTACGCCGCTCAGCGCTGCCGTCGCCGGTGCCGCCAGTCGCGTAGGAGGGCTTCGGTGGTGGTGACGGTGGCGACGAGCGAGAGGGTGTGGCGGACCATGGCCGCTGTGTACTCGGCGGGCACTCCGGCGATGGCGTCGGAGGGGACGACGGCGGTGTAGCCGAGGTTGACGGCGTCGAAGACGGTGTTGGGGATCGCGACGTTGGCGGAGACGCCGGTGACGATCAGGGTGCGGCAGCCGATGTTGCGCAGCAGGGCGTCCACGCCGGTGCCGGCCAGCGGCGAGAGTCCGTGCAGCCGCCGTACGACCAGGTCGCCGTCGTCGACCGGGACCGGCTCGGCGACGCGGACCGCGAGGGTGCCGGTCAGCTGCTGGACGGGCAGGCGTTCGGCGGCGCGGAAGAGGTGGGCGTTGCGGCTGGCGCCGCGGCCGTCGGGGCGGCGCTCGGCGATGGCGTGCACGACCTGGATGCCGGCCTGATGTGCGGCGGCGACGAGCCGGGCGACGTTGACCAGCGCTCCGGAGGCGCGGGCGACGGCGGCGAGCTCGGGCAGGGCGCTGTCGGGGCCGACGACGCCGCGCTGGCATTCGACGGTCATCAGCACGGTGGTTGCCGGGTCGAGCCCCTCGGCGGGCTGGTCCTGCGGCGCCATGGTGCTCCCTCGTCGGGTCCGGCACGGGGTGGGGGTCGGGGCGCGTGAGGGTAGCGGGCATTGCGCGGCAGGGGAAGAGGTCCCATCCTTTCTGACAGGCAGTCAGTTCTCGGAGGGTGGGTGGTGGAGGATGGCCGTCTCACAGCGGCGGGGCCGCCGGATCATGATGACGCCGGCGGAACTGGACGCCTTCCTCACCGCGCAGCGCACCTGCCGCGTGGCGACGGCGGGCCCGGACGGCCGGCCGCACGTCAGCGCGCTGTGGTTCGTCTGGGACGGGCAGGCACTGTGGCTGTACTCCCTCACGCGCAGCCGGCGGTGGGCCGACCTGCGGCGCGATCCCCGCGTCGCGGTGGTGGTCGACGACGGCCGGGAGTACGGGGAGCTGCGCGGGGCGGAGCTGTCCGGCACCGCCGCCGTCGTGGGCGAGGCGCCGCGCCGGGGCGAGGCGTGCCCCGGGCTGGAGACGCCGGAGCGGCTGTTCGCGGCCAAGTACTTCGGCCTGGACGCGATGCCGCACGACGGCCGGCACGGCTGGCTGCGGCTGACGCCGCAGAGCGTGCTCTCGTGGGACTTCCGCAAGCTTCCGGAGCAAGTCACATAAGCCCCCGGAAGGCGCCACTGGAGCCCTCCGGGCCCTCCGTCGGTCCCCGCTGGTCCCGTCGGTCCCCGTCAGGCGCCGACCGCGGCGCCGGCCGTCCGGAGTGCGTCGACCGCCGCGCGGATCGAGGGCCTGCGGTCGGCGTCCGCCCGCCAGATGGCGAACACGTGGCGGCACATCGTGGGTCGTACGCGCACCACGCGCACCCCCTCCGGCACCGGACCGCGGCCCAGGCGGGGCGCGACGGCGACGCCGAGGCCCGCGGCGACCAGGGCGAGCTGGGTGGGGTGTTCGTCGGCCTTGTGCGAGATGCGGGGCTCCACGCCCTTGCCGCGCAGCGTGAACAGCAGCCAGTCGTGGCAGAACTCGCCCTTGGGCCAGGAGATCCACTCGTCCTCGGCGAAGTCCTCCAGGGCGACCTGCTCCCGGTCCGCGAGCGGGTGGTCGGCCGGGACCGCGACGTCGACGCGGTCGTCGAGGAGCGGGGCCTTGACGAGTTCGTCCGGCACCGGCAGGGGCTTGTTGTACCAGTCGAGGACGACGGCGAGGTCGATGTCGCCGCGCACCACCCGGGGGACGGCCTCGTCCTGTTCCATCTCCTCCAGCCGGACCCGCAGCTGCGGATGCTCACGGCGCAGCCCGACGAGCGCCGCCGGGAAGAGCCCGCGGGCCGCCGTGGGGAAGGCGCCCAGCAGGAGCTCCCCGACCGCATGGCCCCGCTGGGCCTCCAGGTCGGCCTGGGCCAGCTCCACCTGCGAGAGGATGCGCGAGGCATGGTCGGCGAGCAGCCGTCCGGCATCGGTGAGGCGCACTCCGCGGCCGTTCTTGGCGAGCAGCTGCTGGCCTGCCTCGCGCTCGAGCTTGGCCAGCTGCTGCGAGACCGCGGATGTCGTCACATGCAGGCCGTCCGCCGCGCCGCTGACGGAGCCGTGCCGGGCGACGGCATCGAGGGTGCGCAGACGCTCCAGGTTCAACATGTAAGCGATGCTACGCGATAGTGCATAAATTTATTTGCTTGTTCTAATGCATACGAGGCCGCATCGTAGTCCCATGAGCACCGCCGCCACTCCCAAGACGCCACCCACCCCTTCCGTCACAGACACCCCTGCCGGCCAGGGGCGTCCGCCGGTCGACTGGCGGATCCGCTTCGGCGCTCTCGCCCTCATCTGGGGCTTCAGCTTTCTCTTCATCAAGATCGGCACGGATGGTTACGCCCCGGCGTACGTCGCCTTCGGCCGGATGTTCTTCGGCGCGGCGGTGCTCGCCGCGGCGATGGCGGTCAAGCGGCAGCGGCTGCCCCGTTCCCCGCGTACCTGGGCCCACCTGGCCGTGGCGGCCTTCCTCCTCAACTCCCTGCCGTTCACGCTCTTCGCCTACTCCGAGCTGACGATCCCCTCCACCCTGGCCGGCATCTGCAACGCCACGACCCCGCTGTGGGGCATGGTGCTCTCCCTCGTGGCGCTGTCCGAGGACCGCCCCACCCGGCGCCGCTTCGCCGGGCTCGGGCTCGGCTTCGCCGGCGTCCTCATCGTGCTGGGCGCCTGGCAGGGCTTCTCGGGGCAGGACCCGGCGGGCACGGTGATGGCGCTCATCGCCTCCGCCAGCTACGCCGTCGGCTGGATCTACGTCCGGCGCACGCTGTCCGGCACGGGCGACTCCAACCTGTCGCTGTCCGGCGGCCAGCTGCTCCTCGGCACCGTCCAGCTGGCGGTCGCCGCACCGGTGTTCAGCCCCCTGCCGACCTCCTTCCCCCTGCTGCCGCTGCTGGCCGTGGTCGCCCTCGGCGCGCTGGGCACCGGCGTCGCCTTCCTCATCCAGTACGGACTGGTCTCCGAGGTGGGGCCGACGACCGCCACCCTGACGACGTACTTCATCCCGGTCGTCGCGACCGGGGCCGGCGTGCTCCTCCTGGGCGAGGACCTCACCTGGAACACCCCGGTCGGCGCCCTGATCGTGCTGGCCGGCGCGGCTCTCACCCAAAGCAAGGCGGGCGGCCCCGCCAAGACCGTCCGCTCCCGGACCCGCCGCACGGCAACGGGCGCCACGAGCGGGACCGGCGCAGACCGGCCCCTGACAGACCGGCCCCTGACAGACCGGACGCTGAGGGATCCGGCCCCGACGGATCCCTCCGCGGCGCAGCGGACCGGCCTGGCCCGGACCCCGGCGGACCGGGCCGGATCCGCTCAGTCGTAACGCCCCGCAGGCACCGGTACGGTCGCGGCCGCCAAGGCGTCCGCGACCGTACTTATCTCTTCCCTCGCCAGGCCCGAGACGGTCAGGCGCACTCCGGGCGGCGAGGCGACCCGGAAGCGCGCGCCCGGCGCCACCGCCCACCCCGCCTGCAGCAGCCGCGTCACCGCCCCGGTCTCGTCCGGCACGGGCAGCCACACATTCATGCCGCTGCGCCCGTGCGCCTCGATCCCCCGCTCCCGCAGGGCCCGCACGAGCGCGTCCCGGCGCCGCCCGTACGCCTGCGCCACGGCGACGGCGTCCACGGCCCCGCTGCGCCACAGATGCAGCACGGCGTCCTGCAGCACGTGACTCACCCACCCGTGCCCGAGCCGCTGGCGCCCGCGCACCCGGTCCACGGTCACGACGTCGCCGGTGAGCATCGCGAGCCGTAGGTCTGGGCCGTACGCCTTGGCGACCGAACGCACCAGCGCCCAGTGGGCGGTGACGCCGGCGAGGGGGTGCAGCGGCAGGTCGACGATGCCGTGGCCGTGGTCGTCCTCGATGAGCAGCACATGGGAATGGCGCGCGAGGACGCCGCGCAGCTCCCGGGCACGCGCCTCGCCGACGGCCGCTCCCGTGGGGTTCTGCGCCCGGTCGGTGACCACCAGGGCCCTGGCCCCCTCCCGCAGCGCCCGCTCGGTGTCCTCGGGCAAGGGACCGTCGTCGTCGACCTGAACGGGAACCGCCCGCAGGCCGAGCGCGGGCACGAGGTCGAGGAGGCTGCCCCAGCCGGGATCCTCCACCGCCACCGCGTCCCCGGGCCGCAGGTGCGCCGTCAGCACCCGCTCGATGCCGTCCAGCGCCCCCGAGGTGACGGCCACCGGACCCTCGGGCACACCATCCTGCGCGAACATCGCCCGGGCCATGCGCTCGAGCTCCGTGTCGACGGCCGGAGCGCCGTACAGCACCGGGTCGCGGCGGGCCCGCTCCGCGGCCGCCGCGAGCGCCTCCCCCAGCGGGGGCAGCAGCGCCGGATCCGGGTTGCCGGCGGAGACGTCCCGCACCCCCTCCGGCGCCTCCACGCGGATCAGTTCGCGCGGCGCACTGGCCGGGCGCTGCCGCACCCGGCTCCCCCGCCGCCCCGCCGTCTCGATCACCCCGCGGTCGCGCAGCGTGCGATAGGCGGCCGCGACGGTGTTGGGATTGACGCCCAGCTCCACCGCCAATTCCCGCATGGGCGGCAGCAGTTCGCCCGGAGCGAGCCTGCCGGCCCCCACCGCGCGCTCCACGCTCGCGGAAATGTCCGCTGCGCGACGACCCTCGATCCGATACTCTCCTAGCACAAACACGAGTATGCACTAGTGCAATGGAGAACGCAATGCCTTCTTCCACGGTCGTCGAGCAGTCCTCCGGGGCCGGGCAGTACGAGCGGACCGAGCGCACGATCCCCACCCGCGGCCGCGACCGCGCCACCTACGACCGCGAGCGCATCCACGCGATACTCGACGCGGGCTACGTCTGCCACCTCGGCTTCGTCCGCGACGGCACGCCCGTCGTCCTCCCGACGCTCTACGGGCGCATCGGGGAGCGCCTTTACGTGCACGGTTCGACCGGCTCGCGGCCGCTGCGCGCCGCCGGGGAGGCCGAGGAGCCGGGGATGCCGGTGTGCCTCACCGTCACCCACGTCGACGGCCTCGTGCTGGCCCGCTCCGCGTTCCACCACTCCCTGAACTACCGCTCCGTGGTGGTGCAGGGAACCGCCCACCGGGTCACCGACGAGGCCGAGCTGACCGCCGCCCTCGACGCGCTGGTGGAGCAGGTCGTGCCGGGCCGGGCGGCCGACTCCCGCCCGGCGTCGCCGAAGGAGCTGGCCGCCACCGCCGTGCTGCGCGTCGACCTCACCGAGGTATCGGCCAAGGCCCGGGTGGGCGGCCCCAACGACGACGCCGAGGACCTCGCCCTCCCCTACTGGAGCGGCGTCGTCCCCGTGACGACCACGTACGGCGCCCCGGTCCCGGCCGACGACCTCGCCCCCGGCATCCCCGTACCGGCCTACCTCACCGGTCGCTGAGCACGTCCGCCCGCGCGGGGGCCGCCGAGCCGCGCGCCTCCGCACAGGCCAGGACGGCCACCGCGCTCAGCAGGACGGCCGTGCCGACCGCGGTGGCGGCGGTCAGGCGCTCGCCGAGCAGGGCCACCGCGATGACCGCCGCCGTGACCGGCTCCAGCAAGGTGATCACCGTCACCGTCGTGCCCCGCACCGCCGCGAGCCCCGCGAAGAACAACGCGTAGGCCAGCGCCGTCGGCACCGACACCAGGTAACCCAACAGCCACAGGGTGCTCCCCAGTTCGTCGATCCGCGGCCACAGCCCCTCGACCGCGGCGAGCGGCAGCAGACACACCGTGCCGACGGCGAACGACGTCAAAGTCGTCGTGAACGGGTCCGAGCCCCTGCCCTGGCGGCCGAGGAAGCGCGTGTACAGCGTGATCACCGCATAACCCGCCGCCGACAGCAGCCCCATGGCGACCCCCGCCGGGCGCACCGCGCCGGTGCCATCGCCGCCGAGCATCAGCACCGCCAGCCCGGCCAGCGCGCCGGAGACGGCAAGCCTGCCGCCCGCGCCGAGCCGCTCACCCATGAGTACCCTGCCGCCGAGCGCCACCATCACGGGTGCGGCCCCCAGCGTGACGACAGTGCCGACCGCGATGCCCGTCCCGTCGACCGCGGCGAAGTAGGCGGCCTGGAAGACGGCGAGGCCGACGCCGGTGATGGCGATCCGTGCCGCCCGCCGCCCCCTCGGCTCCGCGGGGCGCACCCCGCGCGGGCGCTTCTGCCGCAGGACGCGGACGGTCCATACAGCCAGCAGGAGCGCGAAGCCGCCGGCAGTGCGCCAGAAGGTGAGGGCGAGGGGGCCGAGGCCACTGGTGTCGAAGGCCAGAGCGGCCACCGGTCCGGCGGTGCCCCAGGCAACGGCCGCGAAGGTGACGTAAGCCAACGCGCGGCGTACGGACAGGCTCGCGGAGGCGCGGCCGGCCGGACCGGCGGCAGGACCGCCGGACCGACCGGTGGCCGGACCGGTGGACAGACCGGTGGCCGGACGGGCGGACTGGCCGGTGGCCGGTGCGGTGACCGGACCGATGGACGGCGCGGTGCCCGGACCGGTGGACGGACCGGTCGAAGGACGGGCGGACGGACCGGTGGACGCTGCGGTGACCGAACCGGTGACCGGTGCGGTCTCCGGACCCGTACCAATGACCGGGGCCGGGACCGTCAGTGAGCCGCCCGGTGCGTCGGGGGCCGGGCCGGTGGATGACGACAGACCGGTGACCGGCCCGCCCGAAGAAGGGCAGGCCGGAAGAGAGGAGTGATGCACGACTGTTCTCCCGCGGAAGACATGAATGATCGCGTGGTCCGTCTGCGGGCAGCGGCGATCAGCCCGGGAACTCGTCCCGGGCCCGGTCCTCCGGGAGCGGCCGCCCGCGCTACGCGGCGGGAGGCGGCAGAACAGTCATCGGCATGATCGCCACCTTAGGCCGAACGGCTGCCCCCGGCCAACTCCCGCCCGGCCTCCGCCTCCCCGGCCGCATCCGCGCCCACCTCGGCATCCGCCTCCGAGGCCCCCGTATTCGCACCGGCGCCCGCGCCGGCCACCGGCGTCGGCGACGCCTCCTTGGGGGTGGAGCGCTGCGCGATGAAGGCGCCCGTCAGCACCACCGCGCCGCCCAGGATCTGTGGCACGGAAAGGTGCTCCCCCAGCAGCACCCAGGCCAGCACGCAGGCGATGACCGCCTCCAGGCAGGCGACGACTCCGGCGACCTGCGGCGAGAGCCGGCGTACGGACAGCACTCCGGTGAGGTAGGCGGCCACCGTCGCGACCAGCACCAGCCAGCCGACCAGCAGCGCGGCCGGTACCCGCATGCCGTTCATGTCGGTGCTCGCGGCGAGCACTCCCCAGTCCAGGTTCCACGGCAGCGCCACGGCCGTGAGCAGGGCGGCACCGACGAGCAGCCCGTAGGCGATCACTCCGATCGGGTCGGCCGGGTCCTCGCCGTCGCCGCCGTGGTCGGACAGGATGAAGTAGCCGACCTGGCAGAAGGCCGCGCACAGCGCCAGCAGCAGGCCCACGGCGTCGAAGGTCAGCCCCGACCAGACCTGCACGACGCACGCGAGGCCGGCCACGGCGAGGACCACGCCTACCGCCGCGGACCGGCTCACCGGCCGCCGCTGGACGAACCGCACCCAGCCCAGGACGAGCGCCGGCGCGAGGTATTCGACCAGCATGGCGACGCCGACCGGAATCCGGGATATCGCCGCGAAGTAGCACGCCTGGACGCCCGCCACGGCGAGCAGCCCGAAGCCGGCGAGGAGCGCGGGGCGCCGCGTGACCAGGGCACGGTGGCGCCACGCGACGGGCAGCAGCACCAGGGCCGCGCCCGTCGCCCGCAACCACACCACGTGGAGGGGGTCCAGGCCCGCCTCGATCAGCGGCTTGGCCGCGACGCCCGATCCACCGAACGCGAACGCGGACACCAGGGCGAGGCCCAGACCGGCGCTTTTACGTTGAGACGCTTGCATCGCTGCATCATGGCAGCAACAGACAGGACCGTCACGTCTTTTGGTCCTGGCAGATTCGGTCCGGCCCGACGAACCACCGCATACCGTGCCGCACCCCGCGACACCCCACGACAGACGGCCACTCAGCCGCAGTCGAAGCGGGTGCCCGCGTCCATCAGCGCGGCATCCGTCAACCCGGCATCCGTCAACGCCGCATCCGTAACCACCGCATCCGTCACCACCGCGTCCACGCGCGCGGCCAGCAGGCCCGTGTCGACACCGGCCCGCCGCAGGACCTCGACGGCCCGGCAGCGGGGGTCGCGCACCAACGCCGCCAACAGGTCCGTGCCTTCCACGCACACCGCGCCGCGCGCGCGGGCCCGGGCGTACGCCTCCCGCATGGCGTCGGCGGCGGCAGGGGACCAGCCGGGCACCGCCGCGCCGGTCAGGGCGGGCAGGGAGCCGGAGTCCTCCACCGTGCCGCTCCAGCGCAGTCCGTATCCGATGGTGCGCTGGACGAGATAGCCGAGCAGCCGGGCGACCTGGGCCGGGCCGCCGGGGAGGGCCTGCCGGGCGCGGGGGTCGGCTTCGAGCAGGGTGTGCAGCAGATGGGCGGTGTCGATCTGCCGGTCGCCGTCGCGTGCGGCCCGCCTGCGGGCGCCCATGACCGCTGAGGCGAGTTCCGCGCTGAGCGGAGTCTCGCCTGTGGCCCCGGTCCGTCCGGTGTCAGGTGTACGGCTTTGCACCCTGCCACCCCATCAGTCCCATGTGATGAGAGCATCCCCAGAGAGTCGCATTCGCGCATCCGACAGCGGGCGGGTACGACAGGCCGGTTCCTCATCCTCAAGAAGGACGGGTGTCGGATTCCGTCTCAGGGGCGCGCGTTTCCCGCCGGTACGCGTGGCGTGACGACCAGTGTGGCCGTGCGCTCCCCCACCGTGAAGACGTACGCCCCCTGTTCGACGCGCGGCGGCCCCGCGCCGTCGATGTCGCCCGGGGTCACCGCGAGCGCGCTGGGCGGGACGGTGAGCCGTACCGTGCCCGACTGCCCGGCCGGCAGATGTGTCCTGGCGAACGCCACCAGCTTCCTCGGCGGGGCGAGGACGTCACTGACCGGCCGGGACACATAGACCGGTACGACGAGGTCGCCGTCGCGCGCACCGGCGTTGCTCACCTTCACCGTGACCCGGACCTCCCGACCGGCCGGCACGGAGGTTTCGCCGAGTGTGATCGAGTCGAAGCGGTAGGACGTATAGGAGAGCCCGTCGCCGAAGTCGTACGCCACGTCGTGTGCGGACTCCGCGCCCGCGTTGGTCCCGGGCAACTGCTGGTAGTACAGCGGCTCGTTGCCCGTCCGCCGGGGCCAGGACACCGGCAGCCGGCCGCCGGGGGCGACCTTACCGAAGAGCACGTCGGCGACCGCGTGGCCGCCCTCGGTGCCCGGCAGCCAGGACATCAGCAGCCCTTCCGTGCCGGCCGCCCGTCCCAGGACCGGTGGGCGCCCGGCGATGACCACGACCACGACCGGGCGTCCGCTCGCCTTCACGGCCGACACGAGCGCCTGCTGGTCCGCGGGCAGTTCGGGCCGGGGGCTGTCGGCCTCGCCCTCGGCCGCCGCCCTCTCCCCCACCACGACCACCGTCACATCGGCGGTACGGGCCTCCCGTGCCGCCTGCGTGGCGTTCCCGGCGTGGACGACGCGGGTTCCGGCGGGTGCGGCCGCCTTGATGCCCTCGAGCACGGTCGTACCCGCGAGCTCCACCCCTTCGGGCACCCGGTGCCAGCCGACGGTCCATCCGCCCGCCTGGTCCACGAGGTCGTCCGCGTGGGCTCCGGCGACGACGATCTTCTGTGCGGACGGCCCGATCGGCAGGAGGTTCCTCTCGTTGCGCAGCAGCACCTGTGACGCGGCGGCGGCGCGCCGGGCCAGCTCGCGTCCGCTCCCCACGACTTCGGTGTTTGCGCGCTCGGCGTCGACAAATGGTCGCTCGAAGAGCCCGAGGCCGAACTTCAGCCGCAGCACGCGCCCGGCGGCCTCGTCGATTCGCTCCCGGGAGACCAGGCCGGCCCGTACCGCGTCGCGCAGGCCCTCGGTGAACTCGCGTGCCTCGTAGGGCTCCATCGTCACGTCGACGCCCGCGTTGACCGCGAGGGCGATGGCGTGCGGATAGTCCGCCGCCACCTTGTACTTCGTCCACAGGGCGCGGACGTCCTGCCAGTCGGAGACCGTGACGCCGGTGAAGCCCCACTGCCGGCGCAGCACCTTCGTCAGCAGATGGCGGGAGGCGGTCGCGGGTACGCCGTTGACGGCTCCGGAGTTGACCATCACGCTCTTCGCCCCGGCACGGATCGCGGTCCGGTAGGGGGCGAGGAGGGTGTCCTGGAGATAGCGCGGGGAGACGTCGGCGGGCACCCGGTCGTGGCCGTTGGCGGGTTCGGAGTAGCCGCCGAAGTGCTTGACGGTGGAGGCGACCTTCTTGGCGCCGGCGGCGCCCTCGGTGCCCCGTACCGCCGCGGCGGCCAACGTACCCGCGAGCAGCGGGTCCTCGCCGTAGGTCTCGTAGTAGCGCCCCCAGCGCCGGTCGCGGGCGAGGTCGGCGACGGGGGCGAAGTTCCAGTCCATGCCGGTGGCGGCGACCGCGCGGGCGGTGGTGCCGGCGACGGCGCGCACGAGCGCGGGGTCCCAGGCGGCGGCGAGGCCGATCTGGTGGGGGAAGACGGTGGCGCCGAGGACGTTGTTGTGGCCGTGTACGGCGTCGACGCCGTACAGCACCGGGACGCGCAGGCGGCTGTGTTCCAGGGCGTACTTCTGCACCGCGTTGACCATGCGGGCCCAGTCGCCCGGTGTGTTGCGCGGCGGGCCCATGCCGCCGCCGGAGAGCACGGAGCCGACGGCCTGGTCGTGCAGAACACTGTGCAGGCATGCCTGGTTCAGTTCGCCTCCGCTCTCGCGGCAGTCGCCTTGTAGCCGGACCACGGCGATCTGGGCCATCTGCCCGATCTTCTCGTTGAGGGTCATGCGGCGCAGCAGGTCGCGTGTGCGCTCGTCCGGATCGGCGTGGGCGTCGCGGTAGAGCGGTTCGCCGCCGCCGGCGCCGGCGGGGACGCCGATGAGGCAGGCCGTGCAGGCGGCGAGGGCGGTGAGCGCGAGCGCGGCGCGTCGACGGCGCGTACGCAGGGCCATGGGGGGGCTCCGTTCCGGTCGGATCCGGAAACCGGAGTCTGCTCACCCGGCAGGACCGGGTCAAGGAACGCGGCGGGGCCCACGGAATGCGGATTCCGTGGGCCCCGTCGGGGTGGCTCAGCCTTCGTCGGCGAGGATGAGGTACATCTTCTTCCGCGCGTCGTTGACGACGGCGAGGGCCTTCTCCCGCTGCTCGGGGCTGCCGGTCCGCCAGACCTGGACCAGGGCCTCCATGAGGCCGGAGCCGGCCTGCCGCATCTCCATCGCGCCCTCCCGGTCGGCGCCGCGTCCGACGTCCTCCCAGGGGGTCTGCGGGCCCGTGTCGGCCTCGGCGCGGCCGTCGGCGGTGAGCGTGAACAGCTTCTTGCCGCCCTCGCTCTCGCTGACGATCATGCCTTCGTCCTCCAGCATCTGCAGCGTCGGGTAGACGGAGCCGGGGCTGGGCTTCCAGGTGCCGCCACTGCGTTCGGCGATCTCCTGGATCATTTCGTAGCCGTGCATCGGGCGGTCCTTGAGCAGCGCCAGGATCGAGGCGCGTACGTCGCCGCGCCGTGCCCTGCCGCCCCTTCCGCCGCGCCCGCCGAGGGGCGGGCCGCCGAACGGCGGGCCGAAGGGTCCGAAGGCGCGCCGGCCGCCGAAGCCGCCGGTGCCCTGCGGGCCCGCGCCGGAGCGGGGTCCGCGGTGTTCATGACCGTGTCCGTGGAAACGCATTGCGTCCCTCCAATCGTTGATCGGTCGCGATACCTCAACGATATATCGGAACCGATCGGATGACAAGAGATGGCGACAGCGGGGAGAAGACGACGCGGGCGCCGCCCCACGGCGAGCCCCCGGGCGGCTCCCGGGCCACCTCTCACCCATTGGCTCTGGCCTGCGGCTTTTACGGGCCCTACGGTCCCGGGCATGCGGATTCGAATCGTCGACGCCTTCACCGACCGTCCCTTCACCGGCAACCCGGCCGGTGTCCTGCTCCTGGAAGCCGGCCCCTTCCCCGACGACGTCTGGCTGCAGCACGTCGCCAGGGAGGTCAACCACGCCGAGACGGCCTTCGCCCACCGGCTGCCGTCCGGCTCCGACGCCGACTGGGCGCTGCGCTGGTTCACGCCGACCACCGAGGTCGACATGTGCGGCCACGCCACACTCGCCACGGCCCATGTCCTGCACACCACGGGCACCGCGACCGGAACCGTGCGCTTCGCCGCCCGCTGCGGCATACTCACCGCGACCGCGCACGGGAACGGCTCGATCACCCTGGACTTCCCCACCGCGCCGCTCACCGCGGTGGCCGCGCCCGACGGGGTGGCCGAGGCCCTCGGCGCCACGCCGCTGAGCACGCACGACACCGGCCCGCACATCGGCGACCTGCTGGTCGAGCTCGCCGACGAGAAGACCGTACGGGCCCTGTCCCCCGACCTTCCCGCGCTCGCGCGGCACTCCCGCCGGGGCATCATCGCCACCGCTCCGGCCGAGGATCCCGGGCGCGGCTACGACTACGTCTCGCGCTGCTTCTTCCCGAACGTCGGCATCGACGAGGACCCCGTCACGGGCAGCGCGCACACCGCGCTGGCCCCGTTCTGGTCCGCCCGCCTGGGCCGCGAGGAGCTCACGGGTCTTCAGGCGTCCGCGCGGAGCGGCCTCGTCCGCACCACATTGCGCGGCGACCGGACCCTGCTGACCGGCTCCGCCGTCACCGTCATCGACGGCGAGCTGCGGGCGTAAGGGCCGCCGGGAGCGGGGCGGATCAGGCCGTGGGCAGCCAGCTCACCTTGCCGGCGAGCAGCGCGTAGCCGACGAAGGCCACGATGTCGATCAGCGCGTGCGCGGCGACCAGCGGCCCGACCCGCCCCCACCGCCGGTACAGCAGGACGAAGACCACCCCCATCGCCATGTTGCCGACGAGGCCGCCGATCCCCTGGTAGAGGTGGTACGAACCGCGCAGCCCCGCGCTCGCCGCCAGCGCCGCCGCCGGCGTCCAGCCCAGCTGCCCCAGCCGGCGCAGCAGATAGCCGACGACCACGACCTCCTCCAGCACCGCGTTCTGCAGGGCCGAGGCGATCAGGACGGGAACCTTCCACCACACGTCGGGCAGGCTCTCCGGCACCACGGTCAGATTGAAGCCGGCCGCCCGCGCGGCGAGGTAGAACGCCAGCCCGGTGCCGCCGATGGCCGCGGCCAGGCCCGTACCCCGGCCGAGGTCGAAGGCGGGCCGCTCACGGTCGAAGCCGATGAGGCGCAGCGCCCCGCCCGCCCGGCCCTCGCGCATCAGCAGGTACGCCACCAGGAAGACGGGCACGAGCGCGGTCGTGATGCCGAAGAGCTGCCAGGCGAGGTCGAGCCAGGGCCTGCCGGGCGCGTGCGAGGCGTTCAGGGTGGCGGCCTGGTCCTTGAGCCCGCCCGGCCGGGTGGCCGCCCCGACGAAGCTGATCAGCGACGACACGCCGCTGGCCCCGAGCGACAGCGCCAGGACGATCAGCAGCTCCGCACGCAGCGTCCGCCGCGGCAGCGTGGAGTCGCCGCCCGGCAGCCCGGCCAGTTCCTCCGGCCGGGCGCTCGCGTCATCGTCTGGAGCGTTCCGCCGCACTGTCGTCTCCCGTCTGGCCGCCGTCACCACCGTCGTACGACGGTCGTCACAGCTTGCCCGACGGTCTCGCGCCGGTACGGACAGGGGTGCGCCCGTGTCAGCCGGCGAGGCCGGCGGGCCAGGTGTGCACGGGTTCGCCGGTGCGCATCAGCTCGCAGTAGCGCCGTGTGGTGGCGGCCAGCGCCTGCTCGCGGTCCAGGCCCCTCTCCAGCGCCCGGTGGTAGGTGGCGGCCTGCCAGGAGGCCCCGTTCACCCGGCGCCGGCAGCGTCCTTCGATGACGCCGAGGTAATAGTCGCGGTCGGCGGGTTCGACGCCCCAGGCGTCGAGCCCGGCCGCGGCCAGCGGCAGCAGTTCCTCCAGGACCAGTCGCACGGCGGGCACCCGCGCCGGGGCGCCGCCGCCCCGGCCCGCCCGCGGCCAGCGCAGGAAGGCCTCGATGCCGTGGCGGCAGGCGACGTCGAAGTTGTCGGCGGCGACGGCGAACGGCATCCGGGTCCACACCGGCCGGGGCTCCTCGGCGAGCGCCCTGATCAGCCCGTAATAGAAGGCGGTGTTGGCGATGACGTCGGGGACCGTGGGGCCGGCGGGCAGCACCCGGTTCTCCACGCGCAGGTGGGGGACGCCGTCGGCGACGCCGTAGACGGGGCGGTTCCAGCGGTAGACGGTGCCGTTGTGCAGGGTGAGTTCGTGCAGCATCGGCACGCCGCCCGCGTCCAGGACGTCCAACGGGTCCTCGTCGTTGGAGATGGGCAGTAAGGGCGGAAAGAAGCGCAGGTTCTCCTCGAACAGCTCGTAGGCGGAGCTGATCCACCGCTCCCCGAACCAGGTGCGCGGGCGCACGCCCTGGACCTGTAGTTCGGGCGGGCGGGTGTCGGTGGACTGGACGAACAGCGGCGGGCGGGACTCGCGCCACAGCTCGCGGCCGAAGAGAAAGGGCGAGTTGGCGCCGACGGCTATCTGGGCGGCCGCGACGGCCTGCGCGGCGTTCCACACCGCGGCGAACCGTCCCGGGGTGACCTGCAGGTGCAGTTGCACGGACGTACAGGCGGCCTCGGGCGCGATGGACCGGGCGGTGCAGGTGAGATGCTCGACGCCGGAGATGTCGATGGTGAACTCCTCGCCCCGGGCGGCCACCACCTGGTCGTTGAGCAGGTGGTACCGGTCCGCGACGGACAGGCTCGTGGGCACCAGGTCACGGCTGGTGAGCGTCGGCAGAATTCCGATCATGACGATTCCGGAATCGACTTCCATGGCCTTGCGGTCGGCGTAGGACAGGCCGGTGCGCAACTCCTCGGCAAGCTGGTCCAGAACCCTTCCCGAGAGCCGGTGAGGGACGATGTTCACTTCCAGGTTGAACTGTCCGAGCTCGGTCTGGAAATCATGGCTGGCGATGCGTTCCAGCACCTCCGCATTCACCATGCTCGGCATGCCGTCGGGGCCCGCGAGATTCAGCTCGATCTCCAGCCCCATAAGATTCCGGGGGCGGTCGAACCGCTTCTCCGCCAGCAGCCTCGCCAGCCCTTCCAGACACTGCCGGAGCTTGTCCCGGTGGTGCTGTCGGTCGGCGAGGTCGAACCCCATGGCCACGACCTTCTCACCCATTCAAGCGTCCCTCCTCGTGCGGGTCGCCCCCGGCGCCGACCTCCGTGTCACGGTCGATGATGCCCAGGCGACGCGATCCATAACGCCTCACGGCGGCCGCATACCCGGTAGGCTCTCGCCGAGCGCACTCCGGCACATTCCGTCGGCATAAAGGGGTCGCCGGAGCGCAGCACAATGCGCTGGTGATAAACACCGATCGGATCCGGCCTACCGTATACGGAGAAAAGGCCGAGGTCATGAGCGCCAGCCGGTCACAAAAACACCGAAATCCCCCCTGGAACGGGTCCCGATTTGCCCTTGCCGGAAATACGGGCGACAGCTAGACGAAACATCATGTGAACATGTGTCGTATAAACTCCGGAATGAGGCAGAGAGTAGGCGCCCTGGAGTCGGTCCCGGCCCCCTCTGACCCCGCACGCCGACAGCGTCGTCCGCACCTGCCCAGCTCCACCGTGTCTCCGAAGCGAGAGGCGACCCACACCATGCCGCTGCATGTCCCCCCTGCCCCCGCGCCTGCCCTGCGCAGCGTCCGCACGGCCCTCGGTTCCCCCACCGCCGTCCGTGAGGCCCGCACCCCGTCGCTGACGTCCGCCCGGACGCCGCTGACCCCCGAACTCCCGCTGCCCGTCCATGTCCTGGAACGCGTCACCCCGCGCGGCGCGGCGCCCCGCACCCGGCTCACCGGCTGGCGCTTCCTCATCCGGGGCGGCGACCGCGCGGTGGCCGCGGGCGAGGCGATGCTCACGCCCGACGGCTGGGCCTTCTCCCACTTCTTCGAAGGTCCCTACCTGGCGTCCACCGAGCGCGCGCTGCGCCAGGCGGAGGCGTTGCCCACGCCGTACCAGCCGCGGCTGCTGTCCGTGCCGGAGTTGTACATGCTCACGCTCTGGCTGCACGCCGACATCGCGGCCGACGCCTCGTCAGAGCTGTTCGCCCCGGGGGACCTTCTGGTGCCGCTCGCCCCGGCGCCGCCCGGCATCGCCGCCCACCGCCCCCACCGGGTGGCCGATCTGCTGCCCATGCTCACCCTCCGGCTGACCCCCGGACCCGCGCTCAAGGCGACCGCCTGAGCGGGCCGTACGCGCACGCGCCCCGCGCCTCCCGGGACCGGGAAGTCGCGGGGCGCACCGCTGTCCCCACCCTCACCCCCACGGGCTAGCCCACCGGGGTCAGCCCGAACCACCCAAAGGGACTGTCGAGTTGGAGGCAACCGCCCGCATGGGTGATGCGTCATCACCCTGTGAGGAGCGTCACTGTGAAATCCCTGCGGAATCAGGCCCGTAGGGCAACACTGGGACCGACCGACGATTGATTACGGGGGGCGGCATGACCACCGCATCGAGCCGCAGGACAGCCACCACATCAGAGCGAAAGATCCCTTCCATGTGCCAGCACCAGCCCACGTGCCCGTCAGCCGACTCCGCCGACCGGGAGGCCGCCCATCTCGTGGCCGCCTACCCGGAGCAGGGATGGAGTCTGCTGTGCAATGGCGTCCTCTGCTTCGAGGACACCGGTGAGCTGCTGCCGGACGGGCAGATCATCGCGCCGCACCGGTCGCTCGGCACCGACCATGTGGTGACGGCCGCCTAGCGCGGCATCTACCCTGCACCACCTCATATGACACACGGAAAAACGTGACACACAGAAAAACATGAAGGGGCCGGCCCGGCGCGAACGCCGAACCGGCCCCGACCCGTGTGCGGGCCCGCCGGGTCAGCCGTCGTATTCGTCCATGGGCGGGCAGGAGCAGACCAGGTTGCGGTCGCCGTACGCACCGTCCACGCGGCGCACCGGCGGCCAGTACTTGTCGGCGGGCGTCACCCCGGCCGGGAAGACGGCGTCCTCGCGGCTGTACGGGTGCTCCCAGGCCCCGGCCACCGAGGCGGCGGTGTGCGGGGCGTTCCGCAGCGGGTTGTCGTCCTTGTCCCACTCCCCCGAGCCGACCTTCTCGATCTCGGCGCGGATGGCGATCATCGCCTCACAGAAACGATCCAGCTCGGTGAGGTCCTCGCTCTCCGTCGGCTCGATCATCAGCGTTCCGGCCACCGGGAAGGACATCGTCGGCGCGTGGAAACCGTAGTCGATGAGCCGCTTGGCGACGTCGTCGACGCTCACTCCGGTCGCCTTGGTCAGCGGCCGCAGGTCCACGATGCACTCGTGCGCGACCAGCCCGTTGGGACCGGTGTAGAGCACCGGGTAGTGCGGCTCCAGGCGCTTGGCGATGTAGTTGGCGCCGAGCACCGCGACCTGGGTGGCGCGCTTGAGGCCCTCGCCGCCCATCAGCCGGACGTACGCCCAGGAGATCGGCAGGATGCCGGCGGAGCCCCAGGGGGCGGCCGAGATCGGGCCGACACCCGTCTCCGGGCCCGCGGTGGGCTGCAGCGGGTGGTTGGGCAGGTACGGGGCGAGGTGGGCGCGGACGGCCACCGGGCCGACGCCCGGACCGCCGCCGCCGTGCGGGATGCAGAAGGTCTTGTGCAGGTTCAGGTGCGAGACGTCGCCGCCGAACTCGCCCGGCTTGGCCACGCCCACCAGCGCGTTGAGGTTCGCGCCGTCGACGTAGACCTGGCCACCCGCCTCGTGCACCGCCGCGCAGATGTCGGCGACATGCTCCTCGAAGACGCCGTGCGTGGACGGGTAGGTGATCATCAGCACGGCGAGCTCGTCGCGGTGCTTGTCGATCTTGGCGCGCAGGTCCTCGGCGTCGACCTCGCCGTCGTCGGCGGTCTTGACGACGACGACCTTCATGCCGGCCATCACGGCGCTCGCGGCGTTGGTGCCGTGGGCGGAGGACGGGATGAGGCAGACGGTGCGCTGCTCGTCGCCGTTGGCGCGGTGGTAGGCCCGGACGGCCAGCAGGCCCGCGAGCTCGCCCTGCGAGCCGGCGTTGGGCTGGAGGGAGACCTTGTCGTAGCCGGTGACCTCGGCGAGCCGCTCCTCCAGCTCGGTGATGAGCGTGAGGTAGCCCCCGGCCTGCTCGACCGGCGCGAAGGGGTGCAGCGCGCCGAACTCGGGCCAGGTGACCGGCTCCATCTCGGTGGTGGCGTTGAGCTTCATGGTGCAGGAGCCGAGCGGGATCATGCCGCGGTCCAGGGCGTAATCCCGGTCGGCGAGGCGGCGCAGGTAGCGCAGCATCGCGGTCTCGGAGCGGTGCTGGTGGAAGACCGGGTGGGTGAGGTAGTCGCCGGTGCGCAGCAGGTTCTCGGGGAGTGCCTCGGCCGTGGTGGCGTCGAGCGCCTCGACGTCCGCCCGCACGCCGAACGCGGCCCACACCGACGCCAGCCGGTCGCGGGTGGTGGTCTCGTCGCAGGCGATGCCGACGTGGTCGGCGTCGGTCAGGCGCAGGTTGACGCCGCGCTCGCGGGCGGCCTCGACGACCTCGGCGGCCCGGCCGGGGACGCGCGCGGTGAGGGTGTCGAAGAAGGAGCCGTGCACGACCTCGACCCCGCCGGCGCGCAGGCCCTCGGCGAGCACGCCGGCGTAACGGTGGGTGCGGCGCGCGATGGCGGCGAGGCCCTCGGGGCCGTGGTAGACGGCGTACATGCCGGCCATGACGGCGAGCAGCACCTGGGCGGTGCAGATGTTGCTCGTGGCCTTCTCGCGGCGGATGTGCTGCTCGCGGGTCTGCAGGGCGAGCCGGTAGGCCTTGTCGCCGTCCGCGTCGACGGAGACGCCGACGAGGCGGCCGGGGAGGCTGCGGGCGAACTGTTCGCGTACGGCCATGAAGCCGGCGTGCGGTCCGCCGAAGCCCATGGGGACGCCGAAGCGCTGGCTGGTGCCGACCGCGATGTCGGCGCCGAGCTCGCCGGGCGGGGTGAGCAGCGTCAGGGCCAGCAGGTCGGCGGCGACGGTGACGACGGCGCCGAGGCCGTGGGCCTGCTCGATGACCGGGCGCAGGTCGCGCACGGCGCCGGAGGCACCGGGGTACTGGAGCAGGACGCCGAAGACGCCGCGCTCGGCGATGTCGGCGGGGATGCCGGCTGAGAGGTCGGCGACGACGACCTCGACGCCGGTGGGCTCGGCGCGCGTCTGTATGACCGCGATCGTCTGCGGGAGGGTGTCGGCGTCGACCAGGAAGACGCCGTTCTTGACCTTGCCGACGCGGCGGGAGAGCGACATCGCCTCGGCGGCGGCGGTGCCCTCGTCGAGGAGGGAGGCGCCGGAGGTGGGCAGGCCGGTCAGGTCGGCGACGACGGTCTGGAAGTTGAGGAGCGCCTCGAGCCGGCCCTGGGAGATCTCGGGCTGGTAGGGCGTGTAGGCCGTGTACCAGGCAGGGTTCTCCATGACGTTGCGCAGGATCACCGGCGGCGTGAAGGTGCCGTGGTAGCCGAGGCCGATCATGGGGGCGAGGACCTCGTTGCGGTCCGCGAGGGTGCGCAGCTCGGCGAGGACCTCGGCCTCGCTGCGGGCGGCGGGCAGCCGGAGCGCCTCGGCGCTCTTGATCACCTCGGGCACGGCGGCCGCGGTGAGTTCGTCGAGCGAGCCGAAGCCGACCTGGGCGAGCATCTTCGCCTGGGCGCCGGCGTCGGGGCCGATGTGGCGGGCCTCGAACGGAGTGCCGCGTTCCAGGTCGGAAAGGGAGCTGCGGTGGGCTGTCATCTGCGGAGGCCTCCTGGTCGTCACGACCTGCGAGGGGTACCACGGCGCGGGTACCCGGACGGCCTCCCCCTCTGTCATCTCAACCTGAGAGCTTCACCGGGCCATGCTGCGGCCCGGCTTTCACCGTCGGTGAGGAAGGGCTCGGCGTCGTGCCTGACCGGGGCCCGCCCTGCTTTCCAGAGTGACCTCGCCTGTGCGGTACGTGTGCCTGAGAGATTCCGGGGAGGATTTGCTCCTTCGGCGCCTCCGTCGGCTCCCAACATCTCGGCTGGGTTTCGAAGGAGGACTCTCCCGCACGGGGTCTGCGGCCAATCGCCAGCCTACCAGCGCGGCTTTCCGGGCGGATCTCCCGAGTGGCCGGTTCCCGCTTTGTGGCTTTTCGTGGTTTCCACAGGGTGCTGACGGGCTCCGCGGGGCGTCCGAGGGCACGCGGACGGCCGGCCCCCGCAGACGCGATCAAGGGAGGAACCGTGCAGACCGACATCGATCCCCGGAGCCTGATCGGCCGGAAGGCCTTCGACCGCGACGGTGCGAAGATCGGCACGGTGGACGAGGTCTACCTCGACGACGCGACCGGGGAACCGGAGTGGGCCGCCGTACGCACCGGGCTGTTCGGCCGGGACGCGTTCGTACCGCTGGAGCCGAGTCGCGTCGAGGGCGACGTCCTGCGCATCCCCTACGACCGGGCCCTGATCAGGGAGGCACCGGGCTTCGGGGTGGGCCGGCACCTCTCGCCGGAGCAGGAGCTGCAGCTCTACCACCACTACGGGCTCGAACTGCCCGGCGGCTCCGACGCCTCCGGCCCCGCAGGCCCCTCAGGCACCCCGGGCACCTGAGCCCCCGGCTCCCGGACGAGCGGCAGCGGGTCGGCCGGTTCGAGCGCGGGGTCGTCGACGCGGAACGTGCGGACCCGCCCGGGTGCGGACCAGGGCTCCTCGAAGCGGACGGTGACCCGCCCCACCCCGCTGCCCTGCACCCAGCCGTTCCCGTACTCCGCGTGCCGCACGTCCAGCCCCGGCAGCCACTGGCGGGGCGGCTCCGGGGCGGCCGGGGCCTCCTGGGGCTCGGCGCTGTCCTGGGCGGCGGCCCCGGCGGCCTGCTCCGCCTCGCTGGCGGCCTGCGCGAAGAGGTCCTCCTGGGTGTAGTCGGCGAGCCCGGAGACCCCGACGCCCAGGAGCCGCACGCCCATGGTGGTGTCGACGCCGTCGAGCAGCCGGGCCGCCGCCTCCCGCACCACCGCCGGGTCGTCGGTGGGGCCGCGCAACGTCTCCGAGCGGGTCAGCGTCGAGAAGTCGTAGCTGCGCACCTTGATGACCACCGTGCGCCCTGAGCGGCCGGCCTCGCGCAGCCGCCGCACGCACCGGTCGGCGAGGCGGGCGAGCTCCAGCTGGACCCGGGTGCGGTCGGTGAGGTCCTCGGCGAAGGTGTCCTCCGCCGAGACGGACTTGGCGTCCCGCTCGGCGACGACGGGCCGGTCGTCGTGGCCGGTGGCGAGCGCGTGCAGGCCGGCGCCATGGGCCTTGCCGAGCAGGCGCACCAGCTCGTCCTCGCCCGCCTCGGCCGTCTCGGCCACGGTGGTGATCCCGGCCCGGCGCAACGTTTCAGCGGTGGCGGGCCCCACTCCGGGGATGGCACGGACCGACATGGGGCCGAGTATCTCCAGCTCCGTGCCGGGCTCGATGACGACCAGGCCGTCGGGCTTGGCCTCCTCCGAGGCGATCTTGGCGAGCATCTTGGAGCCGGCGAGCCCGACGGAACCGGTGAGCCCGGTGGCCGCCGCGATGTCCCGCCGCAACCGCTCCCCCACGGCCCGGACCGCCGCCGAGGTGGGCTCCACGCCGCCCGCCTCGAGGTCGACGAACGCCTCGTCCAGGCTCAGCGGCTCCACCAGCGGCGACAGCTCGCCGAGCAGCCGCATGACCACCTGGCTGACCTGCTGGTACAGCCGGAAGCGCGGGGTGAGGTAGGCGGCGTGCGGGCAGAGCCTGCGGGCCTGGGCCGTGGCCATGGCGGAGTGGACGCCGAAGACCCGCGCCTCGTACGAGGCGGTGGCCACCACGCCGCGCGACCCGATCCCCCCGACGACCACGGGCTTTCCGCGCAGGCTGGGCTTGGCCGCCTGCTCCACCGAAGCGTAGAAAGCGTCCATGTCCAGATGGAGAATCGTCGGCGCACCCCTCACATGTCAGATGCTGCCGCATGCCACTGACAATGGCGCCCACCTGCGACGAAGCGCCCCTCGCGGCGACGCGGGGGGCGCTTCGGTCCTGCGGTCCGGCCGGGCTCAGCCGGCCCGGTTGCGGCGCCGCGCCAGCTCGTCGGCCGGATTGTGGCCCACCAGCGTCTCCCCGGTGTCCACCCGCTCGCCGTGCAGCTGCGCCAGCGCGCTCTCCACATCACGCCAGACGACGCCCACCGCGATCCCGAAGACCCCCTGACCGCCCTGGAGCAGGTCGACGACCTCGTCGGGCGAGGTGCACTCGTACACCGTGGCGCCGTCGCTCATCAGCGTCATCTGCGCCAGATCCGCCATGCCGCGCGTGCGCAGGTGCTGCACCGCGGTGCGGATGTTCTGCAGGGAGACCCCGGTGTCCAGCAGCCGCTTCACGATCTTCAGGACGACGACGTCCCGGAAGCTGTAGAGCCGCTGACTGCCCGAGCCGTATGCGGGCCGCACGCTGGGCTCCACGAGCCCGGTGCGTGCCCAGTAGTCCAGCTGCCGGTAGGTGATCCCCGCCGCCGCGCATGCCGTCGGCCCCCGGTATCCGATGTCCTCCGAGCTCCTGGAGCCGGCAGAGCCGTCGGAACCACCGGAATCACTCCCCCGCGGAGTGGTGACCGCCGCCGTAGCGGAATAGCGGGGCACTGGTTCGACCGTTCCCCCATGCAGCGGATACGGACCGCCAACCGCCGTACCGTCGCCCGTGCTTCTCACGCCGACCTCCGTCCTTGACCTGCCTTCTCGACGGTAGGCAGTCGCTCGGGGTGCGTCAACGATCGCCACACTCGGCACGCCGAGTGATAATCACCCTGAGAGTGGTTTTACGTGTCCAGGTAGCGGGAAAGGCTACTCGAATGCGCCGTGCGGCAGCCCCGACGCGGCCGTCCCGCACCGCCCCGGCCGCCGGGGCACGCCCGTCGCGGCGCGCCTCACTGGCTGTTGGTGCCGAAGTCCTCCGGCGAGATCTGGTCGAGGAACTCGCGGAACTTCTCCACCTCGTCCTCCTGCTCGTCCGGGATGGCGATGCCCGCGTCGTCCAGCACCCCGTCACTGCCGTAGATCGGCGTGCCGGTGCGCAGTGCCAGCGCTATGGCGTCGGACGGCCTCGCGCTGACCTCCACCCCGCTGGCGAAGACGAGCTCCGCGTAGAACACGCCCTCGCGCAGATCCGTGATGCGGACCTCCGCGAGCTGCTGCCCGACCGCCTCCAGCACGTCCTTGAACAGGTCGTGGGTCAGCGGGCGGGCCGGCGCCATGCCCTGCTGGGCGAAGGCGATGGCCGTCGCCTCCCCGGGTCCGATCCAGATCGGGAGGTAACGGTCGCCTCCCACTTCACGCAGGAGCACGATCGGCTGGTTGGAGGGCATTTCCACCCGGACACCCACGACATCGAGCTCGTTCACACAGCAACCCTAGGACGTGCCCGGCAGGTTTGGGTAGTCGGGCACTGTCGGTCACTGTCCGCGCGGGTGCAGCGCGGTCCGCACCAGGGCGGCGTGCAGCCGCACGGACAAGGCGGCCAGCTCCTTGGCGGTGGCCTCGGCATGTGCCCTGGTCTGCGGGTTGCGGTGCCTCCGGAGAGGTGCGATCACCTGTTCGATAAGCCCGGCCTCGCGGTCGGCGGCGGCCTTGACGGCCCGCAGGTGGCGCGGCTCCAGGCCGAAACCGCCCAGATCCGCGACCAGCCTTGCGATCGTCACGGAATCGACATCGAATCCGCCGTCCGGGTGGGCACAGAGCAGCCCGTAGGACTCCCACTCCGCGAGCTCGTCCTCACTCACGCCCGCGGTGGCCAGCAGCTCCGCCCTGCCGATGCGGGCGGCCGTGCGGCCCTCCGGGGCACCCGCGCCTCCGTCGGCGCCCTCCGGGCCCTCAGCGGCGTCCAGGAGGTCCAGCGCGTCACGGGGCTGTGCCGGAGCGGGCAGCTGGACCCGCTCACCCCGGGCCATGGCGTCCAGCTGCTCCCGGATGACCTTGAGCGGCAGGTAGTGATCGCGCTGCATCCGCAGCACGTGGCCGAGCCGCTCCACGTCCTCCGTGCTGAACTTGCGGTAGCCGGACGGCGTGCGCTGCGGCTCCACCAGGCCCTCCGCCTCCAGAAAACGGATCTTGGAGATGGTGACCTCGGGGAACTCCTCGCGCAGCAGGTTGAGCACCGTTCCGATGCTCACCAGCCGGCCTTCCGCACCGGCGGCACCGGAAGGTCCGGTACCGCCCGACGGTGTTCGAAGCATGGACCTTCCCTGGGGGTACCTCCCGGACGGAGTCCGGGGGAGGGTCAGATGCCCCGCTGGCTGCCGAAGAAGACCAGCCGGTACTTGCCGATCTGGACCTCGTCGCCGTTGGACAGGGCGACCGAGTCGATGGGCTCGCGGTTGACGTACGTGCCGTTGAGGCTGCCGACGTCGGTGACGGTGAAGCCGCCGTCCTGCTCCCGGCGGAACTCCACGTGCCGGCGCGAGACCGTGACGTCGTCGAGGAAGATGTCGCTCTGCGGGTGCCGGCCCGCGGTGGTCACATCGGCATCCAGCAGGAAGCGGCTGCCGGAGTTGGGGCCGCGGCGGACCACCAGCAGGGCCGAGCCGAGCGGCAGGGCGTCGACCGCCGCCTGCGCCTCCGGCGACAGGGCGGGGATCTGCGTCTGGCCGGTCGTCTCCGAGTCGTACGCCTCGAGACCGGAGATGGAAATGGTCGACGTCGTCTCCGACGCGCGCTCGGCCACGGCTCCCGGCCGCAGCGGCGCACCGCAGTTGGAACAGAACCGACTGGCCTCGGCGTTCCGGTGGCCACACCTCGTACATACCGGCAAGGCAAACCCTCCACCCGCACTTGAGGTTGCTGGTGCCTCGAAACCTATGCGCCCCGCCTGGGCAGGGTCAACAGAGGACGCGCCCTGACTGCCCGGAATGTCGCCTCCCGGCGTCCCCGTGACGTCCCTCTGGTCGCGGAACAGCGGACGGCCTTCCTGGCCCCCCTCGCCGCCGTCCACCGGACGCGACGCCCGGTGCCGGGCGGTGCCGCCCTCCTGGCGTGCGCTCTTGCCGAACAACTTCGCAAACAACTTCACGGGCGATTCCCCTTGACCGAAACAGACCCGCCCGTGGGGCAGGACAAACCCTTGCTGCACACACCGTCCGACCTGGACATCCTTACAACGTCCGCAGTCAACAGACAGTTTCCATCACGCACCACGAACTTGGTGCGGCGACCCCCCGCAACCGCCCGCCCTCCCCACGGGCCCCGACCGCGCGCCGGTCTCACTGCGATGACGACCGAGCGTAGTCAGGCCGCTTCGCCGGGCGCAAGGCATCCACAATGATCTTCTCAGACCGGGAGACGGAGACGACGGCCTGCTCCTTCTCCAGAGTCTGCACCACACCACCGGGGATGTTCAGCGCGGGCTCCAGGTCCTGGGGCTTGCCGATGACCTTGAACTTATAGGGCTGGGAGACCTTCTTGCCATCGATCTCCACCTTTCCGGCAGAGCCGGAAAAATACGTGTCGGCGACGACCCGCACATCGTTGATCTGGATCGCCTCCGCCCCCGCCGCCCGCAGCTCCTGGATGGTGTCGAGCAGCTTGTCCGCCTCGACCGCACCCTTGGCGTCGCTCACCGTGAGCTCGATGCCCGGCCCCTGTGCCGCCACCGTACCGGCGAGCACCCCGAGCTGCTCCTCCTTCTGCGCCGTCTGCTTACGGGCCTCCGCGGCCTGGTTGGAACTGCTCTCCAGCTCCGAGCGCTGATTGTCCAGCCGCCGCTTCTCGTCCTCGAGCCGCTTGGTCCGGTTGTCCAGCTCGTCGAGGATCCGCACGAGGTCCTCCTGCCGGGCACCGCGCAGCGCGCTGGTGTCGCTCGTCGAGCGCACCTGGATGGCCAGCCCGAGGCCGAGCACGCACAGCAGCACCGCCACGGTGAGCTGCGCCCGCGTCAACCTGGGGGGCCACAGCCCGTTCATCAGCCGTTGACGTCCCGTCAACGGCGCGGCCGCCGGAGCCGCTTCCGATCCGGGCTCGGCCGCCTCCTCGGACCGCGGCTCCGGCTCGGGGTGAACCGGCCGCTCCGGCTCGCCGGCCTCGCCCTTTCCGGCCGGCGGCTCGTCGGGCCCGGACCGCGCCCGCGGCTCCGGCTCCTCCCCCGACGGCTCCGGTTCCGGCTGCTGTGCGCCCTGCGACGGCTTCGGCTCCTTCGGGCCCTTCGGCTCCTTCGGCCCCTCGGGGCGACCCGGCTCTCCGGACTTCTCCGGGGTGTCGTCAGTGCTCATCGGTCTCACGCCCGGAAGATGTGCCGCCGGATGGCGGCGGCATTGGAGAAGATACGGATACCCAGGACGACCACCACGCCCGTGGACAACTGCGCCCCGACACCGAGCTTGTCGCCCAGGAAGACGATCAGCGCGGCGACGACCACATTGGACAGGAACGACACGACGAAGACCTTGTCGTCGAAGATGCCGTCCAGCATGGCGCGCAGGCCGCCGAACACCGCGTCCAGCGCCGCCACGACGGCGATGGGGAGGTAGGGCTCGACCGCCGTCGGCACCACGGGGCGGACGACCAGTCCGACCACGACTCCCACGATGAGGCCCAATACGGCGATCACGATCTGCCCTTTCCTGGCTTTGCGGTACGTACGATCAGACTCGGCGCGGCCGGCAGCCGGACCTCGTCCTGGGCGGAAATGCTCGCGCGGATCCCGTAGTTCTGCTGCAGCACATGCAGATACTGGCCGTCGGCACTGTCCTGGAAAGCGGTGCTCAACCGCTGACCGTTCCCGATCGCCAGCACCGTGTACGGCGGCACCAGCGGCTTGTTGTCGACCAGTATGGCGTCACCCGCGGCCCTGATCGCCGACAGTGCGGTCAGCCGCTGCCCGTTGACCGAGATCGCCTCGGCACCGGACTGCCACAGGCCGTTGACGATGCGCTGCATGTCACGGTCGCGCACGCGCCCCGTATCGGAGAAGCCACTGCTCTCCCGGGGCCCATTGCCACCCGTTTTGGCCTGTTTGGCATCGTCGACGACCACTTTGACCCCGGGCCCTCGCACCGGCGTGGCGCCCGCGAGCAGGGACACCAACTCGGCCTGGTCCCCACCGTGTTTCTGCAGCACGTCACGCTGCTTCGTACCGACCGCGGCGCGCAGGGTGTCGACGTTCTTCTGCAGCGTGTCGGCGGCCGCCGTCTCCGCCTCGATCCGCTGGATGAGCTGCTCGCGCTCCTTGGCCAGCGTCGGTGCCGATATGCGCGCCTGCACCGCCCCCAGGGTCACCACCACGGCCGACAGCATGAGCGCGGCGGCGAGCCCCAACTTGGCACGCAAAGTGCTCGGAAGGCCCTTGCCGCCCTCGCCGCGCCGGGCCGCCGCCTCCGCGTAGCCGTCGTCGAGGCTGTGATCCATCACATTGGTCAGCAGCGACATCGAGGCATCGGGGCGCGGCGGCGGCGATGAGGTGCTCCGAACGGGGGGCTGCTGCGACATGCCGCACATCGTCGCACGTCGGGGGCGTCGTCTCCCAATGGCCCCACCGGCGCGCCGGATCCGGGACAGATCCGGAACATTCCAGGAACAGGGAGACGACGCCCCTCACGCACCGGTCACATTCCGCCCCACGGGCTCAGCGTCCGGCACCGTCCACGACCGAGGACCACTCGTCCAGCAGCGCCTGCGCGGAGGCGTCGTCAGGACCCTCCGCCCACAGGTGCGTCACCGCCTCGGCGGGGTCGGGCAGCACCATCACCCAGCGCCCGTCCGCCTCGACCACCCGCACACCGTCGGTCGTATCGACCGACCGGTCCCCCGCGGCCTCCACGACATGCCGCATGACCAGGCCCTTGACGGCCCACGGCGTCGCCAGGTCACGGCGCAGGACATGCGCCCGGGGGATGCGTGCGTCTATCTGGCTCAGCGTGAGCTGGGTACGCGCCACCAGCCCGATGAGACGTACGAACGCGGCCGTACCGTCGAAGACGCTGCTGGACTCCGGAACGATGAAGCCGCCGCGGCCGTCCCCGCCGAAGATCGTCGACTCCGCCCGGCCGACCCTCGTGAGGTCGTCGGGCGACGTGGTCGTCCACTCCACCTGCGTGCCGTGGTACGCGGCCACCTGCTCGGCGATACGGGTCGTGGTCACCGGCAGCGCCACCCGTCCGCTGCGCCGCTCGGCGGCGACCAGGTCGAGCAGCACCAGCAGGGCACGGTCGTCCTCGACGATCCGCCCCCGCTCGTCCACGAGCGAGATCCGCTCGCCCACGGGGTCGAACCGCACGCCGAAGGCCGCCCGCGCCGACGCGACGATCTCGCCCAGCCGCACGAGGCCGGAGCGGCGGGTGTCGGGGGTCTCGGTCGGGCGCGCCTCGTCGAGGCCGGGGTTGATGGTGAGCGCGTCCACGCCGAGCCGGCCGAGGAGGCTGGGCAGAACAAGCCCCGCGCTGCCGTTGGAGGCGTCGACGACCACCTTGAGGCCGGCCTCCGCGACGCCGGTGGTGTCCACGGACCTCAGCAGCGAGCCGGTGTAGGAGTCATAAACGCTGGAGGGGAAGGACAGATCGCCGATCTCCCCCGGGAAGGCACGCCGGTACTCCTGGCGGGCGTAGACCCGGTCGAGCTTGCGCTGCCCGGCCTGCGAGAGGTCGGCCCCGCGCTCGTCCAGGAACATGATGTCCACCGAGTCCGGCACACCCGGGGACGTACGGATCATGATGCCGCCGGCGCTGCCCCGCGCGGTCTGCTGACGGGCCACGGGCAGCGGTACGTTCTCCAGGTCCCGCACGTCGATGGCGCTGGCCTGGAGGGCGGAGATCACCGCGCGCTTGAGCGCCCGCGCGCCACGGGAGTGGTCACGTGCCGTGGTGACGGTCGCGCCCTTCTTGAGGGTGGTGGCGTACGCGCCGGCGAGCCGCACCGCGAGCTCGGGGGTGATCTCCACGTTGAGGATGCCGGAGACACCGCGCGCGCCGAAGAGATGGGCCTGGCCGCGGGACTCCCAGATGACCGAGGTGTTGACGAACGCGCCCGCCTCGATGGTCTTGAAGGGATAGACCCGGACGTTGCCCTGAATAATCGATTCCTCACCGACGAGGCACTCATCGCCGATGACGGCCCCGTCCTCGATCCGGGCGGCGCGCATGATGTCGGTGTTCTTGCCGATGACACAGCCGCGCAGATTGCTCTGCTGCCCGACGTACACGTTGTCGTGGACGACGGCCCTGTGCAGGAAGGCACCGCTCTTGACCACGACGTTCGAGCCGACGACCGTGTGTTCGCGGATCTCGGCGCCGGCTTCGACCTTCGCGTAGTCACCGATGTAGAGCGGGCCGCGCAGAACCGCGTCGGAGTGCACCTCGGCGCCTTCGGCCACCCAGACGCCCGGCGAGATCTCGAAGCCGTCGAGGTCCACGTCGACCTTGCCCTCGAGCACATCGGCCTGGGCCTTGACGTAGCTCTCGTGGGTGCCGACGTCCTCCCAGTAGCCTTCGGCGATATACCCGAAGACGGGCTTGCCCTCCTTCATCAGCTGCGGGAAGACATCGCCCGACCAGTCGACGGGCTCATCGGCCTTGACGTAGTTGAAGACCTCGGGCTCCATGACGTAGATGCCCGTATTGACGGTGTCGGAGAAAACCTGGCCCCAGGTGGGCTTCTCGAGGAAGCGCTCGACCCTGCCCTGCTCATCGACGATGGTGATGCCGAATTCCAGCGGATTGGGGACCCGGGTCAGGCAGACGGTGACGAGAGCGCCCTTCTCCTTGTGGAAACGGATCAGGTCGGTCAGGTCGAAATCGGTGAGGGCATCGCCGGAGATGACCAGGAAGGCATCGTCCTTGAGCGCCTCTTCCGCGTTCTTGACGCTGCCCGCCGTACCGAGTGGCTTTTCCTCGTTGGCATAGGTGAGCTCCATGCCGAGTTCCTCGCCGTCACCGAAGTAGTTCTTCACGAGGGAGGCGAGGAATTGCACGGTCACCACGGTCTCGGTGAGCCCGTGCCGTTTGAGCAGACGCAGCACATGCTCCATGATCGGCCGGTTGGCCACCGGCAGGAGCGGCTTGGGCATGCTCGAGGTCATGGGGCGAAGGCGAGTGCCTTCGCCGCCGGCCATCACGACGGCCTTCATGTCGGAAGCGTCCTCCTTGAGAGACGACGGTCATGCCGACTTCACGCCTGGTAAGGCTCAGGACAACGGCGAGATCAGTCGGCCGTGGCGTCCGCCCTGACCAGTCGGCGGACCTGGACCACGTAGAGGATCCCTGCCCACCAATAGAGGGTTGTACCCCATCCGGCGAACGCCCATCCGAAAATCGCGGCGAGTGAGGACAACCAGCCGTCCCCGTCACTGAGAAGCAGCAACGGGAAGGCGTACATCAGGTTGAACGTCGCGGCCTTGCCGAGGAAGTTCACCTGCGGCGGCGGATAACCGTGCCGCCTCAGAATCCACACCATGACCAGCAGCATCGCCTCGCGGGCGAGAAGGGCCACGGTCAGCCACAGCGGCAGGATCTCACGCCAGGTCAGACCGAAGAGCGTGGAGAGGATGTAGAGCCGGTCGGCGGCCGGGTCGAGCAGCCGACCGAGGCTGCTGATCTGATTCCAGCGGCGGGCGAGCTTTCCGTCGAGGTAGTCGCTGACGCCGCTGAGCGCCAGCACGACGAGCGCCCAGCCGTCGTGCTTCTGGAGAATCAGCCACAGGAAGAGGGGTACGCCGACCAGGCGCGCCATGCTGAGGATGTTCGGGATGGTGAGGACGCGGTCGGTCTGAACGCGCGTCTCCTGGACCTCCACCCGGGGGCCTCCTGTGGGGATATGTACCAACGATGTCCCATGACCTTACCCTCCGCCGACTTGTGACCGTGCGGAGGGTGGCGGAACCGGCCGGAAATGCAAGAAAGCCCTGGCAGGGACCTTTCGGTCCCCACCAGGGCTTTCTTGAATAATTGTTCGGCGGCGTCCTACTCTCCCACAGGGTCCCCCCTGCAGTACCATCGGCGCTGAAAGGCTTAGCTTCCGGGTTCGGAATGTAA
>NZ_JBEYZU010000002.1:269336-591828 GCF_040646235.1 Streptomyces sp. NPDC046261 | reverse complement strand
CCCTTCGGTATTTCGTGTTTCCAACCTTACCAGATCCGTTTTCCGTTCCGTTTCCGGTCCGAATTCCGTTTCCGGCCCCCTGTTGGAGCGGGGTTTCTCGCGCCTTCCGGCGTGATCACTACTTTAGCGGATTTCCTCCGTGACTCCTAATCGGAGTCCCGGGCCATCCCGTTCCGTATTCCGGCACGCCGAAATACTTCCCGTTCAGGGACCGTGCAGTGGTGATTGCCGCCGGTGCGGCTCGAGTGGCTGCTCCGGCGTCCTCGCGGACCCCGTGGCAACTCGGAGAACTCTACACGACGTTCAGGGGTGCTTGCGCCGCCCCTTCGGGCCCCGCTTCGGTGCCCTGGCCGCCGGGTTCCCCGTGCGGGTGGTGCGGCGGCGCTCGTAGCGGGTGCGGGCCTCGTCGTACTCGGTGCGGTGGAGCTTCTCGCCCGGTGCTTCGACAAGAGAGCGGAAGAAGTAGGCGAGGAGGGCGCCGATGAAGCCGATCATCAGGAGGTTGCGCATCGAGCGTTCGCGCGCCGTGTCCTTCGCCTCCGCGTCCGGGCGTCGCACGAAGCTCTCCCAGGTGCGGCGGAACGCGATGGTGCTGCATACGGCGAAGGCCACGACGACCATCATGTTGACCAGGCCGCCCACCTTCGCGATGGCCAGGCCCTCGTAGCCGAGGCGCAGGACGAACACGCCCGCCGCCGCCGCGGCCAGCGAGCCCAGCGCGACGCCGGCGCGCCGGAGGGCGTAGCCGCCGTCGTGGTCGACCCAGGTCGTACCGAAGAACCGGATGGGCTCCGGCCGTGGGGCGGCCGCTGCCTGGTGCTCATCGCTCATACGTCGATTATCGCCACCGGGCACCGCCCGCCCCGGAAGGCCCTGCGGCCCCTTGCCCGCAGCCCCTCCTGCCCCTCCCCGTCTCCCCCGCCTCCCCCGCTTCTCCGTCTCAGCCGGTGCAGCGGGCGGCGACGAAGTCGCTGCTGCCCGTCTTCACGTACGCGTCGGAGACGTACTGGCCCGGTGCGATGCAGTCCCAGATGTCGGTGGTGCCGCAGGGGCCGGAGATCGTCTCGCCGTGGGTCTGGCAGCGGATCGGCACGCTGGAGCCCGTCGGGAGGACCTTGACGAGCTCGCTGTCGGTGCTCGGGCCGCGGCGGACGTTGACCTGGTGGCCGGGTGCGATCGGGTAGTACGTCATGGTGCTCTCCCCCGTGAGGTGAATGACATGTGCAGGCTAGCAACGCACGGCACGCCTCCCCGGTCCCGGCTGTCCCATCGATTAGGCTCCGCAGGCGCCGAAAGCGGCCGATTGACACAGGTGACACGGGGGTGGGGGCATGCCGCCGCTGCGCAGTGCCGGGACGGGTCCGGAAGCGGACGATCCGGAGTATGCGGGTCAGTACCGGCTGGAGGGGCGGCTCGGTTCCGGCGGCATGGGTGTGGTGCACCTGGCGCGCTCGGCCTCGGGGCTGCGGCTGGCGGTCAAGGTGGTGCATGCCGAGTACGCGGCGGATCCCGAGTTCAGGGCGCGGTTCCGGCAGGAGGTCGCGGCGGCGCGGCGGGTGAGCGGGGCGTTCACGGCGCCGGTCGTCGACGCCGACCCGGACAGCGAGCGGCCGTGGATGGCCACGCTCTACATTCCCGGTCCGACGCTCTCCGAGCGGGTGAAGCGGAACGGTCCGCTGAGCGCTGACGAGGTGCGGCGGCTGACGGCGGGGCTCGCGGAGGCGCTGCGGGACATCCATCGTGCCGGGGTGGTGCACCGGGACCTGAAGCCCAGCAATGTGCTGCTCGCCGAGGACGGGCCGAAGGTCATCGACTTCGGCATTTCGCGCCCGTACGACAGTGAGCTGCGCACCGAGACCGGGAAGCTCATCGGTACGCCGCCCTTCATGGCGCCGGAGCAGTTCCAGCGCCCGCGCGAGGTGGGGCCGGCGGCGGATGTGTTCGCGCTGGCGTCGTTGCTGGTGCACGCGGCGACGGGGCGGGGGCCGTTCGAGTCGGAGAGCCCGTACATCGTCGCGTATCAGGTGGTGCACGACGAGCCGGATCTGGCGGGTGTGCCGGAGGACCTCGTCCCGTTGATCCGGGCCTGTCTGGCGAAGGAGCCCGCCGACCGGCCGACCCCTGACGTGATCATGGGCATGGTGCCGCTCGTTCCCGCGGCGTCGTCGGGGCTGCCGGCGCAGCGGCCCCGGCGGGTCCCCGCCCGTCCCGATGAGCGGCACAGTCCTGCCCCTGCCCCTGCCCCCGCCCCCGCTGCCCCGCGCCGTTCCCGGTTTCCCCGGGCCCGTTGGCTGGCCGTGGCCGCCGCGGCTGTCGTGGCTCTCGGGGTGGGAGGGACGTGGGCGGTGCACCAGGTCGACGGGCTGGGCAGGCAGCCGCTGCAGACGCGGCCCAACCCCGCCGGGTCCTCCTGGCAGCCGTGGGAGACGTCCGTGCCGGCGGACGCGGCGGGGAACGGCGAGGTGCGCGCGGGCTTCTGTACGTACGCCTCGGGCGCCCTCTACTGCACCGCGCGCGGTGTGCACGCGGCCCGGATAGACGCCGCCAGCGGCAAGGTGGCGTGGCGGCGGGCGGCCACCGCGCAGCGGCCCGGCGGGGGTGCTCCGAGCGCGCCCTTCGTCTCCGGCGGGCTGGTCCACGCGCTCTCACCGGACAAGCGGGAGCTGTCGGCGCTCGACCCCGCCACCGGTGAGCCGCGCTGGACGCGTGACGTGTCGGCGTTCGGTGGGCGGGTCTACCACGCGGGCGACACCGTGTTGCTGGTCGAGGCGGACGGCACGGTCACCGCCGTCGACGGCGCCACGAACCGGCAGCGCTGGCGGCATGCCCTGCCCGGTGGCATCAAGCCCGTCTTCTCCTTCTACGGCAGCGGGCCCGCCTACGCCCTCGCGTCCGCTCCCGACGGCCGGCGGACCACGGTCGTCGCCATCGACGCCGTGCACGGCTCGACGCTGTGGCAGTGGACGGGTGAGGGGAATCTGACCACGGTCGGCACCGGTCCGCAGGACGCGCTCTATCTCACCGAGAGCGACTCCCACACGCGCGTCTCGGCTGTCGTGCGGTACGCCCCGGGCATCGGACGGGAGCGCCGGGTGCCGCTTTCCACGCCTCTCGAGGCCACGAGCGTCGTGGCCAAGGGCGATTCGGTCTATCTGCTGTCGTCGGACGGGGGTCTGACGGCGCTGAACACGGCCAGGTCGGTGGCCGACTGGCGGCTGGAGACGTCCGTGGCCAACGCTTCGGCTCTCGTGGCGGGCGAGAACCGGCTGTACTTCTCCGCCGCCGACGGCCGGCTGCTGGCCGTCGACACGGCGCAGGGCACTCTGCTCGGACAGACGTCGCCCCGCCTGGCACGGGCCGGGCGGGGCTTGCTGGAGCTGCTCCCGGCGCCGGTGGTGGCGGACGGGAAGGTGTTCGGCGCGGCGCCGGACGGAACCGTTTTCGCGGTGAACGGGCTCAACCCGGCGGGCTGGCGGTAGGCACCGCGCTCCGCGCGCGGTGCCCTTGAGCAGCGAACAGCGAGCAGCCTGTCGCGTGCTCAGCCGAGCTTGCTGACGTCGCGGACCGCGCCCTTGTCGGCGCTGGTGGCCATGGCCGCGTAGGCGCGCAGTGCCGCCGAGACCTTGCGCTCGCGGTTCTTCGGGGCGTACGTGCCGCCGAGCGCCTCGCGGCGTGCCGTCAGTTCGGCGTCGGGGACGAGGAGTTCGATCGAGCGGTTCGGGATGTCGATGCGGATGCGGTCGCCGTCCTCGACGAGCGCGATCGTGCCGCCGGAGGCGGCCTCGGGCGAGGCGTGGCCGATCGACAGGCCCGAGGTGCCGCCGGAGAAGCGGCCGTCGGTGACCAGGGCGCATGCCTTGCCCAGGCCGCGGCCCTTGAGGAAGGACGTCGGGTAGAGCATTTCCTGCATGCCGGGGCCGCCGCGCGGGCCCTCGTAGCGGATGACGACGACGTCGCCCTCCTTGATGTTCTTGGACAGGATCTTCTCGACGGCCTCGTCCTGCGATTCGCAGACGACTGCCGGGCCCTCGAAGGTCCAGATGGACTCGTCGACGCCGGCGGTCTTCACGACGCAGCCGTCGACGGCCAGGTTGCCCTTGAGAACGGCCAGTCCGCCGTCCTTGGAATAGGCGTGCTCGACCGAGCGGATGCAGCCGCCGGCCGCGTCCAGGTCGAGGGAGTCCCAGCGCTCGGACTGCGAGAAGGCGGTCGCGGAGCGGACGCAGCCGGGGGCGGCGTGCCACAGCTCGACGGCCTCGGCGGAGGGGGAGCCGCCGCGCACGTCCCAGGTCTTGAGCCACTCGTTGAGGGAGGCGGAGTGGACGGTGTGGACGTCCTCGTTGAGGAGCCCGCCGCGGTGGAGTTCGCCCAGGATGGCGGGGATGCCGCCGGCGCGGTGGACGTCCTCCATGTAGTAGGTGCCGCCGGGGGCGACGTTGGGGGCGACCTTGGCGAGGCAGGGGACGCGGCGCGAGACGGCGTCGATGTCGGTCAGGTCGTAGTCGAGCTCGGCCTCCTGGGCGGCGGCGAGCAGGTGCAGGATCGTGTTGGTGGAGCCGCCCATGGCGATGTCGAGGGCCATGGCGTTCTCGAAGGCGGCGCGGGTGGCGATGTTGCGCGGCAGGACGGAGGCGTCGTCCTGCTCGTAGTGGCGCTTGGTGATCTCGACGACCGTGCGGCCGGCGTTCTCGTAGAGGGCCTTGCGGGCGGTGTGGGTGGCGAGCACCGAGCCGTTGCCGGGCAGGGAGAGTCCGATGGCCTCGGTGAGGCAGTTCATCGAGTTGGCGGTGAACATGCCGGAGCAGGACCCGCAGGTCGGGCAGGCGTTCTCCTCGATGCGCAGGACGTCCTCGTCGGAGACGTTCTCGTTGACGGCGTCCACGATGGCGTTGATCAGGTCCAGCTTGCGGACGGTGCCGTCCACGAGGGTGGCCTGGCCGGCCTCCATCGGGCCGCCGGAGACGAAGACGGTGGGGATGTTGAGGCGCAGGGCGGCCATGAGCATGCCGGGCGTGATCTTGTCGCAGTTGGAGATGCAGATCAGCGCGTCGGCGCAGTGGGCCTCGGCCATGTACTCGACCGAGTCGGCGATCAGGTCGCGGGAGGGCAGCGAGTAGAGCATGCCGGCGTGGCCCATGGCAATGCCGTCGTCCACGGCGATGGTGTTGAACTCGCGCGGGATGCCGCCCGCCGCCTTGATCGCGTCGGAGACGATCCGGCCGACCGGCTGCAGGTGGGTGTGGCCGGGCACGAATTCGGTGAAGCTGTTGGCCACCGCGATGATCGGCTTGCCGAAGTCCTCGCGCTCTACGCCCGCGGCCCGCAGAAGGGCTCGCGCGCCCGCCATGTTGCGGCCGTGGGTGACGGTGCGGGACCTCAGTTCGGGCATCCTGCTCCACTCCTCGCATCCTGTGACCGGGAACTCCGGCATTCTCCGGGGTCTTCCGAGCGTACGCCGGTGATCCAAGATCTGGACAGGGTTTCCGGTATGCGAGACGCGAGGTGGTCGTCGGGCGGACGTCGGCCGGGCGCCGGGCCGACGCCGGGCGGCGCGTCCGGGACGGATGGGGAAGCTCAGGCGCCCGTCAGGTGGCGTTGCACGGCGGGGGCGGTCATGGCGACGAGCTGCTCGATGTCCGCCGACGCCAGGGGCTCGATCTTGATGACGTACCGCAGCATGGCCACGCCGACCAGCTGGGCCGCCGCCAGCTCCGTGCGCAGCTGGGCGTCGGGGCCGCCGCCCAGTTCGGCGGCGATGCGCAGCATGACCCTGCTGGTCATCAGGTCGCGGAAGATCCCGGCCGCGGTGTCGTTGGCCACGGCCGACCGGAGGATCGCGAGGAACGGCTCGCGGGTGACGGGGTCCTCCCACACGCCGAGGACGAAGCGGGCCAGCCGCTCCCCCGCCCCTTCCAGGCCGCCCTCGACGAGGGCGTCGGGCGCGCTGAAGGCGGGGGCGACGGCCGCTTCGACGGCGGCGGCGAAGATCTGTTCCTTCGGGCCGAAGTAGTGGTGGACCAGTGCGGGGTCGACGCCGGCGCCCTTGGCTATGCCCCGGATGGACGCCTTGTCGTAGCCGTGCTCGGCGAACTCGGCGCGGGCGGCGGTGAGGATGCGCTCGCGCGCGCCGGGGCCGGTGCCGGCGTCCGTGCGGGCGGGGCGGCCGCGCTTCCTGGCGGCCGGGGGGCGGTCGGCGGGCTCGGTCATGGTCTCGGCACGCCCGTCGGGGAGGCGAGGTGCAGGCGGGTGAAGGCCAGGGCCTCGGCCAGGTCGGCCTCGCGCTCGGCGGCCGACATGGCGCGCCGGGTGTTGACCTCGATCACGACGTGGCCGTCGAAGCCGCTGACGGCGAGACGTTCCAGCAGCTCGGCGCAGGGCTGCTTGCCGCGCCCGGGGACGAGGTGCTCGTCCTTGGCGGAGCCGTTGCCGTCGGCGAGGTGGATGTGGGCGAGGCGGTCGCCCATCCGGTCGATCATCTGGAGTGCGTCGGTCCGGGCGGTGGCGGTGTGGGACAGGTCGACGGTGAAGTGGCGGTAGTCGTCCTTGGTGACGTCCCAGTCGGGCGCGTAGGCGAGCATCTCGCGGTCGCGGTAGCGCCAGGGGTACATGTTCTCCACGGCGAACTTGACGTCGGTCTCGTTCGCCATGCGCCACACGCCGCGGACGAAGTCCCGGGCGTACGAGCGCTGCCACCGGAACGGCGGGTGCACCACGACCGTCGTCGCGCCGAGCTTCTCGGCGGCCGCGCGGGCCCGCTGGAGCTTGACCCAGGGGTCCGTCGACCAGACGCGCTGTGTGATGAGCAGACAAGGCGCGTGTACGGC
This sequence comes from Streptomyces sp. NPDC046261, assembly GCF_040646235.1. NCBI lineage: Bacteria > Bacillati > Actinomycetota > Actinomycetes > Kitasatosporales > Streptomycetaceae > Streptomyces > Streptomyces sp. NPDC046261. The sequence goes on along the minus strand of NZ_JBEYZU010000002.1, from coordinate 585,004 downwards.
CAGGATGGGCACCCGGTGGTAGTCGGACAGCCGACGCAGCGCGTCGATGTCCTGACTGACCGGGTCGGTCCACACCATGACCTCGACACCGTCATATCCCAGCCGGGCGGCGATCTCGAAGGCCGTCGCCGTCGACTCGGGGTAGACCGATGCGGTGGACAGGGCGATCTTCGCATCCGGAATGCGCACCACTGGCTCTGTCACGAGGGACAGCGTATGCCCGCCCCTCGGGCGGCGGGCAGGTGGTCCCGCGAGCGGGGCGTGCGGGATCCGTCACGTGGCGCCGTGCGCGCGGCGTCGCGCGTCACGTCGTGGGCAGGTGGTCCAGCCGTCGCAGGATGACGCCTTCGCGCAGCGCCCAGGGGCAGATCTCCACCTCTTCCAGCCCGTACAGGTCCAGCGCCGCCTCCGCGACGAGCGCGCCCGCGAGCAGCTGGCGGGCCCGTCCCTCCGACACGCCGGGCAGCTCGGCGCGCTGCTTGGTGCTCATGCCGGCGAGCCGGGGCACCCACTCCTCCAGGGCATCGCGGTCGAGGGTGCGTTGGACGTAGAGGCCGTCGGCGGAGCGGGCGGCGCCGGCGATCCTGGCGAGCTGCTTGAAGGTCTTGGAGGTGGCGACGGTGTGGTCGGGGGTGCCGTGGCGGGTGAAGAGGCCGACGTTGCGGGCGATCTCCGTGCGGACGTGGCGGCGCAGCGCCCGTACGTCCGTGGGGTCGGGCGGGTCGCCGGGGAGCCAGCCGGTGGTGAGGCGGCCGGCGCCCAGGGGGAGGGAGACGGCGACGTCGGGCTCCTCGTCGAGGCCGTAGGCCAGTTCCAGGGAGCCGCCCCCGATGTCGAGCACAAGGAGCTTTCCGGCCGACCAGCCGAACCAGCGGCGGGCGGCGAGGAAGGTGAGCCGGGCCTCCTCCGGGCCGGAGAGCACGGAGAGGGTGACGCCGGTCTCCGCCTGGACCCGGCGCAGGACGTCGTCGGAGTTGGTGGCTTCGCGGACGGCGGAGGTCGCGAAGGGCAGGACCTCTTCGACGCCCTTGTCCTCGGCGGCCTGCAGGGCTCCGTGTACGGTCGCGATCAGCCGCTCGACGCCGGCGTCGCTTATGGCGCCGGCCTCGTCGAGCAGCTCGGCCAGGCGCAGCTCGGCCTTGTGGGAGTGGGCCGGCAGCGGGCGGGCACCGGGGTGCGCGTCGACCACCAGCAGGTGGACCGTGTTCGAACCCACATCGAGGACACCGAGTCTCATGGCCTGAACGCTACTGCTGCCCTCCGGGGCACTTACGCTTGAGGGGTGGCGAAGACGAAGAAGGCCAAAACGGACAAAGCGCGGGGCGCGGGTTCGACGGCCTCGAAGGACAAGACCTCGAAGGACGAGAAGAAGAGCTCCGGCAAGGCCGACCAGCTCGCCGCCAAGGTGCTCAAGACCCCGAAGAGCGGACCGGCTCCGTCCGTCGACGGGGGCGCCGGGGGTGCCGTGCCCGACGAGGTGGGGCTGGACTTCGCCCGCGCCTGGGTGGAGTTCCCCGACCCGGCGGACGAGGAGCAGATCTTCCGCTGTGACCTGACCTGGCTGACCTCCCGCTGGACCTGCGTCTTCGGCAGCGGCTGCCAGGGCATCAAGGCGGGCCGCGCCGACGACGGCTGCTGCACGCTCGGAGCGCACTTCTCCGACGAGGAGGACGAGCAGCGCGTCGCCGGACACGTCGCCCGGCTGACGCCGGACATCTGGCAGTTCCACGACGTGGGGGCGGAGTCCGGGTGGACGCAGCTCGACGACGACGGCGAGCGGCAGACCCGCCGCTGGCAGGGCTCCTGCATCTTCCAGAACCGGCCGGGCTTCGCCGGCGGCGCCGGCTGTTCGCTGCACATCCTGGCGCTGCGCGAGGGCCGCGAGCCGCTGGAGACCAAGCCCGACGTGTGCTGGCAGCTGCCGGTGCGGCGGACGTACGACTGGATCGACCGGCCCGACGACACCCAGGTGCTCCAGGTCACGATCGGCGAGTACGACCGGCGCGGCTGGGGCCCGGGCGGCCACGACCTGCACTGGTGGTGCACGTCGGCGCGGTCCGCGCACGGTGCCGGTGAGCCGGTGTACGTGTCGTACCGCGCGGAGCTGATCGAACTGATGGGCAAGAAGGGGTACGCGCGGCTGGTGGAGCTGTGCGAGGAGCGCATGGCCGCGCTGCTGCCGATGGCTCCGCACCCGGCCGACGCACGCTGACGGCCCGCCGATCCAGGCCCGCCGATCCAGATCCACCGATCCACGCCCGCCGATCCACGCCCGCTGATCCGAGTCCGCCGCCCCGCGCCGGCCGACCCGCGCCCGCCGATCGTTCAGCCCGTGCGTGACGGTGCCGGTGCGGGCGCCGGGCCGGTCGGGGCCGGGGGCGGCGTGGTCGGGTGGGCCGGGGGCGGTGACGGCTGGGGGGCCGCGCCACGCCCCTCGATCGTCACCACGCTCCCGCCGGGCGCGATGGCCACGCGCGCGCTCCATCGCCCGGTGGGCTCGCGGGCGTGGTCGACGTGGACCGTGACGGTCACGGACTGGCCCGGGTGCAGCACTCCCCCCGGCTGGCTCAGCCGCAGCCAGGGCGCGTCGGCCGACATCGACCAGCTCACGGGCCCGCCGCCGGCGGCGGTGAGGGTGATGAGCGTGGCGGTGCCGCTGGGCTGTGCCTCGACCGTCAGCCGCCCGGGGCCCACGACGCGTCCGGGCGCGGCGGGAAGGGGGGCCGCACCGGCGCCTGCCGGAGGCGTCGGTCCCACCGCGGGCGGCACCGGCACCGGCCTGCCGTCGGGTCCGATGACGGCGACGGAGACGTCGGCGAACCGGTGGGCCACCGTCGCGGGCGTGCCGGAGCCGCTGCCGGTGGAGCTGTGGGTGGGGCCCGAGGGGCCGTAGGGGGCCGCGTACGGGTCGTCGTACGAGCCCTCGCGTGTGCTGCCGCCCAGGCTGTCGGTCTCCGTGGCGGAAACCGAGGCCGCGCCCTGTCCCTCGCCGAGCGGCCCGCCGCGGTACGCGGCCCACAACGCCAGCAGGGGCGCGGCGACGACGGTGGCGACGACGGTGGTCGTCACGGCCCGGGTACGCAGCCGGCTGCGGCGGGCGGCGCGGTCCTTGGGGGCGAGCGGGAACCCGCCGCGGTCGAAGCGGGGAGTGACGCGCGCGGCGGCCGCGCGCCGGCGCTGGGGCCGTGGGCCCAGGGCGTGCCGCAGGGCGGCGTGCGCCGCCGGCCGGGGCGCTTCCAGGACGGGCAGGACCGCGTTGGACGCGGCGGTGCCGGGCCAGGGCTCACCGGCGCCCGCGCGCTCGGCGGTGCGGCGGCAGTCGGCGCACTCGTCCACGTGACGTACGAGCTCGCGCCGGAGCGCCGCGCCCAGCAGCACCTCGGTGTCCCCCGCGAACCGGGAGACGACCGGACAGCGGCCCGACTCCACCACGGCGAGGGCGGTGCGGGTGCGCTCGACCTCACAGGCCGCGCTGGAGAGCAGGGCGCGCGCGGCGTCGTAGTCCAGGCGCAGCACGGCGGCGACCTCGTGGGGGGCGAGGCCGTGGCGGACGGCCAGTTCCAGTGCTTCGCGCTGTTCGGCGGTGGTGCCGGCGGCCTCGGGCCAGACGAGCAGGGCCAGTTCCGCGCGGGCCCGGGCGTCGTCGGCGGCGGCCTCGCCGGGCCGGCCGCCGGCGCCGCGCTCACCCAGCCTGCGCAGGCACTCCCAGCGGGCCAGGGCGTACAGCCAGGCGCGGTGCGCTTCCTCGGCGGCGGGGGCACGGTCGGTGCGGCGCTCGGCGAGGGCGAGGGTCTCACCGAGGGCGCCGATGGCGGCGTCGTGGTCGCACAGAACGGACAGGCAGTAGGTGAACAGGCCGTCCAGGTGGGGTTCGTAGCGTTCGGGCGGGCACGGGGCACCCTCGGGGGCGGGGCTCTCCTCGGCGGCGTTCTCTGCGTGCTCAGCGTTTTCTGCGTGCCCAGCGTGCTGCCCATGCGGTGCGTGCTCCGCGTTGCTCTCTTCGGCGGCGTTCTCTTCGGTGGCGTCCTCGACGGCAGAGGCCGGGAGGGCTGTGGTGTCGGCGGGCTGGGCCGCGCGCGGCGCACGGCGGGATGCGCGGTGCGCGCCGGTGGCATGCGTGGGGGGCTCGGGCCTGCTCGTCATCATCCCGGCGACGGTAGGCCGATGGCGCGCCCCCGTCCGCCCCGCTCCCGCAGCTTTAACCCATACGGGTGACTCTCTCCCTCAAAAGGGGACAGGAGCCGCACATTCCGCGCGCGCACCTTTGCCGAAGGACCGGATGACACGTACTGACGCACGATGACGGGGGAGCCGGGCGGGCCGGGGCGGACGAGGCGGGCCGGGCGCTGTCAGTGGCCACCGTTACGGTGTCCGCATGGCTGCTGCCCGTACCTCCCGCTCGTCCGCCAAGGACCGGCCCTCCTACCGCTGCACCGAGTGCGGCTGGACCACCGCCAAGTGGCTCGGCCGCTGCCCCGAGTGCCAGGCGTGGGGCACCGTGGAGGAGTTCGGCACGCCCGCCGTCCGTACGACCGCGCCCGGCCGGGTGACGTCCGCCGCGCTGCCGATCGCGCAGGTGGACGGCCGCCAGGCGACCGCGCGCGGCACGGGCGTGCCCGAGCTGGACCGCGTGCTGGGCGGCGGGCTCGTGCCCGGCGCGGTGGTGCTGCTGGCGGGCGAGCCCGGCGTCGGCAAGTCGACCCTGCTGCTGGACGTGGCGGCCCGGGCCGCCTCGGAGGAGCACCGCACGCTCTATGTGACCGGCGAGGAGTCGGCGAGCCAGGTCCGGCTGCGCGCCGACCGGATCGGCGCGCTCTCCGAGCACCTCTACCTGGCCGCCGAGACCGACCTGTCCGCCGTCCTCGGCCATCTGGACACGGTGAAGCCGTCCCTGCTGGTCATGGACTCCGTCCAGACCGTGGCCTCCCCCGAGATCGACGGCGCGCCCGGCGGCATGGCCCAGGTCCGCGAGGTCGCCGGCGCCCTCATCCGGGCCTCCAAGGAGCGCGGCATGTCCACGCTGCTCGTCGGCCACGTCACCAAGGACGGCGCGATCGCGGGTCCCCGCCTGCTGGAGCACCTGGTCGACGTCGTGCTGCACTTCGAGGGCGACCGGCACGCCCGCCTCCGCCTCGTGCGCGGGGTGAAGAACCGCTACGGGGCCACCGACGAGGTCGGCTGCTTCGAGCTGCACGACGAGGGCATCACCGGCCTGACCGACCCCAGCGGCCTCTTCCTCACCCGGCGCGCCGAGCCGGTGCCCGGCACCTGCCTGACGGTCACCCTGGAGGGCCGCCGCCCGCTGGTGGCGGAGGTGCAGGCGCTGACGGTCGACTCGCAGATCCCCTCCCCGCGCCGCACCACCTCCGGCCTGGAGACCTCCCGCGTGTCGATGATGCTCGCCGTCCTCGAGCAGCGCGGCCGGATCAGCGCCCTCGGCAAGCGGGACATCTACAGCGCCACGGTCGGCGGGGTGAAGCTCTCCGAGCCCGCCGCCGACCTCGCCATCGCGCTCGCCCTGGCCAGCGCCGCCAGCGACACCCCGCTGCCGAAGAACCTGGTGGCCATCGGGGAGGTCGGCCTCGCGGGCGAGGTCAGACGGGTCACGGGCGTGCAGCGGCGGCTGGCCGAGGCCGCCCGGCTCGGTTTCACCCACGCCCTCGTGCCCGCCGATCCCGGCAAGATCCCCAGTGGCATGCGGGTGCTGGAGGTCGCCGACATAGGCGAGGCGCTGCGTGTGCTGCCCGGGCGACCCCAGCGGGAGAAGCGTGGGAACCGCGAGAAGGGGGAGAAGCGGGCGGAGAGCGGGCGCGAGGCCGTGGCCGGACCCCGACCTGAGGAGAGCTGAGGACAGCCCCCTAATAGGCTGGGCGCCAGTAGACTTTGCCCTGGTCCCGCCCGTACGTACACACCGTCGTACGCGACGCACACGGCGTGCACGACGGCGTACACGACAGCAGGGCGGCCTGCGGCACCGTTGACCTTGCGACCGGAGGAGTGCAGTGGCAGCCAACGACCGGGCATCGGGCCCCGGCAAGGCCGGAAGCGGCTCCGGTGGCTCCGGCGTCGAGGGGCTGATGCGCGCCTCGCTGAGCGCCGTCGCGCCCGGCACGGCCCTGCGCGACGGCCTTGAGCGCGTTCTTCGCGGCAACACCGGCGGGCTCATCGTCCTCGGCATGGACAAGACCGTCGAGCAGATGTGCACCGGCGGTTTCGTCCTGGACGTCGAGTTCACCGCCACCCGTCTGCGCGAGCTGTGCAAGCTGGACGGCGCGCTGATCATCGACAAGGACATCTCCAAGATCGTGCGGGCGGGCGTCCAGCTCTACCCGGACGCCTCGATCCCCACCGAGGAGACCGGCACCCGGCACCGCACCGCCCAGCGCGCGTCGATCCAGTCCGGCTTCCCCGTGGTCTCGGTCAGCCAGTCGATGCGGCTGATCGCGCTGTACGTGGGCGGCGAGCGCCGCGTGCTGGAGGAGTCGGGCGCGATCCTCTCCCGCGCCAACCAGGCGCTGGCCACCCTGGAGCGCTACAAGCTCCGCCTGGACGAGGTCGCGGGCACGCTGTCCGCGCTGGAGATCGAGGACCTGGTCACCGTCCGGGACGTCACGGCCGTCTCGCAGCGGCTGGAGATGGTGCGCCGCATCGCCACGGAGATCGCGGAGTACGTGGTCGAGCTGGGCACCGACGGCCGGCTGCTCTCGCTCCAGCTGGACGAGCTGATCGCCGGCGTGGAGCCCGAGCGCGAGCTGGTCGTGCGGGACTACGTCCCCGAGCCGACCGCCAAGCGCACCCGCACGGTCACCGAGGCCCTGGCCGAGCTGGACTCCCTCACCCACGCCGAGCTGCTCGAACTGCCCATCGTGGCACGGGCGCTGGGCTACAGCGGCTCCCCGGAGACGCTGGACTCCGCCGTCTCGCCGCGCGGGTACCGCCTGCTGGCGAAGGTCCCCCGGCTGCCCGGCGCCATCATCGAGCGGCTCGTGGACCACTTCGGGGGCCTGCAGAAGCTGCTCGCCGCGAGCGTGGACGACCTGCAAACGGTCGACGGCGTCGGCGAGGCCCGGGCCCGTTCGGTCCGCGAGGGGCTCTCGCGCCTCGCGGAGTCGTCGATCCTCGAGCGGTACGTCTAGGGCGGTACGTCTAGGGCGGTACGTCCAGGCGGCACGTCCAGGCGGTACGTCCAGTAGGACTGCGGGCAGAAGGCTTGCGGATAACGGTGAGGGCCCCGCCTGTGGCGGGGCCCTCACCGTTGTCCGCTGTCCGCTCCGGTGTCTCAGGTCCGTTCCAGGACGAACTCCGCGTGCTCGGTGACGCCTGCCACCTTCACCTCGACCTTGTAGGTGCCCGCCGCGGCCGCGGCGCTGCCGGCGGGCGTCGCGCAGCGCGGGGCGCTGCGCTTGCGGTCCCACTCCAGCGTGCGCTTGGTCTCGCCCGAGCCGGGCACCTCGAAGAGCACGGCGCCGGTGCCCCGGGGGCAGTCGTCGGACGCCCACACGTGTTCCTCGCCCTTGCTGTCGGTGATCTTCAGCAGGGCCGCGCCGGCGCCGAAGTTCACCTTGCAGGCGCTGCCACCGGAGTTCCGCACGACGAGCTCGAACTTCGGCTTCTCGTCGGGCCGGTAGGCGGACTTGACGCTGCGTACCGACACCTTCACCGATCCTGACGTGCAGTCGGGCAGGCTCGATCCGGCCGCGACCGCCTTGCCTTCGCCACTCACGCCGGTCACCGCGAGCCCGGCGCCGCCGCCGAAGCCGCCGCCCGTGCCTCCCGCACCGCCGCCCGTCCCGGCGCCGCCGCCGGAGCCGCCGCCCGTACCGCCGGTACCGGCACCGCCGGTGCCGCCGTTGCCCGAATCGTCGCGGCCGCCCGGTCGTTGACTGATGTGCGGGCCCGAGGGCGTCGGGCCGGGCGTGATGGTGGTGTCCGCCGAGCCCTTGCCGTCGGTGGCCTCGCTCTGGGAGCCCTCGGAACCGTCACCACCCCCCAGGGCGAACAGCCACACCATCAGCAGTACGAGAAGGCCGAGCAGGCCAAGCGCAACTGCCCTCCGCCGCCAGTAGATGGAGGAGGGAAGCGGCCCGATCGGATTGCGCAGAGATCCCACGCGAAGACTCTACGAGAGATCGGCCCGGGCACCAGCCAGTACCCGCCGTAGGAGTGCCTGCTTTTCTCATCATCTGCCCGCAAGCCGGACGGTTGGAGCCCATCGCTCCGCGGCCGTGGGCGGGCCGGAACGCGCGACGGGTGTACGGCGCAGGTACGACGGTTTCAGGCCGAAAACGGGCGTGGCCACTCGCTCTTGTGCCCGAAGCCGCGGCCGTTGTCGACCAGGCGCAGCCAGTCGGGCCGCAACTCCCACACTCCGGCACGGTCCATGGCCTGACGCAGGCGCTCGGTCCGTTCCACGTAGGGAAAGCGCGCGCTGTAGGCGCGCCACGCGGTCTCGCGGTCGGCGCCTTCCAGCAGGCGGCACACGCCGCGGCCCTGAATACCGGTCAGCTCGCTCCAGTCCTGGCCGTCGCGCTGTGCGGTGAAGGCGACGCGTGCGTCGCCGGAGAGGAGGGCGCGGCCGTGCCGGGTGCCGGGAGAGGTGACGAAGACGAGGGCGGGCACGGGAGGTCGTCCGTCGGCCGGTTGCGGGTCGGCGAGCGCGTAGAGCACGGCGCACGCCTGGGGCCCGTCCTTGTCCGCGTACGCCAGGGTCATGGTGGTGTGCGCGTCGAGGGCCGCCCTGATGTCGGTCGGCAGCGTCTCCGTCGGGGTCATGCGATCAGCGTAGGCAGATTCCCTGTGCGGCGGTCCGGTGCCCCCGTCACCCGGTTCGGTCCCCCGAGACGGGCGTGGCGGCCGCGGCGTTGCGGCAGCGCTCGGGTGGGTGGCGGCAGGAGGAGCAGTACCAGCCGGGGGCGAGCGCGGGCACGGGGGTCACGTCCCACCACAGGGGGTTCGCGCAGGCTCGGCAACGGACAAGGGGCGGGGCTTCGCGGCCGGTCTCCATCCGGGCCAGGGTCGCGGAGAGCGTCGATCATGCGGGCCGGTTGGCCCGTTCGGTCACCCGAACGGGGCGGACCGGGGCGGGCTTGGCCGACGTGGGCCCGGCGCGTTTCCCCGGCCCGGCGCGGGCATGCCAGGATCGGAGTGTCATGACTGCGATGCCTGCCACCACGCCCCAGACGTCCACCCTTCTGCACGCCCCGGTGATCGACTGGTTCGGCGTGCACGCCCGCGATCTGCCCTGGCGCCGCCCGGAGGCCGGGCCGTGGGGGGTGATGGTCAGCGAGTTCATGCTCCAGCAGACGCCGGTGAGCCGGGTGCTGCCGGTGTACGAGCAGTGGCTGGCCCGCTGGCCGCGCCCCGCCGCCCTGGCGGCGGAGGCGCCCGGCGAGGCGGTCCGCGCGTGGGGGCGGCTGGGCTATCCGCGCCGTGCGCTGCGGCTGCACGCCGCCGCCTCGGCGATCACGGAGCGGCACGGCGGCGAGGTGCCGGACGACCACGCGAAGCTGCTCGCGCTGCCGGGCGTGGGCGAGTACACGGCGGCGGCGGTGGCCTCGTTCGCGTACGGGCAGCGGCACGCGGTCCTGGACACGAACGTCCGCCGGGTCTTCGCGCGCGCCGTGACCGGCGCCCAGTACCCGCCGAACGCCACGACGGCCGCGGAGCGCAGGCTCGCCCGGGCGCTGCTGCCCGAGGACGAGAAGGTCGCCGCCCGCTGGGCCGCGGCCACGATGGAGCTGGGGGCGCTGGTCTGCACGGCCCGGACGCCCGGCTGCGGCCGCTGCCCGATCGCCGCGGAGTGCGCCTGGCTGGCCGCCGGGTCGCCGGCGCACGACGGGCCGCCGCGCCGCGGGCAGACGTACGCGGGGACGGACCGGCAGGTGCGCGGCAAGCTGCTGGCGGTGCTGCGGGAGGCCGTCGCGCCGGTGCCGCAGGCGGCGCTCGACGCGGTGTGGCACGAGCCGGTGCAGCGGGCCCGCGCCCTGGACGGGCTCGTCGCCGACGGTCTCGTCGAGCCCCTCGCGAACGGCATGTACCGGCTGCCGCTCACGTAGTCGTCACAGGCGACGCACCCGGCACGGCCGTCACAAAGAGCGCTCACGGACTTGTCATACAGAGCCGTCGCGTCGCACCGCCGGCCCCCTCCGAAACGGACAGAGCCGCTCTTTCCCCGATCTATCCGCCGGGCTGTTACACAACCTATGGACAGCTGTGCACCAGCCGAAGGGCTGCCGCACATCACGTCGCAACAGCTCCTCCGTAGCGTCCTGTCCGTGCTGGAGGACCACCAGCGTGACGCGGGGACGCAAGCGGAATGGAGGCTGCGAGTATGGCCAGCAGCGGCAAGGTTCTGGACTTCGAAGAGTACGTGCGCAACCGTCAGGACGCCCTCCTGCGCAGCGCCCGGCGACTGGTCCCGGACCCCATCGACGCGCAGGACCTCCTCCAGACCGCTCTGGTGCGCACGTACGGCCGCTGGGACGGCATAGCGGACAAGTCGCTGGCCGACGCCTACCTGCGCCGCGTCATGATCAACACCCGTACGGAGTGGTGGCGCGCCCGCAAGCTCGACGAGGTGCCCACCGAGCAGCTCCCCGACGCCAGCGTCGAGGACGGCACCGAGCAGCACGCCGACCGCGCCCTGCTGATGGACATCCTCGGTGTCCTGGCGCCCAAGCAGCGCAGCGTTGTCGTGCTGCGACACTGGGAGCAGATGAGCACGGAGGAGACGGCGGAGGCGCTGGGCATGTCGACCGGCACGGTCAAGAGCACGCTGCACCGGGCCCTGGCGCGGCTGCGTCAGGAGCTGGAGAGCCGCGACCTGGACTTCCACGCCCTCGAGCGCGTCGATCGGGGGCAGGAACGGTGCGCGGCCTGAGCAAGGCCGCCGGCCTCAGGCCGGCGCTGATCACCGGTGGCGCGGTCTCCGCAATGGCCGCGACCGCCGGTCTTCTGCTTGTCGGGTGCGGTGCGAGCAGTGAGGGCGTGCGCAAGGAGGGGCCGGCGCAGACCCAGTCCGCCGCGAAGGCCGCCTCGCGGACGCCCTCGGCGACGGCCACCCCGGCCCAGGGGAAGGTCGACGCCATCAAGCTGATCAAGTCGGACCCCAAGGTCAGCGACCAGATCAAGAAGAACCTCAAGCCCTGTGTGAAGGACCACTACCCCGTGGACGTGATCTACGGGCAGCTGACCGGGGCCTCCCGTTCCGACATCGTGGTGAACCTTCTGACGTGCGGTGACTCCATAGGCATCGGGTCGTATGTGTACCGTCCCAAGGGTGACTCGTACGAGAATGTGTTCGCGGCCGAGCAGTCTCCCGTCTATGCCGACATCGACCGGCGTGATCTTGTGATCACCAAGCAGGTCTACGCTCCGGGTGACGCCGTCTGCTGCGCCTCGGGGGAAGATGTCCTGACCTACCACTGGTCGGACGGCGCCTTCCGCGAGTCCGGACGTACGCACACCGACTACGGCAAGGTCGGGAACAAGGGAACGGAGGGCTGAGGGCAGCGTGGCCGATACGCATGTGCTCTTCGTCGAGGACGACGACGTCATCCGCGAGGCGACCCAGCTCGCGCTCGAGCGCGACGGCTTCGCCGTGACCGCGGTGCCGGACGGGCTGCTGGGGCTGGAGAGCTTCCGCGCCCGGCGGCCGGACATCGCGCTGCTCGACGTGATGGTTCCGGGGCTGGACGGGGTCAGCCTGTGCCGCCGGATCCGCGACGAGTCGACCGTGCCCGTGATCATGCTCTCGGCCCGCGCCGACTCCATCGACGTCGTCCTCGGCCTGGAGGCCGGCGCCGACGACTATGTGACCAAGCCCTTCGACGGCGCCGTGCTCGTCGCCCGGATACGGGCCGTGCTGCGCCGCTTCGGGCACGCCAGCGGCGCGGCCGGCGGCGGGGCGGCCGCCGAGGCCGGCGAGGGCCTCGAGGGCGGGCTGCTGCGCTTCGGCGACCTGGAGGTCGACACCGAGGGCATGGAGGTCCGCAAGGCCGGCACGCCCGTGGCCCTGACCCCCACCGAAATGCGGCTGCTGCTGGAGTTCTCCGCCGCGCCCGGCACGGTGCTCTCCCGCGACCGGCTGCTGGAGCGGGTCTGGGACTACGGCTGGGGCGGCGACACCCGCGTCGTCGACGTGCACGTGCAGCGCCTGCGCGGCAAGATCGGTCAGGACCGCATCGAGACGGTCCGCGGCTTCGGCTACAAGCTCCGGGGCTGACCGTCGGTGTCGCTGTCCCTGTCGGTGAAACGCATGGTCGCAACGTGGTGAAGCTCGCGCTCCGCACCGGTCTGCGCTGGAAGGTCAGCCTGGCCATCGCGGGCGTCGGCGCGCTCGTGGCCGTCGCGCTCAGCCTCGTCGTCCACAACGCGGCCCGCGTCTCCATGCTCAACAGCAGCCGCGACCAGATGGACGACCGGGTCCAGATCGCCCAGCGCTACTACGAATCCACCGGCGGCAAGCTGATGCTGCGCGCCAAGGTGGACGACCCCGCGCTGCCCAAGCCGCTGCGCGACGCCGCCGACCTCGGGCTGCGCGCCACCTACCTGCAGGACAGCGGCACCGGCGCGCCCGAGGTATGGGCCTCGACGCCGCTGCGCAACGGCAAGATCCTCTCGATCCACACCCGCTTCAAGGACCGCTACGACATCCTCAACGACCTCGACCGGGCCCTGATCATCGGCTCGGTCTCGGTCGTCCTCGGCGGCTGCGCGCTGGGCATCCTCGTCGGCGGCCAGCTCTCGCGACGGCTGCGCAAGGCGGCCACGGCCGCCCGCAAGCTCGCGGACGGCGATCCGGACGTACGGGTGCGCGACGCCATCGGCGGCCGGGTGCGCGACGAGACGGACGACCTCGCCCGGGCCGTCGACGGCATGGCCGAGGCCCTGCGCGACCGTCTGGAGGCCGAGCGCCGGGTCACCGCCGACATCGCGCACGAGCTGCGCACCCCCGTCACCGGCCTGCTGACCGCGGCGGAACTGCTGCCGCCGGGCCGGCCGACCGAGCTCGTACGGGACCGGGCGCAGGCCATGCGCACGCTCGTCGAGGACGTGCTGGAGGTCGCCCGGCTGGACAGCTTCGCCGAGCGGGCCGAGATGCAGGACCTCGAGCTCGGCGAGTTCGTGCTGCGGCGGGTGCGGGCGGTGGCCCCGGACGCCGTCGTCAGGATCGCCCGGAGCGCCTACGTCTCCACCGACCCCCGCCGCCTGGAACGCATCCTGGGCAACCTGCTGGCCAACGCCGCCAAGCACGGCAAGGGCCCCGTGGAGGTCACCCTCGAGGGCCGGGTGCTGCGGGTGCGCGACCACGGGCCCGGCTTCCCCGAGGAGCTGCTCGAGGAGGGCCCGAGCCGCTTCCGCACGGGCAGCAAGGACCGCGCCGGCAAGGGCCACGGCCTGGGCCTGACCATCGCGGCCGGCCAGGCCCGCGTCCTGGGCGCCCGCCTGACCTTCCGCAACGCCGACCCGGAGGTGGAGGGCGGGAGCGGCGCGATCGCCGTGCTCTGGCTGCCGGAGTCGTCCCCGACGAGCACGGGCAGCTTCCCGATCATCCAGGTGCCGGACTAGGCGCTCGCACCGCACGTTCACGGCACGGACCGCGGGCCGGTGGCCGAAGCCACGCCGCCGGCGAGCCGAGTGTCAGTGGCATGGGTCACAGTGGGTGAGGGGCGTCGCCGGACGCCCGCCGCAGCCCACTACCCGCGGAAGCGAGGGGCACCCATGGATTACGCGATCCAGGCGGAAGGCCTGGCCAAACGCTTCAAGGAGACCCGGGCCCTGGCCGGCGTGGACCTCGCCGCCCGCACCGGCACGGTCCTCGGCATGCTGGGGCCCAACGGCGCCGGCAAGACCACCGCCGTCCGGATCTTCGCCACGCTGCTCACGCCCGACCGGGGCCGCGCGCGGGTCGGCGGCCACGACGTCGTACGGGAGGCGGGCCTGGTCCGCGCCATGATCGGGCTGACCGGACAGTACGCGGCGGTCGACGAGAACCTGACCGGCACCGAGAACCTCCTGATGATCGGCCGTCTGCTGGGCATGACCAGAGCCGACGCCCGGGCGCGGGCCGCAGAGCTGCTGGACCGCTTCGGCCTCGCCGACGCGGCGGGCCGGGCCGCCAAGACCTACTCGGGCGGCATGCGGCGCCGGCTCGACCTCGCGGCGAGCCTCGTCGGCAGGCCGCGGATCCTCTTCCTCGACGAGCCGACCACCGGCCTCGACCCGCACAGCCGCGGCGAGCTCTGGGACATGCTGCGCGGCCTGGTCGCCGAAGGGGTGACGGCGCTGCTGACCACGCAGTATCTGGACGAGGCCGACCGGCTCGCCGACGACATCGTGGTCATCGACAAGGGCCGGGTGATCGCCGAAGGCACCCCCGACCAGCTGAAGTCGCAGGTCGGCGGGCAGGTCCTGCGGCTGCGCCCCGTGCACCGGGCCGACCTGGCCACCGCCCACGCGCTGATCGCGGAGGCGGCCGGCCCGCAGGCCCGGATCGAGGGCGAGGGGATCACCGCCCCCGTCAACGACCCGGCGCTGATGCCCGCGGTCGTGCGCAGGCTGGACCAGGCGTCGATCGCGGTGGGCGAGCTGGCGCTGCGCCGCTCCTCGCTGGACGAGGTGTTCCTGGCGCTGACCGGCCACCGCACCGCGGAGCCCGGACCGGACGGCGAGGGGCCCGGGGAGGGCCGCCGGCGGCCCGGCGAGGGCGGCGAGGGCACGTGCGCGTACGAGACGGCCGGGAGCCCGTCATGACCGCCACCACGGCCACCGCGCCGCCCCTGGGCAGGCGCGGCCGGGTGCGACCGCTGTCCGCGCTGCGGCAGACCGGCACGATGGCCTGGCGCAGCCTGGTGTCGGTCAAGCACAACCCCCTGGAGCTGGTCGACTACAGCATCACGCCGATCATGTTCGTGTTCCTGTTCACCTTCGTGTTCGGCGGGCAGATGGCGGGCTCGCCGCGGGCGTATCTGCAGTACGCGCTGGCGGGGATCATCGTGCAGAACACCCTGTTCATGACCACGTACACCGCGATGTCGCTGAACACGGACCTGACCAAGGGGGTCTTCGACCGGCTGCGGAGCCTGCCGATAGCGAGATCGGCCCCGCTGTTCGGGCGGATCGCCGCCGACCTCGTCAAGCAGCTGTGGGCGATGCTGCTGATGATCGCGCTCGGCGTGCTCCTGGGGTTCCGCGTCACGGGCGGCCCGGCGGGCCTCCTCGGGGCCACGGTGATGCTGCTGACCTTCGCCGCGGCCGTGTCGTGGACGGCGGTCCTGATCGGCATGCTGGCCGGCGACGCCGAGAAGGTGCAGGTCTTCGCCTTCGTGCTGATCTTCCCGGTCACGTTCACCAGCAGCGCCTTCGTGCGCACCGAGACCATGCCGGGCTGGCTGCAGGCGTGGGTGCGCGTCAACCCCGTGACGCACTTGTCGGACGCCTTCCGTGCCCTGCTGCTCGGCGGCGACGCGGGCCGGCCGGTCCTGTGGTCCCTGCTGTGGGCGGCGGGCATCGCGGCGGTCTTCATACCGGTGGCGATGCGGGCCTACCGGGCCCGGACCTGAGGGGTGCGGGCCCGTCTCACATCGGGTCCACGCACTCGCCCCAGTCCTTGGCGGTGTCCATCCGCTCGCGGCGCTGGGTGAGCGAGAACCAGTTGCCGGAGTCGTCCCGCAGGATCGCCTCGGTGCCGTACGGGCGCTCCTGCGGCTCCTGGAGGAACTCCACGCCCTTGGCCCTGAGCGTCTCGTACTCCCGGTGGACGTCGTCGGTGCTGAGCACCCCCGCGCCCAGGACGCCCCGGGAGACGAGGCGCTTCATGGCCTCGGCCGACTCCTGGTCCAGCCCGGGCGGTCCGGGGACCATCAGTGTCAGCTCGACGTCCGGCTGGTCCTGGGCGCCGACGGTGAGCCAGCGCATGCCGTTGTCGCCGCCGATGGTCATGTCGGTGCGGACCTCGAGGCCGAGCTTGTCGGTGTAGAACTCCTTCGCCCGGTCCTGGTCGAGGACCCAGACGGTGGTGATCGCGATTCCTTTGATCATGGCTGGCTCCGTCCGTGCCACTGCCCGTGTTTCACCGGCCCCCCGACCACCGTAGGCACATGACGAAAGCCGGCGCACCGCTGAAGCGGTGCGCCGGCTCGTGGCCCGTCAGGGGCCTCGTCAGATGGAGCCGCCGTGGGCCTTCAGGAAGGCGACGGGCTCGACGGCGGTGCCGTAGTTCGGGGTCGTACGGATCTCGAAGTGCAGGTGGGGACCGGAGGAGTTACCGGTGGAGCCGGACAGGCCGATCACCTGGCCGGTGGTCACGGTCTGGCCGACCGAGACCTTCACCTGCGAGAGGTGGGCGTACTGGGAGTACGTGTTGTTGTCGTGCTTGATCACGATGGCGTTGCCGTACGCCGGACCGTCGCCACCACCGTTGGGGCCGGCCTTGACGACCGTACCGCCGTGCACGGACATCACGGGCGTGCCGGTGTTGACGACCAGGTCCTGGCCGCTGTGCTTGGCGGCCCACATGGCGCCGGACTTACCGAAGGGCTGGCCGACCTGGTACGAGGCGAGCGGGGCGACCCAGGCGTCGGCGCGGTTGCGCGAGGCCTCGGCCTGCTTACGGGCCTCCTCGGCCTGCTTGCGGGCGTCCTCGGCACGCTTGGCGGCCTCCTGCTTGGCCTGCTCGGCGGCCTGCTTCTCCTTCTCCGCCACCTTCAGCACCGTCGCGGCCTGCGCGTTCAGCGCGTCGTCCAGCGTCGCCACGGACGCGAACGCGGGGAACTCGGCGACAGCAGCCGTGGTGTCGGCAGCGAGCGCGACCCCGGAACCGAGCGCGACCGAGGCTCCCAGACCGGCGGCCACCATGGCGGCGGTACGGACACGGAAAGCGGTCTTGCTCGAGTTACGGAAAGCGGTGCGCTTCGACATACGGATAAACCTCCAGGCATAAACAGGTCCCGGCTGCGGACCGGGATCGCCATACCTTGGTAACCCGCATTCGCCGGGGTGCCAAGAGGCCCTTCTACTAGGAAATGCCGTAGTCCCGGGGAGGGTATTTGGTCCCTTACTCGGGGCCTCTGCGGGGCTCGGCCCGCTTTTTCGCCGCCTGAATTCCCGCTAAAGCGCTTAGTAGGCCCCATAAGCCGTGTGCGCCATGTCACCGCCGCCGGACTTCCGGCCTTATGGATTCCGGGACCAAGGTCCCGCTCCCGGCGGTACGCTCCGGGTCAGCGAACCCATACGCAGCGTGGAAAAAACGCGACGGCATCAGCCTGGGGGCACCCACGATGAGCAGCGACTCCCACCCCTTCGACGCCATCGAGCTGGCGGACGCGGTCCGGGCGATACGCGACGGCCTGACCGGCGCGGCCGCCGCCGGGGCCGGCGAGGACCTGGCGTTCGACGTCGGCGAGATCGCCATGGAGTTCACCGTCGAGCTCCGCAAGGACACCAAGGGCAGGGGCGGGGTGAAGGCCTGGATCGTCGACGCGGGCGCCGAGGCCACGCGCGGCTCGGCCCGTACCCACAAGGTGGCCTTCACCCTGACCCCGAAGGACCGGCGTACGGGCGACGGCTGGAAGGTCGGCAACGACCGCCCGGCCGGGCTGTCGGGATTCGGCTCCCCGGCCGAGCGGTGACGGGGGCGGTGCGGGGCCGGGCCGCAGGCTTCGCGGGGTCCGTGGAGGACCGGCTGGTGGCGGTGGTGGGAGAGCAGCAGGGCAGCGGGGTGCTGCTGACGCCGGGCCTCGTCCTCACCAGCAGCCACATCCTCGACCTCCACCGGGCCGCCACCGCGCAGGTCGCGGCTCCGGCCGGGACCGGCTGGGTGACCTGCGACGTCCTGTGGGCGGGCGACCCCGGCACCTGCGACGCGGCCCTCTTACGGGCCCCGCAGAGCCTCGTCCCCATCGGCGGCCTGCCGCGTCTGCGCTGGGGCACCCTCACCGCGCACGAGCCGGTGCACGGGTGCCAGGTGCTGGGCTTCCCGGACGTCCAGCGGGGCAGGAACGGCCTGGAGGCCGTGCAGGTCCCGGGCACGCTGACGCCCCTGTCGGGCCGGATGCGCGGGCGGTACGTCCTGCACAGCGACCACCACCCGCCCGGGGCCTTCTCGGAGGGCTCCCCCTGGGCGGGCCTGTCCGGCGGCCCGCTCTTCGCCGGGCCTGTCCTGCTGGGCATCGTCACCGAGGACCCGTGGGGCTGGGAACACTCCGCCATCGACGCGGTCCCCATCTCCCGCATCCTCGAAGGCGGCCTGGAAGCGCCGCTGCGGCAGTACTGGCGGTCCGTGCCGGACCTGGAGGAGTTCAGCGCGCCCGACCCCCGGGACCTCGTCTACGAGCCGCTGTACGCGAAGGCCGTCAAGGCCCGCTACAGCCGCATGGAGGTCTTCGGCCTCGACGATCTCGGTACGAACGAGAACAGCTGGGACCTGGACACCGCCTACCTGAGCCTGGAGGCCGTGGAGAACCGGCCCGCCGGCGCGGACTGCGGCTATCTGCCGCCGGAACCGCAGCGCGTGGAGGACCTGCTCGGCTCCCGCCCCCGGACCGTCCTGCGCGGCGAGGCGGGCGCCGGCAAGACCACCCTCGTGTGGTGGCTGGCCTCCCACGCCGCCTGCCGCACCATGCCGGCCGGGCTGCGCGCGCTCGACGGCCTGGTCCCCTTCGTGATCCCCATGCGCAGGCTCGCCGCCCAGGGCATCCACGCCCTCACCCCGGCCCGGCTGCCCACGATCGCCCGGCTGCCCGTGGACGAGCCGCCCAGCGGCTGGGCCGGGCGCGTGCT
This sequence comes from Streptomyces sp. NPDC046261, assembly GCF_040646235.1. Taxonomy (NCBI): domain Bacteria; kingdom Bacillati; phylum Actinomycetota; class Actinomycetes; order Kitasatosporales; family Streptomycetaceae; genus Streptomyces; species Streptomyces sp. NPDC046261. The sequence goes on along the minus strand of NZ_JBEYZU010000002.1, from coordinate 566,224 downwards.
GGCGGCCGGCCGGGCGCTGCTGCTCGTCGACGGCATGGACGAGCTGCCGCACCGCGACCGCGCCCCGGCCCGCAAGTGGCTCGCCGAGCTGCTGCGCATGTACCCGGACGTCCGCTGCCTGGTCACCGTCCGGCCGCTGGCGGTGGAGCAGGCATGGCTGGAGTCCGAGGGCTTCGAGGAACTGCAACTGCTGCCCATGAGCGCCGACGACATCCAGGCCTTCGTCGCCGCCTGGCACGAGGCCGCACGGCTGGAGTGCGACAGGTTCCCGGACGAGCTGCGGGCCGGCCGCGAGCGCACCCGGCTCACCGCGCTCGAAAGGGACCTGTCGCAGGAGTTCCAGCGCAACGCGGGCCTGCGCGACCTGGCCCGTACGCCCCTGCTGTGCGCGGTGATCTGCGCCTTGCACCGCCGTCGCAGCGGACTGCTGCCGCGCACCCGCTGGCATCTGTACGAAGCCGCGCTGTCCATGCTGCTCGGCCACCGCGACGCCTATCGCCGGATCGACGCCCCGGAAGGCATCGATCTGACGGTCGTCGACAGTCAGCAACTTCTCCAGCGCATCGCGGTCTGGCTCGTACGGAACAATCGCGCGGAACTCTCCCGCGAGCAGGCGGTGCGCCAGCTCGAACTGGCCATGGGCGGGCTGCGTCATGTACGGAAGCAGGGCACGCCCGCGAAAGTCCTGACCCATCTGCTGAATCGCAGCGGCCTCCTCCAGGAGCGCGCGACGGATTCCCTGCAATTCATTCACCGCACTTTCCAGGACTATCTCGCGGCCAAGGAATTCCAGGACAACGACTGCCTGGACGAACTGCTGGGGCACGCGGCGGAAGAGCAATGGCAGGACGTCATCCGGCTGGTGATCGGGCACTGCCGGCGCAGTGAGGTGGAGCAGGTCATCGACAAGCTGATCGCGGCGGGTGACGCGCTTCCCGAACGCCGGGCCGCCTGGCCCTTGCGGACGCTGGCCGCCGAATGCGCGGCGGGCGCGGCCTCGCTGCCCGACGACCGGCACGAGGCGGTATGGGGGCGGCTGCGGGCGCTGGGGCCGCCGACGTCCCCGCGGGAGGCCGAGTACCTGGCGTCCCTGGGGCAGGACGTCCTGCCCTTCCTTCCCGATCCCGAAGGACTGCCCGCGCTGGAGGCGGGACACACGGTGACGGTGCTCGGTTCCCTCGGGGACGCGGCGCTGCCGCTGCTGCGGCGCTACGGCCGGCACCCGGCGAAGCAGGTCCGCACCCAGGTCGCCGCCAAGTGGGCGCTCATGGATCCCCAGGCGTACGTGGAGCAGGTGCTCTCGACCATGCGGCTCCACGACGTCCCGGTCGTCGTCACCACGCCGGCGGAACTCGCCCAGCTGCCCCGCCTCGGGCCGATCGGCTCCCTGTGCGTCCTGCACGACCACGCGCCGGACGACCTTGCCCGGGCCCTTCACGGACGCAAGCTGCGCGCTCTTGACCTCCGGCACAACTCCGCGCTGGCGGATCTGGACTTCCTGCGCTCCCATCCGGAGATCGAGGACCTGAGCGTGCGGGGCTGCCTGGAGCTGCGGGACATCTCCGCCCTGGCGGGCTCGTCGCTGCGCTCGCTGAACCTCGACGCGAAGAAGCTTCCGCAATCCGCGCTGGCGGTCATTCCCCGGCTTCCCCGCCTCACCTACCTCGTGCTGAGCAGGCTCCCGCGGGGCGGCGGGGGCACGCTGCCGCCGCCCCACCCGCTGGTCTCCCGGCTGGAGGTGGCGCATGAGGGGCGGGGCGTGCGGCTGAACGACATCGGCTCCTGGCGGAGCCTGCGCGATCTGTGTCTCGACGGCCCGCCGGAGCATCCGGCGGAGCTGGCCCAACTGGCCGGTCTGCCCGGCTTCGGCTCCCTGGACCTCTGTCTGGAGAGCATCGACGACCTCACGGGCGTCGAACCGCTGGCGAAGGTGACCGCTCTCGGTCTGACGCTCCTCGTCGGCCATGTGATCGACGCCCGGCTGCTCCAGGTCTTTCCGGCCCTCGGCTCCCTGCACCTCGAGGCGGTCTCGCACGACCACGTCGTCGTGGACTTCACCGAGCTCCCGGAACTCGCCGCCCCGCTGGAGGTCTGGGCGAGCGCCGGTGTCCGGCTGAAGGCGACCGGAACGGAGCGCTTCGGCGACCGGCTGCGGTTCAACGAGCTGAGACGGGTCTCCTAGGCGCACAGCGGGCCGGAAGCTTCTCCGGCACAAAAAATCGGCCCCGGAACCGTGATCCACGGTTCCGGGGCCGACCCCTACTGCCTACCTACCCTTACGCGTCCTTCGACAGGTTCGGGCCCGCGCCACCGGCGGCGGACTCGACCGGCGGGGTGTCCGGCAGGGCCGACTTCTCCTCGCCGCGGAAGGTGAACTTCTTCTCCTCGCCTTCGCCCTCCGTGCCGACGACCACGATGTGGCCCGGACGGAGCTCGCCGAAGAGGATCTTCTCGGACAGGATGTCCTCGATCTCGCGCTGGATCGTGCGGCGCAGCGGGCGGGCGCCCAGGATCGGGTCGTAGCCCTTCTTCGCCAGGAGCGACTTGGCCTCGGAGCTGAGCTCGATGCCCATGTCGCGGTCCTTGAGCCGCTCGTCCACCTTGGCGATCATCAGGTCGACGATCTGGATGATGTCTTCCTCGGTGAGCTGGTGGAAGACCACCGTGTCGTCGACACGGTTGAGGAACTCGGGCCGGAAGTGCTGCTTGAGCTCTTCGTTGACCTTCGCCTTCATCCGCTCGTACCCGGTCTTGACGTCGCCCTGGGCCGCGAAGCCCAGGTTGAAGCCCTTGGAGATGTCCCGGGTGCCGAGGTTGGTCGTCATGATGATGACGGTGTTCTTGAAATCGACCACGCGGCCCTGGGAATCGGTCAGGCGACCGTCCTCCAGGATCTGCAGCAGCGAGTTGAAGATATCGGGGTGGGCCTTCTCGACCTCGTCGAAGAGAACCACGGAGAACGGCTTGCGGCGCACCTTCTCGGTGAGCTGGCCGCCCTCTTCGTAACCCACGTATCCGGGCGGGGAACCGAAGAGACGCGAGACCGTGTGCTTCTCGCTGAACTCCGACATGTCGAGGGAGATCAGCGCGTCCTCGTCGCCGAAGAGGAATTCGGCGAGCGTCTTGGACAGCTCGGTCTTACCGACACCGGAGGGGCCGGCGAAGATGAACGATCCGCCGGGGCGCTTCGGGTCCTTCAGGCCCGCACGCGTGCGCCGGATGGCCTGGGAGAGCGCCTTGATGGCGTCCTTCTGGCCGATGACGCGCTTGTGCAGCTCGTCCTCCATGCGCAGCAGGCGGGAGGACTCCTCTTCCGTGAGCTTGAAGACCGGGATGCCGGTGGCCGTGGCCAGGACCTCGGCGATCAGCTCGCCGTCGACCTCGGCGACGACGTCCATGTCGCCGGCCTTCCACTCCTTCTCCCGCTTGGCCTTCGCGGCGAGGAGCTGCTTCTCCTTGTCGCGCAGGGAGGCGGCCTTCTCGAAGTCCTGCGAGTCGATCGCGGACTCCTTCTCGCGGCGCACGTCGGCGATCTTCTCGTCGAACTCGCGGAGGTCCGGCGGCGCGGTCATCCGGCGGATGCGCATCCGGGAGCCGGCCTCGTCGATCAGGTCGATCGCCTTGTCCGGCAGGAAGCGGTCGGAGATGTAGCGGTCGGCCAGCTGGGCGGCCTGGACCAGGGCCTCGTCCGTGATGGAGACGCGGTGGTGCGCCTCGTAGCGGTCACGGAGGCCCTTGAGGATCTCGATGGTGTGCGGCAGCGACGGCTCGGCGACCTGGATGGGCTGGAAGCGGCGCTCGAGGGCGGCGTCCTTCTCCAGGTGCTTGCGGTACTCGTCCAGCGTCGTGGCGCCGATGGTCTGCAGCTCGCCGCGGGCCAGCATCGGCTTGAGGATGCTGGCGGCGTCGATCGCGCCCTCGGCGGCGCCCGCACCCACCAGGGTGTGGAGCTCGTCGATGAACAGGATGATGTCGCCGCGGGTGCGGATCTCCTTGAGGACCTTCTTCAGGCGCTCCTCGAAGTCACCGCGGTAGCGGGAGCCGGCGACCAGGGCGCCGAGGTCCAGGGTGTAGAGGTGCTTGTCCTTGAGGGTCTCGGGCACCTCGCCCTTGACGATGGCCTGGGCCAGGCCCTCGACGACGGCGGTCTTGCCGACACCGGGCTCGCCGATGAGCACCGGGTTGTTCTTGGTACGGCGGGACAGCACCTGCATGACCCGCTCGATCTCCTTCTCGCGCCCGATGACCGGGTCGAGCTTGGACTCGCGAGCGGCCTGCGTGAGGTTGCGGCCGAACTGGTCCAGGACGAGCGACGTCGAGGGGGTGCCCTCGGCGGGGCCGCCCGCGGTGGCGGCTTCCTTGCCCTGGTAGCCGGAGAGCAGCTGGATGACCTGCTGCCGGACCCGGTTCAGATCGGCGCCCAGCTTGACCAGGACCTGCGCGGCGACGCCCTCGCCCTCGCGGATCAGGCCGAGCAGGATGTGCTCGGTGCCGATGTAGTTGTGGCCCAGCTGAAGGGCCTCGCGGAGCGAGAGCTCCAGGACCTTCTTGGCACGGGGGGTGAAGGGGATGTGCCCGGACGGAGCCTGCTGCCCCTGCCCGATGATCTCCTCCACCTGCTGGCGGACCGCCTCGAGCGAAATCCCGAGGCTCTCCAGGGCCTTAGCGGCGACACCCTCACCCTCGTGGATCAGGCCCAGGAGGATGTGCTCGGTGCCGATGTAGTTGTGGTTGAGCATCCGGGCTTCTTCCTGAGCCAGGACGACAACCCGCCGCGCGCGGTCGGTGAACCTCTCGAACATCGTTAATCGCTCCTCAGAGCGGTCAGGCAGTTAGGGGTCGGTCCCCTCCCTGTCCTTCCGCATGCTAGTCCCGTGGGACGGGACAGCTCATTCCAACTGCCGACATCCGTCCGGATCACCCCCGCGTCGGCGGGGAAACCTGCTGCCGAACAGCCGACATCTCCTCCAACCCGATGGTGGGAGACGATGTTCCCGCAGGCCAGGCATATACGCCCACCTCCACTACGCCCACGGCGAACGCCCGCTTGCCCCGACACGCCCGCCCGGAGCCCCGCCACCGCCCCCGGTGACGCGCTACTGGGCTTGCTATATCGCCTCTTCCCACGGGGAAAGTCCTACCCGCAAGCACTGACACTCCATGCGGCGCGGGTCCTTTCCCTCCGCTACGGGCGAACACCCTCGCGCCATGGGGAGCCCCTGTGCGCCCCTTACGTCTTATACGCAGCGTGCCCAACTATCCACCCTGCGTAACCTCTTGGGTCTTCCACAGTTGCACCGTTCATGACGGTAGTCCTCCCGTGCCCGTGCCGCCCCTCGGCCGCATCGCCCCCGCTCACGGACGCGCACACCCGGCGCCGGCGGCGCCAGTGGTACGAGTGCGTGCTCGGCTGGCCGACGGCCCCGACGGTGGCCGGGCGGCCGGTGGAGCTGCTCACGGGGGTGCGGTTCGACGCGCTGGGGATGCCCGCGGAGGCCGGCTTCGCCGTGCTCGGGCGGCTCCCCGTGACCGGGCCGGTCGCGCTGGACGGCCGGGCCCGGAAGATGTGGTTCCTGACCGCCGTGGGCAGCGCCGAGGAGGTGCCGGGGCTGCTCGGCTGGCTGGAGTGGGGCGGCATCGCCCTGGAGCTGACCGCGCTGGGCCCGGGCGGCCGCATCGCGGCCCCGGAGCCGGTGGGCCGGTGGTCGGCCCCACAGCGGCCGTACGGCCGCCGGGAAGCGGCGGAGGCGGCCGTCTGGGTGCGGCCTCCCGTACCGGGTCGCCCGGTCGAGCCCACCCTGCCGGTGGCCGGCCTCGGGGGCGACGGCGGCGCCCCCGATCTCGTACGGCTGGTGGGTGCGGCGGCCACGGAGTGCCACCGGACCCGGCTGCTGCGCGCCGGTGAGGCGCGCAGGGATCAGCCGCCGGGATATCGGCCGGAAAGGCCGGGGATCAGGCGAGGGATCCGGCAGGAGATCAGGCGTTGGCCTTCTCGTACGCCTCACGGATCTCAGCCGGGACACGGCCGCGGTCGTTGACGTTGTAGCCGTTCTCCTTGGCCCAGGCGCGGATCTTCGCGGTGTCCGGGCTGCCGCCGGCGGCGGCACCGGCGCGGGCCTTCCCACGGCCGGCCGTCGCGCGGCCGCCGGTGCGGCGGGCCGACTTCACGTAGTCCGCGAGCGCCTCGCGCAGCTTGTCCGCGTTGGCCGTGGTGAGGTCGATCTCGTAGGACTTGCCATCCAGGGCGAACGTCACGGTCTCGTCGGCCTCGCCGCCGTCGAGGTCATCGACAAGAAGGACCTGAACCTTCTGCGCCACGGGGGATTCCTTTCATCAGCGGAAAAGGGATTACGGAGGAATAGCAAACCGCCTTTCCCGGAAAAACACAAACCCCCCGGGAAGGTTCAGTCCGCCTTCAGCATGGGAACGATGGCTTCCGGGCCCGCACGATAGGGGCGCGATTCGGACATAGGCACCGCGGTCACAGATGCAGAAGCATCCGGCTGTTGCCAAGGGTGTTCGGCTTCACTCGTTCGAGACCCAGGAACTCGGCAACGCCCTCGTCATAGGAACGCAGCAGCTCGCTGTAGACATCCCCGTCGACGGGGGTCTCTCCGATCTCCACGAAGCCGTGCTTCGCGAAGAAGTCGACTTCGAAGGTGAGGCAGAAAATGCGCCGCACACCCAGCCAGCGCGCCGTCTGCAGCAGCTTGTCCAGTACCTGGTGGCCCACTCCGCCGCCCCTGACATCGGGGTCCACGGCGAGAGTGCGTACCTCCGCGAGGTCTTCCCACATCACATGCAGCGCACCGCATCCGACGACGGTACCGTCCTCGTCGCGCTCGGCGACCCAGAACTCCTGGATGTCCTCGTAAAGCGTCACCGTGGCTTTGTCGAGCAGGATGCGGTCACGAACGTAGGTGTTGATGAGCCGGCGGACCGCGGGCACATCGCTGGTGCGGGCCCTGCGGACAGTGACGCCTTTACTGAGAGCGGACATGTCCGGACGCTATCGCCCCGGCGCTCCGGGGGTCTCGTCGGGCCCGTCGAGTTGCGCGACCCTGATGGCGTCGCGGAGGGCTTCCCGTTGTTCGGCCGACATCATGCCGAAGAAGGCGACGAGAGCGGCTGCGGGGTTGTCGCTGAGGGACCAGGCTTCGTTCATCAGTGCGGCCGAGTAGGCGGCACGGTTGGAGACCGCCTCATATCGATAGGCGCGGCCTTCGGCTTCCCGCCGCACCCAGCCCTTCTGATACAGGTTGTCCATTACGGTCATCACGGTGGTGTAGGCGATGGACCGTTCCTGCTGAAGGTCTTCCAGGACTTCCCGAACGGTGACCGGTCGGTTCCACTCCCACACGCGCGTCATCACGGCGTCTTCCAGTTCACCCAGGCGTCGGACCACACGCGAATAATAGTGGGAGATGTCTTGAATGCCGGTTTATCGGCGCGGCAATCCCCGCAGCAAAAAGGGCGCACGGTCCGGGCGAATAGCCCGCGGCGCGTACGCCCCGCCCGGGACCGGTGGCGGATTGCCGGGTCCCGGTGTGGTCGTTTTGTCAGGCCTCGGTGGGCTTTGCCGCCTGCTTGGCGGCCTCGGCGCGAGCCAGTGCGGCGTCGACGAGGGCGTCTTCCTTGGCCTTGTTCGCACCACCCTGGCTCTTGACGATCGTCACGACCAGCGCGGTGAAAGCCACCGCCATCACCATGGGCGGGACCAGCGCGGCGACATAGTCCATGGCCGTCGGCTCCTTCTGGATCGGGGGTTCTGCGCTTGAGCGACCCGTCCAGATTACGCGCCCGCCCCCGGCCCCGGGCCGCCCGGGTCAGGCGGGCCGGGCCGCCGCCAGGGCCCGGGCGCCGGGGGGCGGCGTGGGCTTGCGGCGGGGCGGGAACACCTCGCCGGGGGTCGGGATGGGCCGTTCCGGGCGTGGCGTCGCCGGTGGCGGCTTGGGCTGCGGGGCCTCCGGGGGCGGGCCCGGGGCGGGCCGGTTCGGCGGCGCCGGGCTCTCCCCCGGCTTCGGCCCCGGCTTCGGGTCCGGCTCGGCCGCCTGCGGGGCCCGGCCGCCGGGCAGGGCCAGCAGGTGCGTACGGCTCTGCGGGGCCGGTGGGGCCGGGCGGGCCGGCGGGACGGCCGCGGGGCCCGCGGGGGCGTCCGGTTCGGCGGCGGGGGGCCGGTGCGTGCGGCTCGGAGGGGCGGTGCGCGCGGACGCGCGCGGGCGGGCCGACGGGACGCGGCCCTCGGGGGTGGCGGCGCGGGCGGCCAGCCTGGTCCGTACCGCCTGCTCGGCCAGGTGCTCGCAGCGCGCCAGCAGGGTGTGCCGGCGGGTGGCCTCCGCCTCCCCCACGGGCTCCGCGCACAGCGAGCGCAGCGCGGCGAGGTCCTCGGCGGCGGGCCGGTAGCCGTCCACGAGGGCGTCCCGCAGGCGGCGCACATAGCCGGGCGCGGCGCCCGGCAGGGCCGCGCGGTAGCGGGCGAGGTCCTCGAGGAGGAAGACGCGCAGCCGGGCGGCTTCGCGGACGGCCTCGTCCACGGCCTCGGCGAGCCGGAGGCAGTCCTTCGCTTCGGCCTGCCGCGTGGGACCGGGGCGGGTGGGCACGGAGTGGGGGCGGAGTGCGATGTCGAGGGCACGGCGCAGCACGCGCAGCTCGTCCGCGCTGAACGCCATGCCGCCGCGGGATCCATAGGGCGTGGGCATGGGCCGACTTTAAGTGCTAAGTGGACAAAATTCGCTTAGCACACCATCTCGGGCGTGGCATGGTCAGTGCGCCCGGCGGCGGACGGCCCCCAGGAGGCCGAGGAGGACAGCGCCGGCGGACAGGGCGGTGCCGGAGGTGGTGGCGATCAGCAGCGTGCCGGGGTGGCCGCCCGGGCGGGCGGCCTTGGGGGCCGGTGCCGCGTCGGTCACTTCGACGGGGATCGGCGCGGAGTCGTTGCCGGGGTCCGGGTCGGGCTCGGGGTTCTCGTCGCGGCCGACGATCCGGACGTGGCCCTCGGCGCCGTCGACCTTCTCGTCGATACGGACGCGGAAACGCAGCGTCTCGCGGTCGCCCGCCGGGAAGTCCTCGCCGATGGCGCACAGGTAGGTGCGGTCGTCTCCGGAGCCCGCCGCCCGGCAGGGCGGGGCCGCGACGATGGTGGTGCCTTCGGGGGCGACGACCTCGTAGGCCCGGCTGCCGCCGACGACGCCGTCGGCCGAGGTCGGGCCGGGGCCGCCGTTGCGTACGCCGAGCTCGACCTCGACGGTCTGGCCGACGCGGCCGGTGACGGGGTGCGCGACGGCCTGGTAGTCGGCGCGGGGCTGCGCCTGGGCGCCCGCGTGGGCGGCACCCAGCCCCAGACCGGCGGCCAGGACGACGACGGCGGTCGTCGCCGCCTGTCTCACGGACCGCCGTATGCGACCGATGCCGCCGCCCTTACCGATGCCGCCGCCACTCATCCGCCCCAGCCCGCCTGTCTGTCCGATCCACCCTGCCCTGCCCTGACAGCTGTCAGGACAGCCGCGGTCGGTGGTTGGTTGCGTGGCTTTCCCCTGTCCCGCCCTTTCACCGTTTCTTGTCCTCAATCGCCGGACGGGCTCGATTGTGCCCGGAACCGGGCCGGTTGGGGGGCGGGGCGGAAGGCCCAGAGGGGTTCGGTCAGGGGCGGGGGGTGTTGCGTTCGTAGACGAGGCGGAGGCCGATCAGGGTCAGCCAGGGTTCGTGTTCGTCGATGACCGAGGCTTCGCCCAGGACCAGGGGGGCCAGGCCGCCCGTGGCGATGACCGTGACGTCGTCCGGGTCCTCGGCCAGTTCGCGGGCCATGCGGTTGACGACGCCGTCGACCTGGCCCGCGAAGCCGTAGAGGATGCCGGACTGCATGGCCTCGACCGTGTTCTTGCCGATGACGCTGCGCGGTCTCGCGATTTCGATCTTGCGGAGCTGGGCGCCCCTGACGCCCAGGGCCTCGGTGGAGATCTCGATACCGGGGGCGATCACGCCGCCGACGTACTCGCCGCGCACGCTGACCGCGTCGAACGTCGTGGCCGTGCCGAAGTCGACGACGACGCACGGGCCGCCGTAGAGCTCGACGGCGGCGACCGCGTTGATGATGCGGTCCGCGCCGACCTCCTTGGGGTTGTCCATGAGGATCGGCACGCCGGTCTTCACGCCGGGCTCGACCAGGATGGCGGGCACGTCGCCGTAGTAGCGGCGGGTCACCTCGCGCATCTCGTGCAGCACGGAGGGGACCGTCGAGCAGATGCAGATGCCCTCGATGCCGTCGCCCAGTTCGTCGCCGAGCAGCGGGTGGCGGCCCATCAGGCCCTGGAGGAGCACGGCCAGTTCGTCGGCGGTGCGGCGCGGGTCGGTGGAGATGCGCCAGTGCTCGACGATGTCCTCGCCGTCGAACAGGCCGAGAACCGTCTGGGTGTTGCCGACATCGATGGTGAGCAGCATCAGACCTCCCGCAGGTCCAGCCCGATGTCCAGGATCGGGGAGGAGTGGGTCAGCGCGCCGACCGCCAGGTAGTCGACGCCGGTCTCGGCGTAGGCGCGGGCGTTGGCGAGGGTGAGGCGGCCGGAGGACTCCAGGGCGGCCCGGCCCGCGACGAGCCCGACGGCCTCGCGGGTCTGCTCGGGGGTGAAGTTGTCGAGCATGATGAGGTCGGCGCCCGCCTCGATGACCGGCGGGATCTGGTCGATGTGGTCGACCTCGACCTCGATCGGCACGTCCGGGAACTCCTCCCGTACGGCCTTGAACGCCTCGGCGACGCCGCCGGCGGCGATGACGTGGTTGTCCTTCACCAGCGCCGCGTCCGACAGCGACATGCGGTGGTTGACGCCGCCGCCGCAGCGCACCGCGTACTTCTCCAGGGCGCGCAGGCCCACCGTGGTCTTGCGGGTGTCGCGGACGGCGGCGCCGGTGCCCTCCAGCTCGTCGGCCCAGGCCCGGGTCGCGGTGGCGATGCCGGAGAGGTGGCACAGGATGTTGAGCATGCTGCGCTCGCCGGTGAGCAGGTCGCGGGTGAGGGTGCGGACGGTCAGCAGCTTCTGGCCGGCCTCCACGCGGTCGCCGTCCTCGACGTGCCGCTCGACCTCGAACTCGTCCGTGCAGACCACGGAGAGGATGGCCTCGGCGACGCGCAGCCCGGCGACGGTGCCGGCCTCGCGGGCGGTGAAGTCGCCGGTGGCGACGGCGTCCTCGGCGACGGTCGCGAAGGTCGTGATGTCCTTGCCGCCGTCGAGGTCCTCCTCGATGGCCAGGTGGGCGAGGTCCTCGATCTGCAGGGGGTCCAGGCCGGCCTCGGCGATCAGCCGTGCGAGTTCGGGGTCGAGCCCGCACTCGAAGGCTTCCGCGTCGTACGCGCCGGCGGCGCAGCCGCAGGCGTCGCCGCAGCCACCGGCGGCGGCCTCGGCGCTCTCCTGGCCGGGGTGGCCGATCTGATGCAGGGGACGGTCGTCGTGGGTGCTCACGCGGTTCTCCTTGAGGGCGGCGGGAGTTGCTTCGGGGAAGGCGGCCGATGCGGTGGTGGAGACGGCAAGAGTACGGTCCGGGCGCAGGGTCACGAGGAGGTGCCGGCGCCATGCCTCGTCCGCCCGGTCGGGGTGGTCCTCGCGCCAGTGGCAGCCGCGGGTCTCCTCGCGGCGGAGGGCGGCTTCGACAAGTACTTGCGCGACGAGGAGGAGGTTGGTGGTCTCCCACGCCTCGGTCCCGGGTTCGACCGCCTTGCCGGCGGCCTCTTCGCGGATGCGGGTCAGCTCCCGCGCCGCGCCCTCCAGGCTCTGCCGGGAACGCAGCACTCCGGCGCCCAGTGTCATGGTGCGCTGGATGGCGGCGCGGTCGCCGGGCGCGATCAGGGGCGCGGCGGGCTCGTCCGCCAGGGGCGGCAGGCCCGCGGGGGCGGTGGCGCCGGCGAGGTCGGCGGCGATGCGCTCGGCGAAGACGAGTCCTTCGAGCAGGGAGTTGGACGCCAGCCGGTTGGCGCCGTGCACGCCCGTGCAGGCGACCTCGCCGCACGCGTACAGCCCCGGCACGGTCGTGCGCCCGTACAGGTCGGTGCGTACCCCGCCCGAGGCGTAGTGCGCGGCCGGTGCCACGGGGATGGGCTCGGTCACCGGGTCGATGCCGTGGGACCGGCAGGCGGCCAGGATGGTGGGGAAGCGCTCGGCCCACATCCGCGCGCCGAAGTGCCGGGCGTCGAGGTACATGTGCTCGGCGCCCGTTTCGCGCATGCGCCGCAGGATGCCCTTGGCGACGATGTCGCGCGGTGCGAGCTCGGCCAGTTCGTGCGCGCCGACCATGAAGCGGTGCCCGTCGGCGTCGACGAGGTGGGCGCCTTCGCCGCGCACCGCCTCCGACACCAGCGGCTGCTGCCCCTTCGCGTCGGGGCCGAGCCAGAGCACGGTGGGGTGGAACTGGACGAACTCCAGGTCGGAGACCTCGGCCCCGGCCCGCAGGGCGAGGGCGACGCCGTCGCCGGTGGAGACGGCGGGGTTGGTGGTCGCGGAGAACACCTGGCCCATGCCGCCGGTGGCCAGGACGACGGCCCCGGCCCGTACCGCGCCGACGCCGTCGTGCCGGCCCTCGCCCATGACGTGCAGCGAGACGCCGGCCGCGTGGCCGTCGGCGTCCTTGAGGAGGTCCAGGACGAGGGCGTGCTCGATGGTCTCGATGCCGGCCGCGCGCACGGCCTCGACCAGGGCGCGGGAGATCTCGGCGCCGGTGGCGTCACCACCCGCATGGGCGATGCGGTTGCGGTGGTGGCCGCCCTCACGGGTCAGCAGGATCTCGCCGGATTCGGCGTCGGTGTCGAAGCGGGCGCCGGTGGAGATGAGGCGGCGCACCGCGTCGGGGCCCTCGCTGACCAGGGTGCGTACGGCCTCCTCGGAACAGAGGCCGGCGCCGGCGACGAGGGTGTCGTCGAAGTGCTGTTCGGGGGTGTCGCCGTCGCCGAGCGCGGCGGCGATGCCGCCCTGGGCCCAGCGGGTGGAGCCGGCGTCGAGGCGGGCCTTGGTGACGACGGTGACCTTCTGGCCCGAGGCGGCGCAGCGCAGCGCGACGGTGAGGCCGGCGACACCGGAGCCGATGACGACGACGTCGGCGTCGACGGTCCAGCCGGGGCGGGGCGCGTGCAGTCGTATGCCGGTCATCGTGCCGCTCCGACGGTCAGGGGAAGGTTGTCGATCAGACGGGTGGTGCCGACCTTGGCGGCCACGGCGAGGATGGCCTCGCCGGTGTGGTCGTCGCCGACCTCGGTGAAGTCGGCGGGGTCGACGAGGGCCACGTAGTCCAGGCGCAGCGGGGGTTGCATCCGGGCCGCGTCGTCGAGGATCGCCCGGGCGGAGCGGCGGACGGCGGCCGCGCCGTGACCTGCGGCCCCGGCGGCGGTCAGCAGGGCGCGGGAGATCTCCAGCGCCGTGGCCCGGTCGGCCTCGGACAGGTAGCGGTTGCGGCTGGACAGCGCGAGGTGGTCGTCCTCGCGGACCGTGGGGACGCCGACGATCTCGACGGGGAAGTTGAGGTCGCGCACCATGCGGCGGATCAGGGCCAGCTGCTGGGCGTCCTTCTGTCCGAAGAGCGCGAGGTCGGGCCCGGTCAGGTGCAGGAGCTTGGCGACGACGGTGAGCATGCCGTCGAAGTGCCCGGGGCGGGAGGCGCCTTCGAGGCGCTCGCCCATGGGGCCCGCGGTGATGCGGACCTGGGGCTCGCCGCCGGGGTAGACCTCGTCGACGGCCGGGGCGAGGACGACGTCGGCGCCGGCCTGCCCGGCGAGCAGGACGTCGGCGTCCAGGGTGCGCGGGTAGCGGTCGAGGTCCTCGCCGGGCCCGAACTGCAGGGGGTTGACGAAGACGGTGACGACGACCTGCCCGTCCGGTCCGGCCAGCCTGCGCGCCTCGCGGACGAGGGTGGCGTGCCCCTCGTGCAGGGCGCCCATCGTCATGACGACGGCGCGGCGGCCCGGGCGCGGGAGGGCGTTCAGCTCCTCGGCGGTGCGGGCGAGCTGGGTGATCACTGGGTGCCTCCGTCCGCGAGGACGCCGAGCAGGTCCTCCGCCAGTTCGGGCTTGAGCAGGCCGTGCGCGAGCGCGCGGTCCGCGGTGGTGCGGGCCATCGCCAGGTATCCGGCGACGGCCTGCGGGGCGTGCTTGCGCAGTTCGGCGACGTGCGCGGCGACCGTGCCGGCGTCGCCGCGGGCCACCGGGCCGGTGAGGGCGGCGTCGCCGCTGCGCAGGGCGTTGTCGAGGGCCGCGCCCAGGAGCGGGCCGAGCATCCGGGCGGGGTACTCGACGCCGGCGGTGCGCAGCAGGTCCATGCTCTGGGCGACGAGCGTGACCAGGTGGTTCGCGCCGATGGCGAGGGCCGCGTGGTAGAGCGGGCGGGCGCTCTCCTCGATCCACTCGGGCTCGCCGCCCATCTCGATGACGAGTGCCTCGGCCGCCAGTCGCAGCTCTTCGGGGGCGGTGACCCCGAAGGAGCAGCCGGCCAGGCGCTGGACGTCGACGGGTGTGCCGGTGAACGTCATCGCCGGGTGCAGGGCCAGCGGCAGGGCGCCGGCGCGGGTGGCCGGGTCGAGGACGGCGGTGCCGTGCCGGCCGGAGGTGTGCACGAGGAGCTGCCCGGGGCGCACGGCACCGGTCTCCGCGAGGCCGGTGACGAGCCCGGGCAGGGCGTCGTCGGGCACGGTCAGCAGGACCAGTTCGGCGTGGGCGAGCACGTCGGCGGGGGCCATGACCGGCACGTCGGGGAGCAGGGTGGCCGCCCGTCGCAGGGAGGCGTCGGAGACGCCGGAGACGGCGACCGGGCGGTGCCCGGCGAGCTGGAGCGACGCGGCCAGGGCGGGGCCTACGCGGCCCGCGCCGACCACGCCGACGGTCAGCCGGGCAGGGCGGTCCTGGGGGCTCGCATGCTCGGGCGAGAGGTGTGCGTTCACGCGGCGGGATGCCTTCCGTTCCAGTCCGCGGGGGTACCGGACGATTCCCTTGTCATGCTACGCGAGGCGGGCGGGGCCCTCCCTGGGCGTCCCCAGGGCTGTGGAGGGCGTGGCCGCGCCCGGGCCCCGGGGCGGTTCAGGCCCGGCAGCGGGGCTGCGCCGGCTCTCCGGCGGGCCGGGGTGCCGCGGGGGCGGCGGGGACAACAGGGGCAGCCGCGGGTACGGGCCGGGACGTACCCGCCACAGGGGCGACGGGGGCGGCGGTGGTCCCCCGGCGGCCGAACAGTGCCGCCAGGCGGCTCCGCCGGGCGGCCGTGCGCTCGTCGACGACGGCCTGGAACCGGCGCCAGGTGCGGAAGGCGCGCAGCGCCTGGAGATCACCGGTGCCGGGCGCCGGCGGCGCGGGCTCGTGGTGCTGGGCGGAACGGTAGAGGTCGAGCATGTGCTGCTGGTTGGCGTTCATGTCTCCACGGTGCGCCGCCCGGCGAGCGGTTGCCGCATGGATTGACGAGGACCGTCAAATGACGTCCCGGCCTGCGGAAAGACAGGCACGATGAGCACATGAGCGTGATGATCGACATCGCGGGCCTGCCGCCCGAGCGCCTGGTGTTCCGCCCCGCGCCCCTCGCCGAGCTGTGCACCGCGCTGCACGCCCTGGCCGAGCCGGGGCACCACCCCGGCCTGCACGGCTGGACGACGGCGACGAACTCCTGCCTCAAGCCGGACCTCGCGGACCGGCTGTGCGAGGCGGACTTCCTGTGGACGTCGACGTTCTCCGACATCAACATGCCGTTCGCCGCGCTGCCGGACACCCACGGCCTGCCGGGCGCCACGCTCGCCGAGGACCTGGACCAGCTGGACCGGCTGAGCGACGACCTCTTCGTCGACGCCGCCCTGGAGATCTCCTGCTCCCGGCACTACAGCCAGGAGGGCCCGTCGCCGCTGGTCAACGCCAGGGCGCGGGAGCTGGCCCTGGAGCGCGCCACCGCGCGCGGCCCCCGGCAGCTGGACTTCGCCAAGCGGCTGCTGGACGACCCGCCGGCCGTACGGGCCTGGCTGCGCCGCCTCTTCGAGGACTGCGCGGAGGCGTTCTTCGACGACCTCTGGCACCGGGTGCGCCTCCAGCTGGCCGCCGACGCCCGGCACAAGACGGAGGTGCTGCGCCGCAAGGGGCTCGCCGAGGCGCTGGCCGAGGTGTCGCCCGCCGTGACGCTGACGGAGGACGGTTCCCGGATCGTCGTCGACAAGCTCGGCAGCGGCCGGGCGAGCGCGCTCGACCCGGCGGTCGGCGCGGGCGTCACCTTCGTCCCGTCCGCCATCGGCTGGCCCCATGTGTGGGTGGGGCACGCCCCGGGCTGGCGCCCGGTGGTCCACTACCCCGTGGCCGCGCCCGAGCTGCCCGGCCCCGCCTCCCTGGACCTGCTCAAGCTGCGTCTGGAGGCCCTGTCCCACCACATGCGGATGCGGATGTGCCGCTACCTGGCCCGGTCCGCGTTCAGCACGGGCGAGCTGGCGACCGCGCTCGACATCAGCGCGCCGGAGGTCTCCCGGCACATCGCGGTGCTGAAGAAGGCCGGCCTGATCACCACCCGCCGCCGCGGCCGGTACGTCCTGCACCAGCTCGACCTGACGGTGGTGGCCCGGCTCGGCAGCGACTTCGTGGAGGGCGTGCTGCGCTGAGCGCGGGAGCGGGCGCTAGTGCGCCGGGCCGCCGCCACCGGCCCGTACGAGTCCGCTCTCGTACGCCATCACCACCACCTGCACCCGGTCCCGCAGGCCGAGCTTGGTCAGGATGCGGCCCACGTGGGTCTTGACCGTCGCCTCCGAGAGCACCAGCCGCCCCGCGATCTCGCCGTTGGACAGCCCCTGGGCCACCAGCAGCATCACCTCGCGCTCGCGGTCGGTGAGCCGGCCCAGCTCGGTGTTGGTCGGCTCGTTGGCGGCGCTCGGCAGCATCGGGGTGAAGCGGTCGAGGAGCCGGCGCGTGGTGCTGGGCGCGACCACCGCGTCGCCGCTGTGCACGGCCCGGATGGCGCCCAGCAGCTCGGCGGGCGGCACGTCCTTGAGCATGAAGCCGCTCGCGCCGACCTTGAGCGCGGAGAAGGCGTACTCGTCGAGGTCGAAGGTGGTCAGGATCAGCACCTTGGGCGGGTTGTCCTGGGCGCAGATGCGGCCGGTGGCCTCCACCCCGTCCATCCGCGGCATGCGGACGTCCATCAGGACGACGTCCACCTCGCTGCGGGCCAGCACCTCCAGCGCCTCCGCGCCGTCCCCGGCCTCGGCGACGACCTCCATGTCGGGCTGGGCGGCCAGCACCATGCGGAAACCGGTGCGCAGCAGCACCTGGTCGTCGACGAGCATCACGCGGATGGACATACGGGGTCCCTCTCGGAAGTAGTGGTGCGGTCAGAGTACGTACGCACGGATTTCAGCGGCCCGACTTGATCGGCAGCAGCACACTGATCCGGAAGCCGCCACCGGGCCGGGGCCCCGCGTCCAGGGTGCCCCCGACCATGCCGACGCGCTCGCGCATCCCGATCAGACCATGCCCCATGCCGTCCGCGCCGCCCGCCTCGTACAGCTCGTGCTGCGCGCCCCGGCCGTCGTCCTCGACCAGCAGCCCCAGCCCGTCGTCGAAATAGGTCAGCCGGACGCTGGCGCCGACGTCCGGGCCGCCGTGCTTGCGCGTGTTGGTCAGCGCCTCCTGCACGATGCGGTACGCGGTCAGCTCCACCCCGCTCGGCAGGGGCCGCGGCGCGCCCTCGATGCGGAAGTCCACCGGCAGCCCCGCGCCGCGCACCTGCTCGACCAGCTCGCCGATCTGCTCCACGTCGGGCTGCGGGACGTACTCGCCGCCCTCGCCGCTGTCGTCCGTGCGCAGCACGCCCAGCAGGCGGCGCATCTCGGCCAGCGCCTGGCGGCCGGTGCCGGAGATCGTCTCCAGGGCCTGCTTGGCCAGGTCGGGCGAGGCGTCCAGGACGTACGCGGCCCCGTCCGCCTGCACGACCATCACCGAGACGTTGTGCGCCACGACGTCGTGCAGCTCGCGGGCGATGCGGGCCCGCTCGGCGGTGACCGCGATCTGCGCCTGCTGCTCGCGCTCCTTCTCCAGGCGCGCGGCCCGCTCCTCCAGCTGCGCCCAGTACGCGCGCCGGGTACGGACCGAGTCGCCCAGCACCCACGCCAGGATGAAGGGGACGGTCAGGAAGACGATCCCCATGATGCTCTTGCCCGTGGAGGAGTACTCGGGCGGATCCGGCCAGCGCACCGTGGCGAGCACGGGCGCGGCCACACAGGCGACCAGGGCGTAGCGGGAGGCCCAGCGGGTGTTGCCGGACGCCACCGTGTAGATGATCACCAGCATGGCGAAGTCCCAGACGTTCGGGCCCACGTCGAACGCCAGCTGCGCCAGCCCGGCCGCCGTCGCCAGCAACATCATCCGTTCGGGGGCCCTGCGTCGCAGCGCGATGACCAAGCACAGCGCGAGTGCCGTGGCGGCCTGGACGACCACCGGGCCGTCGTCGCCCCCTTCGGCCACGGCGAGGCCGCTGAACCCCAGCAGCAGGAGAGCCCAGAAGCTGTCCACACCGGTGGGGTGCATGCGAAGAAAGTCGTAGAGGCGCTGCACGTCACCCAGCGTAGGCATGCCGAGCCGGTGCCGGGGTCAGCCCGACGATCGATCCGACCGCTTCCCGTCTACTCCCCAAGGTGGAGGGCCCCTGCGGACGCCGCGCGCATAACGTGTGCGTATGGCAAGCGGAACGAGAACCTGGCGGGCGGCGACCGAGGCCGCCCTGTACGGCCCCGGCGGCTTCTACCGCCGTCCCGAAGGCCCCGCGGGGCACTTTCGCACCTCCGTGCACGCCTCTCCGCTGTACGCCGGGGCCGTCGTGGAACTGCTGCGCCGCGTCGACGCCGCCCTGGGGCACCCGGCGGAGCTGGCGTTCACCGATGTCGGCGCGGGCCGCGGCGAACTCGTGACGGCGGTCCTCGACCGGTGCCCGGCGGAACTGGCCGAGCGGCTGCGCCCGTACGCCGTGGAGCTCGCGGACCGCCCGGCGGGCCTCGATCCGCGCGTGGAGTGGACGGACACGCCCCCGGCCGGGGTCGAGGGCCTGCTGTTCGCCAACGAGTGGCTGGACAACGTGCCGCTTGACGTCGCCGAGGCCGACGGCGAGGGCACGCCGCGCCAGGTGCTCGTCCGGCCGGACGGCGAGGAGCTGCTCGGTGACCCGGTCGCGGGCGAGGACGCCGAGTGGCTGGCCCGCTGGTGGCCGCTGGAGGGCGCGCCCCCCGGGTCCCGCGCGGAGATCGGCCATCCGCGCGACGCCGCCTGGTCCAAGGCGGTCGCCACGCTGCGGTCGGGCCTGGCGGTGGCGGCCGACTACGCCCACGAGCGGGCCTCCCGGCCGCCTTTCGGCACCCTGACCGGCTTCCGCGAGGGACGGGAGGTGCGGCCCGTGCCGGACGGCTCGTGCGACATCACCGCGCACGTGGCGCTGGACGCCTGTGCCCTTCCGGGCGGGACGGTGACGACACAGCGCGAGGCGCTGCGGGCGCTGGGGGTGGACGGCTCACGCCCGCCGATCGCGCTCGCCTCGAGCGACCCGGTCGCGTACGTACGTGCCCTGAGCACCGCGGGCGAAGCCACCGAGCTGACGTCACCGGCGGGGCTGGGAGCGTTCGGCTGGCTGGTGCAGCCGGTGGAACTTCCGCCGGCCTCGTTGTGGGCAATCGTTCCGCAGGACGGAACAGGCGGGCACGACGGACCCACCGGGGCGCACCCGACCGGGGTGGTTTAGGAAAGGGGCGGGTCCGGGGGGAAACTGTCCCCATGACGGAGACGACAGTCGGCATCGGCGGCGCGGCGGAGAGCACCGACATGGTGCTCAACATCGGGCCTCAGCACCCGTCCACCCACGGCGTGCTGCGGCTGCGGCTGGTCCTGGACGGCGAGCGGGTCCAGCACGCCGAGCCGGTCATCGGCTATATGCACCGGGGCGCGGAGAAGCTGTTCGAGGCGCGCGACTACCGGCAGATCATCATGCTCGCCAACCGCCACGACTGGCTGTCGGCGTTCTCCAACGAGCTCGGCGTCGTCATCGCCGTCGAGCGGATGCTCGGTATGGAGGTCCCCGAGCGTGCCGTGTGGACGCGCACGCTGCTGGCCGAGCTGAACCGGGTCCTCAACCACCTGATGTTCCTCGGCTCCTACCCGCTGGAGCTCGGCGGCATCACGCCCGTCTTCCACGCCTTCCACGAGCGCGAGGAACTGCAGGCGGTCATGGAGGAGGTCTCCGGCGGCCGCATGCACTACATGTTCAACCGCGTCGGCGGCCTGAAGGAGGACCTGCCCGCGGGCTGGCTCGGCCGGGCCCGGCACGCGGTGGCCGAGGTGCGCTCCCGGATGGACGTCTACGACCGGCTGGTGCTCGGCAACGAGATCTTCCGTGGCCGTACGCGCGGCGTCGGCGTCCTCTCGCGCGAGACCGTGCACGCCTACGGGGTGAGCGGGCCGATCGCCCGTGCCTCCGGCGTGGACTTCGACCTGCGCCGCGACGAGCCGTACCTCGCGTACGGGGAGCTGGCCGACACCCTGAAGGTCGTCACCCGCGAGGAGGGCGACTGCCTGGCCCGCTTCGAGTGCCTGCTGGACCAGACCCACAACGCGCTGGACCTGGCCGACGCCTGCCTGGACCGGCTGGCGGACCTCGCGCCGGGCCCGATCAACCAGCGGCTGCCCAAGGTCCTCAAGGCCCCGGAGGGCTCGACCTACGTCTGGACCGAGAACCCGCTGGGCCTCAACGGCTACTACCTCGTCTCCAAGGGCGAGAAGACGCCCTACCGGCTCAAGCTGCGCTCGGCCTCGTTCAACAACATCCAGGCGCTGACCGAGCTGCTGCCGGGGACGCTGGTCGCCGACATGGTCGCGATCCTGGGCTCGCTGTTCTTCGTCGTCGGCGACATCGACAAGTAGGCACGAACAACGAACGCCGGGCGGGCCGCATGGTGCGGCCCGCCCGGCGTTCGTGCCAGGACCGGTTACGAGATCGCGGTGCGCAGCTCCACGACGTCGATCTGCTCGGTCTCGTCGTGCGCGGTGAGGTCGATGACCGAACCGTCCGCCTCCGCGTCGGCCAGGGCTTCCTCGCCGACGACGTCCGCGAGGTCCTGCTCCTCGACGGGCGTGGCGGGCGGTGACTGCTTCGTACCGTTCTTGGCGGCCTTGCCCTTGTCGCCGGCGTTGCCGAAGAAGTCGAAGCCGCCCTGCGCCCGGGACGCCGGCCTGCGGGCGGCGGGGACGTCGGACGACGGTGCGGCGGCCGCGTCACCGGCCGGCGCGGGTACGGCGGACTTCGGGGCGGTGGGCTTGGCCGCGACGGGCACGGCGGGCTTCTTGCCGCCCGGCTTGGGGGCCTTCGTCGCCGGCTTCTTGCCGCCCGGCTTCGCGGCGGCCTCGGCCGAGGGCTTCGGCGCCGGTGCCGGTGCCTGCGTCTTCGCGGCCGACTGCCCCGCGGCGGCGCGCTGGTCGGCGGCGTTGCTGCCCAGGTCACGCAGCGCGTCGGCGGCCTTGCGGTAGGCGGCGGCGTCGAGACCGGACGTGCCCTCAGCGGACTCCGGACGCGGGGCCTCCAGTGCCTTGGCCGTGCCGGGCGCGCCGTTCTTCTCGAGCAGGCGGCGGCGCTCCAGGGCGCTGGCCCGTCCGGTCTCGGCGGCGGCGTAACGCCGCAGCAGGTCGGCGTGCTCGGTGCGCAGGCGGGCGAGCTCCCCGCGCTTGGCGCGGAGCTTGACCTCGAGCCGGGTGCGCAGCAGACGGGTCTCCTCGAGGTCCGTCTCCAGCTCGGCTATGCGCTCTTCGGTCTTCCACTCGTCCCGGGTCCGGGCGGCGGTGAGCTGGGCGACGCGCTTGCCCGCCGCGCGGTCCCAGCGGCGCATCAGCACGGAACCGACCACGGTGGCCGCGGCGGCGGCCACGGCGAGGCCGCGTATGACGGCTGTTTCGCCCACCGCCAGGGCACCGGCGGCGCACACGACTGATGTCGCGGCGACCGTCAACGGTGGAAGAAGCCGGTGCAGGGGTGCGGAATGGCGGTGGCGTCCTCGTGGCATGGCCTGAAACTTACCGTGCGTCGCCACGAGAGTGTGACTCCACCACCAAACTCTTCCCTTGATCTTACTTCTCCCCTGCTCCCTCACTTCGTCAGAAGCTTCTTCTCCTTCAGGTACTGCGCCGCCACATCCGCCGGCTTGAGCCGCCGTGCGTCGACCTTCTTGTTGAGTTCGGTGAGATCTGCCGTGGTCAGCACCCTGTTCAGCTTGCCGAGCGCCTCGGCGATCTTCTTCGAACCCGCCTTCTGCGTATTCACCACGGGCAAGACGTTGTCGGAGTTCTGAAGCTTCTTGTCGTCCTCGAGCAGCACCAGTCCGAACTGTTCGAGCGTGGCGTCCGTGGTGGTGGTCAGCAGCAGCTGGTCCTTGCCGTCCTTGACCGCCTGCTTGGCCTGGGTGCTGCCGACCTCCAGCGGGTCGATGCCCGTGACGCGGATGCCGTAGGTCTTCTCCAGCCCCGGCCGGCAGAACGGCCGCTGGGAGCATTCGTCACCGGCCGCGAGCTTGACGCCCTCCTTGGACGCTCCAAGATCGGAAAGGGTCTTGAGCTGGTGTTTCTTCGCGAAATCGGCGGTGACGGCGAACGCGTTCTGATCGACCGCCCGGCCGGGATCGAGGACGGTGAGACCGCGCGGCTCGGCGAGTTTACGCAGGGCCTTCACGGTGGCCTCGGCATCGGCGGAGGCCACCTGGGGCGCGTCCTTGCCGTTCTGCTTCTTGTTCAGGAATTCGGCGAGCGTGGCCGCATACTCGGGGACCACGTCGATCTGACCCTTCTCCAGCGCCGGCTCATAGAGCTCACGCGCGTCGACGGTCTTGATCGACGTCGAATATCCGGCGTCCTTCAGCAGGCCGGCGTATATCTCCGCCAGCACCTTCGACTCGGTGAAGGATGCCGACCCGATGACCAGCGATTCCTGGCCGGGCTTGGTGGAACTATCGCCTCCGCCGGATTTCTCCAGGCTGTCGCCGCCGCACGCGGCGAGCCCCGCCGTCAGGGCGGTGACGCCGGCCACCGCCAGCAGGGCGCGGGCGGTCCGCGCTCGACGCGGTGTCCTGGTCATACGGGAACTCCATCCAGTCGGGCTCGACGAGCTGTCAGGCTTGATCAGGCTTGAACGGTCTTCACATGTCCACGCATCGGGTCCAGCAACCGCTGCAGCACCACGAAGGCGCCCTCGACGAGCAGCGCGAGCACGGCGACGAGCAGCGCCCCGGCCACCACCTGCGCGGTGTCGGTGAGCCGGAAGCCGGCCGTGATGATCCGGCCCAGGCCACCGCCGCCGGGCAGCGCGGCGAGCGTGGTGGTCGCCACGACCTGCACCGCGGCCGAGCGCACCCCGGTGAGAATCAGCGGGAAGGCCAGCGGCAGTTCGACCCGGGCGATCACCTGACCGCCCGTCATACCCATGCCCCGCGCGGCCTCGACCATGTCCCGGTCCACCTCGCGCATCCCCACGTAGGCGTTGGTCAGCAGCGGGGGTATCGCGAAGAGGACCAGCGCGATGACCGTCGGCCACGAGCCGTGCGTACCGAGCGGGCTGAGCAGCAACAGCACCAGCACCGCGAACGTCGGCACCGCGCGGCCCACGTTGGAGATGTTCACCGCCAGCGCGCCGCCCTTGCCCACATGGCCGAGCAGCACGGCGACGGGAAGCGCGATCGCGCAGGAGATCAACAGGCAGACGGCGGTGAGGAAGAGGTGCTCGCCGAGCCGGTGCCAGACGCCATCGGTGCCGGACCAGTGGGCGGCGTCGGCCAGCCACTGCCACGTGCGCTCGACAACTCCCATCAGGCCACCGCCTTTTCCGCGAACCCACGGGCCTTCGCGCGGCGCTTCGGCCGCGCCCACGGCGTCAGCATCCGCTGCACGAGCAGCAACAGCACATCCGCCACGACGGCCAGCACCACGCACAGCACGGACGCGGTGAGCACTTGCGCCTTGAAGTAGCTGTGCATGCCTTCGTAGATGAGATTGCCCAGCCCGCCGTAGCCGATGATCGCCCCCACGGTCGTCAGCGAGACGGTGGAGACCGTGGCGATGCGCAGACCCGCCATCAAGGCCGGTACCGCCAGCGGGAGTTCGACGGCGAACAGCAGGCGCAGCGGCCCGTATCCCATGCCGCGCGCAGCCTCGCGGGCCTCCTGCGGCACGGAGGCGAGGCCGGCGAGGATGTTCCGCACGAGGATCGTCAGCGAATAGAGCACCAGGCCCGTCACCACGACCGCCGCCGACAGGCCGAACACCGGCACCAGCAAAGAGAACATGGCCAGCGACGGCACGGTGTAGAGAATCGTGGTCGCCCCGAGCACCGGCCCCGCCACGCCCCGCCATCTGCGGGCGAGCAGGGCGAGCGGGAAGGCGACGAGGAGTCCAATGACCACCGAAGCGAGCGTGATGCCGACGTGCTGGAGCGTGGCGTCCGTCAGTTCGGGGCCGCGCGTCCGTACGTACTCGCCGCAGATCCAGTCGTTGGCGATCAAGCAGTTCTGATCCGCCATCCGCGCCCTCACCTCCCCCTTGGCCTTCACGGTCGGTCACTGGCGACCCTAACCCGGGCTACTGACATTCGCCTCCGACGGGCTTGGGGCTGCACCATTGTTCGAGCAGCAGTACGGCCACAATGGGGACCCATGATCCGTTTCGAGCACGTCACCAAGCGCTACGCCGACGGTACGACCGCCGTGGACGACCTGTCCTTCGAGGTGGCGGAGGGCGAGCTGGTCACGCTCGTCGGACCGTCCGGCTGCGGCAAGACGACCACGATGAAGATGGTCAACCGGCTGATCGAGCCCACCAGCGGCCGCATCAGCGTGAACGGTGAGGACATCTCCACCGTCGACCCCGTCGAACTGCGCCGCCGCATCGGCTACGTCATCCAGCAGGTCGGGCTCTTCCCGCACAAGACGGTTCTGGAGAACACGGCGACCGTGCCGCACCTGCTCGGCTGGCAGCGCAAGAAGGCGCGCGCCCGGGCCGCCGAGCTCCTGGACCTCGTCGGGCTCGACCCGTCCGTGTACGGGGACCGCTACCCCGACCAGCTCTCGGGCGGGCAGCGCCAGCGGGTCGGGGTGGCGCGGGCGCTCGCCGCCGACCCGCCCGTACTCCTGATGGACGAACCCTTCGGCGCGGTCGACCCGGTCGTGCGGGAGCGGCTCCAGAGCGAGTTTCTGCGGCTGCAGTCGCAGGTCCGCAAGACGGTGCTGTTCGTGACCCACGACATAGAGGAGGCCGTGCGCCTCGGCGACCGGATCGCGGTGTACGGCAGCGGGCGCATCGAACAGTTCGACGCGCCGGCGGCCGTGCTCGGCGCCCCCGCCACGCCGTACGTCGCCGACTTCGTCGGGGCCGACCGGGGCCTGAAGCGGTTGTCGGTGACGCCGATCGAGGCCGGGGACCTCGAGCAGCCGCCCGTCGTCCACCTCGACGACCCGCTGACGTCCGCGCGCGCCCGGCTCGCCCGGGACGGCGCGCGCTGGGCCGTCGTCCTGGACGACTCCGACCGCCTGCACGGCTGGATCTCCGCGGACGCGGTGGCCTCCGGCGACGGGACGGTACGGGTCCGGGAGCGGGCGCGGCGCATGGACGCATGGCTTCCGCTGGGGGCGTCGCTCAAGCAGGCGTTCAGCACGATGCTGCAGCACGACGCGGGGTGGATAGCGGTGCTCGACGGGGACGCCGCGGATCACTTCCTGGGGGTGCTGACGCCGGCGCGGCTGCACGAGGCGCTGCGGCGGTCGATCGAGGCCGATGCGCGGGGCGGCTCGCGCCGAGAGGCGGCGGTGGAAACGGTGCCGAGCGCTTAGCCGTGGCCGGGGGCGGGTGCCGGGTGGATCTGGCCCCTGCCCCGCCCTTTCACCGTTTCTTGTCCTCAAGCGCCGGACGGGCTGGAAGTGCTGTCCGCCGGACGGGCTGAAAATCAGCCCGTCCGGCGCTTGAGGACCGGGGTGCGGGGCGGAGCCCCGACAAGTCAGGCGCGTGCGGCGCCCGTGCCGTCGTTTTCGTCCTCGTCCTCCGGGAGCTTGCACACGCGCTCCATGAAGAAGGCCGCCGCTATCACGCAGGCGCCCGCCAGGACCGACGCGCCGGCGTAGATCGCCTGGTCGCGCCGGGCGGGGACGTCGAGGCCGTCGATGAGCAGGAAGACGCCGACGCCGCCGTACATGCCCGCGACCAGGGCCGCCACCAGGGCGCTGGCCTGTCCGAAGACCACGGCGCGCGCCGCCAGCAGGGGGTCGACGCCCTTGGCGCCGGGCCGGCGCTCCCGCTGGGCCCGCAGCCGGGCCCGCAGGGACAGCGCCGTCGCGGCGAGGACCACCGCGATGACCGCCAGCACGATCGGCGCCGCCACCGGGACGCTCGGCAGCGTGCCGAGGGAGTCCCAGAGCCGGGCGGCGCCCCACGACAGCACGCCGGCCACGGCGAACAGGCCGGCCAGGACCCCGATCCGAAGTTGCTTCACCGAGCCGTCGCCCCTCATCGTCACCCGTCCTCAGCGCACACGAAACCACACAGGCCCAACGGCTACTCGGGCAGTCGCAGTTCCAGGTCGGCCCGCGGTTCGACGCCGCCACGGTCCATACCGGCCAGCAGCTCGGCCACCGGGCCACGCCCCGGAACCACAGCTTCAGGCTCCACGTCGTACCACGGCACGAGCACAAAGGCGCGCTCATGCGCGCGCGGGTGCGGCAGCGTCAGCACGGGGTCGTCGGAGACGACGTCCTGGTAGGCGACGATGTCGACGTCCAGCGTGCGCGAGCCCCAGCGCTCCTCGCGCACCCGCTCGAAGGCCTCCTCGATCGCGTGCCCGCGCTCCAGGAGGGAGTCCGGCGGAAGGGTGGTCTTCACCAGCACGACGGCGTTGAAGTACGACGGCTGGGAGCCGGGCGCGACGCCCCAGGGCTCGGTCTCGTAGACCGGGGACACGGCCTTGACCCGCAGGCCGGGCGTGTCCTCCAGCGCGTCGATCGCGCCCTGCAGGATCTCCAGGCGGTTGCCCAGGTTGCTGCCGATGGAGATCACGGCTCGCTTGGGGTTGCTCAGCGTCACATCGGCGGCGTCCACCCGCTCCACCACGGAGGCGGGCACCGGCTGCACGGTCGGGTCGCTGCTGCTCATACTCGGCTCCGGGTAATAGTGATCGTCACGTCGTCGAAAGGAACGGTGATCGGGGCGTCGGGCTTGTGCACGACGACCTCCACCTCCCGCACCGGTTCGTGCTTGAGGCACTGCTCGGCGATCCGCTCGGCGAGCGTCTCGATGAGGTCGACCGGCTCGCCCTGGACGATGTCGACGACCTCCTCCGCCACGATGCCGTAGTGCACGGTCTTCGCGAGGTCGTCATCGGCCGCGGCAGGCCGGGTGTCCAGGCTCAGTACCAGGTCGACGACGAAGGTCTGGCCTTCCTCGCGCTCCCGGGGGAACACCCCGTGGTGCCCGCGAGCCTTCAAGCCGCGCAGCGCGACACGATCCACCCGAATCACTCCTGCTGGTTGTCGGTATGGGCCGGTAGGGAAGCCCGCCGGTCGTCGCCGGCGCGGCCCCCGTCCCTGCCGTCGGCCGGGTTGCCCACCATCGAATCTACCTGCGGACACCGACAGCGCCCGCCCACGGGTGCTATGGACAAGGGGCATAAACGGTGCTATCCGGCACCCGCCCCGACTACCCCGCCGACCCGCGATCCACCCCTACCCGGTCGGCGAGCAGCTCGAACGAGTGGTCACATACCCCTCACACTGACGTGTCCTACGCCACGTCACCCCGTCGGCTCAGCCGGGCCCGATCCGCCGGAATTACCCGGTTCGTCCTCATCTTCCTCTTCCCGGCCCGCGAGGACCGGCGAGCCGTGGTGCGACCACACCTTCCACTCGTCACCCGAGCGCCGGAAGACGTTCGTGGCCACGACCAGCTGGCCCACCAGCGGCCCCAGCTCGCCCTCGTTCTCGGCCGGGGCGCCGCTGAGGATGTTCTCCGTGCAGGTCACCATCGCGGTGTCCCCCGCGACCGTCACCTCGACGTCGGTGAGGAAGAACTGGATGTAGTCGGTGCTCGCCATGATCAGGGCGTACGAGCGCAGGACCTCGTTCCGCCCGCGCAGCACCGGCCACCCGGGGTGGACGCAGGAGACCTCGGTGCCCGGCACGTTCAGCCAGAGCCGGTCCATGGCCGCCGTGTCGCCGCGCTCCACCGCCTCGTACAGGGCCGTATTGGCCAGCTCGACCCGCTCGCTGTCCGTACGGGCGGCGCTCACACCGCCCCCTCGGCACCCTGCACGGCCCGTACGACCCGCACCGCGTCCGCGCTCGCCCGCACCTCGTGCACCCGCACCGCCCACGCTCCCTCCCGTGCCGCCAGCGTCGAGACGGCGGCCGTCGCGGCATCCCGCTCACGGGCCGGCGGCGGGTCGCCGTCGGGCCCGGCCAGCACCCGGCCCAGGAACCGCTTGCGGGAGGCGGCCACCAGCAGCGGCAGCTGAAGCTCCCGGCGGATCCGGCCCAGCCCGGCCACCAGGGCCAGGTCGTGCCCGGCGTTCTTGGCGAAGCCCAGGCCCGGGTCCACCACGATGCGCTCCGGCTCGACGCCGCCGGCGATCACCGCGTCCACGCGCTGCCGCAGCTCCCCGAGGACGTCCCCGGTCACATCGGGCCCGTAGACGGCCCGGCTGTTCATGTCGGCGCTGAAGCCGCGCCAGTGCATCACCACGAACGGCACCCGGGCCGCGGCCACCACCGGCACCATCGCCCGGTCCGCGAGACCGCCGCTGACGTCGTTGACCAGCACCGCGCCCGCCTCGACCGCGGCCTCGGCCACCGAGGCGCGCATGGTGTCCACGGACACCACCACGCCCTCGCCCGCCAGCTCGCGGACCACCGGGACCACCCGGCGCAGCTCCTCGTCCTCGTCCACCCGGGACGCGCCCGGACGGGTGGACTCCCCGCCCACGTCGACCAGGTCGGCACCGCCGGCGACCAGGTCGAGGCCGTGCTTGACCGCCAGGGCGGTGTCGAACCAGTGCCCGCCGTCCGAGAACGAATCAGGGGTGACGTTGACCACGCCCATCACCGCACAACGGTCCCACTCGGGCAGTCCGACCGGCCCCACGGGACCGCGCAGCGTACTCATACCGACCAGCCTAGGGCGTGCGGCGGGCCCGGCACCGCACCGCACGGGGGCCACGAAAGCGGAAGCCCTCCCCGGGCGGTGTCCGGGGAGGGCTTCGGCGAGGCGAGCCGGGCGGCTCGCGCCACGCGGGTCTAGGCCGCGCGCGTGACCTCGCTCTGCGCGGGCGCGCTGTCCTCGTCCTGCGGGTAGGGGCGCGGCTCCGCCGGGCGGCGGCGCAGCAGCCGCGGCAGCTCCAGGAAGCCCTCCGCCTGCATCATCGCGAAGCCGATGCGGGGCAGGTCGCGGCTGGTCGGGAAGACGATGAAGCGCGGCTCCCAGCGGGGCCGGAACTTCTCGTTGAACTTGTACAGCGACTCGATCTGGAACCAGCGCGAGAGGAAGATCAGCACGGCGCGCTGGATGCGCACGACCGGGCCCGCGCCCAGCTTGCCGCCGCGCTCCAGGGCGGAGCGGAAGAACGCGAAGTTCAGCGACATGCGCTTGATCTTGAGCTCGGGCGCCGCCTGCAGGAAGGCGACGATCAGCAGCTCGTTCATGCCCGGGTCGGCGCTGCGGTCGCGGCGCATGAGCTCCAGCGAGCTGCCGTCCTTGCCCCACGGCACGTAGTGCTGCATGGCCTTGAGGTCGCCGAAGGGGAAGTCCTCGCCCTCCTCCGGGTCCTTGTGGGCCGTGGCGATGATCGCGTCCAGGTCCTTCGGGTCGCCGATGCGGCCCAGCGCCATGGAGAAGCCGCGCTCGTCCTCGGTGTCGCGCCAGGCGTTGGCGGCCTTCTGGACGACCTCGAGCTCCTCGGGCGTCAGGTCCCCGACGCGGCGCACCTTGGTGCTGTAGCCGTTGCGCTCGATGCGCTTGACCATCTGGCGGACGTTGCGCATGGAGCGTCCGGAGAGGCTGAAGTCGGCGACGTCGACGATGGCCTCGTCGCCCATCTCCAGGGCGTCCAGGCCGGTCTCGCGGGTCCACACCTCGCCGCCGGTCTCGCTGCAGCCGGCGACCGCGGGGGTCCAGGAGTGGCGCTTGGCCAGCTCCATGAACTGCTCGATCGCGCCCGGCCAGGCCTCGACGTCACCGATGGGGTCGCCGCTGGCGAGCATCACGCCGGAGACGACGCGGTAGGAGACGGCGGCCTTGCCGCTGGGGGAGAAGACGACGCTCTTGTCGCGGCGCAGCGCGAAGTGGCCCAGCGAGTCGCGCTCGCCGTGCTTGTCGAGCAGCTCGCGCAGCTTGTCCTCGGCCTCCTCGGTGAGGAGGGGGGCCGGGTACGCCGGCTGGAAGGCCAGGAAGGCGGTGGTGGCGACCGTCAGCAAGCCGAGCGCGCCGAGGGAGTAGCCGACGGTGTAGTCGACGCCGCCGGTGTAGCGGATCGATCCTTCAAAACCGAAAAGACCCCAGATGACGTGCTCGATCTGCTCCAGCACCGGCGGGTCGCCGATCATCTGCTTCGGGTGCGAGCCGACGATCACCCAGCCGAGGGCGAAGCTGACGCCGCCCAGGAGGATGAAGTTGGCCACTGCCTTCCAGCGGCTGCGCGGGTCCGGCAGGGCCGGGAACGCGTTCTGGTGCCGCAGGAGGTACACGAAGAGCAGCAGGGAGAAGACCGTGCCGACGATGGAGTGCCGGTAGATCAGCTGTGCGGCCGCGCCGATCGGCAGGACGACCACGGCGGCGAGCCAGGCGCGCCTCTTGGCCCGCTTGAGGCCGTGGGCGAGCATGAGCAGCAGGATGCCCACGACGATCGAGCCGGCCGCGGCCAGCTGCGAGACCGTTCCGGGCAGCACCTCGGCAAGGGAGTGGACCTTGCTGAAGCGGAACCTGGGGACGACCCCCGCCACGATGTCCGCCAGGCCGATGAGGGCACCGACCGTCCCTACGACGGCAGGCACGCGCTCGGGCTTTGGTCCCTTCGCGAGACGCGCAAGCACCGACAGCCACTTCGGCCCCTGGGGAACCTCGTCGGACTTTTTGCCATCTACCCTGACAGACATCTCTTCCCGTCGTCCTGTCGAGTGGGCCTGCGCCATTTGGCGGCAGCACCCGTGCAATGTGCGCCCTGTAGGACGACGGTTTCGGGGTTGAGGTTCCGTGCGGGGCCGAGCCCGGAAAGAAGTAACCATTCCGCGACTCGGCGCCGGGTCGCTCGGCAGAAAGCACCAGCACCTCATGGGTCTCACCAGCATGGCAGTACTCCTGCTTGCCATCGTGGCGGCGGTAGTGCTCTTCGCATTGACCATTTGGCTCTGGCCCCGCCTGGGCAAGAAGGGCGTCGGCTCCGTCTTCGCCCGGGTCGGCATGATGCTGGCCACGCAGCTGTCGCTGTTCGCCGCCATCGGCCTGTGGGCGAACCAGTCCTTCGGCTTCTACGGGTCGTGGGCCGACCTCTTCGGCCAGGTCAAGAACGAGGGCGTGGTCGTCGACCACAGCGCCGGCGCCAAGCGGGTACAGGTCGTGAGCGCCCAGGCGGTCAAGGTGCCGCGGGGCGACGTCCCGCGCGTCGGCGGCAAGATCGAGAAGATCAACGTCTCCGGCGTGGACTCCAAGATCAGCGGCCCGGCCTATGTCTACCTCCCCCCGGAGTACTTCCAGCCGGAGTACGCCAAGAAGAACTTTCCGGCCTCGGTGGTCCTGACCGGCTTCCCGGGCACGGCCGAGGCCCTGATCAAGGGCCTGGACTACCCGGTGCGCGCCCACAAGCTCGCCAAGGCCAAGCAGATGCAGCCCACCATCCTGGTGATGCTGCGCCCGTCCGTGGTCGGCCAGCGCGACACCGAATGCATCAACATACCCAACGGCCCGCAGGCCGAGACCTTCTTCACCAAGGACCTGCGCAAGGCCGTCACGGAGCACTACCGCGTGGGCGACAAGGCCGCGAACTGGGGCATCATCGGCAACTCGACCGGCGGCTACTGCGCACTGAAGATCGCGATGCGCAACCCGGACGCCTTCAGCGCCGCGGCCTCCCTCTCCGGCTACTACAAGGCCCTGCAGGACCCCACGACCGGTTCCCTCTTCGGCGGCAGCAAGAAGCTGGAGAACGAGAACGACGTGTTCTGGCGGCTGAAGAACACCAAGATGCCGCCCATCTCGGTCCTGGTCACCAGCAGCAAGCAGGGTGAGCACAACTACAAGGACACGCTGAAGTTCATCGAGCAGGCCAAGGGCTCCGCCCGGGTCTCCTCGATCATCCTCGACAGCGGTGGCCACAACTTCAACACCTGGCGCCGTGAGCTGAACCCCACCCTGAAGTGGATGGGCAGCCGCCTCAGCGCGTAAGCGACACCGAGCACGAACCACAAAGGGCCTGCCGATGAGCAGGCCCCTTTCGTTTCCGCTAGCGGGCCATGATCAGGCTCATCGCCTCGGCACGCGTCGCGGGGTCGCGCAGCTGCCCCCGCACCGCGGAGGTCAGCGTCTTGGCGCCGGGCTTGCGGATGCCGCGCATGGACATGCACATGTGCTCGCACTCGATCACCACGACCACGCCGCGCGGCTCCAGGATCTCCATCAGGGAGTCCGCTATCTGCGTCGTGAGCCGCTCCTGCACCTGCGGCCGGCGGGCGTAGACGTCCACCAGCCGGGCCAGCTTCGACAGACCGGTGATCTTGCCGCTCGTCGCCGGGATGTAGCCGACGTGCGCCACGCCGTGGAAGGGCACCAGGTGGTGCTCACACGTGCTGTACACCTCGATGTCCCGGACCAGCACCATCTCGTCGTGCCCGAGGTCGAACGTCGTGGTCAGCACGTCCACCGGCTCCTGCCAGAGGCCGGCGAAGATCTCCTTGTAGGCCCGTGCCACGCGCGCCGGGGTCTCCCGCAGGCCCTCCCGGTCCGGGTCCTCGCCCACCGCGATCAGCAGTTCCCGGATGGCGTTCTCGGCCCGCTTCTCGTCGAACTCGCCGATGGAACCCTCGGCGTCCAGCGTCACCGGGTCGGTCATGGGCTTGCCTCGTTCTCTCGTACGTGTACGCGCCAGTGCGGCCTCTCAAGGGCGCGCATATGCGCGATGCCGCGCCCCCAAGGCTAAAACCTGGGGAACGCGGCATCCATTCCGGCCCCTGTCAGGGCCGGATCGCTGTGCGGCCGGGATCAGCTCTCCGACGTGCCGGAGGTGTCCTTCGGGAGCTCGACCGTCTCGACGGTGTTCACTCCGTTGTTGCTGGCCGGGGCGAGCTCCTTGGGGGAGAGCACCGGCGGGCGGGTGGAGGGGGTGCGGCGCGAGGAACCGGTCCACGCCGGGCGGGCCGGGCGCTTCACGATGTGCTTGAAGATCTCGGCGATCTCCTCCTTGTTCAGCGTCTCCTTCTCCAGGAGCGCCAGAACCAGGTTGTCGAGGACGTCGCGGTTCTCGACCAGGATCTCCCACGCCTCGTTGTGCGCGGTCTCGATGAGCTTCTTGACCTCTTCGTCGACCAGCGCGGCGACCTCTTCGGAGTAGTCCCGCTGGTGCGCCATCTCACGGCCCAGGAAGGGCTCGGAGTTGTCGGAGCCGAACTTGATCGCGCCGAGGCGCTCGGTCATGCCGTACTGGGTGACCATCGCGCGGGCCGTGGCGGTGGCCTTCTCGATGTCGTTCGCGGCACCCGTGGTCGGGTCGTGGAAGACGAGCTCCTCCGCCGCGCGCCCGCCCAGCATGTAGGCCAGCTGGTCGAGCATCTCGTTGCGCGTGGTGGAGTACTTGTCCTCGTCGGGGAGGACCATGGTGTAGCCGAGCGCACGGCCCCGGGACAGGATCGTGATCTTGTGGACCGGGTCGGAGTTCGGGGAGGCCGCCGCGACCAGGGCGTGACCGCCCTCGTGGTACGCGGTGATCTTCTTCTCCTTGTCGCTCATGATCCGGGTCCGCTTCTGCGGTCCGGCCACGACACGGTCGATCGCCTCGTCCAGCATGTGGTTGTCGATCAGCTTGCGGTCGCTGCGGGCCGTCAGCAGGGCGGCCTCGTTCAGCACGTTCGACAGATCGGCACCGGTGAAGCCGGGGGTCCGGCGGGCGACGGCCGCGAGGTCGACGTCCGGGGCGACCGGCTTGCCCTTCTGGTGAACCTTGAGGATCTCCAGACGGCCCTGCATGTCCGGACGGTCGACGGCGATCTGCCGGTCGAAGCGGCCCGGGCGCAGCAGCGCCGGGTCGAGGATGTCCGGGCGGTTGGTGGCGGCGATCAGGATGACGCCGCCCTTGACGTCGAAGCCGTCCATCTCGACGAGCAGCTGGTTCAGCGTCTGCTCGCGCTCGTCGTGCCCGCCGCCGAGACCCGCGCCACGGTGCCGGCCGACGGCGTCGATCTCGTCGACGAAGACGATGGCGGGGGCGTTGGCCTTGGCCTGCTCGAACAGGTCACGGACCCGGGAGGCACCCACACCGACGAACATCTCGACGAAGTCGGAGCCGGAGATCGAGTAGAACGGCACGCCCGCCTCGCCGGCGACGGCGCGCGCGAGCAGCGTCTTGCCCGTACCGGGCGGACCGTACAGCAGCACGCCCTTGGGGATCTTGGCGCCGACGGCCTGGAACTTCGCCGGCTCCTGCAGGAACTCCTTGATCTCGTGGAGCTCCTCGACGGCCTCGTCGGACCCCGCCACATCGGCGAAGGTCGTCTTCGGGGTGTCCTTGGTGATCAGCTTGGCCTTGGACTTCCCGAAGTTCATGACGCGGGAGCCGCCGCCCTGCATCTGATTCATCAGGAACAGGAAGACCACGACGATCAGTACGAAGGGCAGCAGCGAGAGCAGCACCCCGACGAGGGGGTTCTGCTTCGACGTCGAGACGTTGTAGCCCTCGGGCAGCGTCTTCTGGTCATCGTCGTCGGCCTTGGCCTGCAGATCCTTGGAGATCTCCACGCCCTGGTCGCCGATGTAGTTGGCCTGGACCTTGCTGGAGCCCTTGATCTTCTGGCCGCTGATCAGCTCGACCTTGATCTTGTTCTCGTCGCCGGTCGTCAGCTCGGCCGATTTCACCAGATTCTTGTCGATCGCATGCACGACCTGGCTGGTGTCCACCGACTTGTAGCCGCCGGACGAGCCGACGACCTGCATCAACACGACCACGGCGAGGACGGCCAGCACGATCCACATGACCGGCCCACGGAAGTAGCGCTTCACGTCCATCCATACGGGGCGCGAGCGCCCCGTCCCTCCTGCCACAGTGAGGCACGGTCACCCCGGATCGGGGTGCCTGTGCGTGCGGTGTCCTGCTCGACCTTGAAAGCTTGACTTGAAAGCTCGACTTGAAAGCCTGAAAAGGCTGACCTTCGGACGGTACCCCAGCATTGTCACCCGACGCCGCCGCGGACGGTCAATAAACCCGCCCTCACCCTGCTCCAACGGCGGGAAACCCGGTACGGTTCCCGCGCGCCGGAGTGTGCGGTGCGCCGGCAGAGGTGCCGGGGACGCCCTCAGCCGCCGTAGACGTGCGGTGCGAGCGTGCCCACGAAGGGCAGATTGCGGTACTTCTCCGCGAAGTCGAGACCATAACCGACGACGAACTCGTTCGGAATGTCGAAACCGACCCACTTCACGTCGATGGCGACCTTCGCCGCCTCCGGCTTGCGCAGCAGCGTCACGACATTGAGCGACGCCGGCTCGCGGGAGCCGAGGTTCGACAGCAGCCACGACAGGGTGAGGCCGGAGTCGATGATGTCCTCGACGATCAGGACGTGCTTGCCCTTGATGTCGGTGTCCAGGTCCTTGAGGATCCGCACCACGCCGGAGGACTGGGTGCCCGCGCCGTAGGAGGACACGGCCATCCAGTCCATGGTGACGGGGTTGGACAGCGCACGCGCCAGGTCCGCCATCACCATCACGGCACCCTTGAGGACGCCGACGATGAGCAGGTCCTTGCCCGCGTACTCCACGTCGATCTTCGCGGCCAGCTCGGCCAGCTTCGCGTCGATCTCTTCCTTGGTGATGAGCACCGACTTCAGATCGGTGCCCATGTCCTTGTCGTCCACCCGCGCCACTCTCGCTCGTTCAAGACTCGTCCGGCCTACAGGGCGGAGTCGCCCCGTTCGAATCAGCCCTGCCGGAGGACCAGTCTGCCACCCTGCCTGCGAACCGCGACGCGCCCGGGCAGGTTGATGGCCCCCTGGCCGCGCCAGCTGGTGATCAGCCGGTCGACTTCCTCCAGGTGGCGGGCGAAGAGCGAACCGGCCGGGGAGCCCGCCGCGATGGCCGCGCGGCGCAGCACCCGGCGGCGGACCGCGGGGGGCAGGGCGAAGAGCTTGGCGACCTCCAGGTCGCCGGAGTCGTCGCGGACGGACGTCTCCACGGCGGCGGCCCAGGAGTCGAGGGCGTCCGCGTCGTCCCGGGAGAGCTGGGCGGTGCGGGCGAGGGCCTCCACGACGCCCTTGCCGAGGGCCTTCTCCAGGACGGGCAGCGCCTCGTGCCGGACCCGGGAGCGGGTGTAGGCCGGGTCGGCGTTGTGCGGGTCGTCCCAGACGGGCAGCGACTGGACCATGCACGCCTTGCGGGCGGTCTGCCGGTCCAGGCCCAGGAAGGGCCGGCGGTAGCGGCCGCCGACGCCGGAGGCGGTGGCCATGCCGGACAGCGAGCGGATGCCGGAGCCGCGGGCGAGCCCCAGCAGGACCGTCTCCGCCTGGTCGTCGCGGGTGTGGCCGAGCAGGATCGCGGCGGCGCCGTGCCGGTCGGCGACGGCGTCCAGCGCGGCGTAGCGGGCGTCGCGGGCGGCGGCCTCGGGGCCGCCCTCCCGGCCGACGTCCACCCGGACGGCCTCGACGGGGTCCAGGCCGAAGGCGGCGAGGCGGGCGACGACCTCGGCGGCGCGGAGGTCGGAGCCCGGCTGGAGGCCGTGGTCGACGGTGACCCCGCCGGCCCGGACCCCGAGCCTGGGGGCCTCGAAGGCGAGGGCGGAGGCGAGCGCCATGGAGTCGGCGCCGCCGGAGCAGGCGACCAGGACGAGCGGGGGCATGCCGGGGGCGGAGGCGTCGGGGGCCGATGAGGCAGCGGAAGGCGTCCCGCTGGGTACGGAGGCGGGCGGAGCCAGGGTGAGGACGTCGTGGAGTACGCGGCGGACCGCCAGGCGTATCGCCGCGACCGCGGGGTGTGGACCCATGTCCGTGTGTCCAATCGTTCCATTCGGAGGGTCATCGGGAGAGGGCCGTAGCCTTGCGACTTCGAGCCTCAGTCACGCTGTGTGCGTCGATGGTGACAGAGACGAGCCTTTACCCGAGCATCGCACGCCCACCCTCGGCAAACGGTCCCTCGGACGGGTGATTACGGGAGCGTTCATCCGGCACGGGGCGTGCCGGCCTCACCCGTCGGTTCGTCCGTGCACCCGTGCGACCCAGTCCGCCGGTTTGGCGATCTCCGCCTTGGTCGGGAGTGTGTTCGGCGACGTCCAGACCCGGTTGAAGCCGTCCATACCGACCTCGTCGACGACGGCCCGTACGAACCGCTCGCCATCACGGTACTGCCGCAGCTTGGCGTCCAGGCCCAGCAGTTTGCGCAGGGCGGCGTCCAGCCGCCCGGCACCGCTGGCCCGCCGCTTCTGGAACTTCTCCCGGATCTCGGCCACGGACGGCACGACCAGCGGACCGACTCCGTCCATCACGTAGTCCGCATGCCCCTCCAACAGGGACATCACGGCCGTCAGCCGGCCGAGGACCTCGCGCTGGGCGGGGGTCTGCACCAGCTCCACGATGCTGCGGCCCTCCGGTGGGCGGCCCCCCGCCAGCGACTGGGCGGCCTCCCGCAGGCGCTCCAGCAGGGTGGCGGGGTCGACCTCCGTCTCGGCGAGGAACGTCTGGATCTCGCCCTCGATGTGGTCGCGGAGCCAGGGCACGGCCGTGAACTGGGTGCGGTGCGTCTCCTCGTGCAGGCACACCCACAGGCGGAAGTCGTGCGGGTCGACCTCGAGCTCGCGCTCGATGTGCACGATGTTGGGCGCCACCAGCAGCAGCCGGCCGCCGCCGTCGGCCGAGCCCGGCAGGTCGCGGCCGACCGGGGCGAACGTCTCGTACTGCCCCAGCACCCGGGACGCCAGGAACGACAGCAGCATCCCCAGCTCGACGCCGGTCACCTTGCCGCCGACGGCCCCCAGGACCGCGCCACCGGGGGCGTTCCCGCGCTTGTCCTGCATCTTCTCCAGCAGCGGCCCCAGCAGCGCGCGGAACCCCGCGACGTTCGCCTTGATCCACCCGGCCCGGTCCACGACGAGGACGGGGGTGTCCCCGGCGCCGCCCGCCGGTGGCGCCATTCGTGTGAACGTCCGTACGTGCTCCTCGGAGGAGCGCGCGTGCCGCCGCAGTTCCGCGACCACCGCGCGCGCCTCGTCCCGGCTGACCTCCGGCCCCGGCCGTACGAGCCGAGTCGCCGTCGCCACCGCGAGCTTCCAGTCGACCATCTCCGTACCACCGACGCTCGTCATGACTTCACCGTACGTGCTGTGCCCGGATCGGGGAGAGGCCTTGCCCGGTCCGGGCGCGGGGCCCGTCGGGGGCCGGCTCAGTCCAGGGTCGACGCCACCGCCGAGGCGAGCCGGTCCAGCGCCTGCTGGGCGCCGTCCGCCGAGGGCGTGCCGGAGGCCAGGAAGGCGAAGGACAGCAGCCGGCCGGTGGGGGTGAGCGCGGTGCCGGCGAGGGTGTTGACCCCGGTGAGCGTGCCGGTCTTGGCCCGGACGGTGGCGCGGCCCGCCGTGTCGCGGGCGTAGCGCTCGCGCAGGGTGCCGGTGAAGCCGGCGACCGGCAGTCCGGTCAGGACCGGGCGCAGCCGGGGCGCCTTGGGGTCGGCGGCGCGGGCGAGCAGGTGGGCCAGGAACTCCGCCGACGCCTGGTCGGCGCGGTCCAGGCCGCTGCCGTCGGCGATGCGGACGGAGCCCATCGGCAGGTCCATGGCCGTCAGCCGGTCGGTGACGGCCTTCGCCGCGCCCTCGAAGCTCGCCGGTTGCCCGGACGCGAGGGCCGTCTGCCGCGCCAGCGCTTCGGCGATGTCGTTGTCGCTGTTGGTCAGCGCCCGCTCGACCAGGTCGGCCAGCGGCGCTGAGGCGACCTTGGCGAGGCGGGCCGCGTCCGGGGCCGCCGCGCCCTCGGTGGGCTCGCCCTCGACCTCCACGCCCCGCTCGCGCAGCATCGCGGCGAACTTGCGCGCCGCGTCCGCGGCCGGTTCGGCCGTACGGTCGGCGGGTCCGCGGGAGGAGTCGTCCAGCCGGCCCTCGTCGACCATGAGGGCGCTGACGGGGGCGAGGTTCTCGTTGGTCCCGATGACGTGCTGCGCGGGCCCGGTGTAGCGCGAGGTGTCGTAGGCGAGGGTGGTGCGCTCGACCCCGCGCGCCTTGAGCGCGCGCGCCGTGGCGTCGGCCAGGTCGGCCAGGCTCGCGAAGCGCGGCCCGGCGCCC
The DNA here is from genome assembly GCF_040646235.1 of Streptomyces sp. NPDC046261. Lineage (NCBI taxonomy): Bacteria > Bacillati > Actinomycetota > Actinomycetes > Kitasatosporales > Streptomycetaceae > Streptomyces > Streptomyces sp. NPDC046261. The sequence goes on along the minus strand of NZ_JBEYZU010000002.1, from coordinate 526,739 downwards.
TCGGCGGGGCGGGCCGTGAGCGTGGGGTCTCCCCCGCCGACCAGCACGATCCGGCCGGCGCCCCCGTCGGCCACCGTTGTCTCGATGCGGTGCTCGGGCCCCAGGGCGGCGAGCGCCGCGGCCGACGTGGCCAGCTTGATGGTGGAGGCGGGCGTGTACGCGACGTCCTGGCCGGCGCCGAAGAGCGGCTCCCCGGTCGCCACGTCGACGACGGACGCCGCGTGCTCCGAGCCGAGCGCGGGGTCCCGCAGGAGCGGTTCCAGGGCGGCGGCCAGGCCCTCGCGCGTCCCCGGCCGCCCGGCGCGCAGCGCGCCCAGCACCGGCGGCGCGGCGGCCGGTCCCCGCCCGGCGGCGGCGTGACCCTCGCCACCCGCCCGCCCGGCGGTCACGGCGCGCACCCGTTCGGCCTTACGCTGACCTCCGTCCCAGGGGCCGGCGGCCGCCACCGCACCGGTTGCGATCACGAAGCCGGCCACGGCGGACGTGGCGGTGAACTGCACGGTTCGGCGCCGCGCCACGGGGGCGTCCCGCCACCACCTGACCTGCCACCGTCCGGCATCAGGCACCACGGACCAGCCCCTTTCGCCACCACAGACCTACGTGGGGGACACTTAATCACCAGACGTATGTGTTGATCATGAAGGAGCCACCCGTGGAGTTCGACGTCACCATCGAGATCCCGAAGGGTTCGCGGAACAAGTACGAGGTGGACCACGAGACCGGTCGCATCCGTCTGGACCGCCGACTCTTCACCTCGACCTCGTACCCGGCCGACTACGGCTTCGTCGAGAACACCCTCGGCGAGGACGGCGACCCGCTGGACGCGATGGTCATCCTCGACGAGCCGACGTTCCCCGGCTGCCTCATCAAGTGCCGCGCCATCGGCATGTTCCGCATGACGGACGAGGCCGGCGGCGACGACAAGCTGCTGTGCGTCCCGGCGAACGACCCGCGCGTGGAGCACCTGCGCGACATCCACCACGTGTCGGAGTTCGACCGCCTGGAGATCCAGCACTTCTTCGAGGTCTACAAGGACCTCGAGCCGGGCAAGTCCGTCGAGGGCGCCGACTGGGTCGGCCGCGCCGAGGCCGAGGCCGAGATCGAGGCCTCCTACAAGCGCCTCGAGGCCGCGGGCGGCTCGCACCACTGAGCAGCACCCTGACGCACCGGCGCGCGGCTTCGTACGACTAGAAGCCGCGCGTCCGCTTTGCCGCCCGGCGCGCCGCCGCGCCGGGCACCTTCAGGAACATCCGGGCCATCTCGGACCCGAGATTCACCCCGATGGCGATCGCCAGCGCCAGGGCCGCCGCCTTGGTGAGGCTGGAGATGCCGGTGTTGAGCTCGTTCTTCGCGAAGTTCAGCAGGGCGAAGTACACCGCGCTACCGGGCAGCAGCGGCCCGATGGCCGCCGTGACGTACGGCAGCGCCGAGGCGTGCCGGGAGCGGGCGAAGAGCTGTCCGAAGAGGCCCACGAGCCCCGCGGCGATGGCCGTGGCGGGCACCGGGTCGACCCCGATGGTGTCGGCGAGCGCCCCGTAGACCACCCAGGCGACACCGCCGTTGAGCATGGCGATCCATACGGTGTGACGTTCCTGCTGGAGCAGCACCGCGAAGGCGAAGGCCAGGATCATGGCCGCGACGGTCTGGGTGACGGGCCGTTCCACCCGCTCCAGCGCGGCCTCGGGGTTGAGCGTCCCGCCGCCGAAGTGCACGCCCCCGTAGAGGACCACGAGCACGCCGCAGACGATGCCGACGATGAGGTAGCCGACCTCCAGCAGGCGGGCCGCGGCGGTGATGTAGTAGCCCGTCAGGCCGTCCTGCACGCCCGCTACCAGGGCCCGCCCGGGGATCAGCGCGAACAGCCCGCCGGTGATCACGGCGGATGCCTGTACGTGCACGTACTCATGGGCGGTGCTCAGCGCCACGCCCATCGCCGCGGGCGGCATCGCGGCCGCCACGAACTGGTAGAACTCCGGCAGCCCGCGCCCCGCGGCCAGCCACGCCAGCCGGTCGCCGAGCATGGCCCCGGCCGCCGCGGCGAGGAACACCACGACGCCGCCGCCCACGAGCAGGCTCGCCGCGCCGGCGAGCAGGCCCGAGGCGAGGGTGAGCTCCCAGCCGGGGTAGGGGTGGCGGTTGCGGCGTATCTCGGCCAGCCGGCCGTATGCCTCCTCCAGGGTGAGCCCGTGCGAGGTGATGTCGTGCAGCAGCCGGTAGACGGCGTTCAGGCGGGTGTAGTCGGTGCCGCGCCGCCGCACGGTGCGGTTGGCGGTGACCGGGTCGTCGACGAGGGACGGCTGGTAGCTGACGGTCAGCAGGGTGAAGGTGACGGTCGGCTCGCAGCGCGCCAGCCCGTAGGCGTGCGCGACGCCGAACATCGCCGCCTCGACGTCCTCGGCGCCCTCGCCGCCCGCCAGCAGCAGCTCGCCGATGCGCAGCGTCAGGTCCAGCACGCGCGGTACGGGCGGCCCGGGCTCCTCGGGCTTCTCCGGACGCTCGGGCACCGGCCGCTCCCCCACCGGCATGCGCAGCATGGTGCGCATGCGGTCCTGCCAGGGGGCCTCCTTGACGAGGGAGACCCGGGGGATGCCGTACGGCGGGGTGAAGGCCGGCCCGGCCCCGGCCGGGACCGCGCCCTCGGGCAGGGTGAACGCCGACCCTTCCGGCCCGGTGTCGGGCTCGGGCGAGACGCCCTCCGGAATGGCGAATTCCGACGTGGGGTGCTCGTCCTCCGGAGGGGACGGCAGCGGCACCCCCAGCGGCGGGGTGAAGGCGCTGTGCGCCTCGTCGGAGTGCGGCTTGCGGTCCTCGCCCGGCTCCTGGTCCGGAGCGCCACCGCCACCCCGCTGCCGATCAGCCACCACGTGCTCCTCATTACGCACTCCAGTTACGGCCACCATGCCTGATGGGAACGGGAGACGCGCACCGGGGGCCCGGGAAGCGGACGGGCGGGTTCAGCGCCTGGGTCGGCGACGGGGTCAGCGACGGGCGTGGCGCCCGGGGTACGGGGGCGGGTCGTGGGGACCGCCGTGGCCGCCGCCGTGCTCGTCGTGGCCGTGGTCGTGGTCGCCGTGGCCGTAGTCGCCGCCGCCGGGGAAGTCGTAGCCGCCGGGCTGCGGGGCGCTCTCGTAGCCCCCGGTCCGGGGGAAGCCCTGGGCGTCGTAGCCGCCGGACTGCGGGCTGCCGTAGCCACCGCCCTGCTGGGGCGCACCGTAGCCGCCGCCCTGGGGAGCGCCGAACACGTCGGCACGCGGGGCGCCGTACGCACCGCCGCCGGGCTGCGGGGCGCCGTAGGGAGCGTTCTGCTGGGGCGCGCCGTAGGGACCGGGCTCGGGCTGCTGGGGCGCGCCGTACGGACCGGGCTGCTGCGGGGCGCCGTAACCGCCGCCGTGCTGGGGCGCGCGGTAGCCACCGCCCTGCTGGGGCGCGCCGTGGCCATCGCCCTGCTGGGGCGCGCCGAAACCATCGCGCTGCCGGGGCGCGCCGAAGCCACCGCCCTGCTGCGGAGCGCCCTGGCCATCGCCCTGCTGCGGAGCCCCGAAGCCACCGCCCTGCGGTCCGCCGAACACATCGGCACGCCGGCCCGGGTGCGCGCCGGCGCCCTGCTGCGGCGCCGCGTACCCCTGCTGCGGAGCGTCGTAGCCGTCACCCTGTTGCGGAGCGCCGTAGCCGTCACCCTGCTGCGGAGGCCGGTAGCCACCGCTCCGCTGCGGAGCCCCGTAGCCACCGCCCTGCTGGGGCGCGCCGAAGCCACCGCACTGCTGCCCCCCGAACACATCGGCACGCTGGCCCGGGTGCGCGCCGGTGCCCTGCTGAGAGGTGCCGTAGTCGAAGCCGAAGTCGTCCTCCTCCGGGGCGACCGGGGAGGGGGCAGGGGCGGCCGGGGCCTGTGCCTGCGCCTTCTTCGCCTTGGAACGGGCGCGCAGGAACTCGATGGCGATCGGCAGGACCGAGATCAGCACGATCGCGATCAGCATCGCCTCGATGTTCTTGTGGACGAACTCGACCTTGCCGAGGGCCGCGCCCAGCGCGGTCACGCCGGCGCCCCACAGGATGCCGCCGATGATGTTGAAGGTGAGGAAGGAGCGGTAGTTCATCCGGCTCACACCGGCGATGATCGGCGTGAAGGTCCGGATCACCGGTACGAAGCGCGCCAGGACCAGGGACTTCGGCCCGTACTTCTCGAAGAACTCGTGGGCCTTCTCGACGTTCTCCTGCTTGAAGAGCTTCGAGTCCGGGCGCCGGAACAGCGCCGGGCCCACCTTCCGGCCGAAGAGGTAGCCCGCCTGGTCACCGAGGACCGCCGCCAGCACGACCAGCCCGCACACCGCCCACAGCGGGTAGTCCAGCTGCCCCGTCGTGACCAGGAGGCCGGTCGTGAAGAGCAGGGAGTCGCCAGGGAGGAAGAAGCCGATGAGGAGGCCCGACTCGGCGAAGACGATGGCCAGGACACCGATCAACCCGAACTGGTTGATCAGATAATCCGAGTCCAGCCACTGGGGGCCGAGCGCGAGGGTGGTCAGGGTCACGAGTGTGAGGCTCCTGGGTCGTGGGCGCAGGCTCGTGCGAGACCCGGCCACAGGCGGGGAGGCGATGTGCGGCCCAAAGCTATCAACGCGGCCGCCGCCCTCCCGGTTCCAGAAGACGACCGGGCACCTACGCCCGAATGGAGCAACCACGCCCCTCCAGAGTGCGTCAAGGACGGCGACCGGCAAAACTGCACAGCAAAGACGGAGGTAGACGCGATGGGCATCGAGGAGTACGGCGGCGGCCAGCACGAGAAGGCCGATGTGCTCGTTGTCACGACCAACGACGTCCCCGGCTTCCGGGTGGAGCGCGTCATCGGCGAGGTCTTCGGCCTCACCGTCCGCTCCCGCCACATCGGCAGCCAGATCGGCGCGGGCCTGAAGTCCCTCGTGGGCGGCGAGCTCAAGGGCCTCACCAAGACCCTCGTCGAGACCCGCAACCAGGCCATGGAGCGCCTGATCGAGCAGGCCAAGGCCCGCGGCGCCAACGCGGTGCTCATGTTCCGCTTCGACGTGACGGAGGCGGCGGACGTCGGTACGGAGGTCTGCGCCTACGGCACGGCAGTGGTGATCACGCCGCAGCAGTGAAGCCGGCCGGGGCCTGGGGCGCAGCCCCAGGCCCCGCTGAGCGCTACGCGCCGTTCCGCACCGCGTTGGCCAGGATCGCGTCCCGCAGATACGCCGCCATCCCCGCCCGCACCGCCTCGTACGTGGCCGTGAAGCGCTCGTCGGCCACGTACATCTCACCGAGCGCGGTGTGGATCTCGTACGGGCAGTCGTAATAGAACCCACAGATCTGCTGCCGGTGCTCCTCCGCGAGATCCATCGCCGCCTCCGAGTCCGCCGGCGCCCCCGACGCCATGAGCGCGGCGATCCGCTCGTTCAGCCCGTCCGTGGCGGCGCGGATCCGCAGCCAGTCCTCCTTGGTGTACGCGGCCGTGCGGCGCTGCGACTCGCGGTAGGCGTCGGTGTCGCCCCACCGCTGCTCGACCTCCTCCGCGTGCTCGTCGGGGTCGAAGTCCCCGAACACTTCGAACTTCTCCTCCGGCGTGAGCCTGATCCCCATCTTCCGTGCCTCCATGGCGTGTGCGACGGCGGCGGCCATCTGCTGAAGCCGGTCGATCCGCTCCGCCAGCAACGCGTGCTGACGCCGCAGGTGCGCCATCGGATCGGCATCCGGATCGTCCAGCAGGACCGCCACCTCTTCGAGCGGAAACCCGAGCTCCCGGTAGAACAGGATCTGCTGCAGCCGGTCGAGATCCGCGTCCTCGTACCGCCGGTGCCCCGCGTGGCTGCGCCCGGACGGCACGAGCAGGCCGATCTCGTCGTAGTGATGCAGGGTCCGCACGGTCACCCCGGCGATCGCCGCGACCTGTCCTACGGAGTGACTCACGTCTCCGCTCCCTTCTGTGTGCACGCTCCACAGTGGGGGCTCACGCGACGTGAGGTGCAAGTCCGGACGTTCGGGGAGCGCGTCAGGCGGCGTCGCGGGCCGTCTGCGAGGGCTGGACGCGCATGACGAGCAGGCCGGGGACGACGACGCCGAGCAGCCCCAGGCCGGCGCAGCCGGCGGCGACCTGGGCCAGTGCTCCCCAGGGCAGGAGGGACAGGAGGTCGGCGGCGGGCAGGCCGAGCCGGGCGGAGAGTCCACCGAGGGAGACGGTCACCACCGCGGCCGCCGCGATCAGACCGCTGAGGACGACCACGGCGGACTCCCAGCCGAGCATGCGCAGCAGTTGTCCCCGGGTGCTGCCGGTCAGCCGCAGGACGGCGAACTCCCGGCGGCGCCGGCGGGTGGCCAGCAGCAGCGTGTTCAGGATGCCGATGGCGGAGAAGGTGATGAGGGGGGTCATCAGGATGCGCATGCCCACCGCGTTGCGGTCCCGCTGCCGCTCGGCCCGGTCGCTGTCGCCCCGTTCCGGCGCGACGGCCGGACGCACCTCCTCGTGCCCGGCGTCGGCCGCACCGGCCTGAGCCGCCACCACCGAAGTCCGCACCGGCCGGGACTCCACCTCGCCGGAGACGGCGTTGCCGCACAGCAGCATCGCACTGAGGCCCGCCGCGATCAGCACGGGTCCCGCCATGGCCGCCACGCGCCGCGTGGCACTCGCGCTGTTGGCCGCCGCCAGCGTGCCCGAGTAGCGGGAGAGCAGCCGGCCGGGCAGGGCGCACAGGGCGGCGATGGGGCGTACCAGAAGGGGAATGAGCAGCCAGACGGAGAGGATCAGCAGCAGGCACAGCGCCATGGCGCCGTTGACGGCCTCGTGCGGGCCGCCGCGGTGCCCGTACCAGTCCCAGGCCGCCCAGGTCAGGCCCAGCATGGCGAGCGCCCCGACGGCCCGCCCGCGCGGCATCGCGCGCCGCTCCGCCTCCGCCTCGCGCAGGGCGGCGATCGGGGAGGTGCGCATCGGGCCGTTCGCCGCGGTCCAGGCGGCGAGCAGGGCGATGACCGTGGTGCACAGCACGCCCGCCGCGCAGCCCGGCAGGGACAGGCCGGCCGTCGGGCCGGCGGCCAGGACGTCGTTGCGGATGAGCCAGTGCAGGGCCGGGCCCGCCGCGGCCAGCCCGATGCCGGCGCCGGCCACCGCGCCCACGAGAGAGATCACCAGCGCCTCGCCGGCGATCTGCAGGCGCAGTTGCCGCGCCGTCGCCCCGATGGTGCGCAGCGCTCCGATCTCGCGGCGGCGCTGCTGCACGACCAGGGCCATGGTGTTCACCACGAGCAGCCAGGCGGTGAGGCCCGAGGTGCCGCCGACCAGGCCCAGCAGTGACGCGGCCGATTTCACGGCCGCCTGCCCGGCGTCCGCCCGGTGCACCCGGTCCAGCACGGTGGCCAGCACGGTGACCAGGGCCGAGCTCATGACGACCACCACGAGCACTCCGGCGTACTGCCACAGGCGCGTGCGCGCGGAGGCCAGGACGAGGGAGAACACCTCAGACCTCCAGGGCGGCCATGCGGGCCGCGATCGTGTCGGCGGCGGCGTCGGGCCCGGTGAGGCGGTCGACCACCCGTCCGTCGGCGAGTACCAGCACCTCGTCCGCCCAGGCGGCCGCCTGGGGGTCGTGCGTCACCATGACGACGGTGGTGCCCATGGCGTCGACGGCCTCCCTCAGCAGGGCGAGCACGGCACGGCCCGAGGCGCGGTCCAGCGCTCCGGTCGGCTCGTCGGCGAAGACCACGTCGGGGCCGGTGACGAGCGCCCGGGCCACGGCGGCCCGCTGCTGCTGGCCGCCCGACAGCTCGGCCGGCCGGCGGTCGCGCTTGCCTAACAGGCCGACGGTCGACAGCAGTTCGTCCAGCTGTCCCGCGTTCGGCCTGCGCCCCGCCAGCCGCAGCGGTAGCGCCACATTGGCGGCGACGCTCAGGGCGGGTACGAGGTGGAAGTCCTGGAAGACGAAGCCGATGCGGTCCCGCCGCAGCAGCGTCAACTGCCGCTCGGACAGCGCACCGAGCTCACGTCCGGCGAGCGAGACCTCCCCCGAGGTCGGGCGTTCCAGGCCGGCGGCGCAGTGCAGCAGCGTGGACTTCCCGGAGCCGGAGGGGCCCATCACCGCCGTGAACGTCCCACTGGCGAACCCGTGGTCGACGTCGTGCAGAGCGGTGACCGCGTGCTCGCCCCGCCCGTGCACCTTGCGCAGGGACCGCAGGTCGACCGCGACGTTCCTGCCGGTCACGGGCTTGTAGACGATGTGGGGCGGCTGCGTTGTCTTCATGGAACAAGTCAATCTTTCCCGGAGGGCGATGTCGGTGGTGCGTAATGGACACCCGGGGTAGAGCCAGGTCTACCCTTGATCACCGCCCCGTGATCCTTCGCCGTGAACGGGACGAGGGACTTGGGGGTGGAGGGGTGCTGGGGTACGAGGCGGCGCGGGCGCGATTACGTGCCGGGGGCGCGCGGCTGGGCCGGTCGGTGCTCTATCTGGCGTGCGGCTTCCCGGTCGGGCTGGTGTGGTCGGTCTGCGGCGCCGTCCTGCTGGCCCTGGGCCTGGCGACGGCGCTGTTCGTCGTCGGCATCCCGCTCCTGGCGGCCGTGCTGCTGTCGGGCATCCCCCTGGGCGCCGTCGAGCGGGCGCGGCTGCGGATGTTCACCGGCACCGCCGCCCCCTCGCCCCACACCCCCTCGGCCGGAGAGGGGCCACGGGCCTGGCTGCGGCAGCGGCTCTCCGAACGGGCCACCTGGCGGGAGCTGGCCTATGCGACGGTCCACTGCGCCCTGTCGGTCGGCGAGTTCATACTCGTCCTGGGCAGCCTGACCCTGTCCTGCGCACTGCTCGCCGCACCGCTGCTGCGCCGCTTCACCCCGGACGGCCGGGTGAGCATGGCCGTCTTCCAGGCCCGGTCGGACGTACAGGCCGTGCTCCTCGTGCCGTGCGGCGTCGTCGTCCTGGCCCTCACCTACCTGGCGCTGACCCGGTACGCGACCGCCCGCGCCCGGCTGGCCACCCACGTGCTGACGCGCCGTCACGACGACACCGACGCCGCGCAGGACGAGCGCATCGGCCAGCTGGTCCGGTCCAGGGCGCGCATCCTGGACGCGTACGACGCGGAGCGCCGCCGCATCGAACGCGACCTCCACGACGGCGCGCAGCAGCGCCTGACCGGCCTCATCATGACCCTCGGCCTGGCCCGCCTGGAACTCGCCGACACCGACGCCCCCGCACGCGAACTCGTCGACAAGGCCGCCCAGGAGGCCCGTACGACCCTGCGCGAGCTGCGGGAGCTCGTCCACGGCATCTACCCCTCGACGCTCACCGACCGGGGCCTGTCCGCCGCGCTCGCCGAGCTGGCGGAGGACGCGGTCCTCCCGGTGGAGGCCGACGTCGAGCTGCCGGCCCGCCCGCCGGAGGCCGTGGAGGCGGCGACGTACTTCGTCGCCTGCGAGGCGCTGGCCAACGTCACCAAGCACAGCGGCGCCACCGAGGCTCGGCTGTCGCTGCGACGCACGGGTACGCGGCTGGTGCTGGAGGTGTACGACAATGGCGTCGGTGGCGCCGACGCGGAGTCCGGGACCGGACTGCTGGGGCTCGCGGACCGGGTGGCGGTCCTCGGCGGAACGGTTCATCTGTCGAGCCCGGCGGGCGGGCCGACCCTGGTGCATGTGGAGATTCCATGCGGATCGTGATGGCGGAGGATTCCACCCTGCTCAGGGAGGGCCTGGTGCAGATCCTCACGAAGTTCGGCCACCACGTCGTCGCGGCCGTCGACAACGCCCCCTCCCTCCTGGCCGCGGTGCGCGAACACCACCCCGACCTGGCCCTGGTGGACGTCCGCCTGCCCCCGGGCTTCAAGGACGAGGGCCTGCGCGCGGCCATCGCCCTGCGCCGGGAGCACCCGGGCCTGGGCGTGCTGGTGCTTTCGCAGTACCTGAACGCCGACTACGCCGACGAACTGCTCGGGACGAGCTCCTCGGGCGTGGGCTACCTGCTCAAGGACCGGGTGGGCGACATCCCGGAGTTCCTCGCCTCGGCCCGGCGCGTCGCCGACGGGGAAACCGTCATCGACACCGAGATCGTCCGCCGCCTGCTGAGCCGCCGCCGGGGCCAGTCCTCGGTCAAGAACCTGACGCCACGCGAGACCGAGGTGCTGTCCCTGATGGCGGAGGGACGCTCCAACGCCTCCATCGCCACGACGTTGTCCGTCAGCCAGGCCGCGGTGTCGAAACACATCGGGAACATCTTCGACAAGCTCGGCCTGCAGGCGGGCGACAGCGATCACCGCCGGGTGATGGCGGTGCTGGCGTACCTGCGGCAGTGACATCACCGGGGCGCGTCGGAAAAACGGTCCCCCCTCACCCGACCGTGTGGCGCTACCGTCGAATGCGGGACGCCTGTCCACGATCTCGCACACGATCCAGCCCATGGGAGCAGCAATGGCCGCAGAAGCCAGGCACGAACACGGTCGGCGTGAGCGGGCCACCCCGGAGAACTGGATGTACCCGCCGGCGGACGGCTGGACGTACGACCAGGTGAAGGAGCTGGCCCTGCCGTTCGACTGGGAACTGGTGGATGGGAAGATCGTGGTACGCGGGATGGCAAATCAGTGGCACGACGACGTGCGCGACGGGCTGCTGGTCGCGCTGCGGCTCGCCAATCGGCCCCCCTACCGCGTCAACTCGGAGCGGTGCGTCCTCGTCGACGAGGCCAATCCGACGAAACCTGACGTCATCGTCTTCGACACACGTGATCTCGACCGGCGGAGCATGGAATGTGTCCCCGTCGATCGGGTTGTCCTCGCTGTCGAGGTCGTGTCCAAGGGGTCGCGCACCGACGACCGGTTTCGCAAGCCCGGCATGTATGCCGACGCCGGAATCCAATACTTCTGGCGCGTTGAACGGGACGAGGAAGACGTTCCGGTGGTGCACGAGTTCTGGCTGCACCCGGAGGCAGGCGTCTATGCCCCCAGCCCCGACCGCCCCACACACACCGGCACCCTCAAGACCGACGTGCCCTTCCCGGTCGAGATTGATCTCCGCAGCCTGATCTAACTCCAACCTGCCCAGGTTCCGGGTCAGCTGAGCGGCAGCTCGCACCACACCGTCTTGCCGATGCCGTGCGGGCGCGGGCAGAAGCCCCACCTTTCGGCAAGGGCGGCCACGAGCCTCAGGCCCCGGCCCGCCTCCTCCTCGGCCGACGCCCGGCAGCGCCGGGGGATGCCGTCGCCCGCGTCCGAGACCTCGATGCGCAGGTTTCCGTCGGCCACGATGCACAGCACGTGGATCTCCCGGCCCGGCGAGACCCGCCCGTGCCGGCACGCGTTCGTCATCAGCTCGCTCAGCAGCAGCACCGCCGTCTCGACCGCCTCCTCCGGCGCCCGCCACGAGCGGGCCTGATCTCGCAGCAGCCTGCGGGCTGCGCCGACATTGCGGGGGTGGCGGGTGAACCGCCACCAGACGTACGTGGGCGGGGCGTCGAGTCGCACGGCTGTCATCGGTGTCCTTGGTGCGCGAGCGTCGCTCGTGAGCGGGGAGTTTTCGGCGTTCAAGGCTCAAAGGGTGCTGGTGGGGGAGCAGAATCGGCAGTATCGACGTGGGTACGGGGCCCTGCCGTCCCCGGCATGGGCTCGGGAGGGGGCAGCAGGGTGTCGACCGAGAGCTCACAGCCGCCGATCGCCTGGCGCTATTGCGGCAACCAGATCAAGCTGTGGCGGACCCTGGCAGGCGTCAGCCGGGAGGAACTGGCGAAAGAGGCCGGCTACAGCTACGAGTCGCTCAAGTCGATGGAACAGGGCCGACGCCGACCGAGCGTGCGTCTGCTCGAAGTCGCGGACGAGATGTGCGGGGCGAAGGGGTTGCTGCTGGCGGCGCGGGACTACTTGCTGCCCGAGCGAGTGCCCTCGCACGTCCGCGAGTTCTTGGACATTGAGGCTGAGGCCATCGCCGTGACGTCGTATGAGCCCCTGCTCATCCCTGGACTCCTGCAAACAGAGGCGTACATGTGGGCCATCTGGAAGGGGCACTGGCCACCTGTAGACGACGAGAGCGTGCAGGAGCGCGTCACACACCGTCTGAAGCGACAAGAGAAGCTGACACACGAGCCGTCCGTCGCATTCACCTACGTGATCTACGAGGCAGCGCTACGCGCGGGCGCCGGTGGACGTCCGGTGATGAAAGAGCAGTTGGGCCATCTGCTCAACAGGGCACAGCTGCGTAACCTCTCTCTTCACGTGCTGCCTATCGACTGCTGCGCAACCGACCATCTGAACGGGGCTCTCACACTGATGGAGACCCCCAACCACCAGCACTACGCCTACGTGGAAGCGCAGAGCACTTTCGTGATGCACAGTGACGCCGAGATGGTCAGTCACCTGACCAAGACGCTGAACATGCTCAGCAGGCAGGCGCTGAGCACCCAGGAATCCACCGAGCTCATCAGAAAGGTCATGGCAGAGCTATGAACGGCCGACCGCCGTGGTTCAAGTCCAGCTACAGCCAGCCCGACGCCAACTGCGTGGAAGTAAACATGGCCCGAGGGCGAGTCAGCGTCCGGGACTCGAAGCTCGGGTCCGCGCAAGGGCATCCGCGAATACGAATCTCCCCCGCCACCTGGGCCGCCTTCACGGCCGAGCTTCGGGGGTCGGGGGTCGAGCGCCCTCTGTAATGAATGGTGGGTTGGGACAACCCACCCACCCTCCCAACTCCCGCACAAGCACACGCGGATGACTTTCCGCAACCGAGTCGCCACACCGCGCACTCGCCCTGTAGCGTGCGCAGCAACAAGCAACCCCCGCCGGTGCGCCAACACCGAACGGGGGTCTGACCACCAAGATCGCCAATCGCGTGAGGAACGATCCCCGTGGCTGACGCCAAGACTATCGTTGCGCCCCGCCCCTACGACCCCCCAATGGCCTCACCCGGCTACGGAAAGAAATCCGCACCGGACCAGGCGCCGCGCAAAGCCGACACCTTCGCTCATCTGCCCGAGCGCGAGGCGTACATCGCCTCCCACATCGACCGTCTGCCCGAGGGCGCGGCCATCGACGTGAAGACGCTGGCCAAGGAGCTGCCTCCGTACGGCCAGCAAGCCATCCGCACCGCGCTCAACGCGCTCGCCGCCGCCGGGCACCTGCGCCGTCAGCGGGAACCGGTCGGCGACGAGCGCACGCAGTGGGTGTTCCGCACGTACTTCTCCCGCACGCCGCGCAGCGACGCCTGGTGGGCGCGGTACCTGCAGGGCGACGTCCCGCAGACGCAGGAGGAACCGCTCGCGCGGGGGCGGCGTTCCGAGGCGTACGAGACGCTGGCGGCGCTCGGCCGCACGGACGACCGTATGACTCTCTCGGCGTCCGAGTGCGAGGAGTTGGAGCCACTCGCCGCTGAGTGGCTGGCCCGTGGCGTGCCGCGCGGCCACCTCGTGCGTACCCTCACGGCGGACTTGCCGGGGGTGGTCCACGCGCCGGGGGCGTTCGCGCGGAGGCGTCTGACGGTGAAGATGCCGCCGGAGCCGCTGCCGGAACGGGTGCCGGTGCGGCGTCGCATGATGGAGTGCGCCAACTGTGGCGCGCCGGGGCGCCCGGAAGCGCTCTCGGGTGGCCTGTGCCGCCCCTGCCACGGCGAGCATGAGCACGAGCACGTCGAGCGGCCTCCGGTCGATGTCCGCTCCCGTGCGGCGGCGGTGCGGGAGGCCAGCCGGGCGGGGCGGGAGGCGTTCCTCACGAAGAAGAAACGCGGATGTTAGCGTCTCTCCCCGTGGTGGATCACCGGGACGAGACCAGGGCGGCCTACGACGGGGTCGTCGAGCTGTACGCCTCGATGTTCGCCGACCGGCTGGAGACGCGGCCGTTCGCGCGGGCCATGGTCGGCACCTTCGCCGAGCTGGTGCGCGGGACGGGGAACCGGCGGGCAGCCGACGTCGGGTGCGGGCCGGGACACCTGACGGCCATGCTGCACGAGCTGGGGCTGGACGCCTTCGGGCTCGACCTGTCCCCGGCCATGGTCGACCACGCCCGGCGGGCCCATCCGGCGCTGCGGTTCGACGAGGCGCGGATGGAGGCCCTGCCGGTCGAGGACGGCGCGCTCGGCGGCGTGCTGGCCCACTACTCGACGATTCACACCCCGCCCGGGGAATTGCCCGCGCTGCTCGCCGAGCAGGCGCGTGTCCTGGCGCCGGGGGGCCTGCTCCTGGTCTCGTTCTTCGCGACCGACGCTCCGGAGCCGGTGCGCTTCGACCACAAGGTGACGCCTGCCTACAGCTGGCCGGTGGACCGGTTCGACGAGTTGCTGGCCGGGGCCGGGCTCGTCACGTTCGCCCGGCTGATCCACGACCCGGCGTCCGAACGGGGCTTCCTCGAAGCCCACTTGCTGGCTCGCCGCCCCTAGGGGGTGCCCGCCAAGGGGGTGGTGGCCCAGCCGTTCTCCAGCAGGGCGAACAGCTCGTGCATGGTTCGCGCAGGGTCGTCGCTCGCACGGGCGATGCTGGGGGCTTCCATGGCGAAGCGTGCGAGGCCGGTGACGGCGGGGGCGTCCGGGGACAGCCCGGTGGCGTCGGCGAGGGTGGCGGCCAGCGCCTTCTCGTGGCGCGACCACATGCGCCGGGCGTAATCGCTCAGCGCGGGAGTGGATTCCACGAGGACGAACATGGGGTCGTCGGTGCGCACGGCGGTACGCGTGCGCACGAGGTGGTCGCGCAGGGCGTGCAGCACGGACTGCCCGGGGGCCCGGTCGCGAACAGCGGCGAGCAGGGCGCTCTCGATGTCGGTGTCCAGGTCGAAGACGAGGGCTTCCTTGCTGGGGAAGTGCTTGAAGAGCGTGCTCAGCGAGACGTCGGCGGCTTCCGCCACCTCGCGTACACCGACGTCGTCGAAGCCCCGTTCGGTGAACAGCCGCAGTGCGGCATCCGCCAGCGCCTGCCTGGTCAGGGCCTTCTTGCGCTCGCGTCGCCCTGTCGTCGTATCGGCCATGTTCCCCACCCTACCCCGGCGGGCCGAGTCGATCACAAAGGCGATCGACTAGAAAGTCGGAGCAGTTGTACTTTTGGAGCGGCTGTGTTTCTGTGGGGGCGTCAGCCCACCCCACACACAAAGCCGCCTCGAACGGAGCACGACCCTGATGTCCACCACTCCTCGCATCGCCATCGTCGGCGCGGGCCTCGGCGGCCTCGTCTGCGCGAGCGTCATGCAGCAACACGGCCTGCCGGTCACGGTCTTCGAGCGCGAGCCCGGGCCCGACTCGCGCTCACAGGGCGGCAGCCTCGACATCCACGAAGACACCGGCCAGGTCGCCCTGCGGGCGGCCGGACTCCTCGACCGGTTCCTCGCCCTGTCCCGGCCCGAGGGCCAGGAGTGGCGCCTGTACGACCGCCACGCGGCGCTGATACGCCGCGACCGGGCCGGCGACGGCGATCTGAGCAGGCCCGAGATCGACCGCGGCCGGCTCCGCGCCCTCCTGCTGGACTCCCTCGCCCCCGGCACGGTCCGCTGGAACCAGCCCGTACAGGCCGCCACCCCGCTCCCCGACGGCACCGCCCGCCTGCACCACGGCGGCCGGACCGTCGAGGACTTCGACCTGGTCATCGGCGCCGACGGCGCCTGGTCGCGCGTACGCCCCGCGGTCTCCGACGCCCAACCTTCCTACACGGGCGTCACGATGGTGGAAACCCACTTCGACGACGTCGACCGCCGTCACCCCGGCATCGCCCGCCTGCTCGGCGCCGGCACCATGTCGGCCAAGGCGGGCGGCCGCAGCCTCGTGATGCAGCGCAACAGCGACGGACACGTCCGCGTCTACATCACCTTCCGCGGCCCGCAGGACTGGCACGCCGGCCTCGACCTCGCGGACACCGAAGCGGTACGCGCCCGCCTCCTCGACCGGTACCAGGGCTGGGACGAGAGCCTGTTGGCCATCCTGCGCGACAACGAGGGCGGTTTCATCAACCGGCCCATGTTCGTCCTTCCGGTTCCCCACTCCTGGGAGCGCGTCCCCGGCATCACCCTGCTCGGCGACGCCGCCCACTTGATGCCGCCCGTCGGAGTCGGCGCCAACCTCGCCCTGCTCGACGGCGCCGAACTCGCCCAGGCCGTCATCGGCCACTCCACCGTCGACCAGGCCCTCGACG
Organism: Streptomyces sp. NPDC046261; assembly: GCF_040646235.1. Classification (NCBI taxonomy): domain Bacteria; kingdom Bacillati; phylum Actinomycetota; class Actinomycetes; order Kitasatosporales; family Streptomycetaceae; genus Streptomyces; species Streptomyces sp. NPDC046261. Next base: position 510,663 of record NZ_JBEYZU010000002.1, on the reverse strand, counting down.
CCTACGAAAGCGTCATGCTGCCCCGCGCCATCGACAACGCGACGACCGCCCAGCACATGCTCGCCACCCTCATGCCCGACGTCGCCGACTCCGACTCCGGCTCCGATGAAGCCCTCTTCCCCGACCCCCTCTGGCCTGACAGCACACTCGCCGACAGGTGACGGACTCTGGTGCCCGCGGCAGTCGGTGCCGCAGAATCGGCGGCACTGACTGCCGGATCTACAGACTGAGAGTCGCGACATGCGGGTGTTGTTACTGGCGTACGGGTCGCGCGGCGACGTCGAACCGATGGTGGGACTCGCCCTGCAGTTACGGGCTCTCGGCGCGGAGACGCAGATGTGCGCGCCGCCGGACTTCGCGGAGCTGCTGGACGCTTCCGGCCTGCCGCTGGCGCCGATAGGCCCGTCGATACGCGAAATGGCGGCCCAGGCGATGGCCGGGCCGGAGCCGCTGTCGGCGGAGATCCTGCCGCAGCTCGCCGCCGCGATGTTCGCCATGACGTACGACGCGGTCGCCGCCGTGGCCGAGGGGTGTGACGCGGTGGTGGCGACCGGCTTGCCCCCTGCCGCGGGCGCCGCGCGGGCAGTGGCCGAGAAACTGGGCGTCCCCTACAGATACGTGGCCTACTTCCCTACCTACCTGCCGTCGCCGCACCACCCGCCGTTCGAGCTGCCGGGCCGGCCGTTCCCGCCCGACGTGACCGACAACCGGGCGCTGTGGGACCTGGACATCGAGAACGTGAACGTGCTGTTCGGCACCGGACTCGCCGCCCACCGGGCGTCGGCCGGCCTGCCGCCGGTGGACAACTTCCGCGACTACTTCCTCAGCGACCATCCGTGGCTGGCGGCGGACCCCACCCTGGGCCCGTGGCCGCAGCCGGCCGACCTCGACGTCGTGCAGACCGGCGCGTGGATCCGCCCCGACGAGCGCCCCCTCCCGGCCGATCTGGAGGCGTTCCTGGACGCCGGCACACCACCGGTGTTCGTGGGCTTCGGCAGCACGCCCATGCCCGACTCGGAGGACGTCACCCGGGCGGCCGTCGCGGCGGTCCGCGCGCAGGACCGCCGCGTACTCCTCTCCCGCGGCTGGGCCGACCTGGCCCTGCTCGACGACCGGGACGACTGCTTCGCCGTCGGCGAGGTCAACCAGCAGGCACTGTTCGGCCGGGTGGCCGCCGTCGTGCACCACGGCGGCGCGGGCACCACGACGACGGCGGCCCGGGCCGGCGCACCGCAGGTGATCGTGCCCCAGATGGGCGACCAGCCGTACTGGGCCGGCCGCGTGGCCGAGCTGGGCATCGGCGCGGCCCACGACGGTCCGACCCTGACCACCGAGTCCCTCTCGGCCGCGCTCACCACGGCCCTGACCGACGAGACCCGCGCACGGGCGGCCGCCGTGGCCGGCACGATCCGCACCGACGGCGCGACCGTGGCCGCGAAGCTGCTGCTCGAAGTGATCGGCCAGGAAAAGCCCCCGGCATCCACGTGAGTTCTACTTGTCGCCGCCCTCCGCCAAGGTGTGGGCGACAAGGGCGTTGGCGTGGCCGTGCCCCAGGCCGTGCTCGGTCTTCAGCCACCCGACCAGCTCCATGTGCTTGACGAGGGGCGACGCACGGATGAGGTCCTTCCACTCCGCTATCGGCCGACCGTACTTCTTCTCGATCGACGGGAAATAGCTGGCGGGGCCCTTCACGGTCTCAGTCATGCCCGCAGTCTGGCACCCACCACTGACAACCATGGAGACGCCTCGTCACCCGTTCGAACCGTAGGGGCTGCGCCGTACCGTGCCGGCGTGTGGGATGGACCGGAGAGCTCTCCCCGGCCACAGAACGGGACCGTGATCGCCATGGGGTGCGAGGCCAACCTTCCCCCTCCCCTCCTCCCCCGCCGCATGGCGCGCCCGTTCGACCTGCCCTTCGCGCCCAGGGCCGACGTCGAGCGGCACCGGGCGGCCGCGCACTCCCGCTCCTGGATGCGCCGGATGGGTCTGCTGCCCGACGGACACGGCCGGCACCGCCTCGACCGGCACGACATGCCGCTGTGGGCGGCCTCCGTCTTCGGTGACGCCACCGGCCCCGATCTCGACCTCTGCTCCGATCACGCCTGTTGGTGGGCGCACTTGGACGAGCTGCTGGACGGCCGCCTCGGATACGACAAGGGCCGGGTCCGTCGTCTGGTCGCGGAGTTGCTCGCGGTGGTGACGGGCGGGGTACCCGGGCGCGTCGTACCCACCGCCGAGCCCGTGGTGACCGCGCTCGCCGACCTGTGGACCAGGGAGTGCCAGGGCATGTCACCGGCCTGGCGGGCCCGCGCGGTCGGCCACTGGGCCGGCTTCCTCCACACGTGCGCCATCGCCTCCGACCACCGCCACCGCCTCCCCGGCGCCGGCCGGCGCACCGCCCTCGGCATCGAGGACTATCTGCAACTGCGCTCCATCTCGGGCGTGGTGTGGGTGATCCTGGACTTCGCCGAGCGCGTCGGTCACTACGAGGTCCCCCCGGACATCCTGGAGAGCGCCCCCATGCAGGCCATGCGCCGCATCACGGCCCGCGTCACCGGCATCACCCAGGACGTCCACTCCCTCCCGGCGGAAGAGGCGGCCGGCGACCCGGACAACATGGTCCTCGTCCTGGAGGGCCAGGGCCTGACCCGCGCGCAGGCGATCGCCCACATCCAGGCCGTACTCCGCGAACAGACCGAGACGTTCCTGGCGGAAGAGGCGCGCATCCCCCGCCTGTGCGACAGGCTGGCGGTACCGCAGCGCGAGCGGGCCCGGGTCTACCAGCACATCGCCGACATGCGGGCCATCATGCGCGGCAGCCACGACTTCTCCCTGGCGGGCCGCCGCAGCGTCCGCGGCGGGGACCGCGAGCTCCGCCGCGTCCGTTTCTGAGCCGGGCCCACCGCCGGCCTGCCCGAAATGGCGTCGACAACTCCCCTCGCCACGGGTGACGATCGGCCCATGACGAGCCTGAGCAACCGCGCCGAACGCGCCGTCCGCATCGCCACCGAGGCGGGCCGGCGCCTGGGGCTGCGCGCCGACGAACCCCGCGTGCTGCACGACGTCTTCAACGTACTGGTCCACCTCGCACCGGCCCCGGTCGTCGTACGCGTCCCGTCCCTGACCCTCGTGCCCGCCGAGGCGCTGGTGGCGAAGCAGCGGCGCGAGCTCGCCGTGGCGGGCTGGCTGGCCGATGCCGGGGCGCCGGTCGTGGGGCCCAGCCCGCTGGTGCCGCGGGAGCCGGTCGAGTGCGAGGGTCTGTCGCTGACGTTCTGGGAGTACGTGGACGAGGTGGACCCCATCGCGGAGGCGATGGCCGCCGACCCGCAGGCTTTGGAGGCCCGCTTCGCCGAACAGACCGGCTGGGCCGCCGCGTTGCACGCCGAGCTGGCCGGCTACCCCGGCGAGCTGCCGACGCTCTCCCCGCTGGTCCCCGCGACAGGCGAAGCGCTGGACCGGCTGGCGCGGCAGCGGCCGGAGTTCCTCACCGCCGGGGATCTCGACCGGGCCGGGCAGGAGTACGCGACGCTCGAAGCCCTCGTCCGCGACTTCCCCGCCTACTTCCCGGAGGCCCGGCTGCAGGCGCTGCACGGCGACTCCCCCGCGTACAACCTCCTGCGCACCCGCACCGGTCACCTCTTCAGCGACTTCGAGGACGTCACGCGCGGGCCGGTGGAGTGGGACCTGACGCTGGCCGGCCCGCGCGCCCTGGAGGAGTACGAGCGCGCGTCCGGCACCCGCGTGGACCGCAACCTCCTGGAGGTCATGGAGGGGGCGCGGCTGCTGCAGGTCGTGAGCGCGCTCGCCGTCGTACCGCTGATGCCGGAACTGGGGCCGACGCTCGAACCCGCCGTGGCCGAGTGGCGCGCCCGCACCCCGCTGACGCTGCCCGGCGTCAGCTGAGCCCGACCCCTCAGCTGTCTCCCCGGCGGCCGAAGTGCACGGTCTTCGCCGTCAGCAGGAACAGGTCCGCCCGCCGGTCGACCCCCGCCGGGTCGGCCGGGTCGAGCAGCCGGTCCAGCGTCGCCAGGTCCTCGGCGTCCAGGAGCCCGTCGAGGACCGTGCGGTGCCGCTCCAGCGCCTGCCGCACCGACCGCCGGGGGCCGTCCGCCAGGGGGGCGGGGTGGTCCACGAGGAAGGTCCGGCTGCGTACGTCGGTGAGGCCCGCGGCACGCAGCATGCCGGGCCAGTCCTCGACCACCGCCACCGTGCCGGGCAGCTCGGCCCGCATCCGGCTGAAGCGCTCCCCCATCGCCGCGCCCAGCCTGTCCTGCAGCCCGGGCCGCCCGAAGCCCAGGTCCCGGGGCAGCCAGCGGGGCTGGAGGCCGCCCTCGACGATCGCCAGGTGCCCGCCGGGCTCCAGCAGCCCGGCCAGCCGGTTCAGCGCGTCCTGCTGGTCGCCCACGTGGTGCACGACCTGCCCCGACCACACCAGGTCGGCCGGGCCCAGCCCGGCGAGCCCCTCCGGGAACTCCGCCACCCGCGTCCGCAGCCGTACGCCGAGCCTGTCCGCCCGCCGCTCGGCCCGCTCCAGCAGCTCCGGAGACCCGTCCACCGCGGTGACCTCGGCCTGCGGGAACGTCTCCGCCAGGCGGCAGGCCGCGACGCCCGGGCCGCTGCCGATGTCCAGGATCCGCCGTGGGGTGAGGTGGGCCAGCTCCTCGAGGGCCTGTCGCACGTAGGGGCTGTGCGTCTCGCCCTCGAGCTCGAGCATGTCGGCCATCGCGGCCCAGTCGAAATCGTTCATCGCACCTGCTCCAGTCGCTCGTCGCCTGCTGTGCACCGACCATGCGCCGCGCGCCCCGCGGATGACAAAGCTTGTTGCCGTTTCCGCAATAGCGGGCTGCAATGAGGGGATGGAAGACGTACTCGCCGCCGTGGGCCCCCGGCTCAAGCGCATCCGCCGCCAGCGCGACTGCACCCTCGCGGCCCTGTCGAAGACCACGGGGATCTCCGTCAGCACCCTCTCGCGCCTGGAGTCCGGGCAGCGCAGACCCAGCCTGGAACTGCTGCTGCCCATCGCCCACGCCCACCAGGTGCCCCTGGACGAGCTCGTCGGCGCGCCGCCCGTGGGCGACCCACGGGTGCGGCTGAAGCCGGTCAGACGCGGCGACTCGACAGTCGTGCCGCTGACGCAACAGCCCGGCGGGCTGCAGGCGTTCAAGATGGTCATGGGCGCCAGCCGCAGCACGCCCGAGCCCCGCACGCACGAGGGCTACGAGTGGCTGTACGTGCTCAGCGGGCAGCTGCGCCTGGTGCTCGCCGAGCACGACATCGTGCTCGGGGTGGGCGAGGCGGCGGAGTTCGACACCCGGTTGCCGCACTGGTTCGGCAGCACCGGGAAGGGGCCGGTGGAGGTCCTCAGCCTGTTCGGGCCCCAGGGCGAACGCATGCACGTCCGCGCGAGGCCGCACGCCACCTGAGCCGCGAGGTCCCCTACTGGCCTGGGGCCCCCTCTTGGTCGTCCCGGCCGTCCTCGCCCGCCATGACGTAGGCCCCGCCCTCCAACCGCTCGACCAGTCCGCGCGTCCACTGCGCGCCACTGTCCGCGGTGTGCAGCCACATGCCCATGATCTCGCCGATGTGGCCCCAGTCCTCGCCCTCCGCCGGTGTCCAGCGCCGGCGGATGTCGTCGCGCCACTCCTCCAGCCCGGCCAGCCGCCGCTTGAGCAGGGCGATCGCCTCCGCGCGCGGCAGGTCGACGAGGAAGCCCACGCCGGCGGTGAGGACGTCGACCTTCTGGTCTACGGAGCAGAGCGCCTCGCGCAGCAGCTCGAAGTACGTCCGCTCCCCCGCCTCCGTCAGCTCGTACTCCGTGCGCGGCGGGCCGCCGGCCTCGCTCGGCGCGACGTCGTGCGCGACGAGCAGGCCCTGCTTGGCCATGGCCTTGAGCGCGTGGTAGATCGATCCCGGCTTGGCGTTGGACCACTCGTCCGCGCCCCAGAACTCCAGGTCGCCCCGGACCTGGTAACCGTGGGCCCGTCCGTGCCGGCGGACCGCGCCCAGCACCAGCAGCCGGATGGCCGACATCTGCGCCTCAGCCTCCTCTTGCCGTGTGACCGCTGAGGCGGTCCAGCCTAGGCGCCGGTGCCACGCTCCTGGTCCACCAGCGCGAAGGCGGTCATGCCGTCGAGCGACTCGCGGATGACGTCGGCGTGGCCCGCGTGCCGGGCGGTCTCCTCGATGAGGTGCAGCAGCAGCCAGCGCATCGACACCCGGCTGGACGGCGGGTACCAGGGCGCCTCCGGCAGCGGGAAGGTGTCCTCCAGGCTGGGCACCGAACGGATGAACTCCTCCGTCTCGGCGGCGATCTTCTCCCAGTAGGCGAGCTGCCCCGCGACGCTCTCGCCCTCCAGCAGCCGGAAGCCGTCGTCCCAGTTCTCGGGCGTGCGCGGGACGTCCTCCGGCCGGCCCTGGGCCATGCGCAGCCAGCCGGCCTCGACCTCCGCCACATGCTTGAGCAGCCCGCCCGGCGACAGCTCGCTCGCGCTCGGCTTCTGCCGCGCCTGCTCCTCCGTCAGGCCGAGGACGGACCGGCGGACCCCTCCGCGCTGTGCCTCGAGGAAGTCCAGCAGGGTGCCGCGCTCGTCGGAGGTGCTCTTCTCGATCACGTGGGTGGGCATGAGGTCCGCCTTTCGCCGTCGTCGTCCGAACATGACCGACAGTAGGACGGATCTAGGCCGGATTCCGTCCTAGATCTCTCCGGAACCCGGTCCTCAGAAGGGAAATCTGCTCCGCCCGTGCTGGATCGAGATCCACTTGGTCGTGGTGAAGGCCTCCACCATCGACTCGCCGTTCAGCCGGCCCACCCCCGAGTGCTTCTCGCCCCCGAACGGCACGATGGCCTCGTCGTGCACCGTCCCGTCGTTGACGTGCACCATGCCCGTCTCGATGCGCTTGGCGACGCGTACGCCCCGCTCCACGTCCCCCGTGTGCACGGCGCCGCTCAGGCCGTACGGCGTGGCGTTGGCGAGCCGTATCGCCTCTTCCTCGCCGTCGAAGGGGATGATCAGCGCGACCGGGCCGAAGATCTCCTGGCCCAGGACGGGCGAGTCGTCCGCGAGGCCGGTGAGCACGGACGGGCCGACCAGCGTGCCGTCCGCCTCCCCGCGTACGAGCGCGGTGGCACCGTCCGCGACGGTCTGCTCCACGAGCGTGGTGATCGCCTCCGCCTGCCCGGCGTTGATGAGGGGGCCGATGTGCGTAGCCGGGTCACCGGGGTCGCCGACCTTCAGGGTGCGCACCTTGGCGACGAACTTCTCGGTGAATTCCCGCTCCACCGCCCGGTCGACCAGCACGCGGTTGGCGGCCATGCAGACCTGGCCCTGATGGATGAAACGGCTGAAAACAGCGGCGTCCACGGCGTAGTCGAGGTCGGCGTCGTCCAGGACGATCAGCGCGCTGTTGCCGCCGAGCTCGAGGATGGTGCGCTTGAAGTGGGAGGCGGCGACGGTGGCGACGTGACGGCCGACCTTGTCGGAGCCGGTGAAGGAGATGACCTTCGGCACCGGGTGGGCGATGAGCGCGTCGCCTATCTCGGCTATGTCGGTGACGACGACGTTCAGCAGCCCGCCGGGCAGCCCGGCCTCCTCCAGCACCTTCGCGACCAGCCCGCCGCCGCAGATGGGGGTGTTCTGGTGCGGCTTGAGGACGACGGCGTTGCCGAGCGCGAGCGCCGGCGCGACGGACTTGATCGACAGCAGGAAGGGGAAGTTGAACGGGCTGATCACCCCGACGACCCCGACCGGCACCCGGTAGAGCCGGTTCTCCTTCGTGTCGTCCGGGGAGGGCAGGATGCGCCCCTCGGCGCGCAGCGCGAGGTGGATCGCCTCCCGCAGGAACTCCCGGGCCAGGTGCAGCTCGAAGGCGGCCTTGAGCGCCGTGCCGCCGCACTCCGCCGTGATGGCGGCCGTCAGCTCCGCCTCACGGTCGTCGATGATGCGCAGCGCCCGCTCGAAGACGAGCCGGCGGGTGTACGGGTTGGTGGCGGCCCACGCGGGCTGGGCGCGCTCGGCGGCGCGGTACGCCTGGTCGATCTCGGTGGTGCTGGCCACGGTGATGGAGGCGAGCTTCTCCCCGTCGTAGGGGTTGAAGTCCACGATGTCCCAGGAGCCGCTGCCGGCCCGCCACTCGCCGTCGATGTACTGGTAGGCGAGCTCGCTGAAGAGGGAGTCGTATGTGCCGGGGTCGGTGCCGGTTCCGGTGCCGTAGGACATGCTGCGCCATCCTGTCTGCGAAAGGCGGGGCGCCCGGGGCGCCCGTAATGAGGTGGGTGCGCGGGCTTACTCCTGATGCGACGTCATCGTACTGATGTGTCAGCGGAGTTGAAGGAGGCGCCCGATGAGGTCACGGCTCCTGGCCGGGGACAGGCTGTCGGCGTGCAGCCGCTCCATGACCCGCTCGTACTGCGCGACGTCCTCGGATTTGTCCAGGTAGAGGGCGCTGGTGAGCTGCTCCAGGTACACGACGTCGGACAGGTCCGACTCGGGGAAGCGCAGCATCGTGAAGGCGCCGCTCTCGCCGGCGTGTCCGCCGTGCGCGAAGGGCATCACCTGCAGCGTGACGTTGGCCTGCTCGGAGATGTCGATGAGGTGCTGGAGCTGGTTGCGCATGACCGTTTCGCCACCGTACGGGCGGTGCAGTGCCGCCTCGTCCAGGACGGCGTGGAACCGTGGCGCGCGCTCGGAGAACAGCAGCTTCTGGCGCTCCATGCGCAGCGAGACGCGGCGCTCGACCTCGGCGTCGTCCGCCATGGGCTGGCCGCGCACGACGACGGCGTGGGCGTAGCCCTCGGTCTGGAGCAGGCCGTGCACGAACTGCACCTCGTAGATCGAGATGTGCGAGGCGGCGCCCTCCAGGCCCACGTAGGTCTGGAACCAGCTGGGCAGCACGTCGCCGTAACTGTGCCACCAGCCCGCGACGTTGGCCTCGCGGGCCAGCCCGAGCAGCGCCTCGCGCTCGGCGCCGTCGGTGACTCCGTAGAGCGTGAGGAGGTCCTCCACATCACGCGCCTTGAAGCTCACGCGGCCCAACTCCATACGGCTGATCTTCGACTCGGACGCACGGATCGAGTACCCGGCTGCCTCGCGCGTGATGCCACGCGACTCGCGCAGCCGCCTGAGCTGCGAGCCCAGGAGTATGCGTCGCACCACGGAACCGCTCGACTCGTTCGTGGCCATCTCTGCGACCCTTCCTCTTCCGGTCCTGTTCCGGTCCTGTCCGTTCCGCACCCTTCTGAGGGCGACCCCCGCTACCCCCGGCGCCGAAGTCTGCCATCTTCGGGCTCCGTTGAGTGCATGTCCGGTTACGCAGACAAGCCACCCGCCGGAGTGCTACGGCAGAGAGCGTAGGGAGAATTACTCCCCAACCACCGTGTGCGCCCCCAAATCGCCCCCGTGCACGTGCATCTGCCCTTGCATCCGCCCCGCGCATTGGCAACCATGGAGCTCGCACACGTGCACGTCACGTCCTCGATTGCCAGGAGTGCCTCGGATGGGTACCGAAGGATCGACTGTGCTCTCTCCCTTATGGAGAGGGTTTCCCGCGATCGACTCATCCGCTGTCTCCCACTCGGCGTCCTGTGCGCTCCCGCCGCGCTTCGAAGCGGTCAGGAACGCCCGGAAGTTCACCAGGAGCACGCTGCACCAGTGGGACCTGGGCGGACTCTTCGAGGACGTGGCACTGGTCGTCTCCGAACTGGTGACGAACTCGATGCGCTACGCCGTGCCGGCGGAGCTCATCGGCACGGAGTACGAACCGTCCGTACGCCTCCATCTGATGCGCTGGACCACGCGGCTGGTATGCGCGGTACGCGATCCGAGTGAGGCGAGCCCGGTCTCGGGGGAGGCCGCCGCGGGGGATGAGTGCGGGCGCGGGCTGTTCCTGGTGGAGTCGTTCAGCGACGCGTGGGGCTGGCACCCCCTGGCGGGTGCGCTGCACGGCAAGGTCGTCTGGGCGCTGTTCCGCCTGCCGCGCGACTGACGACACCACCGGGCACGACAGCCCGCGCCCGCACGGGGACGGCGCACCGCGCGAGGGCCGGCACCCGCAGGGCCCGCCGGACGGCGGCGACGGGACGACCATCGGACTATTCGCAGATCAGGTAGTCGAATTCGCCGTCCTTGACACCCAGCAGCATCGCCTCGATCTCGGCGGGCGTGTACACCAGCGCCGGACCGTCGGGATGGCGGGAGTTGCGCACGGCGATCCCGCCTCCCGGCAGCTTCGCGAACTCCACACAGGAGCCCTGGGAGTTGGAGTGCCGGCTCTTTCGCCAGACGACATCATCGATGTCCGAGGCGGCCATGCCGTTGTACGCCTGGGGCACTGGACTCTCCCGGATCATTGCAGGGGGCACCCTCACCCAGAACACGGTTTCGAGGATGGCAACTGCTCCGGATCATAGCCGCGTTCATGTGCCTCTGCATGAGCCGATGCACGTGCACTCAGGGTGTCGTCGCCACTACTTCATGACTTCTTCCCGGAAGGGGAACCTCCAGAGGAATAGGGCAGCAGGGCCATCTCCCGGGCATTCTTGATCGCCCGGCTCAGCTGCCGCTGCTGTTGCACGGTGACACGGGTCACCCGGCGGCTGCGGATCTTCCCGCGGTCCGAAATGAACTTCCGCAGCAGGTCGGTGTCCTTGTAGTCGATGAAGGTGATTCCCGCCGCGTCCAGGGGATTCGGGCGCGGCTTGAGGTTCTTGCGGTGATCGGGGCGGCGGCTCATGGCCGAATGTCCTTTCGGGGGTCAGGAAACCGGGTCGAGAAGTTCGTCGAATGCGCGGGACAACCGGCGCCACGCGTCCGGCCCGCCCTCGTATTCGGCGTCGGTGAGCAGGCACGAGTCCAGCAGCGAGCGCAGAGCGCCGGCGTCCAGTCCGGGCGAGGTGAACGTCAGGTACTGGCCGCGGTCGCCGTGCTCGGGGTGCCAGTCCAGCGCGGCGGCGACGCGGCGCTCCGCGGGCACCATCTCCCAGGCGGCGTCCGGGAGCGAGGCCAGCCACGGCCCGGCGTTCTCCACGCACAGGGCGCCGCCCGCCGCGTCCCACGACAGCAACGTGTCCGGCCGGTCGGCCAGCCAGAAGCGGCCCCTGCTGCGCGCCGCGGCGCACGTCAGGTCCTCCAGGGCCGCGTAGAGCCGCCCGGGGTGGAACGGGCGGTGGCCGCGCCATACGAGCGTGGTGACGCCGTCGGCGTCGGCCTCCTGCGGCAGCAGCGCGCAGGCGGGGTGCTGGCGGGCGGCGGCCGCCTCCACGTCGAAGCCGGCGACGGCGGCGGCCGCCAGGTCGCCGGATGCGACCGGGATCTGCCGGGCGGCCGGAGTGAGCTGGGCGAGCAGCGCGTAGTCGGTGGCATCGGCCTGCTCAGCCTGCTCGGGCTCTTCGGCGGCGTCGGCTTCGGCTTCGGCGTCGACTTCGGCTTCGGCCAGGGCCAGGACGGAGACGTACTCCAGCTGGCGGGCGAAGGTGTCCCCGACCGTGCGCTGGTCGCTCGCGGCGGCCGCCAGGCCGGCCTCGGCGAGGTCGTCGCCGTTGGCGAGGGTGGGCAGGACCAGCGCCGGGTCCACGGCCGTGATCACGCCGGTCAGCGTGGCCTCCTCGCCGCAGTGGGCGGCCACGACCTCGGCCATGGCCTTGGGCTCGACGGAGTCCCACAGCTCGACGACGGCGAGCCGGCACAGCCCGGACGCCGCGAGCCGCTCCAGCTCGGGCACCAGGTCCTCGCGCAGCGCGCAGCAGGCGCAGTCGTTGACCAGGGGCGCCTCGCCCTCGTCGAGGAGGCCGGAGTGGTCCCGTACGGTCCGGCGGACCGTGCCGGCGGCGGCGGTGGACAGGTCGTGGTGCAGCGCGACGCTGCCCGGCACGGTGTGCAGCAGCCGCTCGACGGCGGTCCTGCGGGCGTCGGCGTGCAGTCCGCCGACGAGGACGACGGGCAGGGCGCGCGTCGCGGACATCAGCGGCCGCCCTCGCGCTTGCCGTACCGCCGCTCGAAGCGCTCCACGCGGCCCGCGGTGTCCAGGACGCGGGCGGTGCCCGTGTAGAAGGGGTGGCTCGCCGAGGAGATCTCGACGTCGATGACGGGGTAGGTGTTGCCGTCCTCCCACTCGACCGTCTTGTCGCTGGTGGCGGTCGAGCGGGTGAGGAAGGCGAACCCGGCGGCGCGGTCGCGGAAGACGACGGGGCCGTACGGCGGGTGGATTCCGGGCTTCATGGCGGTCAGCGCTCCTCTCGGAAGACCACGTGGCGGGCGACGACCGGGTCGTACTTGCGCAGCTGCATTCGGTCGGGGTCGTTACGGCGGTTCTTGCGGGTCACGTAGGTGTAGCCGGTGCCGGCGGTGGACCGGAGCTTGATGACGGGACGTAGTTCGTTGCGGGCCATACGGGCTACTATACAGAAATGGTTTCCATTTTCATTAGGAGGTACGTGCCATGTCCGCCCACTGCCAACTGACCGGCCGCAAGCCCGGCTTCGGCAACACCATCTCCCACTCCCACCGGCGCACCAGCCGTCGCTTCGACCCCAACATCCAGCGCAAGCGCTACTGGCTCGCGAGCGAGGGCCGCCACGTGCGGCTCACGCTCAGCGCGAAGGGGATCAAGACCGTGGACCAGATCGGCATCGAGGCCGCCGTGGCCCGTATCCGCGCCCGTGGGGAGAGCGTCTGATGGCGAAGAAGAGCAAGATCGCGAAGAACGAGCAGCGTCGCCTGACGGCCGCCCGCTACGCGGCCCGCCGGGCCCTGCTCAAGGCGGTCATCCGCGACCCCCGCACCCCCGTCGCCGAGCGCGAGGCCGCCCAGCGCGAGCTGTGCCGCCAGCCGCGCGACGCCAGCGCCACGCGCGTCCGCAACCGCGACGCCGCGGACGGCCGCCCGCGCGGCTACTTCCGCGCGTTCGGGCTCTCCCGCGTCAACCTGCGCGAACAGGCCCACGCGGGGTACCTGCCCGGGGTCCGCAAGTCGAGCTGGTAGCTCCCCCACGGGATCACCCGCCACGCCGGCCAGGGGTTGGGGCCCCGAACGCCGCGCGGCGGGTTTTTCGCCGACCCCTCGCGACGGGAGCCGGGGAGTCGGCCCCGCCTCCCGCCGCGACGGCGCACGGCCCCCACGGCACGCTCCAGCCGCAGTGCGACGGCCCCGGCTACGCGCCCCTGGAGCCCGCCGGCACCAGCAGCAGCTCGTCCGCGTAGCACCATGCCCAGTGCTCGCCCGGTTCGAAGGACCGGGCGAGATCGTGGCCGGCTTCGGACTTCGCGTGTGCGCTCGCGTGCCGGTTCGGGGAGCTGTCGCAGCAGCCGATGTGGCCACACACCAGGCACTCGCGCAGGTGCACCCAGGTGGACCCGGTCCGCAGGCAGTCCTCGCAGCCTTCCGTCGTGCTCGGCGTCACGTCGCGGGCTTCGCCCAGATGGGCGCAGCCGCGGCCGGCCGGACGGCCTTCGACGTCGGCGGCGACCTGCCAGCTCAGTGGCTCGCTCATACCTTCGAGCGTAGGCCCGCGCACGGTGTCGTGCGCGGCGAAAGCCGAGGTCAGCGCGATTGTCAGACCCTGATGGCAGACTCACTTCCGTGATCCGGGGAGCGGGGACGGGCGACGGGGGTGTTCGTCTCCGCCCCCGATCACAGACCGGGGGCGACGGCCCGGCGCGCACCGCACTCACCCTGACAGGGCGTCATCCGCGCTCCCTCGTGCGGCGCATTCCAGCGGGCAGCCCGGCGCGCCTCCTTGCACGATGGCGGTAGGACCGCCAGTGGACGGTCCCCTTCCGTCGCACCCCCAGGGCAGGGACCACCATGACCCTCAGTCTCGATCAGTTGAGCCGCTGCACCGTAGCCGTCGACCTCGGAGCGGCCAGGACCCGCGTCTATCTGAAGGACACCGGCCTGGTCGTGGACGAACCGAGTCTGGCCGCGGTCAACACCCGCACGGGCTCGCTGATCGCCGTCGGCTCGCTCGCCGGGGGCATGGCCGGCCGCACCCCGGGCCACATCCGTGTCGTACGCCCCATCTCCGGCGGCACGGTCGTCGACATCGAGATGGCCCAGCGGATGCTGCGCTTCCTCGTCGACGACAAGATCCGCCGGGCCTGGCGGCGCAAGCCGCTGCTGCGCGCCGCCGTCTGCCTGCCGCACGACGCGGAGCCGATCGCGCAGCGCGCCGCCGTCGAGGTGCTCAGCGCGCTCGGCGCGCGCCGCGTCGAGCTGGTCGACACCCTCATCGCGGCCGCCGTCGGCTGCGGGCTGCCGGTCCAGGAGCCGGAGGCGACGATGATCGTGGTGTGCGGGGCGGCGTCCACGCAGATCGCGGTGTTGTCGCTGGGGTCGATCGTCGCGGCCGAGAAGGTGCAGGTCGGCGGCGACGCCATCGACTACGCCGTCATCCAGCACCTGCGCAGCGAGTACGAGCTGATGCTGCCGTCCCAGGGCCTGCACCCGCTGCACCTGGCCCTCTTCGACCGCTCCGCGCGCGGCACGGAGGCGGAGGTGCGCGGCCGGGACGTGGCGACGGGCCTGTCCCGTACGGTACTGGTGAACACCGCCCACGTCCGCGAGGCCATCCACACCCCGCTCACCGCCGTGCTCGACGCCATCGGGCGCGTGCTGCGGGACTGCCCGCCCGACCTGGTGGCCGACCTCGCCGAGCGCGGGGTCATGCTGGCGGGCGGCTCCGCGATGCTGCCCGGCCTGGACACGATGATCGAGGAAGGAACCGGCATGTTCGTCCGCATCGCGGAACAGCCCGATGTCTGTTCCGTGGTGGGACTGGGGGCGATGATCGAGGGAAAGATCAAGCCACTTCATCTGGATCCGATGGCGACCTGACGCTTTGGGAACTTCTTTAACCCCCGGAACAGTTCTCCCGGTGCACACTGTTTTCACCGAGGAGATACACGCACATGGCGCTCTGGGACCGGCTCAAGGATTCGGCTACGACGATGCAGGGCCAGTTGATAGCCAAGAAGAACGACCTCAAGAGCGGCGGATTCCGTGACGCGAGCATGGCAATGTGCGCGTTGGTGGCGGCTGCTGACGGTTCGATCGACGCCTCCGAGCGGCAGCGCGTCGCCGCGCTGATCGCCACCAACGACGTTCTGCAGAACTTCCCCGCCGACGACCTGCAGGCGCGATTCAACGACTATTGCCAGAAGCTGACGACGGATTTCGCCTTCGGCAAGGTCAGCATCCTGCAGACCATCGGCAAGGTGCAGAAGAAGCCCACCGAGGCGCGTGCCGTCATCCAGATCGGCATTGTCATCGGCGGCGCCGACGGCGACTTCGACAAGGACGAACAGGCCGTCGTCCGCGAGGCGTGCTTCGCCCTCGGCATCAACCCGGCGGAATTCGACCTCTGAGTTTCTCCCGGCGGCGCAGTCGGCCGACCGGCTGATCAGACCATTGATCAGGCCACTGACCAGGCCACTGATCGTTTCCGGACGGCCGTGAACGCCCGCCCCGCGGGCTCCCCGGCCGTCCGGCCCCCGCCGTGTCCGACGCGACCGCCTTGCCACGCGTCCCGGTCCCCAGCAGATTGGGGGCCCATGATTGACGGGCAAGGGCAAGGCCATCGCCCCGGCACGGGCGGCTTCACCTATCTCCCGGCGGACCGCGAACTGATCGTGGTCGCGCACCCCGACGCCGCGCTGCGCGCGGACCCCGCGGGCGTACGGTCCGCGGCCGGCACCGACCTCTCACCGCTGAACCGCTTCCTGACCGACGAACGACTCACGCTGGAGCCCCTCTTCGGGTACGGGCCGCAAGGCGCCGTGAGCGACGAACTCCGCTGCCTGCTGCCGCTGTTCCATCGCGTGCGGGGCGCGGAGCGGCACCACGACGAGCTCGCCGCCGGGCTGGCCGCGCTGCCCGGCGTCGACGGCGCGTACGTCAAACCCGGCGCCCTGCCCGCCTACGGCCCCGTCGGCCCCGTCGGCCTCGACGGACCCGGCAGCCCCGACAGCCCCGGCGGCCCTGATACCGGAACCGGACACCCGCACCCCCACACCCACCCTCCCGGCCGGACCCGCCCCCCGGCCGCGCCGGGCGCCGGCGCGGTCCGCCGCACCCCGGACTTCACCACCCGCCAGGGCTATCTGGCCGCCGCGCCCGAGGGCGTCGACGCGCGCTGGGCCTGGGCCCAGCCGGGCGGCACGGGCGACGGCGTGGGCGTCGTCGCCGTGGAGGGCGCCTGGCGGCTCGGCCACGCGGACCTGGGGCGCAAGCTCGCCGGAATCGTCGCCGGCACCCCGCTGGAGGACGCGGCGTGGCGCAACCACGGCACGAACGCCCTCGGCGTCGTCGGCGGCGACCGCACCGGACGCGGCATCACCGGCATAGCCCCCGGCGCCCTGACCGCCGCCGCGGCCTTCCCCGGCATCGGCTCCGCCCGCGCCGTCCGCGCCGCGGCCGACCGGCTCCCGCCGGGCGGCCTCGTCCTGCTCGGGCTGCACCGGCCCGGCCCCCGGTTCGGCTACTGCGTCCGCGACGACCAGCGCGGCTGCCTCCCCCTGGAATGGTGGCCGGACGACTTCGCCGCCGTCCGCTACGCCACGGCGAAGGGCGTCCTGGTCGTGGCGGCCGCCGGCAACGGCACGGAGTCCCTGGACGATCCCCTGTACGAGGCGCGGCCGGACGGCTTCCCCTCGTGGTGGCGCAACCCGTTCGGCCCCGGCGGCCCCTCCTCCGGCGCGGTCCTCGTGGGAGCGGGCGCCCCGCCGCCCGGCACGCACGGGCGGGACCACGGCCCCGACCGTTCGCGGCTCGCCTTCTCCAACTTCGGGGCGCGGCTGGACGCCCAGGGCTGGGGCGCGGAGGTCACGACGGCGGGCGGGTACGGCGAGGGGGCCGGCGACCTCCAGGGCGGCGCCGAGGAGGACGCCTGGTACACGGACGTCTTCTGCGGCACATCGGCTGCCTCCGCGATCGTGGTGGGGGCGCTTGCGTCGGTCCAGGGGGCGCTCAGGGCGGCGGGCCGGGAGCCGCTGACCGCCGAACAGGCCCGCGAGGTGCTGCGGACGACCGGTACGCCGCAGCAGGGCGCGCCGGGCCGCCCCGCGTCCCAGCGGATCGGCAACCGCCCGGACATCCGCGCGGCCGTCGCCCGGCTGCTGCCCTCACCGGTCGCCTCCGGCACCGCCGAACGCCTGTGGGACGAGCTCATCCCGTACCCGCCCGAGCGCCCGCCCCAGCTCCGGCTGTACGTGGCCGGCGCCTGGCGCGGACTCGACAGCCCGGACCCGGCGGTGCGCCAGGCGGTGCACACCGCCTTCGCGGGCGGCCGGGCCGCCGGGAGCGTACGGGTCTGGTACGCGGACGACAGGGTCGTGGGCCTGGTCGTCACCGACAGCCCGTAGCGCGACAGGTGGCGACGGATCCGCGGCCCGGCGGCGGCCGGTACGGGGCGGGCCGCCGCCGGACGGGCCGCGCGATGCGGCCCGTCCCCGGGAGCCCGCCCGTGCCCGCGGCGGCTTCCGGGAGCGAGCGGTGCCCTCAGGCCGCCGGCAGGGGAACCGACTCCCGGGCCGCGCGGTCGCGGCCGGGGCCCGGGCCCCGCCATCTGCCGAGGGCGATCTCGGCGGTGATACCGGGACCGAACCCGGCGATGATGCCGCGCGCGTCGTGGTCGGCCCCGCCGTCGACGAAGAGCCGCTCGAGGGCGTCGAAGATGACCGCGCTGGCGATGTTGCCGCGCTCGGTCAGCGTCTCCCTGCTGTAGCGGAACGTCTCCGGCGCCAGCCCGAGGTAGCGGCTGAGGTCGTCCAGGATGCGCGGGCCACCGGCGTGCACGATGTAGAAGTCCAGCTCCGAGACGTCCCACTGGTAGGGCTCCGCCATGTCGCGCATGGCGGGCGCGAGCATGGCCATCGTGCCGGGGACCCGCTTGTCCAGGATGAAGTGGAAGCCGGTGTCCCGGACTCCGTAGGAGATCCACTCCTCGGTGTCGGGCACCAGGTGCGAGCCGTTGCGCTCGATCCGTACGCCCGTACCGCCCTCGCCGCGCACCACGGCGGCGGCCAGGGCGTCGCCGAAGAGCCCGTTGGAGAGGAGGTTCCCCACGCCCAGGTCGGTGGGCTGGTAGAGCAGCGAGCAGAACTCGCACGCCACGATGAGCACATTGGAGTCGGGGTATGCCTGGCAGAAGTCGTGCGCCCGGTTGATGGCCGCGCCCCCGGCCGCGCAGCCGAGCTGCGCGATCGGCAACTGCCGTGTCTCGTTGCGGAAATCCATGGTGTTGATCAGCCACGCCGTCATCGACGGCATCATGAAGCCCGTGCACGACACATAGACGATGAGATCGATGTCGCGCGGCGTCAGCTCGGCGTGGTCCAGCGCCCGCCGGACGACGTCGGGCACCCGTGCCTTGGCTTCGCGTTCGTAACGGGCGTTGCGTACGGTGAAGCCGGGATGCTTGAGCGTGTCCTCGATCGGTTGTACGAGGTGTCGTTTCTGCACTCCGGTGTTGCCGATCAGCCGGAGTGCGAGCTCCAGCTGTGGATGATCGCCGTGGAGCGTGCGCGCGAGATGAAGAGTCTCTTCCCTCGTGATCACATGCTCCGGGACGGCGATGGCCGGTCTGCACAGTGTCGCCATGACGGCCTCCCAGTCGCGTCGGTTCTCGATGCCCAGGGCCGCCGAAAAGGCGCGCCAGCTTATGTCCAGTGCATGCCGCATGAGGGAGCGCGCCACACCTATGCTCGGAAAGTTCACCCGAAGAGCGGACTTTTCCGTACAAACTGAACTGGCGTCCATCGAACGCCATGGAAAGTCCACAGGAATTCCACAGTAATCCCACGAAAGTTACCCGGATACGGCACATACGGGACGGATTGCACGCTTCGACGGGCGGGCCGGGTGACGTCGCCCCGCGCTCCCCGGGAGCCCGGCGTGCTGGCACACTGCACACTCATGACCAGCACGAGAAATCACCTCCTTTCCGGCAAAGTGGCCTTCATCAGCGGTGCCAGCAGCGGCATAGGCGCCGCGGCGGCCCGCGTCTTCGCACGGGAGGGCGCGACGGTCGTCCTGGCCGCCCGCCGGGAGGACCGGCTGGCCGCCCTCGCCGGGGAACTGGGCGAGACGGGCGCCGAGGCCGCGTACGTCGTCGCCGACGTCACCCGGGCCGAAGAGGCCCGCCGCGCGGTGGAGTTCGCGGTCGAGCGCTACGGACGGCTGGACGCGGCCTTCAACAACGCCGGAATCGGCGGCGACCGCACCCCCATGCACCTCATGGGCGACGACGTCTACGACACGATCATGGACACCAACGTCCGCGGCGTGTGGAACTGCATGCGCCACGAACTGGCGGCGATGCTCGCGGGCGGGGGCGGCGCCATCGTCAACAACAGCAGCGTCGCCGGGCTCGTCGCCATCCCCTCCGCCGCGCCGTACATCGCCTCCAAGCACGCCGTGGTCGGGCTGACCCGGGCCGCGGCCGACGAGTACGCCAAGCAGGGCATCAGGGTCAACGCGGTGGCGCCCGGCACGACGCGCAGCGAGATCACCGCCGACTGGTTCGCGCGTAACCCGGGCCTCGAGGACATGGTCAACGCGATGACGCCGCAGGCCCGCACGGCCGACCCGGAGGAGATCGCCGAGGCGGCCGCCTGGCTGCTCAGCGACCGCTCGCCCTTCCTCACCGGCGTGGTGATGCCGGTGGACGGCGGCTTCGTCAACCAGTGACGCTCAGCGCAGCAGCCCCCGTACGCCGATCCGGAAGGCCACCACGCCGTTCTGCACTCCGGTGACCTCCACGGCGGCGTGGCCGGGGGCGTCGGCGGGCACCACGGCGGCGTCCAGCCTGCAGGGCGCGTCGAACTCCACGTACCGGCTGTAGGACGTGGTCACGGCGGTCGGCACGAGGATCCCGGGCGAGAGGACCGCCTGGGCGGCCTGACCGGCGGCGGTGAGCAGGGCCAGCCCCGGCACATGGTCGACGGGGTGGTCGAACATGGCCTTGTTCCCCACGTCGTTGCGCAGCAGCCAGCTCCCCGGCCGCCCGGCGGCCGCCAGGGCGACCTCCGAGGCCGTCAGGCAGCCGACGCCCGCCGGAGGCACCGGCGGCGGCACCTCCCATTCGCCCCAGGCCGGCGACAGACGGTCGCCGCGCAGCCTCCGATAGACGCCGGGGGAAATCCAGGACGAACGGGAGTGCGCGCGGATCACCGTATGGTCGCCCTGCCGGACGGTGAAATCCATCGTGTCCGCCCCAAGCGAGCGGTCACCGCGCCCATTCCGCACCGGTGAACACCTCAGATCCACGGTGAGACACAACGGTCCATTCCCGCCCGTGGCCACGGTGGGGTCAATGCTGTAGTTCAGGTCCCGCAACAGCGACTGATGATCAAGAGGAACCC
The DNA here is from genome assembly GCF_040646235.1 of Streptomyces sp. NPDC046261. Taxonomy (NCBI): domain Bacteria; kingdom Bacillati; phylum Actinomycetota; class Actinomycetes; order Kitasatosporales; family Streptomycetaceae; genus Streptomyces; species Streptomyces sp. NPDC046261. Next base: position 490,313 of record NZ_JBEYZU010000002.1, on the reverse strand, counting down.
CGAACGCGGCGTGGGAAATGGCCAGTCCGCACTGGCGGACCGTCTGTGCGGCCAGTACGGGATCGGGCCGGCTGCCGGATGTGCTGCCGGGCCACTCGACCGCGAGCGTGAATTCGGTGGGGCCCCGGCGGACCCAGCCGGCGACGAGCACGGATTCCTCGTCGCGGAAGTGGACGAGCTCCTTGGGAACCCGCCTCCAGCCCAGGCCGGAGGCGGGTATGGAGGGCGGCACAGGGCTTTCCACCGGGGAATCCACGGGCTCCCGGCCGGAGTCCACCGCGGACGTCGCCGGCGCCGGCGGGCCGGGGATCCCCGCCGATTTCGGAATTCCGGGCGGCAGCGTGCAGGATTGCAGCACAGTTGCGGACATGATCCCCCCTGGGGCGCCAAGGCGTAGGACTGAGCGAGACAGACACTGGCCGCCAAAGATACCTACCTATTGGTACATTTCAACCGGGGGCCGCTGAACAGAAGGAGGGGTATCCGTGGCGCAGCAGGAACGCGCGATCCGGACCCGGCAGGTGATTCTGGAAGCCGCCGGAATGGTCTTCGACGAGTGCGGCTACGAAGCGGCCACCATTTCCCAGATCCTTGCGCGGGCCGATGTCACGCGGGGTGCCCTGTACTTCCATTTCAGTTCCAAGGAGGATCTGGCGCGCGGCGTCCTCGGCCAGGCCGTGACGATGGAAGGAGTGGTGCCGCAGCAGTTCAAGTTGCAGGAACTGCTCGACGCCTCACTGCTCCTCGCCCACCGGCTGCCCCGGGAGCCGATGCTGCGCGCCTCCATACGGCTCTCCGTCGACCAGCGGGCGCGGGCCCTGTTCGGCACCAGCTGGCCCGACTGGATCACGGTCGCCGCCGGGCTCCTCTCGGACGCCAAGAGCCGCGGCGAGATCCTCCCGCACGTCGACCCCGAGGAGACCGCGCGCCTGCTGGTGGGCGCCTGGACGGGCGTCCAGCTGATCTCCGAGGCCATGCCGGAGCCCCCCGAGCTCGTCCGCGAGATCTCCCTGCTCTACCAGCTCCTGCTGCCGAACATCGCCGTCCCCACCGTCCTGGCCCGCCTCGACATCTCCCCGGACCGCCCCCTGCGCCTGCGCTCGCAGACCCCGCAGGCGGCCCACCAGGGCTGAGCCGCGGCGGCGCTCCGATGCGGAGGGGGCGTTCCGGGGAGTGGGGGATGCCGGTGGCTCCTGGGGGCGCGCTACTCACGCACTCCCGCCAGCTCGACCGGCCTCGTACGCAGCGCCGCGAACGCCGGCACGACGGCGGCCACCGCGGCCAGTACGGCGCTCGCGGCCACCACGGCGCCGATGGTCTCCCAGGGCACGACCAGCGGTGACCGGACGGAGAGCAGGCCCAGGGCGCCCCGGACGCCGAGCAGGTTGAGAGCCGACACCACGGCGCCGAGCACCGTGCCCACGGCCACGACCACCACCGCCTCGACGGCCACGAGCCGCAGCACCTGGGGCGTGGTCGCCCCGGTCAGCCGGAGCACCGCGAGGTCGCGGACGCGGTCGGAGGTGGCCATGACCAGCGTGTTCGCCAGCGCGATGGCCGTGTAGACCAGGGCGATGCCGAGAATCAGCAGCAGTCCCAGGCGGGTGTTCTCGCTGGACCGCGGATAGTGCTCGGCCACCCAGGCGTCCTTCGTCAGGACCTGCACGCCGGTCGCCAGACCGGCATCGCGCAGCCCGGCGGCGACGGCCGCCTTGTCCGCGCCCTCGCGGAGCTTGATGTCGACGCGGTCGACGGCCGCGCCGGCGGCGTTGCGCGGTGTGACGTACACGCCGTTGTTCCCGGTGCCGACCCGGAGCACCGCGGCGATGCGCAGCGATGCCTGACGGCCGTCACCGAGCCATACCGTCACGCGCTGGCCGACGGTCCGTGTCTGCCACTCCTCGTTGACGATGATGCTCCCGTCGTCGAGGTCGCTCACCCGGCCCGACGCCACGGGCAGCGCGGACACCGCGGCGAGATCCGCCGGTTCCACGGCCCTGGCCTCGGACTTGACCAACGCGACGCCTTCCTCCAGCACCGTCACCGCGGTGGACCGGGAGGCGCTGACGACCGTGCCGGGGATCTGCCCCGCCTGCCGCACGAAGCCCGCGGGCACCGCGCCGTCGTCGCCCCGCGCGGTCACGAGATAGTCGGCGGCCGTCTGGGCCTTCGCCTCGGTGGCCTTGGCCTCGTTGATGGTGGCCGTCGTACCCATCAGGGAGGTGGCCAGGGCGACCGTGATGATGACGGGGGCGGCCACCGCGGCCGTCCGGCGCACGCTCGTGGCGGCGTTCTGCCGCGCCAGCAGGCCGGTGGCGCCGGGCAGCCGCGCGGGCAGCCAGGTCATGAGCAGCACCAGCGGCCGGACCAGGGCGGGCGCGAAGAGCGCGAATCCGACGATCAGCAGCATCGGCTGGGTGATGTACGTCTTCCGCTTCAGCACGTCCCCGGGCTCGGTGACGAGCGCCCAGCACAGCAGGCCGAGGCCGGTCAGCAGGACCCCGGCCCCCAGCAGCCAGCGGCTCGGGGGCATGGCGCGGCTGTCGACGGCGGCGTCGCGCAGGGCCTCGGTGGGCCCGACCTTCCCGGCCCGGCGCGAGGAGACCACGACACCGGCCATCGCCACGCACAAGCCCGTCCAGAAGGCGGCGTGCAGCGGCCAGGTCCGGTCGCCGACGGCGAACCAGGAGGGGGCGATCCCGGCGTCGACCAGCCACCCGGCGAGCCGGGGGGCGCCGACGTGCCCGAGCCGGCAGCCGAAGGCCGAGGCCAGCACCCCGATGACGACCGCCTCGGCGAACACCATCCGCCGCACCTGGCGTGGCGTGGCGCCCGCCGTCCGCAGCAGGCCGAACTCGCGCCGGCGCTGGGCCACGGCGAAGGAGAACGTCGACGCGACCACGAAGACCGACACGAAACCCGTGATGGCCGCCGCGGTGCCCAGCAGCGCGTTGACCGCGACCAGGGCTTCGCTGTCCCGGTCGGGGTCCGGGTCGGCGTCGCGCCGGTCGTCGCCGGTGAGGACCACCATGCCGGACTCGGTCCCGACGGCCTCGCGTACGGTGGCGGCCTTCGCGTGCACCACCACCGCGTCGACGCGCGGCGAGAGTCTGGCGGCCTCGGCGTCGGTGAAGAACACCGCGGTCTCGAAGTCGGTGGCCCGCACCGTCCCGACGACCGTCCGCTCGCTGCTTCCGGCGGGCGTGACGACGGTGACGCGCTCGCCCAGCCGTACGTCGGACCGGGGACCGGAGGTGACCACGACCTCCGAGGCCCCCGCGGGGGCCCGGCCGTCGGTGAGCCGGTAGGGGGTGGCGGCGGCGATCGACCACGGGTGGCCGACCGTTGTCGTACCGCCGCCGTCGAGACGGGCGCCGGCGACCGTGAGGGAGAACGACCGGTCCTCGACCGTGCGGCCCAGCCCCCGGAGCCGGGCGGTCAGGTTCTCGGGCACGGCCTTCGGGTCGGCGAGGCGCTGCGTGCGCACGCCGATCGGGGTCAGCACCCGCAGCGTGTCCGACGCCTGGACCACCACGGGCGCCGCGGCGAAGCGTTCCGGGCCCCGCTCCGGGGCCTCGAAGGTGGCGGCCAGCGCGAGGCCGGTGGCGGCGATGAGCGCCACGCCCAGGGCCAGCGCCACGAAGGAGCCGACGAACGTGACCCATCGGGTCCGCATGCCGCGCAGCGCCAGGCTCAGCACGGGACCACCGCCAGGCGGGTCATGCGCGCGGCGACCTGCTCCGCGGACGGCGCGAGCAGTTCGTCCTGCACGATGCCGTCCGCCAGGAACAGCACCCGGTCCGCGTACGAGGCGGCGACCGGGTCGTGCGTCACCATGATCACGGTGTGGCCCAGGTCCGTCATGCCCCGCAGCAGCGCCAGGACCTCACGGCCCGTCCGGGAGTCCAGGGCACCGGTCGGCTCGTCACCGAAGAGCACCTCGGGACGGGTGACAAGCGCCCTGGCCAGCGCCACGCGCTGCTGCTGGCCGCCGGACATCTCGCTGGGCCGGTGACCGGCCCGCTCGCGGAGTCCCACCTGGTCCAGGACGTCGAGGACGGCCGACCGCTTGATCCGGCGGCCCGCGAGGCGCAGGGGGAGCGCCACGTTCTGCTCCGCGGTGAGCGAGGGCAGCAGGTTGAACGCCTGGAACACGAAGCCGATGCGCTCGCGCCGCAGCAGGGTCAGCTTGGTCTCGCTGAGCGTCGTCAGGTCGGTGTCGCCCAGCATCACGCTGCCGCTCGTGGGCCGGTCGAGCCCGGCGGTGCACTGGAGCAGAGTCGACTTGCCGGAACCGGAAGGGCCCATGACAGCGGTGAAGGTGCCCTTGGGGATCGTCAGACTGACTCGGTCCAGTGCGGTCACCGCGCCGGCACCTGTTCCGAAGGACCGGGTGACCGAACTGAGCCGGACGGCTGCTTGATTCATACCGACCACTCAATCCGGATCGGGCTCCGCGCACATCGCAGGGAGGCGGAGTCCTGGTGGTGGAGGTAGCTCCACCCCGTCCTGGATGCCTGCTGTGCCCGGGTGGCCGCCCAGGGCAGGAAGTTGCGGCTGACAGGACCCTGCCCCCGTCCGGGGCGCACCGGCCCACCTGAAGTCCCGCCTCCCGTAAGATCCGTTGGCCGGGAGACAGCGGCCACTCAGAAGGTGGAGCTAGGTGGGTGGTCACTCCGGAACGGGCCGCTTACGGTTCGATCATGCATTGCCCCACCGTCTGGCAGGCGCTCCAGTCGCCTCGCTACGTCCTGAGCAGCTGGCCGTGGCGAGCGGCCCTGTATCTGTCGTCCAGCGTGGCGCTCGGGGTGGCCACCCTGACGTCGCTGCTTCTGCTGGCCGTCGCGGGCAGCGTGCTCGCGGTGGCCCTGATCGGGATCCCGCTGCTGCTCATGCTCGCGCTCTCGGGCATTCCGCTGGCCGCGGTCGAACGCCGCAGGCTGCTCCTCATCGACTCCGGCGTCCTGGTCAGCCCCCACCGCGATCCGGAGGGCACGGGCCTGACGGCCTGGGCGCGTCTGCGGTTCAAGGAGCAGTCCACTTGGCGGGAGTTGGGGTACGCGGTGTTGTTCGGCTGTGTGCTGTGGCCTCTGGAGGGGCTGGTGGTGGGGACGGTGATCGTGGTGTGCGGCGGGCTGCTGAGCACACCCGTCGTCATGGCCACGGCCGGTGGCGGCGAGGAGGCCCGCGTCCTCAAGATATGGACGGCCGAGACGTATCCGGAGGCGTTCGGCGCCGCGCTCGCCGGTGCGGTCCTGCTGCCTCTGCTCGCCTATCCGCTGGGCGCGGTGGCCGCGGGGCGCGCGGTACTGACCCGGCAGCTGCTGTCCACACGGGAGGCCGACGTCGACTCCCGCATCCAGGAGCTGGGCCGTTCCCGGCTGAGGCTGGTCGACGCCTTCGAGGCCGAGCGCCGCAGGATCGAACGCGACCTCCACGACGGCGCCCAACAGCGGCTCGTCGCCCTGTCGATGACGCTCGGCCTGGCCAGGCTGGAGAATCCGGGCGAGCCGTTGAACGGCCTCCTCGTCAAGGCGCACGAGGAGGCGGGGACCGCCCTGGTGGAGATCAGGGAACTCATTCGCGGCATCCACCCCCAAGTGCTCACCGACCGCGGGTTGCCGGCCGCGGTCGAGGACGTCGCCGACCGGTCGGCGGTCCCCGTGGACGTGGAGTTCGACCTGCCGGGCCGGCTGCGGGAACCGGTCGAGACGGCCGTGTACTTCGCGATCTGCGAGGCGTTGGCGAACGTGGCCAAGCACAGCGAGGCGACGCGGGCCGGCGTACGGGGCAGGCTCGAGTCGGGCATGCTGACCGTGGACGTCACGGACAACGGCAAGGGCGGCGCGGACACGGCCACCGGTACCGGGCTCCAGGGCGTGGCCGACCGCATCTCGGTGGCCGGCGGCCGGCTGCTGGTGTCCAGTCCGCCCGGCGGGCCCACCGTCTTCAGCTTGCGGATTCCCTGTACTCCCGTCGGTCCCCGCCTGAACGAGGTTTGATGTTGCGCATCGTGTTGGCCGAGGACAGCGTGCTGCTGCGCGAGGGGCTCGTGGGCCTCCTGGAGCGCTTCGGGCACCAGGTCGTGGCCGGCGTCGGCACCGCTCAGGAGCTGACCGCGGCGGTCGCCGAGCACCGGCCGGACATCGTGGTGACGGATGTGCGCATGCCGCCCGGTTTCAGCGACGAGGGCCTGCGGGCCGCGATCGCCCTGCGGGAGCGGGACCCGGCCCTGCCCATCCTGGTCCTCAGCCAGTACGTCCAGCGCTCCTACGCCGAGGAACTGCTCGACTCCGCGGACGGGACCCGCGTCGGCTACCTGCTCAAGGAACGGATCGGACACGTCGAGGAGTTCGTCGACGCCGTCCAGCGGGTCGCCCAGGGAGCCACGGTGGTGGACCCGGAGGTGGTCCGGCAATTGCTCCGGCACCGCCGCGACCCCCTGTCGAGACTCACCGTCCGCGAGCAGGAAGTGCTCGCGCTCATGGCGGAGGGACGGTCCAACGCCTCGGTCGCCGCGGCACTGCACGTCAGCGAGGGAACGGTCAGCAAGCACTTCGGCAGCATCCTGACGAAGCTCGACCTCTCCCTGACCGACGCGACGAACCGCCGGGTTCTCGCCGTCCTCGCCTACCTGCGGGGCTGAGCCCCGTCGCGGGGCCTGCCCGGCGGAACGGACAGGCCCCGGACTCGTCAGTGCCCCGAAGAGGGGTAGCTTGCGGCATTCCAAGATCACCAAAACAAAGAAACCGCAGGTCGTGGACACGACCTGCGGTTTCGCTCGGAGCCGCCTTCGGGATTCGAACCCGAGACCTACGCATTACGAGTGCGTTGCTCTGGCCAACTGAGCTAAGGCGGCGCGCTGCCGGACGCCGAGGTTGGCATCAGCAGCGGGCCCAAGTCTACACAGTTTCCGAGGGTGCTCCGTACACGGTGCTGCGCGAGGGGATCCCGCAGGTCAGGGGTGGGTCAGGAGCACTTGCGGGAGGCGGGGGGCGGGGTGGTGGTGAGGAGGTAGTCGTTGATCGCGGAGTCCACGCAGGCGCTGCCCCGGTTGTAGGCGGTGTGGCCGTCGCCGTCGTAGGTGAGCAGGCGGCCCGAGGAGAGCTGGGCGGCCAGCGCGCGGGCCCAGCGGTAGGGGGTGGCCGGGTCGCGGGTGGTGCCCACGACGAGGATGGGGGCGGCGCCCGGCGCCGTGATGCGGTGGGGGGCTCCGACGGCCGGGACCGGCCAGTATCCGCAGCTCAGAGCGGCCCACGCGAAGCTCGTCCCGAGCGCCGGGGACGCCTTCTCGAAGTCGGCGAGGGCACGCCGGACGCCGTCCGGGCCGTGGAAGGCGGGCGGCAGGTCGAGACAGTTCACGGCCGAGTTGGCGGGCATGAGGTTGGTGTAGACGCCGCGTTCGTTGCGCTCGTAGTAGGCGTCCGAGAGCCGCAGCAGCAGGGCGCCGTCACCGTGCTGCGCGGTGCGCAGGGCCTTGCGCAGGAGGGGCCAGGCCGCCTCGTCGTACATGGCGGAAATCACGCCCGTAGTGGCGAGGCTTTCGGTCAGCTCACGGGATTTGCCGGTGGGAACGGGGCGGCGGTCGAGACGGGCGAAGAACGACTTGAGCCGGGCCCCGGCGACCTCGGCGCGGCCACCGCCCTCGATCGGGCAGTCCTCGTGCCGGGCGCAGTCCGCCGCGAAGGAGGCGAAGGCGGTCTGGAAGCCCGCCGTCTGATCGCGGTTGACCTCTTCCGCGCCGAGCGAGGGGTCGAGCGCGCCGTCGAGGACGAGCCGGCCGACCCGCGACGGGAACAGCCCGGCGTAGGTGGCGCCCAGGAAGGTGCCGTACGAGGCGCCGACGTAGTGCAGCTTGTCGTCGCCCAGGGCGGCCCGGAAGACGTCCATGTCGCGGGCGGCCTCGACGGTCGAGACATGGCGGAGCAGCTTGCCGGAACGGGCCGCGCAGGCGCCCGCGAACTTCTTGAAGGCGGCGGTCAGTTCGCTGACCTCCCGGTCGTCGTCCGGGGTCGCGTCGACCTTGGTGTAGGCGTCCATGTCCGCGTCGGACAGGCAGGTGACGGGCTCGCTCGCGGCCACTCCGCGCGGGTCCATCGCCACCATGTCGTAGCGGGCGCGGACGGGGGCGGGGTAGACGGCGGCCGCGTAGCCCTGGAGGAAGGTGATGGCCGAGCCGCCCGGGCCACCGGGATTGACCATGAGCGAGCCCAGGTGCTTGCCGGGGCCGGTCGCCTTCTTGCGGGAGACGGCGAGCTTGAGGTCCTCGCCGGCGGAGGGGCGCGCGTAGTCCAGCGGCGCCCGCAGCGTGGCGCACTCGAAGCCCGGGCGCTTGCCCGCGCAGGCGTGCCAGCTCAGCTTCTGCTCGTAGTACGGCCTCAGGGCCGTGGGGACCCCGTCCTGCGCTCTGCCCGACGCGGCCGCGCTCGGCGCCGCGCCTCCCGAGACTGCGGCCGAGATCAGCAGGGCCGCGGTCGCGGCCAGCGTGCCGGAGGTGCGGAGCAGGCGGCGGGTGTCCATAGGCTGGTCCCTCGGTGTGGGAGACAGGTGGGCGGAGCTGCTGTGGACGTATGTCGCACGGCCGTGCATACATAGCGGTACATACGTAAATGCGCAGGACGTGCACGGCATACGGAGCGTATCCGGACGGATACCCGCCTTGGCCAGCCTTACCGGCCACTACTCCTCGTACGAGTGAGGAATCACCCAACCTGCGGTGTGCCCACCCTCGCCCGTACTACTCACGGCTCCGCCCTCCGGTCACCCCGCCCGCAGGGCGACCGCCATCGCCTCGACGGCGAGCAGCGGCGCCACATTCCGGTCGAGGGCCTGCCGGCAGGCGCCGATGGCCTCGATGCGGCGCAGCGTCGCCTCCGGCCGGGACTCGGAGGCGATGCGCTCCAGGGTGGCACGGGCGTCCGGGTTGGCGAGGGCGACGCGCGAGCCGAGCTGTATCGCCAGGACGTCGCGGTAGAAACCGGTGAGGTCGGTGAGGGCCAGGTCGAGGGTGTCGCGCTGCGTACGGGTCGCGCGGCGCTTCTGCCGGTCCTGGAGCTCCTTCATCGCGCCGGCGGTGCCGCGCGGGAGGCGCCCGCCGGTGCCGGCCGCGGCGCCCAGCGCGGCGCGCAGCTCCTCGGTCTCCTTGGTGTCGACCTCCTCGGCGACCTGCTTGGCGTCCTCGGCGGCGGCGTCGATGAGCTCCTGGGCGGCCTTGAGGGCGCCGCCCATGTCCGCGACGCGCAGCGGCATCTTCAGGACGGTCTCCCGGCGGGCCCGGGCACGCTCGTCCGTGGCGAGGCGGCGGGCCCGGCCGATGTGGCCCTGGGTGGCCGTGGCCGCCTGCGCGGCGAGTGCCGGCTCGATGCCGTCCCGCCGGACGAGGAGGTCCGCGACCGCGGCGACGGGCGGCGTCCGCAGGGTCAGCGACCGGCAGCGGGACCGGATCGTCGGCAGCACGTCCTCCAGGGACGGCGCGCACAGCAGCCACACCGTGCGCGGAGCGGGCTCCTCGACCGCCTTGAGCAGGACGTTGCCGGCGCCCTCGGTCAGCCGGTCCGCGTCCTCCAGGACGATCACCTGCCAGCGGCCGCCCGCCGGGGACAGCTGGGCGCGCCGGACGAGGTCACGCGTCTCCTTGACGCCGATGGACAGCACGTCGGTACGGACGATCTCGACGTCGGCGTGCGTCCCCACCAGCGTGGTGTGACAGCCCTCGCAGAAACCGCAGCCCGGGGCGGCCCCGAACGACCGGTCCGGGCTGACGCACTGCAGCGCTGCCGCGAAGGCCCGGGCGGCGGTGGCCCGTCCGGAGCCGGGCGGGCCCGTGAACAGCCACGCGTGCGTCATCTTGGACGCCCCGGCAGACGCGGCCACGGCGGCGGCCACGGGCGCGGCGTCGGCCGTGACCAGCGCGTCCGCGTCCCGCGCGGCAGCGGCGAGCTGCTCGATCACCCGGTCCTGGCCGACCAGGTCGTCCCACACCGCCATGGCTGTCCTCCGCGCTGTCCGGTCCTGCGGTTACCCATTGTGGGACACGCCACTGACAGCGCGGCCCGCGTCCGGTCGTCCGGTCCGTCGGCGCCTACCGGCGCCCGCGTCCCCTGCCGCCGCGAGAGCCGTCCTCACGGCCGTCGGCGCGGTCGTCGCCGCGGTCGTCCTCGAGGTGGCGTCCGCCGAGGAGGTCGTCCGCGAGGGTCGGGGCGTCGTCGGCCCACTCCGGCCTGCGGCGCGGCCGCCGTGCGGGCCGCTCCTGCTCGTACGACCCGTCCGCCGCGACGGGCGGCAGCTCGCGCGTACGCTCGGCCTCGTCCTCCGGCCGGAACAGCCAGTCCGGCACCCGGTCCGCCGGATTCTCCTCCCGCACGGACGGCTTCGGCCGCACCGCGGTCTCCTCCGCCTCGGCGCCGGTCGCCGCCGGGGTGACGCCCCAGGTGACGCGCTGTTCGAGCGGCCCCCTGGACGGCGTGGGCGGCAGCACGGCGGTCTCGTCCTCGGCACTCGTGGGCGGCACGGGCGGCAGCAGCGCCGTCTCGTCCTCCGCACCCGGGGCCTCGTGCGGCACGGGCGGCACCGGCGGCAGGATCGCCGTCTCGTCCTCCGCGCTCGCGGGCGCGGGCCGCGGTCCCGCGTCACGCGGGTCGGGCCGGTGCACCACCGGCGTCTGGACGGTCTGCGCCTCCTCGGCGTCGCGCTGCGCCGGGCGGCGCGGCGAGGGGGTCTCGACGGTCGGCGCGTCCCCGGCACGCGGCGCGGGCGCGCCGGCCGCCGTCCGGGTGGCCGGGTCGGCGGCGAGGGAGGACCGCGGGTCCGGCGTCGCCGCGGCCTCACGCGGCGCCGGCTTACGGAACGAAGCCGTCCCGACAACGGGGGCCCGCCCCGCATCGTCCTCGTCATCCACACGCGGAGCCGGCGTCTCGACCGTCCGCGCGTCACTCGCGCCACCCGCACGCGGAGCCGGCGCCTCCACCGTCCGCGCATCCGCACCGCCACGGGCAGCCGCGTCCCGGGCCTGCTGCCCACGCTCCCCGGCATCCCCCGCGGCGCCCTTGCGCAACGACGGCCTCTCGACCGTCGGCGCCTCCGCCGCATCACGCGCGGCGGCAGCCGTACGCGGAGCCGGCGTCTCGACCGTCCGCGCATCCGCACCGCCGTGGGCCTGCTGCCCACGCTCCCCGGCGTCCTTGCGCAACGACGGCCTCTCCACCGTCGGCGCCTCCGCCGCATCACGCGCGGCGGCAGCCGTACGCGGAGCCGGCGTCTCGACCGTCCGCGCGTCACCACCGGCAGCCGCACCCGACGCAGCGGCACCGGCAGAAGCACCACCCGCCGCACCCGCAACACCGGCATCGGCACCTGCACCCGCAGCACCGGCACCCGCACCCGCGGCACCAGCCGCAGCGGCAGCCGCCGCCTCCGCCGCCACCCTGGCGCGCTCGGCCCGCAGCAGGGCCTCCTCGGCCTTGCGCTGCTTCTCCAGGCGCCGTTCCTCGGCCTCGGCGCGCAGGCGCGCCTCCTCGGCCGCCTGCTTGCGCAGGCGTTCCTGTTCGGCGGCCCGGGCGCGCTCCTCCGCCTCGCGGCGGCGGCGCTCCTCCTCGGCCTGCCGGCGGGCTTCCTCGGCGCGCCGGCGGGCCTCCTCCGCCTGGCGTTCGGCCTCGAGCCGGCGGGCCTCCTCGGCCTCGCGGCGCCGGCGCTCCTCTTCCTCCGCCCGCAGGCGGGCGAGCTGCTCCTGGCGCTCGCGCTCCAGACGGGCCTCCTCCGCCTTGCGGGCGGCCTCCTCCTCGGCCTTGCGCCGGGCCTCTTCCTCGGCGGCCTTGCGGGCCGCCTCACGGGCCTCCTCGCGGGCCTTGATCTCGGCCGCGGAGAGCGGCAGGAGCTGGTCGAGGCGGTGGCGTACGACGGTGGTGACCGCCTCCGGCTCCTGGCCGGCGTCCACGACGAGGTAGCGGGCGGGGTCGGCCGCGGCCAGGGTCAGGAACCCGGCCCGGACGCGCTGGTGGAACTCGGCCGGCTCGGACTCCAGCCGGTCGGGCGCCTCGGTGAAACGTTCGCGCGCGGTCTCGGGCGAGACGTCGAGCAGCACCGTCAGGTTCGGCACGAGCCCGTCCGTCGCCCAGCGCGAGATGCGGGCGATCTCGGTCGGCGAGAGGTCCCGCCCGGCGCCCTGGTAGGCGACGGAGGAGTCGATGTAGCGGTCCGTGATGACGACGGCGCCGCGCTCCAGGGCGGGCCGTACGACGGAGGCGACGTGCTCGGCGCGGTCGGCCGCGTACAGCAGCGCCTCCGCGCGGTCCGACAGGCCGGCGGAAGCGACGTCCAGCAGGATCGCCCGCAGCCGCTTGCCGATGGCCGTGGCGCCCGGCTCGCGGGTGACGACGACCTCGTGGCCCTTGGCGCGGATCCACTCCGCGACGGCCTGCACCTGCGTGGACTTCCCGGCGCCGTCGCCGCCCTCGAAGGCGATGAAGAAACCGGTGCCGCTGACACCCTCCACCGCATCGCCGCCGCGCAGCGAGTCCAGCAGGTCCTTGTGGAAGGGCACGCCGTGACGGTCGTCCGTTTTGCCCAGGACCAGCGCGCCGACGGGCAGCAGGAGCGCGCCGACGAGCATCAGGGTGAACGCCGCCCCGCCGTGCGCGAAGACGAAGCTGCCGTCCTCGATCCGGTGCGGGCCGATGGCGGCGGCCAGCAGCGGCGCCACGACGGCGCCGACGGCGACGGTGACGCGGACGACGGCGTGCAGGTGATCGGTCGTACGGGCCCGGCGGCCCTCCTCGGTCTCCTGGTCGAGCAGGGAGTGACCGGTGTTGGCGACGACCCCGGCGGACACGCCGGCCAGGGCGACGAGCAGCAGCACGGTCGTGGCGTCGTTCACCAGGCCGGCGGCCAGCAGCGCCAGGCCCGTCAGGGCGAGGGCCAGCGCGAGAAGGCGGCGGCGCGAGAAGCCGGGCAGCACCTTCCGGGCGCCGCGGATGCCCGCGACCGGGCCGCCGGCGAGCGCGAGGACGAGCAGGCCGAAGCCCACCGGGCCGCCGCCCAGGTCCATGGCCTGCAGCGTGGCGACGCCGACGCCCGCGGCGATCGCGCCCGCGATGGCCGCGCACGCCAGAACGAGCACCGGGATGGCGCCCGTGCGGCCCTTGTCGGGCACGCCCTGGGCGTTCTTGGGGCGGCGCATGCCCTCCAGCGGGGAGCGCACACGCGGCACCTGCACGCCCTCAGGGAGGACGGGCAGCCGGAGGACGTACAGGATCGCGAGCGACGTCGCGAAGAGCCCGGCCGCGAGGTACGAGCCGAGGGCCGCCTGGTGCTGGTGGAACCAGTCGATCCCGGAGCCCAGGAGGTTGCCGAGCAGCGTGACGGCGACGAGTGCCGCGGCGGCGACAGGCAGCGCGACGAAGGTCGTGCGCAGCGACAGGCGGCGCAGCGCCTCGTAGTGGTCCGGCAGCGGGCGCACGGCGGCGCCCTCCGGCGGCGCGGCGGGCAGCAACGCGGGCGCCGCCTGGTCCTTCGCCACCGTCCAGACGCGCTCGGCGACGCCGACGACGAAGGCCGTGACGAGCAGCCATGTGAGGGCCGTGCGCTGGGTCCAGTCGATCCAGGTCGGCGCGACGGCGAGCAGCGCCAGCCGCACCCCGTCCGCGCCGATCATCGTCCAGCGGCGGTCGAGCGGACCGGCCGGGGCGAAGAGCGAGGACAGCGGGCCCAGCAGGACCGCGCCGGAGAGCAGCGTCGCGAGCAGCCGCGCGCCGATGACGGCCGCGACGGCGAGCGCCGCGCCCCGGTAACCACCGCCGAACGACCCCGAGGCGACCGCCGCCTGCAGTGCCAGCAGGAGGAGCACGAGGAGGGCGAGGGCGTCACCGACCCCGCCCGCGAACTGGGCGCTCCACAGCCGCCTGAGCGGACGGAAGCGCAGCAGGGCTCGTACGGCACGCTCGCGGGAGTCCGCGGCTAGGGCGCCGGATGTGGGGGTGTCCACTGGTGGCTGCTCGGCTCGCGTCATCCTGCCAGCCTATCCGGAGTGCCCCGATACGGGACGCCTCCCCGAACACATGCACGAACATGCGCGCGAACGGAAGACGAACGACCGACCGGGACAAAACGTCAGGGCGGCGGCCCGGAATCCGGCCCACCGCCCTGACGTTCGCCTGACGTTCGCCCGGACCGCCGGCGTACCGGCGGCTCCGTCTGTTCCGCGTCTGTTCCGTGTCGGACGCCGTCCGAGTCCGTGTCGGACGCCGACCGAGTCCCTGTCGGACGCCGTCCGAGTCCCTGTCGGACGTCGTCCGAGCCCGTGTCGGACGTCGTCTTATTCCGTGTCGGACGTCGCCCCGGAGGCGTTGGCCGACGCGGCGGTCTTCTTCGCCGTCGTCTTCTTGGCGGCCGCCTTCGTCGCCGTCGCCTTCGTCGCCGCGGCGGTCTTCTTCGTCGCGGTCGTCTTCTTGGCGGCCGTCTTCTTCGCCGCGGTCTTCTTGGCGGTCGTCTTCTTGGCCGCCGTCTTCTTCGCCGTGGCCTTCTTCGCCGTCTTCTTGGCCGGCCCCTTGGCGCGCTTCTCCGCCAGCAGCTCGTAGCCGCGCTCGGGCGTGATCGTTTCGACGTCGTCGTCGCGGCGCAGCGTCGCGTTCGTCTCGCCGTCGGTGACGTACGGGCCGAAGCGGCCGTCCTTGACCACGACCGGACGCTCGCTGACCGGGTCGGTGCCCAGCTCCTTCAGCGGCGGCTTGGCCGCGGCACGGCCGCGCTGCTTGGGCTGCGCGTAGATCGCGAGGGCCTCGTCCAGCGTGATGCTGAAGAGCTGGTCCTCGGTCTCCAGCGACCGCGAGTCCGTGCCCTTCTTCAGGTACGGGCCGTAGCGGCCGTTCTGGGCGGTGATCTCCACGCCTTCGGCGTCCTTGCCGACGACGCGCGGCAGCGACATCAGCTTGAGGGCGTCCTCGAGGGTGACCGTGTCGAGGGACATGGACTTGAAGAGCGAGGCGGTCCGCGGCTTGACCGCGTTCTTGCCGGTCTTCGGGGTGTCCTCGGGCAGCACCTCGGTGACGTACGGGCCGTAACGGCCGTCGCGGGCGACGATCGGGTGCCCGGTGGCCGGGTCGGTGCCCAGCTCGAAGTCGCCGCTCGGCTTGGCCAGCAGCTCCTCCGCGTGCGCCACCGTCAGCTCGTCCGGAGCGAGATCCTCCGGCACGTCCGCGCGCTGGTGGCCCTCGGTGTCCTTCTCGCCGCGCTCCACGTACGGACCGTAGCGGCCGACGCGCAGCATGATGCCCTCGCCGACGGGGAACGAGGACACCTCGCGGGCGTCGATCGCGCCCAGGTCGGTGACCAGCTCCTTCAGACCGCCGAGGTGGTCGCCGTCGCCGTTGCCCGCGTCGGCGGCACCGCCCGCCACGCCCTCGGAGCCCTCGCCGAAGTAGAAGCGGCGCAGCCACGGCACGGCCTGGGCCTCGCCGCGGGCGATGCGGTCGAGGTCCTCCTCCATGGAGGCGGTGAAGTCGTAGTCGACGAGTCGGCCGAAGTGCTTCTCCAGCAGGTTGACCACGGCGAAGCTCAGGAAGGACGGCACGAGCGCCGTGCCCTTCTTGAAGACGTAGCCGCGGTCGAGGATCGTGCCGATGATCGACGCGTACGTCGACGGGCGGCCGATCTCCCGCTCCTCGAGCTCCTTGACCAGCGAGGCCTCGGTGTAGCGGGCCGGGGGCTTGGTCGCGTGGCCGTCGGCGGTGATCTCCTCGGCCGTCAGCGGGTCGCCCTCGCCGACCTGCGGCAGCCGGCGCTCACGGTCGTCGAGCTCGGCGTTCGGGTCGTCGGCGCCCTCGACGTAGGCCTTCATGAAGCCGTGGAAGGTGATCGTCTTGCCGGACGCGCTGAACTCGGCGTCCCGGCCGTCGCTCGCCCGGCCGGCGATGCGGACGGTGACGGAGTTGCCGGTCGCGTCCTTCATCTGGGAGGCGACGGTCCGCTTCCAGATCAGCTCGTAGAGGCGGAACTGGTCGCCGGTCAGACCGGTCTCCGCGGGAGTGCGGAAACGATCACCCGAAGGACGGATGGCCTCGTGCGCCTCCTGGGCGTTCTTGACCTTCCCGGCATACGTGCGCGGCTTCTCCGGCAGGTAGTCGGCGCCGTAGAGCTGGGTGACCTGTGCGCGGGCGGCACCGACGGCCGTGTCCGACAGCGTCGTGGAGTCCGTACGCATATAGGTGATGAAGCCGTTCTCGTACAGCTTCTGGGCCACCTGCATCGTCGCCTTCGCACCGAAGCCGAGCTTGCGCGAGGCCTCCTGCTGGAGCGTGGTGGTGCGGAACGGGGCGTACGGGGAGCGGCGGTACGGCTTGGACTCGACGGACCGCACGGAGAACGAGGTCTGCTCCAGGGCGGCGGCCAGCGCGCGGGCGCCCGCCTCGTCCAGGTGCAGGACCTGAGCGCCGTCCTTGAGCCGTCCAGTCGAGCCGAAGTCACGGCCCTGCGCGACGCGGCGGCCGTCGACCGAGGCCAGCCGGGCGGTGAAGGTGGCGGGGTCGCCGGCGTCGCCGCCACGGCCCGTGTCGAAGGTGCCGGTCAGGTCCCAGTACTCGGCGGAGCGGAAGGCGATGCGCTCGCGCTCGCGCTCGACGACGAGACGGGTGGCCACGGACTGCACCCGGCCGGCGGACAGCCGGGGCATGACCTTCTTCCACAGCACCGGCGAGACCTCGTAGCCGTAGAGGCGGTCGAGGATGCGGCGGGTCTCCTGGGCGTCGACCAGCTTCTTGTTCAGCTCGCGCGGGCTGGCGACGGCGGCCTGGATCGCGTCCTTGGTGATCTCGTGGAAGACCATCCGGCGGACCGGGACCTTGGGCTTGAGGACTTCCTGCAGGTGCCAGGCGATGGCCTCGCCCTCGCGGTCCTCATCGGTGGCGAGGAAGAGCTCGTCGGACTCGGCCAGCAGCTCCTTGAGCTTCTTGACCTGGTCCTTCTTGTCGGTGTTGACGACGTAGATGGGCTGGAAGTCGGCGTCGACGTTCACGCCGAGACGGGCCCAGGGCTCGCCCTTGTACTTGGCCGGGACCTCGGCGGCCCCGTTCGGCAGGTCACGGATGTGCCCGACGCTCGCCTCGACGACGTATCCGGGGCCGAGGTAGCCCTTGATCGTCTTCGCCTTGGCAGGCGACTCGACGATGACGAGTCGGCGGCCGCCCTGTGCGGTCTCGCTGGTCGGGGACAACTTCGCTCTTCTTCCGGTCGACACTCGGTGTGGGCGTTGCGGTGACGCTGCGGAGTGTGACGGTACATCCCGCCCCCGTGTCAAACGGAAAAAGCCCGCAACGCCACTCGAACGGTAACCCGACAAGCGTCCTGTCTGCCGCCCGGACCGTCACACCACGCGTGTGACAGCCCTGACACGTGCGGTCACAGGGCGAGCCGGCCGGGGCGGCGACGAAGCGGCGGGCCCCATGGGGCGCCTGGGGCGAGGCCGGGGCGGGAGGGGGCCGGCGACCGGGGACGGAGGAATGTGACGCGATCACGACCCCTCCTTTTCCCCTTCTCATAGGTCTGCCGGACTCCCTTCTCACCCTCGGCGCGTTCGCCCCCGGGCGCGTCAGTCGGCCACCGGAGTGAGAAAGCCCTGCTCGACGAGCATGCGGATGGCCTCCGGCGTACGGTCGCGCAGCAGCACCGGGTCCTCGCCGAGAAGCTGGGCGATCGCGTCGAGGATGCGGCCGGCGGGCAGGGATCCGTCACAGACGCCGGCGAAGCCCGCGCCGACCGTGTCGACCTTGGTGGCCCGGCGCATCCCGCGGTTCTGGCGCAGCACCACGTGCTCCGGGTCCTCGGCGCCCGGCAGCCCGACCTGCTCCTGCACGACCTCGTCGGCCAGCTTGAAACGCGCGCCCAGCAGCGCCGCGTCGTCGTGCGTCCGCAGGAAGTCCTGCCGCTCGAAATGCGCCCGTACGGTCGCACCCAGCGGCTGCTCGACCGGGTGCGGCCACTCCTCGGCCGTCACCGACGGCCGGTCCGAGCCGCTCTTACGCAGCGTGATCCAGCCAAATCCCACGCCCTTGGTCTTCCGGGCCTCGAACTCCTCCAGCCAGGCGTCGTAGCGGGCCGCGTACTCCTGCGGAGCGGCACGGTGGTCCCCGCCGTCGCGCAGCCACAGCTCCGCGTACTGCGCGACGTCCTGCACCTCGCGCTGCACGATCCACGCGTCGCAGCCACTGGGCACCCAGGACGAGATCCGCTCCCGCCAGTCCTCGCCCTCGACGTGCTGCCAGTTGGCGAGCAGCTGGCAGTAACCGCCGTCGTTGAGCCGGTCGGCCGACTGCCGCACCAGCGTGCGGCACAGGTCGTCGCCGCCCATGCCGCCGTCGCGGTAGGTCAGTCGGGCGCCGGGCGAGATGACGAACGGCGGATTCGAGACGATCAGGTCGAAGGTCTCCCCCGCGACCGGCTCGAAGAGCGAGCCCTGGCGCAGGTCGGCCTCCGGTGCGCCGGAGAGTGCGAGTGTGAGCCGCGTGATGTGCAGCGCGCGCGGGTTCAGGTCGGTGGCCGTGACCCGGCCCGCGTGCTGGGCGGCGTGCAGCGCCTGGATGCCCGAGCCCGTGCCCAGGTCGAGGGCGCTCGCGACGGGCGTACGGACCGTGATCCCGGCGAGGGTGGTGGACGCGCCGCCCACCCCGAGCACGAGCTCCGAACGCTCCACCCCGGCGGGCCCGCCCGTGCCCCCGGCGATGCCGCCGGCACCGCCGACGGCGCAGCCCAGGTCGGAGACGATCCACCAGTCCTGCCCCTCGGGGCCGCCGTAGGGGCGTACGTCCACCGCGGCCCGCACGAGGTCACCGTCCGCCCCGTCCCGCACCAGCCAGCCGTCGGCCAGGCAGTCGTCGGCCGGGAGCGCGGCGGCGGCGCGGGCGTACGGCACGGGCCGCTGCAGCAGGAAGAGCCGGACCAGCGTCTCCAGCGGGCCGTCGCCGCGCGTGGCCCGCAGGGCGGGGACGGTCTCGCTGCGGGCGAGGGCGGCGTAGGCGGAGGCGCCGAGCAGGTCGAGGAGGCCGTCGGCCGTGAAGGCCGCGGCCAGCAGGGCCTCGCGCAGTCGGGCGGTGCGCGCCGGATCGGCGGTGGGGAGGTGCGTCGTACTCACCAGGCCATTGTCGGGGGCGGCACCGGCAAATGGCGAAAGCCCGGCACCACGCCCCCGGGCGCGGCGCCGGGCTGGAACCAACCTCGGCTCCGTCGGCCTTACTTCTCCGCCGGTGTCCCCGCTCGGCCGGACCGGCCGGAGTCACTTCTCCGCCGGACCCGCCAGGGTCACTTCTTCGTCGGAGTGGGGCTGACCGACGTCTTCTGGCAGCCCGGCTGCTTCGCCATCGCCTTACCGACGTCGCCGGACTGCAGCTTCTTGAGCGCCTCGTCGCTGCGGCTGCTGAGCTTGCCGATGTCGCCGGCGATGCCCTTGAGGCCCTCGGCGAACTTGGCCTTGTCCCCGGTGTCCAGCCCGTCGATCCGCTTCTTCAGCCCGGCGTAGGCGCCCGAGAGGTCGTTGAGCGCCTTGACGGCGTTCTTCTGGCTCGTCTCGCCGTCCTTGACCGGCGGCGGGCCCGCGCGGTCCACGGAGGTGGCGAGCGCCTTGTAGGCGTCGGCGTTGGCCTGGAAGGCCGTCGAGTCGGTCTGCTGGATCTTCTTCGAGTCCTCCTCGTTCTGGACGTTGGCGATCGAGGAGTTGGCGTCCTGGATCTTCTTCACTTGAGGCTGCATCTGGTCGCAGACGCTCTTGGCCCAGTCGTCGAGCTTCTTCTTGCCGTCGTCGTCACCGCCGCAGCCCGTCAGCGCCAGGACAAGTGCCGCCCCGCCGGACAGTGCCGCCACAAGCTTCTTGTTCACCGGATTGGTCCCTTCAGTGGCTCTCGGCCCCGGAACTTACACGTCCAGGCGACAGGGGCCGGGAGCCAAGCACACCGCAGACACCCGTTGCGCCCCCTTTTAAGGCCATTTGCACCAAGCTCGGCGTGGCGTTCGCCGCACCTGACGCCGGTGTCGGGGCCGTGCGGGGACGGGTGCCCGCGGTGTGCTTCCATGCCGTCGTGCCGTCGTGCCGTCGTGCCGCGCGCCGAAACGCCGTCAGGACACCACCGCCGGGTCCACGGGTTTCGCCGCCCGCTCGGCGTTGCCGTCGTCACCGTCCACGGCGACACCGCGCCGCTTGGAGACGTACACCGCGCCCACGATGACGACAACGGCCAGCACCGCGACGCCGATTCTCAGGCCCCGGTTGGCGTCGGACCCGTAACTGAACTTCACCACCGCCGGCGCGATGAGCAGCGCCACCAGGTTCATCACCTTCAGCAGCGGGTTGATCGCGGGACCGGCGGTGTCCTTGAACGGGTCGCCGACCGTGTCGCCGATGACCGTCGCCGCGTGCGCCTCGCTGCCCTTGCCGCCGTGGTGACCGTCCTCGACCAGCTTCTTCGCGTTGTCCCAGGCGCCACCGGAGTTGGCGAGGAAGACCGCCATCAGCGTGCCGGTGCCGATGGCGCCGGCCAGGTACGAGCCGAGCGCGCCCACGCCGAGCGCGAAGCCGACGGCTATGGGGGCCATGACGGCGAGCAGACCGGGCGTGGCCAGTTCGCGCAACGCGTCCTTGGTGCAGATGTCCACCACCCGGCCGTACTCCGGCTTCTCGCTGTAATCCATGATCCCGGGGTGCTCGCGGAACTGCCGCCGCACCTCGTAGACCACCGCGCCCGCGGAGCGCGAGACGGCGTTGATGGCCAGTCCCGAGAAGAGGAAGACCACGGCCGCGCCGAGGACCAGCCCCACCAGGTTGTTGGGCTGCGAGATGTCCAGGCTCAGCCCCAGCTCCCCGGGGTCGGCACGCACCTCGCCGACGGCCGTGGCTATCGCGTCCCGGTACGAACCGAACAGCGCGGACGCGGCCAGGACCGCCGTGGCGATGGCGATGCCCTTGGTGATCGCCTTGGTGGTGTTGCCCACGGCGTCGAGGTCGGTGAGCACCTGCGCGCCGGCGCCCTCCACGTCGCCGGACATCTCGGCGATGCCCTGCGCGTTGTCCGAGACCGGGCCGAAGGTGTCCATCGCGACGATGACGCCGACGGTGGTCAGCAACCCGGTGCCGGCCAGCGCCACCGCGAACAGCGCCAGCATGATCGACGTGCCGCCCAGCAGGAACGCCCCGTACACGCCCAGGGCGATCAGCACCGCCGAGTAGACCGCGGACTCCAGACCGATGGAGATGCCGGCGAGGACGACGGTCGCGGGACCGGTCAGGGACGTCTTGCCGATGTCCCGCACAGGCCGCCGGTTGGTCTCGGTGAAATAGCCGGTGAGCTGCTGGATGAGGGCCGCAAGGACGATGCCGATGGCGACGGCCACGAGCGCCAGGACCCGCGGGTCACCGCCGTGCGCGCGGATCGCCTCGTCCCCGATGCCCTTCAAGTCCGCATAGGTGGACGGCAGATACGCGAACACCGCCACCGCCACCAGGACGAGCGAGATCACCGCGGAGATGAAGAACCCCCGGTTGATCGCGGTCATCCCACTGCGGTCGCTGCGGCGCGGCGCCACCGCGAATATGCCGATCATCGCGGTGAGCACCCCGATGGCGGGCACGAGCAGCGGGAAGGCCAGACCCGCGTCGCCGAACGCGGCCTTGCCCAGGATCAGCGCCGCGACGAGCGTCACGGCGTACGACTCGAACAGGTCGGCCGCCATGCCCGCGCAGTCCCCGACGTTGTCGCCCACGTTGTCCGCGATCGTGGCGGCGTTGCGCGGGTCGTCCTCGGGAATGCCCTTCTCGACCTTGCCGACGAGGTCGGCGCCGACGTCCGCGGCCTTGGTGAAGATGCCGCCGCCGACACGCATGAACATCGCCAGCAGCGCGGCCCCGAAGCCGAAGCCCTCCAGCACCTTGGGCGCGTCGGCCGCGTACACCAGGACGACGCAGGAGGCCCCCAGCAGGCCGAGGCCCACCGTGAACATGCCGACGACCCCACCCGTCCGGAACGCGATCTTCATGGCCTTGTGCGAGACCGCCGTCAGATCCTTCTCGGGCTCACCCTCGGCAGGTGTCGCCTCCCGCGCCGCGGCCGCCACACGCACATTGCTGCGCACCGCCAGCCACATGCCGATATAGCCGGTGGCCGCCGAGAACAGGGCACCGACCAGGAAGAACAGCGAACGGCCGATGCGCTGCGAGCCGTTGTCCGCCGGCAACAGCATGAGCAGGAAGAACACGACCACGGCGAAGACGCCGAGCGTACGCAACTGCCGGGCGAGATAGGCGTTCGCGCCTTCCTGCACCGCCGCGGCGATTCTCTTCATGTTCTCGGTGCCCTCGCCCGCCGCGAGCACCTGACGCACCAGCACCACGGCCACCGCGAGTGCCGCGATCGCCACTGCGGCGATCACCATCACCAGGGTGCGATTGCCGTCGGTCAGCTCGACCGCGAGTTTCTGAGTGAAGTCCACCTGTTGAGGGGTAAGGGGCCCCGCCATTCGTCCTCCTTGACGTTTGGCACATGGGCGCGTAGCCGACCCGCGACGGAAGGACAACCGCAGGAACAGCCGCCACGCTCAGGCGTCCTGAGCTCAAGATGGACGGATTGTAGGGAGCATGGCGAGATCAAAACAGAGCACGGCAAACGGAATAAGACTTCGCAGGTGAAGATCACAGAAGTGATCGGCGCATACCTCGCGGGCGAGGCGTGGGCGAGTCGTGGACGCTTATGGCTCCTTGTGGATGCTTCGCGCGCATCGCTCACAGGTTTCCCGCGCGATCGGCGCGCCCGGCGCAATGATCTTTTCGAATGACCGCCAATGACCGCCGGGGTCACCGCCGAAGATCGATAGGCCGTTCGAGGGATTGCGAGGGATGCGGACGACCGGCGGCACGGAATGTCATCGCTTCACGGCAATTCCCCCGAGGGAGCACGAGGCTCGCCCTTGCCGTCACCTGGCGCCATCGGCCGTTACGGTACGTGAAGCGCGGTGGCCTACAGCAGCGGGGGCAGCACCACTACGGCAGCGGGGACGCAGGCGTCGTCGGCCAGCTCATACGGATCAGGCCCCCGCTCTCGTCGGCCGTCACCTCGACATCGTCGACGAGCCCGCTGATGACGGCGAGACCCATGTCGTCCTCGCTGTCCTCCACGGGGGCCGGTACGGCGGTACCGGACGGCGCGCCGGCACCGGCCGCCGCTCTGGCCGCGGCGGTGACCGCCGCCGCCACGGCGGCGGGCCGTGGCGCGTCGTCGGCGACCTCGATGGAGAACTTCTTCTCGTCCTCGGTCAGCACCACCCGTACCGGGCTGGCGATTCCCTGGCTGTTGTGCAGGCCGACCGCGCGCGAGCACGCCTCGCCGACCGCGAGCCGGACCTCGTCCAGCACGGCCTCGTCGACCCCGGCCCGGCGCGCCACCGCGGCCGCCACGAGCCTGGCCGTACGGACATGCTCGGGAAGGGCACTGAAGAGCAGTTCGACGGTGGCCATGCCATCCCCCTCGGTGTTACCTGCCGGCCCCCTTCCCTCACCGGGAAAAGGGCGAACTCGCAGAGGGGACGGGCCCTCGTGCCCGTTACCCCCCGGCGTGGCTGTACGGCTGTTCGCCTGTGCGGTTGTCCGTCGGACGGCGGCCACGGCCGGTCGAAGACCCGGCCGCCCTGCCGCCCGGCGGCCGTCAGTCGGTCGCCTGCACCGCGTCCTCGACCGAGGTGTGGATCGGGAACACCTTGGTCAGACCGGTGATACGGAAAATCTTGAGAATGCGCTCCTGGTTGCAGACCAGTCGCAGCGAGCCCTCATGGGCACGCACACGCTTGAGCCCGCCGACCAGGACGCCGAGCCCGGTGGAGTCGAGGAAGTCGACGCCCTCCATGTCGACGACGAGGTGATAGCTGCCGTCGTTGACAAGCTCGACCAGCTGCTCACGCAGCTTGGGCGCGGTGTACACATCAATCTCGCCACCGACCCGGACAACCGTACGGTCGCCTACGGTCTCGGTCGACAGGGACAGGTCCACGGATCCTCCAGCACCTTGCATCGAGCGGTCGCCCCCCATGGATCGGCAGCCGCGATGGCATTCAATCACTTACCGGCAGGCGCGCACGACGCCTTGGCGCCATTGTCCGTCACGCCAGTGACACACTCGGTGTCGATGGCCAACGATCAACTCCCGCCGGAGGCGGGCGTGCACCCCTCTCCCCGGACGGTCCTCGACCGACTCGCCACCGGGCCGGGCCGGGCTGCACGCATCACTCATACGGAGCACTTGCCCCCTCGTCCCGGACGTCATGCCCCCTGGCCGGAGAAGATCCGGCCGGAAGTGATCGACGCCATCCGGGCGGCCGGCATCGACCGGCCCTGGGCGCACCAGGCGCGCACCGCCGAGCACGCGCTGCACGGCGAGTCGGCCGTGGTCGCCACCGGCACCGCCTCCGGCAAGTCCCTCGCCTACCTCGCCCCCGTGCTGAGCACCCTCCTGGACGGCTCCGAGGCCCCGAACGGCCGGGGCGCGACCGCCCTCTACATCGCCCCCACCAAGGCCCTGGCCGCCGACCAGCGCCGCGCCGTACGGGACCTGGCCGCGCCCCTCGGCAAGAGCATCCGGCCCGCCGTCTATGACGGGGACACGCCGATAGAGGAACGGGAGTGGGTGCGCCAGTACGCCAATTACGCGCTGACCAACCCCGACATGCTCCACCTCTCGATCCTGCCCGGCCACCCCAAATGGGCCTCCTTCCTGCGCGCCCTGCGCTACGTCGTCATCGACGAGTGCCACAGCTACCGGGGCGTCTTCGGCTCCCACGTCGCCCAGGTCCTGCGCCGGCTACGGCGCGTCTGCGCCCGCTACGGCTCCGACCCCGTCTTCCTCCTCGCCTCCGCCACCGCCTCCGACCCCGCCACCGCCGCGAGCCGGCTCACCGGGGTGCCGGTCGTGGAGATCACCGAGGACGCCTCCCCGCGCGGCGAAGTCGTCTTCGCCCTCTGGGAGCCCCCGCTCACCGAGCTCCACGGCGAGCGGGGCGCCCCCGTCCGCCGCACCGCCACCGCCGAGACCGCTGACCTCCTCACCGACCTCGCCGTCCAGGGCGTGCGCACCGTCGCCTTCGTCCGCTCCCGGCGCGGCGCCGAGCTGGTGGCCCTGATCGCCCAGGAGCGCCTCGCCGCCGTGGACCGCTCCCTCCCCTCCCGCATCGCCGCCTACCGCGGCGGCTACCTCCCCGAGGAGCGCCGCGCCATCGAGCGCTCCCTGCACACCGGCGAACTGCTCGGCCTGTCCGCCACCTCCGCCCTCGAACTGGGAGTCGACGTCGCCGGCCTCGACGCCGTCCTCCTCTCCGGCTACCCCGGCACCCGCGCCTCGCTGTGGCAGCAGGCCGGCCGCGCCGGACGCACCGGCCAGGGCGCCCTGGCCGTCCTCGTCGCCCGCGACGACCCGCTGGACACCTACCTCGTGCACCACCCCCAAGCGCTCTTCCAGCAGCCCGTGGAATCCACCGTCCTCGACCCGGACAACCCCTACGTCCTCGCCCCCCACCTGTGCGCCGCCGCCGAGGAGCTACCCCTCACCGAGGCCGACCTGTCCCTGTTCGGCCCCGAGGCCATGGTCGTGATCACCCAGCTCGAGGCCCGCAAGCTGCTCCGCCGCCGCGCCTCCGCCTGGCACTGGACCCGCCGCGAGCGCGCCGCCGACTTCGCCGACATCCGCGGCGGAGGCGGCCGCCCCGTCCAGGTCGTGGAGGAGGGGACGGGCCGGCTGCTGGGCACCGTGGACGCCTCCGCCGCCCACACCACCATCCACGAGGGCGCCGTCCACCTCCACCAGGGCCGCAGCTACCTCGTGCGCCACCTCGACCTGGAGGAGTCGGTGGCCCTGGTCGAGCAGGCCGATCCGCCCTACTCGACGACGGCCCGCGACACCACCGCCATCTCCATCCTGGAGACCACCACCGAGATCCCCTGGGGGGACGCGCGCCTGTGCTTCGGCTCCGTCGAAGTCACCAATCAGGTCGTCTCCTTCCTCCGCCGCAAACTCATCACGGGCGAGGTGCTCGGCGAGTCCAAGCTGGACCTGCCGCCCCGCACCCTGCGCACCCGCGCCGTGTGGTGGACCGTCACCGAGGACCAGCTCGACGCCGCCCGCATCGACCCCGAAATCCTCGGCGGTGCCCTGCACGCCGCCGAGCACGCCTCCATCGGCATGCTGCCGCTCTTCGCCACCTGTGACCGCTGGGACATCGGCGGCGTCTCCGTCCCCCTCCATCCCGACACACTCCTGCCGACCGTCTTCGTCTACGACGGCCACCCCGGCGGCGCCGGCTTCGCCGAGCGCGCCTTCCACACCGCCGCCCGCTGGCTCAACGCCACCCGCGAAGCGATCGCCGCCTGCGAATGCGACACCGGCTGCCCCTCCTGTATCCAGTCCCCCAAGTGCGGCAACGGCAACGACCCGCTGGACAAGAGGGGCGCCATCCGGCTGCTGACCCGCCTCCTCGCCGGCGCCCCCGCCCCCGCCGACGAGACCCCGGACGGCACCCCGGGCGAGACGTAAGCGGAGCCGGGGCCCGCGCGGGACCGCACCCGCACCGCGTACGGCCCCGTCCGCGCCTCGGCCGCCACCTCCGCGAACTCCCCCTCCACCACGCACCGCACCACACGTGCCCTCTGGGCCGAGGCGACCTCACGGGCGAGGCGGCAGGCGGCCTCCTCGCCGTGAAGGGCGTGATCGGCCGCGGCCAGCACCGCCAGATCGGCCGCCCCACCGGCGCGGTGACGGGCCAGCACCGCCTGACCCATCGCCATCATCGCCGCGAACATCACGCAGAACGCCAGCGCCACGACCGCCGTCCACACCGTCGCGGAACCCGTCTCACCGCACGGTCTCCTCCGCAAGGGCCACCGCCTCCCCGCTCAGCCGCACGGCCAGCGGCCCCGGCCCCGCCGACCGGGCCTCGACCCGCACCCGCACCAGGTCCCCCTCCCGCGCCAGCCCGACCTCGGCCCCTCGGGGAGCGGCCGACCTGGCCGCCGCGACCGCCACCGCCGGCGGATCCGACCGGGCCGCCGCCCGCGCCCCCGCCCGGGCGGCGTCCACACACTGGATCTGCGCGGCCGCCGCCATCAGGGCCCAGAGCAGGGCCATGGTGCAGAACATCAGCGTCGGCAGCACCACGGCGGCCTCAGCGGTCACATAGCCGCTGTCAGAACGTCGCATGGAGCGCCCTGACGATCAGCTGCTGCAGCGCCGAGCTGACGGCCCCACTGGTGACGACCTTGTAGAGCACCGCCGCCAGCGCACACGCCGCGAGCGTTCCCACCGCGTACTCCGCCGTGGTCATCCCTGCGTCACCGCTCCTCCGGCCTCGGGACCGCAGCCGCGACCGGAGGCGTGGCTGCGGCCGTGAACGTCGGGAGGTGACAGGCGCCTTCGCCCTTCCCATGGCGGGGGTTTTCGTTGTGGCCGGCGCTGGTGCTGGCGCGGGCGCCGGGGTGGCCATCGCTGCCCGAGCCGTCGCTGTCCTCGTCATCGCTGCCCGAGCCATCACTGTCGTTGCCCTGGTCGCCCGAGCCATCGCCGTCGACGTCATCGCCGTCGTCGCCATTGCTGTCGTTGACATTGCTGTCGTTGACATTGCTGTCGTCGCCATTGCCGTCGTCGCCATCGCTGCTCCCCGTCTTGCGTAAGTCGCCGAAACTCGCCGAAACTCGCCGTCATTCACCGTCATCCGCCCCGCACGAGCCCATCAGCCAGACCGATCACCACCGGCACCACTCCGACCGTCAGGAAGGCAGGAAGGAAGCACAGCCCGAGCGGGGCCGTCGCCAGGACGCCCGCGCGCCGGGCCCGTATGCCCGCGGTCCTGGCCTGCGCGCCGCGCAACTGCGCCGCCAGCCGCGCCATGGGCTCCACCGCCGGCACCCCGGTCGCCTGGGCCCTCTCCAGACAGCGGGCCGTACCGGCAGCCCCGGGGAGACTTCCCAGCCGCCCCCACGCCGTGCCGGGATCGCCCCCGAGCCGCACTTCCGCCGCGGCCTGGGCCAGCCGCTCGCCCACCGGTCCGCCCAGCGAACCCCCGACCGCCTCGGCGGCCTCCCGGGGCCCCGCACCGGCGGCCAGACAGGCGGCCAGCAGATCGGCCGCCAGAGGAAGTTGGCAACCGACCTCCTCCGCAGAGACCTCCGTGCCCGCCCGCTCCGCCTTCCGCCGCCGGTGCCACACGCCGTATGCGGCGGCGAGCCCCACCACGCACCCGACGGCGCCTCCGGCGAAGGCGACGAGGACCAGTGCGGCAACCCCCACCGCCACGGCAGGCCGCCCGCCACGGGCGGCCACGGCGCTCCGTAGCCATCCGGCCGGGCCGCCCCCGGGTCCGTGCGGCGCCCGTCTTGCGAACAGCGAGGCCACCCGGCGCCGCATCAATCTCTTCCGGCGGGATGCGCCACCGATGACCGCCACGCACAGCGCCGCGACCACCACCAGGGCCGCCGCCCACAGGCTGTGGACAAGCTCGCCGCTCACGTCTGCCGTCCTCTCCCGGGCCCTTCGGCGGCCCGCACGATCCGTCGCGTCCACGCGATTCCCGCGCACTCGAGCAGCCCGCCGAGGACGAGGCAGCCGATCCCGGCCGGGGTGTGCAGCAACACCCGCAGCGGTCCGGCGCCGAGCGCACTGCCCATCACGAGGGCAAGCACGGGTAGGAGCGCGAGCATGACGGCCGTGGACCTCGTGCCCGCCAACTGGGCCCGCAGCTCGTCCCGCTGGTCCCGCTCGGCCCCCAGGGCCGCCGCGACCCGTTCCAGGCCGGCGGCCAGTCCCGCGCCGCCGTCGACCGCCACCTGCCAGCAGGCGGCCACGCCGTTGAGCCCCTCGGCTCCCGGCTGGAGCGCGGCCTTCCGCAGCGCCCCGGACACGTCCCCGCCGAACCTCGCCGCAGCGGGCACCGCCGGCCATCCGGGCCCCAGCTCCATCCGCGTCAGGCCCGCCATCGCCTCGCCGGGTTGTCTCCCCGCTCTCAGCTCGCCCGCGACGGTGCCGCACATCTCGATCACCGCGGCCTCCCGTCGATCCCGCTCGGCCTCCCGCCGCCGCACCTCGAGCCAACGCCGTACGAGCGGCACGGCCAGCGCCCCCGCGATCAGCGGCAGCACCGACTCCCCCGCCAGCGCCACCCCGCAAGCGAGCGGCAGACAGAGCAGCTCACGCCTCTCCCGCCCCCACTGGCCCATGCGCCCGGCCCACTCCCCGGCCCGGGCCGCCCACGAGGGGCCACCACCAGGGCCCGGACCCAGTCCGGCAGGGCCGCCACTCCCGGCCAACAGCAACCTGGCCCGCCGCACCTGCGGCCCCGGCCGGACCCACAGCCCGGCCACCGCCAGGGCGCACAGCAGCGCCACACCCCAGGTCACGGTCTGCGGCAATGGAGTCGGCATCCAGCCGGTCATGAGGCGCTCCCGCCGCGCTCGCACAGCGCCGCCAGCCGGGACCACCCAGGGCCCCGCTCGAAGCCGTCCACGCCCCGGACGGCCGCAGGTACCGTCGTCACGAATCCGGCCGGGTCGCGGTCCAGCACGTGCACTTCCGCGATGCGCCGCCGCCCGCCGTGGTCGCGCACCAGATGGATGACGACCGACAGCGCGGCCGCCAACTGGCTGTGCAGCGCCGCCCGGTCCAGGCCCGCCGAGGACCCCAGGGCCTCCAGCCGGGCCGGCACGTCCGCCGCCGCGTTCGCGTGCACCGTGCCGCAGCCGCCCTCGTGCCCCGTATTGAGAGCCGCCAGAAGGTCAGTGACCTCGGGCCCGCGCACTTCGCCCACGACCAGCCGGTCCGGGCGCATGCGCAGCGCCTGTCGCACCAGGTCCCGCAG
The DNA here is from genome assembly GCF_040646235.1 of Streptomyces sp. NPDC046261. Classification (NCBI taxonomy): domain Bacteria; kingdom Bacillati; phylum Actinomycetota; class Actinomycetes; order Kitasatosporales; family Streptomycetaceae; genus Streptomyces; species Streptomyces sp. NPDC046261. The sequence goes on along the minus strand of NZ_JBEYZU010000002.1, from coordinate 460,460 downwards.
GGTGACCAGGCCGGTCCCCTCCTGGTTGGCCGGTCGCGTCTCCAGCCGCACCACGTGGGGGTGGTCCGGGCGCAGCTCCGCGGAGTCCTCGGCGAGCACGATCCGTTCATCCGGCGCGACCAGCCCCAGCAGACTCGACAGCAAGGTGGTCTTGCCCGAGCCCGTACCGCCGCTGATGAGGAATGACAGCCGGGCGTCCAGCACCGCCCGCAGCAGCCGCTCGCCGCCCGGCGGCACGGTCCCCGCTGCCACCAGTTCTTCCAGCGCGAAAGCACGGGGCCGCACGACGCGAAGCGATAGGCACGTCGAGCCGACGGCCACCGGAGGCAGCACCGCGTGCAGCCGCGTACCGTCCGGCAGCCGGGCGTCCACCCAGGGCCGTGCGTCGTCCAGTCGGCGCCCGGCGATGGCGGCGAGCCGCTGGGCGAGCCGGCGCACCGCCGTCGCGTCGGGGAAGGACACCTCAGTGCGCTGCAGGCCCGCTCCGCGGTCCACCCACACCTGGTCGGGTGCGGTGACCAGGACGTCGGTGACGTCGGGCTCCGCGAGCAGGGGCTCCAGGGGGCCCGTGCCGATCAGCTCGGAGCGCAGCTTGGCCGCCACGCCGAGCACTTCGGCATCGCCGAGCAGCTGCCCCTCCCTGCGCAGGGCCTCCGCCACCCGCGCGGGCGTGGGTTCTGCTCCGCTTTCCGCCAGCCGCAGCCGTACGGCGTCCAGCAACGCGGCGCTCATACCGGCACACCTCCGCCTTCGGCGAGTGCCTGTGCCCAGAACTCCGCGCTGAACCGTGCCAACGGTCCGCGCTCGCCACCACCCGGCGGCCGGCCGGCGTTCAACGCGTCCGGCAGGCCGGGTTCCAACGGCAGCTCGCCGGCGAGGGGCAGCCCGAGGAGCCGGGAAATCTCCTCTCCGCCGAGCCCCGAGCCGAATGGGCCCCGCACCACCGCCCGGAGGTCGCCCAGCAGCATGCCCAGCATCGAGGCGACCCGATGCGCCGCCGCGACCGCGCGCAGCTCGGCGGGCACCACGAGCAGGCCGACGTCGAGCTGTTCGAGGGCTTCCATGGCCGTCTCGTCGAGGCGCCGCGGCAGGTCCACGACCACCACACCGCCGCGCCTGCGGGCGGCGGCCAGCACGGCGCGCATCGCCTCGGGCGGAACTGCGGCGCAGTCGCCCCGGTCCCAGCTCAGGACGCGCAGGGAGTGCAGTTCGGGCAGAGCCTCCTCCAGCGCACGGCCGGCCACCCGGCCCCGCGAGTCGGCGAAGGCCGGCCAGCGCAGCCCGTCGGCCCGTTCCCCGCCCAGCATCACGTCGAGGCCCCCGCCCAGCGGATCCCCGTCGATCAGCATCGTGCGGTGCCCGGCGCGTGCCGCTCCGACTGCCAGGGCGCAGGCCAGGGTGCTCGCTCCGGCGCCGCCGCGGCCACCGATCACCCCGACGGTCAGGGCCGGCCGTCCCACGCCCTCCACGGCGTCGGCGATGCGGTCGACGAGCCAACTCTCGCCATCGGGAAGCAGCGCCACATTTCGGGCGCCGATCCCGACGGCCCGCCGCCAGACGCCGGGATCGTCGAGGTCCTTGCCGACGAGCACCACCCCTTCCCTGCGGGCGGCGCCGGCCATGTGCGTCGCGCAGTCGTCACCGACCAGGACGAGGGGTGCGCTGTCCCAACTCCCCCTGCGCGCGGGCCTGCCGTGAATGACCTCGGGAACGGCCCCGGCCGCGGCACACAGCCGCAACAGATCGTCGAGCAGCCCTTCGTCCTCCGTGACGATCAGCGGGCCGCGCTGCCTCGGCTCCCCGGAAGTGGGCCAATCGGATGTATTGGATCCGGTCACGGTGTCCTCCCCTCTCACTACGCGCTCTCGCATCCGCGAACATCGCGGAACTCGCGGGGAATCACCGTGCAGCGAACTGGGAAATCGTGTGGATCTTGGTCAAAAACTGTGGACAACTCAACGGTTGTGAATATCCCGCTCACCTATACCGGTGACTTCCGGAGAGCAGCGCACCGATTACCCTGCGTAACTGGTATCAAGAGGTGAGGGACCGCGCCCGAGAGGGCTCACGAGGGAGGGGAAGGCCCGATGGCGACGCCCGAAACGCATCCGGACATGCGACGACCCCCGCCGGGGGGGAGAGCGGGGGTCGTCCCCACGGCCGACTCGGGGGGGGAGGAGTCGGGCCGGGTTAGACACGGTCGCGAACGATCCGTGACTTCCATGGTGTACCCGAGAGCCTTCTCAGGCAAACCCACACGCCTCAGCTTACGCCGAATGGAGGGCCCCTATGCTCGGCGGAGTGGAAAACCACTCCTTGCCTCGGACAGCCGCCTTCTTTGATCTGGACAAGACGGTCATTGCGAAGTCGAGCACGCTCACCTTCAGCAAGTCCTTCTACCAAGGCGGCTTGATCAACAGGCGTGCCGCGTTGCGCACCGCCTATACGCAGTTCGTCTTCCTGGCCGGCGGAGCCGACCATGATCAGATGGAGCGGATGCGCCAGTATCTCTCCGCGCTCTGCCGGGGCTGGAATGTCCAGCAGGTGCGCGAGATCGTCGCCGAAACCCTCCACGAGCTCATCGACCCGATCATTTACGACGAGGCCGCCTCGCTCATCGAGGAGCACCACGCCGCCGGACGCGACGTGGTGATCGTCAGCACCTCGGGTGCCGAGGTGGTCGAACCGATCGGCGAGCTCCTGGGCGCCGACCGGGTCGTCGCCACCCGCATGGTCGTCGAGAACGGGGTCTTCACCGGAGAAATCGAGTACTACGCCTACGGCCCGACCAAGGCCGAGGCGATCCGGGAACTCGCCGCTTCCGAGGGGTACGACCTGGCTCGCTGCTACGCCTACAGCGACTCGGCGACCGATATCCCGATGCTGGAGGCGGTCGGCCACCCGCACGCCGTCAACCCGGACCGGGCACTGCGGCGCGAGGCGGTCGCCCGCGACTGGCCCGTGCTCTCCTTCAGTCGACCCGTTCGGCTTAAACAACGAATTTCCTCGCTGCCCATGCCCTCGCGCCCGGCGCTGGTCACGGCCGCCGCGATCGGCGCTGCCGCCGCCACAGCGGGCCTGATGTGGTTGGCCAGCCGACGCCGTAGCACCGAGTCCGCATTGCCCGCATTTGCAGCTAAAAGCAAAGAACTGCGGCTTGGACTTCCGCTTCCGCGCCGACAGGAGTAGAAAGGACTTAACGGCCCGCGAGACCAGGGACATCCGGGAGGATGCCCTTCACGCACCAAGGCCCCACGGACCGCAGCATGAAAGTCGGGCACCCACGCGACGCCGACCCGTCGATTACGGGCCAGCCGCACCAGGTGACGGGCGAAGTACCCGGCCTGATGGGCAAATTTCGTGCACGCATGGTAACCCGACGGACGTGCCAGCGGCGGTACCTGAGCAGTATGGGTACCGCCGCAACCCTTGTCCGCGCGAAGTGGCCACCGTCGTCCCACGACCGTTGTCCGCGCGACGTCGCTCTCCCACCGCGTTTCGGGCGCAGTGCGCGACGCGACGACTTCTGACGCTACGGAGCCGCGCCGTCAGGCCGCCCCTCGCTGGAGGGCCTCGCAGACCGCGGTGCTCTCACGCACGCCAAGTTCAACGGCGCGGCCGCAGTGCGCGATCCAGGCGGCCACCCCTTCCGGCGTCCCGGACACATAGCCCTCGAGCGCCGCAAGATAGGCCGACCGCCCCAGTTCCGCGTGTCCCACCTCGGCCGGGCAGATCGACTTCGGGTCCAGCCCGCTGCCCACCAGCACGATCCGCTCGGCGGCCCGCGCGACAAGGCCGTTGTACGACCCGAACGGCCTAAGGGCCAGCAGTTCGCCGTGGACCACGGCCGCCGTCACCAGCGCCGGGGCCTCACTGCCCGCGATCAGAAGCCCGGCCAGCCCTTCGAGCCGCCCCGACACCTCGTCCGCCGCCGGCACCGGCAACTCGATCAGCGGCTCCACCACCGGCTCGCCCGGCAGCCGCGGCCGGCCCACCGACTCGTCCGGACGGTCCCGTCCGGCAGCCACCAGGTGCAGCCGGGCCAGGACCCGCAGCGGCGACTGCCGCCAGACGCTCAGCAATTGGCCGGCCTCGGCAGTCAGCCGCAGCGCCGCGCCCACCGTGCGCGGCTCGCCCTCGGTGCCGAAGTCGGACCGGCGGCGCACCTCCTCGAGCGCCCAGTCGGCCCCGGAGAGCGCGGCCGAGCCCCGCGCGCCGCGCAGGGCGGCCTCGGAGGTGACCTCGTTGCTGCGGCGGCGCATCACCCGGTGGCCGTACACCCGGTCCACCGCCTTGCGTACGGAGTCCACGGAGTCGGCCACGCCCGGGAGCGAGCCCAGAACGGCAAGCGGATCGGCTGTCGTACTCATGGGTACGACACTACGCACTTCGGCTCTACACCCCTCGAAAGAGTGGTCCTCTTCACTCACCGCTCTCACTCAGCGCACCCTCGCACCTACTCTTGGTGAACATGAAGATCGCTTTCGTAGGGAAGGGTGGCAGCGGGAAGACCACCCTGTCCTCTCTGTTCATCCGCCAGCTCGCCGCCACCCACGCACCCGTCATCGCCGTGGACGCGGACATCAATCAGCACCTGGGTGCGGCGCTCGGGCTCGACGAGGCGGGGAGCGCCGGGCTGCCCGCGATGGGCGCGCAGCTGCCCTTGATCAAGGACTACCTGCGAGGCACCAACCCCCGCATCACCTCTGCGGAGACCATGATCAAGACGACCCCGCCGGGAGCAGGCTCCCGGCTGCTGCGCGTCGACGAGGACAATCCGGTCTACGACGCATGCGCCCGCACCGTCCGGCTGGACGACGATGCGGCCGTTCGACTGATGGCGACCGGCCCGTTCACCGATTCCGACCTCGGCGTGGCCTGCTACCACTCCAAGGTCGGGGCGGTCGAGCTGTGCCTGAACCACCTCGTCGACGGTCCCGGCGAGTACGTGGTGGTCGATATGACGGCGGGCAGCGACTCCTTCGCGTCCGGGATGTTCACCCGCTTCGACATGACCTTCCTGATCGCCGAACCCACCCGCAAGGGCGTCTCCGTCTACCGCCAGTACAAGGAGTACGCGCGGGACTTCGGCATCAACCTCAAGGTCGTGGGCAACAAGGTGCACGGCGCGGACGACCTCGACTTCCTGCGTGCCGAGGTCGGGGACGACCTGCTCACCACGTTCGGGTACTCGGACTGGGTGCGCGCGATGGAGAAGGGCAGGCCGCCCCGCTTCGAACTGCTGGAGGAAGTCAACCGCCAGGCGCTGCACACCCTGCACGAGACGGCGGACGGCGCCTACGAGGGACGGGACTGGCAGCGCTACACCCGCCAGATGGTGCACTTCCATCTCAAGAACGCGGAGAGCTGGGGCAACGCAAAGACGGGCGCCGACCTGGCGGCTCAGGTCGACCCGGCCTTCGTTCTGGACGAGCGGCTCCTGGCCACCCCGCAGCCCGCCTGACCCCGGCGACCCACACACCACCGCTTGCAAGGCCCCGCCCAACTGCCGAGTTCGCAACTCGGCGCGTTGGGCGGGGCCTTGGGCGTTCCGGCGACACGCCGCCCGGCCGGCCGCGCCCCGCCTGCGGTCAAGGCTCCGGCCGGGACGGTCAGGGCAGGGAAGCCCCTAGGGCAATACAGAACAAACCCACAAAAATACCTTTTCACTCGATCGAGCGAAGCCCGCCCGCTTCTCTTCGCCATCCCTTTACTCTCCATTACGATTCATTTACCGAGAGTTGAGAAACGCCCCACCATTCGCAGCCGCTCCCGCCGCTGCCCGCCGTGACCCACGTGCGCGTTCCCACGCGCTCGCGCTGCCCGACGAAGACGGGAACGACCATGCACGCTCAGCCGACTCAGACGAACCCACCACCTTCCGCGTCAGGACAGGAAGCCCCGCCCCAGCCGGGCGGGCGCCCCCGATCCGGCTGGCGGCGAGATCTGTCCGCCTCCTTCGTCGTCTTCCTGATCGCCGTTCCCCTCTCCCTGGGGATCGCGCTCGCCACGGGGGCACCGCTGCAGGCGGGTCTGATCGCGGCAGCGGTCGGGGGCATCGTCGCGGGCCTGCTGGGCGGCGCCCCTCTGCAAGTCAGCGGGGCCGCCACGGGCCTGGTGGTCGTGACCGCCGAGCTGGTGCAGCGTTACGGCTGGCGGGCCACCTGCGCCATCACCGCGCTCGCCGGCCTGGCCCAACTCGCGCTCGGCGCCGCGCGGGTGGCCCGCGCGGCGCTGGCCATCAGCCCGGCGATCGTGCACGGAATGCTCGCCGGCATCGGCGTCACCATCGCGCTGGGCCAGCTGCATGTCGTCCTGGGCGACAGCCCGAGCCTGTCGGCACTGGAGAACCTCGGGGCACTGCCCTCGGAAGTCCTGCATCCGCACGCACCCGCGCTGCTGATCGGCGCGGTCACGGTGGGGGTGCTGCTCGCCTGGCCGCATCTGCCCGGGCAGGCGGGCCGGTGGGCGCGCCTGCTGCCGGCGCCCCTCGCGGCCGTGGCGCTCGCCACCGCGGCGAGCCTGGGCATGGAGCTGCCGCGGGTCTCGCTCCCCGACTGGGAGCTGCAAGCACCGCCCACGCTGCCCGACGGACCGGTGCTCGGAATCTTCGCGGCCGTTCTGACAGTCACGCTCGTCGCGAGCATGGAGTCCCTGTTGTCCGCCGTCGCCATGGAGCGGCTGCGCGCCGAACGGTCCGACGAACAGGCGGCCGCCGCCACCGGGCTGGACCGCGAGCTGGCCGGACAGGGCGCGGCGAACGTGGTGTCCGGGCTGCTGGGCGGGCTGCCGATCGCCGGCGGCGCGATCCGCGGCTCCGCCAACATCGCGGCGGGGGCCGCTTCCCGCAAGTCCGCCGCGCTGCACGGCGTCTGGGTACTGGTCTGCGCGGGCCTGCTCACGGCCGTGCTCGAGGTGATCCCGCTGGCCGCACTGGCCGCGCTGGTCATGGCGGTAGGCGTGCGGATGGTGAGCTTCGCCCACATCAAGCACGTCCAGCGGCACCGGGAGTTCCCCATGTACGCCGCCACACTCGGGTCCGTCGTCCTGCTCGGCGTGCTGCAGGGGGTCGCGGTGGGCGTCGCGGTCGCCGCCCTCCTCTCGCTGCACCGGCTCACCCACACCCGGATCACCGTCACCGAGGAGCAGGCGTGCCACCGAGTGCGGGTCAACGGACAGTTGACGTTCCTGGCGGTGCCCCGGCTGAGCCGGGCCCTCGCGCAAGTACCGGACGAGGCGAACGCCGTGGTCGAGCTGGGCGGCTCGTTCATGGACCACGCCGCCTACGACGCGCTGCACTCCTGGTCCAACGCGCACCGGGCCCGGGGCGGATGGGTCACCCTGCGGGGCCGCCACGGGCGTCCGATCGCCGAGCCCGTCAGCACCCACGCCTGCCGCCCCTGGACGCCCTGGCGCAACCACCACTGCACCCGGCCGGCCGAGACCGGCGCCGGTCCGGGCGGTGGGCGGCAGTTGCTCGGCGGGGTCAGCGCCTTCCAGCGCAACACCGCCCCGCTCGTCCGCGACGAGCTGGCACGGCTCGCCCGGGAGGGCCAGAGGCCCAGCCAGCTCTTCCTGACCTGCGCCGACTCCCGGCTGGTGACCAGCATGATCACCTCCAGCGGGCCGGGCGACCTGTTCACCGTGCGCAACGTCGGCAATCTGATGCCGCCACCCGGCAATGACGGCAGCTGTGACTCCGTGGGCGCCGCCGTGGAGTACGCGGTGGAGGTCCTGAAGGTCGCCAGCATCACCGTGTGCGGGCATTCGGGGTGCGGTGCCATGCAGGCCCTCCTGGACATCGCCGCCTCCCCGGCCGGCCAGGGGCTCGCGCCGGACGGCCAGACCCCGCTCACCCGCTGGCTACGGCACGGACGGCCCAGCCTGGCCCGTATGCAGCGCATCGGCCGGCTGGGGCGCGGAGAGGTCGCGCTGGCCGAGCGTCCCGTGGCGGACGACGTGGAGCGGCTGGCGCTCGTCAACGTACTGCAGCAGCTCGACCACCTGATGGCCCACGCCTGTGTCGCCCGGCGGGTGGCCGAAGGCTCGCTCCATCTGCAGGGCATGTACTTCCATGTCGCCGAGGCCCAGGCTTACGTCCTGGACCAGCGCTCGCGCACCTTCACCGCCGTCCGCCCGGAGGTCCTCGACGCGGTGTGACGCCCACAGACCCCATCACCGTCCTCAGACCCCATCTACGCCGCCAGGCTTCACCAACACGCTCAGGCACCCCTCAGCCTCAGGCAGGCCCCTCAGGCCCCTGCCGCCATCGGCACCTCCGGGCCCGTCCCGGCGCGCCCGGCACAGCCGCACCACCCCTTCTGACCTCGGGCAACCCACGAAAAGGACAGGTCTAAACCAATATTTGTCCACACCCCTTGTCAGGGTGTGCCCCGGGCTGATGAGCTATGGCCGGGACGCAACGAGCCCCCTGGGAAAGGGAGATGTCGTGAGCAACGAAAGCCTGGCCAACCTCCTGAAGGAGGAACGCCGCTTCGCACCGCCTGCGGACCTGGCCGCCGCGGCCAACGTCACCGCCGAGGCGTACGAGCAGGCGAAGGCTGATCGGCTGGGCTTCTGGGCCACGCAGGCCCGCCGCCTGAGCTGGGAGACCGAGCCGACCGAGACCCTGGACTGGTCGAACCCGCCGTTCGCCAAGTGGTTCGCCGACGGCAAGCTCAACGTGGCGTACAACTGCGTCGACCGCCATGTGGAGAACGGCCTGGGCGACCGGGTGGCCCTGCACTTCGAGGGCGAGCCGGGCGACACCCGCGCGATCACCTACGCCGAGCTGCAGCGCGAGGTCTCCCGGGCCGCCAACGCCCTGATCGAGCTGGGCGTCCAGGCCGGCGACCGGGTCGCCATCTACCTGCCGATGATCCCCGAAGCGGTCGTCTCGATGCTGGCCTGCGCCCGCATCGGCGCTCCGCACTCGCTCGTCTTCGGCGGCTTCTCCGCCGACGCCCTCGCCACCCGCATCAACGACGCCGACGCCCGCGTCGTCATCACCGCCGACGGCGGCTACCGGCGCGGCAAGCCCTCCGCCCTCAAGCCGGCCGTCGACGAGGCCCTCACCCGCCCCGGCACCGAGAACGTCCGCAGCGTGCTCGTCGTCCGCCGCACCGGCCAGGAGGACATCGCCTGGACCGAGGGCCGCGACGTGTGGTGGCACGACCTGGTCGAGCGCCAGTCCGACCAGCACACCCCCGAGGCGTTCGACGCCGAGCACCCGCTGTTCATCCTCTACACCTCGGGCACCACGGGTAAGCCGAAGGGCATCCTGCACACCACCGGTGGCTACCTCACCCAGGCGTCGTACACCCATCACGCCGTCTTCGACCTCAAGCCCGAGACGGACGTCTTCTGGTGCACCGCCGACGTCGGCTGGGTCACCGGGCACTCGTACATCGTCTACGGGCCGCTGAGCAACGGCGCCACCGAAGTCCTCTACGAGGGCACCCCCGACAGCCCCCACCAGGGCCGCTGGTGGGAGATCGTGCAGAAGTACGGCGTCACGATCCTCTACACCGCGCCCACCGCGATCCGGGCCGCCATGAAGTGGGGCGACGACATCCCGGCGAAGTTCGACCTCTCCAGCCTGCGGCTCCTGGGCTCGGTCGGTGAGCCCATCAATCCCGAGGCGTGGATCTGGTACCGCAAGCACATCGGCGCCGACGCCACCCCCGTGGTCGACACCTGGTGGCAGACCGAGACCGGCGCCATCATGATCAGCCCGCTGCCGGGCGTCACCGAGACCAAGCCGGGTTCCGCGCAGGTGCCGCTGCCCGGCATCGCCGCCACCGTCGTCGACGACGACGCCCACGAGGTGCCGGACGGCGCCGGCGGCTATCTCGTGCTGACCGAGCCGTGGCCGTCCATGCTCCGCACCATCTGGGGCGACGACCAGCGCTACATCGACACCTACTGGTCCCGCTTCGAGGGCCGCTACTTCGCGGGTGACGGCGCCAAGAAGGACGACGACGGCGACATCTGGCTGCTCGGCCGCGTCGACGACGTCATGCTGGTCTCCGGCCACAACATCTCCACCACGGAGGTCGAGTCCGCCCTCGTCTCGCACCCCAAGGTCGCCGAGGCCGCCGTCGTCGGCGCCAACGACCCGCAGACCACCCAGGCCATCTGTGCCTTCGTCATCCTGCGCGGCAATGTGAACAGCGAGGAGGAGGGGCTGGTCGAGGAGCTGCGGGCCCACGTGGCCAAGCAGCTCGGCCCGATCGCCAAGCCCAAGCGGATCCTGCCGGTCGCCGAACTGCCCAAGACCCGCTCCGGCAAGATCATGCGTCGGCTCCTGCGTGACGTGGCCGAGAACCGTGCGCTCGGCGACGTCACCACCCTCACCGATTCCTCGGTCATGGACCTCATCCAGGCCAAGCTTCCGGCTTCCTCCAGCGAGGACTGACCGCTCCACGGCAGGCCCATGAGGTAGCTGACAGTGAAGGGCACCGGCTCTCGCCAGGTGCCCTTCACTCTTTCCGGCTACAGTAAGTACCCGTCGCGTAAAGATCGCGACAAGAATCAAGGGCGCGCCGGGAAGTCTGGTCGGCACACAGGACACGTGTACGCACGTGCACGCAGTCGACAGTCGAGCCCAGGAGGTCCACCACAGTGGCCGCGCCCAAGAATCGCCGTTCCGTCTTCCTCGGCAGACTTCCGCTGCCCGAGCGGAACTACCTCGCGGACGCGCTGCGTACCGAAACCGTGGGCGGCGTGCTCCTGCTCGTCGCGGCGGTCGCCGCACTGCTGTGGGCCAACACCCCGATCCGCGACAGCTACGAAGCCGTCCGCTCCTTCCACCTCGGCCCCTCCGGCCTCGGCCTGGACCTCTCCCTCCAGCACTGGGCGGCCGACGGCCTGCTCGCCATCTTCTTCTTCGTCGCCGGCATCGAGCTCAAGCGCGAGCTCGTGGCGGGCGAGCTGCGCGACCCCAAGGCCGCGATCCTCCCCGTCGTCGCCGCGATCTGCGGCATGGCCGTGCCCGCCCTCGTCTACTTCACCGTCGCCTCCGCCGGCAACGGATCGCTCGCCGGCTGGGCCGTACCCACCGCGACCGACATCGCCTTCGCCCTCGCCGTGCTCGCGGTCATCGGCACGTCCCTGCCGTCCGCGCTCCGCGCGTTCCTGCTGACGCTGGCCGTCGTCGACGACCTCTTCGCGATCCTGATCATCGCGGTCTTCTTCACCTCCACCCTGAACTTCGCCGCCCTCGGCTTCGCCGCGCTGGGCCTGGCGGTCTTCTGGCTGTTGCTGCGCAAGGGCGTGCGCGGGTGGTACATCTACGTGCCGCTGGCCGTCGTCAACTGGGCGCTGATGTACAACAGCGGCGTCCACGCGACCATCGCCGGCGTCGCGATGGGCCTGATGCTGCGCTGCACCCGCCGCGACGACGAGAAGTACTCCCCCGGCGAGCACATCGAGCACCTCGTCCGCCCCCTGTCGGCGGGTCTGGCCGTTCCGCTGTTCGCGCTCTTCTCGGCGGGCGTGGGTCTTTCCGGCGGGTCGCTGTCGGACGTCTTCAGCAGGCCCGAGACGCTCGGCGTCGTCCTCGGCCTGGTGCTGGGCAAGGCGATCGGTGTGTTCGGCGGTACGTGGCTGGCGGCCCGCTTCACCCGGGCGGAGCTCAATCCGGACCTCCAGTGGCCCGACGTCCTGGCCGTCGCCTCACTGGCCGGCATCGGCTTCACGGTGTCCCTGCTGATCGGTGAGCTCGCGTTCGCCGACGACCCGGTGCTCGTCGGCGAGATCAAGGCCGCCGTGCTGATCGGCTCGCTGATAGCGGCGGTCCTGGCGAGCACCCTCCTCAAGCTGCGCGACAACAAGTACAAGAGGCTCTGCGAGGAGGAGGACCGGGACGAGGACGAGGACGGTATCCCGGACGTCTACGAACAGGGCAACCCGGACTACCACCTGCGTATGGCCGCGAGGTACGAAGCGAAGGCGGCGGCACACCGCAAATTGGCGGAAGTCGCCTCGGAGCGCACCACCCAGGGCGACAGTCCGGCATGATCTGAGAGTCTTTACCCCTGCGGTACGACCCCCCGAGAGCGGGAAATCCGGGCGACCGGACCCCGGAGGGGAGCGTTCCGCGGACGACGAAGCTGATGACGAAGAGGGAGCAGGCGATGAGCGCAGCCGACGACGGCGCGAACCGCAGCCTCGGCCAGCTGGTGGCGACGGCCACCACGGAGCTGTCCGCGCTGGTGCACGACGAGATCGCGCTGGCCAAGGCCGAGCTGCGGCAGGACGCCCGGCGGCTGGGTATCGGCGGCGGCGCCATCATCGCCGCGGGCGTCCTGGCGCTCTTCTCCCTGCCCGTCCTGAGCTTCGCGGCCGCGTACGGCATCCACAACCTCGGCCTCGGCCTCGCCTGGTCGTTCCTGATCACCGGCGGCGCGTACCTGCTGCTCGCGGCGGTGCTCGGGCTGCTGGCGGTCGCCAAGTTCAAGAAGATCAAGAAGCCCGAGAAGAGCATCGCGTCGGCGAAGGAGACGGCGGCCGTGCTGGGCACCGTCAAGCCGCACCCCCGGCCGGTGACCGACACGAGCCCCGCCGACGCATCTGTGACACGCTCGTCCGTATGACGGTGCCCGATACCCCCGCAGCGCCCGCGTCCCCCGAGCCCGGCAAGCCCGCGACTCCGGCCGCGCCGTCGGGCCCCTCGCCCGCCGCGGTCGTACGGCCGGACGGTCCCTGGACCCACCGGGAGGTCGCGGCGAACGGGGCGCGGTTCCACATCGCCGAGATGGGCGAGGGACCGCTGGTGCTGCTGTTGCACGGTTTCCCGCAGTTCTGGTGGACGTGGCGGCATCAGCTGCCGGCACTCGCCGACGCGGGCTTCCGGGCGGTGGCGATGGACCTGCGCGGGGTCGGCGGCAGCGACCGTACGCCCCGGGGCTACGATCCGGCGAACCTCGCCCTCGACATCACCGGCGTCATCCGCTCCCTCGGCGAGCCGGACGCCGCGCTGGTCGGCCACGACCTGGGGGGCTATCTGGCCTGGACGGCGGCCGTCATGCGGCCCAAGCTGGTGCGCCGGCTCGCCGTCTCCTCCATGCCGCATCCGCGCCGCTGGCGGGCGGCGATGCTCGCCGACCTCAAGCAGAGCGCCGCGGGCTCGCACATCTGGGGCTTCCAGCGCCCGTGGCTGCCCGAGCGGCGGCTGGTCGCGGACGACGCGGCGCTCGTGGGACGGCTGATCCGGGACTGGTCCGGGCCGCGGCTGCCCGACGATGAGGACGTGGACGTCTACCGCCAGGCCATGTCGATCCCTTCGACCGCGCACTGCTCGATCGAGCCGTACCGCTGGATGGTGCGGTCGCTGGCCCGCCCCGACGGCATCCAGTTCAACCGCCGCATGAAGCGGCCGGTGCGCGTGCCGACGCTGCACCTGCACGGTTCCCTCGATCCGGTGATGCGCACACGCAGCGCCGCGGGTTCCGGGGAGTACGTGGAGGCCCCCTACCGCTGGCGGCTCTTCGACGGCCTGGGGCACTTCCCGCACGAGGAGGACCCGGCGGCGTTCTCGGCGGAGCTCATCGGCTGGCTGAAGGACCCCGAACCCGACCGCTAGCGGCCGCCGGCAGAACGGGGCCCGCGCGGGGAACGCCCGTTCACCGAACGGCCAATTGCCTCGCGCATAGGCCAATTGCCGGACCCATGGGCGATTACCGACCTTTGAGCCCGGGCAGAGCTTTTGGTATGGGCTGGACGCACGACTACCGTGACGTGACCGACGTGACTCAGGAGCACGGCACCGAGGGTGATGCCGCGCTTGCCGTGACGGAGGCACCCGACTGGGGCGATCACCGGCCGGAGGCCGGACCCGACCCCCGCATCGGCATTCCCCGGATCATCCGGCGCCGCGCCCGCTGGGTGTCGGCGCGGCTGCGGCATCCCCGCAGCCGCTGACCGCCCCGCCCTAACACCCCGTCTCGAACGCCCGTACGCCTCCTGGAAGGCTCCTGTACGGCCGCCTGAGCCCCCTGGGGTGGATCAGAGCGCACACTCCTGGGTATCGACCCTGACCGAGGCCGTACGGCCGTACGTGGCGTCCTCACGCACTTCGTCGGCCGTCAGGGCGTACCCGGTCTCGGCGTCGTCGAGGGACTTGGCGAAGACCACGCCGTAGACCTTGCCGTCGGGGGTGAGCAGGGGACCGCCGGAGTTGCCCTGCCGCACGGTGGCGTAGAGGGAGTAGACGTCGCGGCGGACGTTGCCGCGGTGGTAGATGTCCGGCCCGTTGGCCTGGACGCGGCTGCGGACGCGGGCGGCGCGTACGTCGTACGAACCGTTCTCGGGGAAGCCCGCGACGATGGCGCTCTTGCCGCTCTCCGCGTCGTCCCCGGCGAACCGCAGCACGGGGGCCTCGAGCGACGGCACGTCGAGGACGGCGATGTCGCGCTTCCAGTCGTAGAGCACGACCTTGGCGTCGTGGAGCCGGCCCTGCCCGCCGATCTGCACGGTGGGCTCGTCCACGCCACCGACGACGTGGGCGTTGGTCATCACCCGGTGGGGGGCGAAGACGAAGCCGGTGCCTTCCAGCACCTTGCCGCAGCTGGGGGCGTTGCCGACGACCTTGACGATGCTGCGCTGGGCGGCCACGGCCACCGGGCTGCCGGCGAGCTCGGGGTCGGGGGCCGGCACGGAGGTGATCGGCTCGGTGGAGAAGGGCGCGAACACCTGCGGGAAGCCGTTCTGCGCGAGGATCGCGCTGAAGTCCGCGAACCAGGTGTTGGCCTGCGCCGGGACCACCCGGGCGACGCCCAGCAGCACCTTGGAGCTGCGGACCTCCTTGCCCAGCGTCGGCAGGGTCGTCCCGGCGAGGGCGGAGCCGATCAGCCAGGCGACCAGCAGCATCGCCACGACGTTGACGAGCGCGCCGCCCGTGGCGTCCAGCGCCCGCGCCGGGGACCACGTGATGTGGCGGCGCAGCTTGTTGCCGAGGTGGGTGGTGGCCGCCTGCCCCACGGAGGCGCACAGGATGATGATGGCGACGGCCGCGATGGCCGCGATCGTGCCCGGCTCGGCGTCGTCGGTGGCGCTGTCCCAGATCACGGGCAGCACATAGACCGCTGCGAGGCCGCCGCCGAGAAAACCGATCACTGAGAGCACGCCGACGACGAAGCCCTGGCGATAGCCGACGACCGCGAACCACACGGCGGCGATCAGCAGCACGATGTCGAGCACGTTCACCGAAAGATGCCTCGCATTGCAGTTGTCGTGGCCAGCGGGGGCCACCGTCTCATGCCCGTCAGGAGTGCCAGTCCAGCGGGACCTCACGCTCACGGTCCCAGGGCCGTTCCCATCCGGCGTAGTGCAGGATCCGGTCGATCACCCCGGCCGTGAATCCCCACACCAGCGCCGGGCCGACCCGGAAGGCCGGCCCCCTGTGACCGCTGGGGTGGACGGCCATCGCGCGGTTCTCCGCGGCGGTCAGCTCCGTGACGGGGACGGTGAACACCCGGGCCGTCTCCTGCGGGGAGACCGGCGAGACGGGGCTGGGCTTGCGCCACCAGCCGAGCACGGGCGTCACGACGAAGCTGCTGACGGGGATGTACAGCCGGGGCAGCACGCCGAAGACCTGGACACCGGACGGGTCGAGTCCGGTCTCTTCCTCGGCCTCGCGCAGCGCGGCCCGCACCGGGCCGCCGTCCTCCGGGTCGCCGTCCTCCGGGTCGAGGGCGCCACCGGGGAAGGACGGCTGGCCGGCGTGCGAGCGCAGCGTCCCCGCCCGCTCTATCAGCAGCAGCTCGGGGCCCTGCTCCCCCTCGCCGAAGAGGATGAGCACGGCGGACTGGCGGCCACCGCTCTCCGGCGGGAGGAAGCGGCTGAGCTGGTGCGGCTCGATGGTCAGGGCGGCGCGCGCCACCGGTTCGAGCCACTCGGGCAGCCCTTCCGTGCTGACCACGATCTCCTTGCCGTACGTGCCGGCCATGTGCGTCCCCCGGTCTTCCTCGGCGTCCGTGCTGCTCTCTTCGGGCGTGCGCTCGCTCACTCGGCTCCCAGCGGGCTCGCGGGCAGGCCCGGATAGTCCGGCGGAGGCTTCAGCCGCTGGCCGGGCCGGCCGCCCATCTCGTACTTGAGGAGCTTCCTGGCCTTCTCCGGATCCGTCTCGCCCTCTCCGTAGGAGGGGCAGAGCGGGGCGATGGGGCACGCGCCGCAGGCGGGCCTGCGGGAGTGGCAGACCCGGCGGCCGTGGAAGATCACGCGGTGCGAGAGCATCGTCCACTCGCTCTTGGGGAACAGGGCACAGACGTCGGCCTCGATCTTCTCCGCGTCCTCCGCCCGGGTCCACTTCCAGCGCCGCACGAGGCGGGCGAAGTGCGTGTCGACGGTGATCCCCGGCACGCCGAAGGCGTTGCCCAGCACGACGTTGGCGGTCTTCCGGCCGACGCCCGGAAGAGTGACCAGGTCCTCTATGCGCCCCGGCACTTCGCCGCCGAAGCGGTCGCGCAGGGCGGCGGAGAGGCCGATCAGGGACCGGGACTTGGCCCGGAAGAAGCCGGTCGGCCGGATGAGCTGCTCCAGCGTCTCGGGGTCGGCCGCCGCCATGTCCTCCGGAGTGGGGTAGGCGTCGAAGAGGGCGGGGGTGGTCTGGTTGACGCGCAGGTCGGTGGTCTGGGCGGAGAGGACCGTGGCGACCAGGAGCTGGAACGGGTTCTCGAAGTCCAGCTCGGGGTGGGCGTAGTGGTAGACCTCGGCGAGCTCGCGGTTGATCCGGCGCGCCCGGCGGACGAGCGCGGTCCGCGACTCGGGTTTGGCGGCCGGCTTCGCGGTGGACTTGGCGGAGGGCTTCGCGGCGGGCTTTGCGGCGGGTCCGGCGGAAGACTTCGCCGCGGCCTTCGCGGCCGACCTGGCGGACGGCTTTGCGGACGGTTTCGCCGATGACGTGGCGGCCGGCTTCACGGAAGACTTGGCGGAGGGCTTCGCCGATGACGTCGCGGTCGGCTTCGCGGAAGACTTGGCGGATGACGTGGCGGACGGCTTCGCGGCGCGTTTCGCGGATGACGACGTGGCGGCGGGCTTCGCCGAGGGCTCGGTCGCCGGCTGCCCACCCGACCCGTCGGCCGAGCCACCGGCCGACCCACCGGTCGAGTGGCGGACCGACCCGCCGACTGACTCGCGGACCGACCCGTCGGCCGACTCACCGGCCGACTCGCGGACCGACTCACCGTCGGGCAATTTCTTCCTATTGACCGCTTTTGTCTTCTTCGCCGCGGAGTGTTCGCCCACAGCGGAATTACGGGCGGACGTCACCCTCCCAGCCCCCTTGCCCTCTGCTCTCACCGGCGTATTGGACACCCGGCCAGACTAAAGCCCAGCACTGACATCCGCCCCGGCCGCAGGAAAACCACAGCCCAATCGGACCCCTGCCGTAGGGCTTCGGGCGACGATGCGCCACACTTGTGTTTGATCACACAGTTTTACCGACGGGCATCATGGGGACCACGGTCCTCTGTGCATGTCGACAAGGAGAGAACTCGTGGACGACGTTCTGCGGCGCGCCCCGCTTTTCGCGGCGCTCGATGACGAGCAGGCCGCTGAGCTGCGCGCCTCCATGGGCGAGGTCACCCTCGCGAGGGGCGACGCCCTGTTCCACGAAGGCGACCCGGGCGACCGCCTCTACGTGGTGACCGAGGGCAAGGTGAAGCTCCACCGCACCTCCCCCGACGGCCGCGAGAACATGCTGGCGGTCCTGGGCCCCGGCGAGCTCATCGGCGAGCTGTCCCTCTTCGACCCGGGACCGCGCACCGCCACCGCGACCGCGCTCACCGAGGTCAAGCTGCTCGGCCTGGGCCACGGCGACCTGCAGCCCTGGCTCAACGCCCGCCCGGAGGTGGCCACCGCCCTGCTGCGCGCCGTCGCACGCCGGCTGCGCCGCACCAACGACTCGATGTCGGACCTCGTCTTCTCCGACGTGCCCGGCCGTGTCGCCAAGGCCCTGCTCGACCTGTCGCGCCGCTTCGGCGTTCAGTCCGAAGAGGGCATCCACGTCGTGCACGACCTCACCCAGGAGGAGCTGGCGCAGCTCGTCGGCGCCTCCCGGGAGACCGTCAACAAGGCGCTGGCGGACTTCGCCGGCCGCGGCTGGCTCCGTCTGGAGGCCCGTGCCGTCATCCTGCTGGACGTCGAGCGTCTGGCCAAGCGCTCCCGCTGACCGCGGACACGCGCGCACGTACGCAGGCCGAGGGCCCCGCACGCCGGAAGGCGCGGCGGGGCCCTTCGCCGTACCGCCCCGCGGCCGACCGGTCCGTACCCGCCCCGCGACCGACCGGTCCGGTGGGGCCGCCCCCACGGACGACCGGTTTCCGGGGGCGACGCGGCCTCAGATCAGCCCGTGCTCGTCCAGGTAGTCCAGCTGCGCCCGCACCGACAGCTCGGCCGCGGGCCACAGGCGGCGGTCGACGTCCGCGTAGACGGCCGCCACGACCTCGGACGGCGTGCGGTGGCCGTTCTCGACCGCCGTCTCGACCTGCGCGAGGCGCTTGGCCCGGTGGGCCAGGTAGTACTCGATCGCGCCCCGCGCGTCGTCCAGGACGGGACCGTGGCCGGGCAGCACCGCCTCCACGCCCTCGTCGACCGTGAGCGCGCGCAGCCGGCGCAGCGAGTCGAGGTAGTCGCCGAGCCGGCCGTCGGGGTGGGCGACGACCGTGGTGCCGTGGCCCAGCACCGTGTCACCGGTCAGGAGCGCGCGGTCCGCCGGGAGGTGGAAGCACAGGGAGTCGGCGGTGTGCCCCGGGGTGGAGATGACGTGCAGCTCCAGGCCGCCGGTGGTGATGACGTCGCCCACCCCCAGGCCCTCCCCGCCCAGCCGCAGCGCGGGGTCCAGCGCCCGTACGTGCGTACCCGTCAGCTCGGCGAAGCGGGCCGCGCCGTCGGAGTGGTCGGGGTGACCGTGCGTGAGGAGGGTCAGGGCGACGCGCTTGCCCGCCGCCTCGGCCGTGGCGATCACGTTGGCCAGGTGGGCCTCGTCCAGCGGGCCGGGGTCGACGACCACGGCGAGATCGGAGTCCGGCTCGGCCAGGATCCAGGTGTTGGTGCCCTCCAGGGTCATCGCCGAGGGGTTGGCCGCGAGGACACAGGTCGCACGGGCGGTCGCGGGGCCGCCGATGGCGCCTGGGCGCGGCCGTCCGGGCAGGTCGGTTGCGTGCGTCATGCGTCGGCTCCCGCGGGTCCTGTGGTGCTCGAAGTTCCTGAAGCGAAGTGCTGGGCGCTGTGCCGGGTGACGTGCTTGGTGAATTCATCGTGCCCCGGCCAGCTCAGCACGATCTCTTCCCCGTCGAGCCGCGCCTGCGCCAGTACGGGCGTGAGATCCCGCTCACGCGCGGCCGTGAGAGCGTCGGCGGGACGGGCGTACGGCAGCAGCGAGCGCAGGGTGGAGATGGTCGGAGGCATCATCAGCAGATCGCCCCGGTCGTAACCGGCGGCCGCCTCCGCGGGTGCGGTCCACACCGTGCGGTCGGCCTCTGTGGAGGCGTTGCGGGTGCGCTGCCCCTCGGGCAGGGCGGCGACGAAGAACCAGGTGTCGTAGCGGCGGGGCTCGAACTCGGGGGTGATCCAGCGCGCCCAGGGGCCGAGGAGGTCGCTGCGCAGCAGCAGGCCGCGCCGCTCGAGGAAGTCGGCGAAGGCCAGCTCGCGGCTGACGAGCGCGGCCCGGTCGGCCTCCCACTGCTCGCCCGTGGTGTCCGCGACGACCGTGTCCGGCGCCGGGCCCGCCAGCAGGACGCCCGACTCCTCGAAGGTCTCGCGGACGGCGGCGCAGACGATGGCCTGGGCGGTGGCGGCGTCCGTGCCCAGCCGCGCCGCCCAGTCCGTGCGCGACGGGCCCGCCCAGGGCACGTTCCGCTCGTCGCGCGGGTCCACCGAGCCGCCCGGATACGCGTACGCGCCTCCGGCGAAGGCCATGGAGGCGCGTCTGCGCAGCATGTGAACGGCGAGCCCGTCCGCTCCCGCGCGCAGCAGCAGGACGGTCGCGGCGCGCCGGGGCGCCACGGGCCGGAGCTCGCCGCGGGCGAGCGCTCTGATCCGGTCCGGCCACTCCGGCGGGTACCACTGGCCGTTCGAAGTCGACATGGCCGGATGCTATGCGCTCACGCGCGGATGTTCGAGAGGACCTGGTCCGGGCCCCCGCGACCGGTCCGTCACCGGACGGCTCGGGGCCGGCCGGCAGGACGAACCCGTACGGGGTTCGGGATCGACGGGGGGACGGTCAGTCCCGTACCTCCACGAGGATCGGGACGGTCAGTCCCGGACCTCCACGAGGATCTCGACCTCGACCGGCGCGTCCAGCGGCAGCACGGCCACACCGACGGCGGAGCGGGCGTGCACGCCCTTCTCGCCGAGCACCTCGCCCAGCAGCTCGCTCGCGCCGTTGAGGACGCCCGGCTGACCGGTGAAGTCCTGCGCGGAGGCGACGAAGCCCACGACCTTCACGACCCGCACGATCTTGTCGAGGTCGCCGATGACGGACTTCACCGCGGCCAGGGCGTTGAGCGCGCAGATGCCCGCCAGCTCCTTGGCCTGCTCGGGGCTGACCTCGGCACCGACCTTGCCGGTGGCCGGAACGGCACCCTTGACCATGGGCAGCTGGCCGGCGGTGTAGACGTAGTCACCGCTGCGCACGGCCGGCTGGTAGGCGGCCAGCGGCGGCACGACGTCCGGCAGGGTCAGGCCCAGCGAGGCGAGCTTGTCCTCGATCGCGCTCACGGCTTTTCCCGCTTGAGGTACGCCACGAGCTGCGAGGGGTCGTTGGGGCCCGGCACGACCTGGACGAGCTCCCAGCCGTCCTCGCCCCAGGTGTCCAGAATCTGCTTGGTCGCGTGCACCAGAAGCGGCACGGTCGCGTATTCCCACTTGGTCATGGCCCGACTGTAATGCCTCACACCGACAGCCTCGTGCGTAGCCCGCACGGCGACTGGTTAGGCTCCGATCCATGAGCAGGCTCCATGTCGTCAGCGGCAAGGGCGGTACCGGTAAGACCACGGTCGCCGCGGCCCTCGCGCTTGCCCTCGCCGCCGAGGGAAAGCGCGCTCTGCTGGTCGAGGTCGAAGGCCGGCAGGGCATCGCGCAGCTCTTCGAGACGGAGGCGTTGCCCTATGAGGAACGGAAGATCGCCGTCGCTCCGGGCGGGGGCGAGGTGTTCGCGCTCGCCATCGACGCCGAGCAGGCCCTTCTCGACTACCTCCACATGTTCTACAAGCTCGGCAGCGCCGGGCGGGCGCTGAAGAAGCTCGGCGCGATCGACTTCGCGACGACCATCGCACCGGGGTTGCGGGACGTCCTGCTGACGGGCAAGGCGTGCGAGGCGGTGCGCCGGAAGGACCGTACGGGCCGGTTCGCCTACGACTACGTCGTCATGGACGCGCCTCCCACCGGACGGCTCACCCGCTTCCTCAATGTCAACGACGAGGTGGCGGGGCTGGCCCGGATCGGCCCGATCCACAATCAGGCGCAGGCGGTGATGCGGGTGCTCAAGTCGCCGGAGACGGCGGTGCACTTCGTCACACTGCTGGAGGAGATGCCCGTCCAGGAGACCGCCGACGGCATCGCGGACCTGCGGGCCGCCGGGCTGCCGGTGGGCGGCGTCGTCATCAACATGGTGCGGCCCACGATCCTCGACGCGGCGGCCGTGGAGGCCGCCGCGAACGGCGGGCGCGAGGAGGTGGCGCGCGCGCTCGCGTACGCCCTGGAGCGCACCGGCTCCGGCAGCGCACGGCGCACGGGGCTCGCGGAGCCGCTCGTCGAACCCCTGCTGCAGGAGGCGCGCGAGCATACCGAGCGGCTCGCGCTCGAGCACCGCGGCCGTGCCGACGTGGCCCGGCTCGGCCTGCCCACGTACGAACTCGGGCTGCTCGGCGACGGCGTCGACCTGGCGGGTCTCTACCGCATGGCGCGCGAACTGCGGAAGCAAGGAGTGGCAGGGTGAGCCTGGATTCGGCGGAACCGCTCGAGATAGACCCCGTCCTGGACAATCCGCGCACCCGCATCGTCGTGTGCTGCGGATCGGGAGGCGTCGGCAAGACCACGACCGCGGCCGCCCTGGGCGTACGGGCCGCCGAGCGCGGCCGCCGGGTCGTCGTCCTGACCATCGACCCGGCACGTCGGCTCGCCCAGTCGATGGGCATCGAGGAGCTCGACAACGTCCCGCGCCGTGTCCATGGCATCGACGAGTCGGCCGGCGGCGAACTGCACGCCATGATGCTCGACATGAAGCGCACCTTCGACGAGATAGTCGAAGCGCACGCCGACCAGGACCGCGCCCGCGCGATCCTGGAGAACCCCTTCTACCAGTCCCTGTCGGCCGGTTTCGCGGGCACGCAGGAGTACATGGCCATGGAGAAGCTCGGCCAGCTCCGCGCGCGCGACGACTGGGACCTCATCGTCGTGGACACCCCGCCGAGCCGGTCGGCGCTGGACTTCCTGGACGCGCCGGGCCGCCTGGGGTCCTTCCTCGACGGGAAGTTCATCAAGCTGCTCATGGCGCCGGCGAAGCTCGGCGGCCGGGCGGGGATGAAGTTCCTGGGCGTGGGCATGTCCGTGATGAGCGGTCCCCTGAACAAACTGATGGGGGCACAGCTCCTGCGGGACGTACAGACGTTCGTCGCCGCGATGGACACCATGTTCGGCGGCTTCCGTACCCGCGCCGATGCGACCTACCGGCTGCTCCAGGCGCCGGGAACGGCCTTCCTCGTCGTCGCGGCGCCCGAGCGGGACGCCCTGCGGGAGGCCGCCTACTTCGTGGAACGGCTGGCAGCGGAGCGAATGCCGCTGGCCGGTCTCGTACTGAACCGGGTGCACGGCAGTGGGGCGGCGCGGCTCTCCGCGGAGCGGGCTCTGGCCGCCGCCGAAGCTCTCACGAGCGGAACATCCGAATACGCAGAAAATCTTGACGGTGCCCGCATTGTGGATCGTGACAGCGGGCAGGCTGGCTCACGTACCGCTGACGACCCTGGCACCGTCACTCCCACGGACACGTCCTCTCCCGAGAGCGGCTTCCCCCAGCCCGCGTCCTCAGGAGCGACGGCCTCGGACGCCTCGGCGGAACACCCCGTGCCCACGGAAGAACCCTCTGCGCGGCTCGGGGAATCCTCTGCACAGCTCGCCGCCGGGCTGCTGCGGCTGCACGCCGAGCGCATGCAGGTGCTCGCGCGCGAGCAGCGCACACGTGACCGCTTCACCGCTCTGCACCCCGAGGTACCGGTGGCGGAGGTGGCCGCACTGCCCGGCGATGTGCACGACCTGGCGGGGCTGCGGGCGATCGCCGAGCGTCTCGCCGACCAGTCGGCTCACCGGGACCGGGCCCGCCGAACGGACCGTACAGCCGTGCCCGCGCCCGCGAAGGGCACCGAGGACGCCTCCGTGGAGACGTGACCGGCCTCGCCGCTGGGAGCCGCGCAGAGCCCGTACACACGGGCGCCGGACAGCCGGGACGCGGCCGTGGAGAGCCGTACCCGTACGGACGGTGTCCGTCGTGGCGTCGGGACTAGGTCGTAGCGCCGTGGCGTCGTGGCTGTGGTCGTGGCGTCGCGGCTACCGGGAGCCTGGAGCGGTGGCCTAGCCCACGGCCGCGTACTCGTCGTACTCCGGGTCGCCCAGGGGCAGGATGCCGGCGCCGCGCTCGTATTCCGTACGCGCCGTCTCCAGGAGCCTGCGCCACGAGGTGACCGTCGGCCTGCGCCGGAGCAGGGCCCGCCGCTCGCGCTCGGTCATTCCGCCCCACACGCCGAACTCGACGCGGTTGTCCAGCGCGTCGGCCAGACACTCGGTCCGTACCGGGCAGCCTGTGCAGACCGCCTTCGCCCTGTTCTGCGCTGCGCCCTGAACGAATAGTTCATCCGGATCGGTAGTGCGGCAGGCGGCCTGCGCACTCCAGTCGGTTACCCAGCCCATGCTGGCGCCGTCCTCTCCCGAATCGAGGCTCCCCCACGGCGGCAGCGGCATATTCACCGTTGCCAGTTGAGGACGTTACGGAAGGCAGGCAGGGGGCAACACCCCCTTCGGGCCCAATCTTGGATGGCCCGAACGGACTATGCGTACGCGGCAGATCACCCAACGGAGTGAGCTGGCGACATTACGGACTTTTCTGTCCACATCGCGTGGATTCGCCCGCGTCGTGACGGGCAGCCGGTGACACAGGCGGCAATACGGGCACGTCTCATCACTCACAAGAGTGAGGTCAGAGGTGATGCTGAATGGCATCGCTGTGACTGGCGTGAAACAGCGTAGGCGAACACACCTGCGTCTGTCCGCCGAATGAGAACGTAGGCTTCGCTCCATGGCTATGAAGCGCTCGGGCGAGGGTCCCAAGGTGACCCGGCAGGCCGCGAAATTCCTCGGCGTCAGCGTGCTCTCCGGAGTCGTCCTGGCGGGTCTGGCCCTACCGGGCATCGGCGCATTCGGCCTAGTGGCCAAGGGCTCGGTCGAGGGCTTCGACGAGATCCCCGCCAACCTCAAGACTCCCCCGCTCAGCCAGCGCACCACCATCCTCGACTCCGAGGGCGGCGAGATCGCGAAGGTCTACTCCCGCGACCGCACCGTGGTGCCGCTGAACGAGATCTCCCCCTACCTGCGCACGGCGATCGTCGACATCGAGGACTCGCGCTTCTACGAGCACGGCGCGATCGACCTCAAGGGCGTGCTGCGCGCGGTCAACAAGAACGCCCAGTCCGGCGGCGTCTCGGAAGGCGCCTCCACGCTCACCCAGCAGTACGTCAAGAACGTCTTCGTCGAGGAGGCCGGCGACGACCCCGACAAGGTCGCCGTGGCCACTCAGCAGACCATCGGCCGCAAGGTCAAGGAGCTGAAGTACGCCATCCAGGTCGAGAAGGAACTCGGCAAGGAGCGGATCCTCAACAACTATCTGAACATCACTTTCTTCGGGCAGCAGGCCTACGGCGTCGAAGCCGCCTCCCAGCGCTACTTCAGCAAGCGCGCCAAGGACCTCACCCTCGGCGAGTCCGCCCTGATGGCCGGCCTCGTCCAGTCCCCCAGCCGCTACGACCCGGTCAACGCTCCCAAGGAGGCCACCAAGCGGCGCAACACCGTGCTGCAGCGCATGGCCGAGCTGAAGCACATCACGCCGGCCCAGGCCGCCGCCGAGCAGGCCAAGCCGCTCAAGCTGAACGTCAGCAGGCCCAAGAGCGGCTGCATCACCGCCGTCAACGGCGCGGGCTTCTTCTGCGACTACGTCCGCGAGACCTTCCTCAACGACCCGGTCTTCGGCAAGACGAAGGAAGCCCGGGCCAAGCGGTGGAACGAGGGCGGCATGACCATCCGCACCACCCTCGACCCGCAGACCCAGAAGTCCGTCCAGAAGTCGATCACCGATCACGTCTACCAGGACGACAAGGTGGCCACCGCCATCTCGATCGTCCAGCCGGGCAGCGGCAAGGTGCTCGGCATGGGCCAGTCCCGCCCGTACGGCTTCGGTCAGTACCAGACGCAGATCAACCTCTCCGCCGACAAGAACATGGGCGGCTCGAACTACGGCTTCCAGGTCGGCTCGACCTTCAAGCCGATCGTCGCCGCGGCCGCCCTGGAGCAGGGCGTCTCGCCGTACAAGAGCTACTCCTCCCCCTACCGGATGCCGTATCCGGAGGAGGTGGAGACCTGCGGCAAGCCGTGGAAGAACAGCGTCGGCAACACCGTCCAGAACGAGAACCGCAGCGAGGTCGGCCCGTACGGCATGCGGGAGGCGACCGCGAAGTCGGTCAACACCTACTTCGTCCAGCTGGTCGAGGACATCGGCCTGTGCCCGGTGGTCAAGATGGCGGAGAAGATGGGCCTGGACCCGGCGTCCGGCGGCAAGCTCAAGCAGCTTCCGGCGCTCACCCTCGGCGGCTCGGACGGCATGTCCCCGCTGACCATGGCCGCCGCCTACGCGACGTTCGCCAACAAGGGCACGTACTGCACCCCCGTCATCGTCGAGTCGGCCGTCGGGCCCAACGGCGAGAAGCTGCGGGTGCCCAAGTCGAAGTGCTCGCGGGCGATGTCCGAGCAGACCGCCGACACCGTCAACGCGCTGCTGCAGGGCGTCGTCGAGGACGGCACGGGCAAGGAGGCCGGACTGAGCGGCCGCGACAGCGCGGGTAAGACGGGTACGACGGACGAGCGGCGGGCCGCCTGGTTCGTCGGCTACACCCCGAACCTCGCCGGCGCGGTCTGGGTCGGCGGCCCCGGCGACAAGGTCGAGATGGAGAACATCACCATCGGCGGCGTCTACCACGACAAGGTCTACGGCGCCGACACCCCGGGCCCCATCTGGCGCGACGCCATGTCCGGCGCCCTCGAGGGCCGGGACGCGCCGACCTTCGGCGGCTCGCCCATCGTGGACGCCGACAAGGGCTCGGGCAACAAGGGCGACAAGCCCCGCGGCCCCCGCAAGCCCGGCACGAACAAGCCGGGGAACACCAAGCCGGGCAACACCAAGCCCAAGCCCAAGCCGAACGACGCCAAGCCCGACCCGGTGGTGCCGGGCGGCATCATCCCGCCCGGATTCATCGGCGGGGCGGAAGGCGCCCCCACGGAAGACGAGCAGTAAGAGCTCGGAAGCCGGAGCCCGCGCGGCTCCCGCACATCGCGCGCAAAGGGGCGCCCGGACCGCTACGGTCCGGGCGCCCCTTTCGCATACGTACCTACTTACGCACGTACGCGCGCTCAGCCCGCGAGCAGGCGCTTGACCTGGGCGGCGACGCGGCCGCCCTCGGCGCGGCCGGCCACCTTCGGGTTCACGATCTTCATGACGGCGCCCATGGCGCGGGGGCCCTCGGCGCCACCCGCCTTCGCCTCGGCCACGGCCTCCGCGACGATCGCGGCCAGCTCCTCGTCCGACAGCTGCTTCGGCAGGTACTCGGCGAGCACCTCACCCTCGGCGAGCTCACGCTGCGCCGAGTCGGCCCGGCCCCCCTTGTCGAAGGCGTCCGCGGCCTCGCGGCGCTTCTTCGCCTCGCGCGTGATCACCTTCAGCACCTCCTCGTCGGAGAGCTCACGGGCGGCCTTGCCGGCGGTCTCCTCGTAACCAATGGCGGAGAGGGTGAGGCGAAGGGTGGAGGAGCGCAGTTCGTCGCGCGCCTTGATGGCGGCCGTGAGGTCGTCCTGGAGCTTGGACTTCAGCGTGGTCATGCCGCAATCTTCGCATCCCACCCCGGCGCGCGCCCCGGATTAACCGCCGGGCGCCGCCGGCGACGCCCCCGCGACGGCCGACTCGTCAGTAACTCCCTTACGGCCCCCGGCCCGTGACCGCGCACCCCTCGGGGTCTGCGACGATGGGCACCATGCGTGCGCGATACGGAGTACCCCTGGGAATCACAGCGGTCGGCGCGGCGGGCCTCGCCTATGCCGCCGGCTTCGAAGTCCGTTCCTTCCGGCTGCGGCGGGTCACCGTACCCGTGCTGCCGCAGGGCATGCGGCCGCTGCGGGTGCTCCAGGTCTCCGACATCCACATGGTCGGCGGACAGCGCAAGAAGCAGCGCTGGCTCCAGTCGCTCGCGGGCCTGCGCCCCGACTTCGTGATCAACACCGGTGACAACCTCTCCGACCCGGAGGGCGTGCCCGAGACGCTCGACGCGCTCGGCCCGCTGATGCGCTTCCCCGGCGCCTACGTCTTCGGCTCCAACGACTACTACGGCCCCAAGCTGCGCAACCCCGCCCGCTACCTCCTGGAGAAGGCCAGCGGACGGCACGGCCTGAACGGCAATGCCCCGGTCGTCGGCGCGATCCACAACCCCTGGGAGGAGCTGCGCGACGGCTTCGACGCGGCGGGCTGGGTCAACCTCACCAACACGCGCGGCTCGCTCAAGATCGACGGCATGGAGATCGCCCTCACCGGCCTCGACGACCCGCACATCAAGCGCGACCGGTACGAGCAGGTCACCGGCGGCCCCCAGGAAGGCGCCGACTTCTCCCTCGGCGTCGTCCACGCCCCGTACCTGCGGGTCCTCGACGCCTTCACCGCCGACCGCTACCCCCTGATCCTCGCCGGGCACACGCACGGCGGCCAGCTCTGCATCCCCTTCTACGGGGCACTGGTCACCAACTGCGACATCGACACCCGGCGCGTGAAGGGCCTCTCCACCCACCAGGCCGGCGGCCACCAGTCCTACCTCCACGTCTCCGCAGGCTGCGGCACCAACCGCTACACCCCGGTCCGCTTCGCCTGCCCCCCCGAGGCCACGCTGCTCACCCTCGTCGCCCGCGGCTGAGCCCTCCAGCGCCCGTGGAGAGGCCGGGGAGGCGCAGGTGAGGGGCGGCGGGGCCCCCGTGGCCCCTCACCTGCGCCTCCCCGGGAAGCGGATTTCGCCTCCCGGCTCCGGTCCGCTAAAGTAGAGCTCGTTGCAGCGGGGTGTAGCGCAGCTTGGCAGCGCGCTTCGTTCGGGACGAAGAGGTCGTGGGTTCAAATCCCGCCACCCCGACTGGTGTAACACCAGCTCAGGCCCGGTCTTCCTTCATGGGAGACCGGGCCTGAGCCGTTCCTGGAGCGCCCGGACCCTCGCGAGGAGCGAACGAGGAGCGAACGGGGAGTCGATCTTGAAAAGCGGAATCTCGGGGCGTTGCCTACTGCCGAGCTTGCAGCAACGCATCGAGAGCGCAGACAGGTGATGTAGGACACATTGCCCGCCGTGCAGCCAGCGCCGCTTCCCAGACCTCGGTCAGCCCCGCCATCAGCTGCCGACGCATCTCGGGGCTGATGTGGTCGTACCGCGCCTGCACCGATCCGTCCAGGTGGCCGAGGCGCTCATCCGGTGGCAGCCGGCTGGTACAACCAGGTGGCGAATCCCGATCTACGCCAGTGAGCCGCGTGCTCCCCCGGCACATCACCTTGCGCGTAGCCGCGCTCCGCGATGGCTGCCTCCACCCTCAGCCGCGTTTCCCCCTTCACTGTTCCTTGACGGTACCCAGCACGCCAGGGCTGACCCAGTAGCGGCCGCGGTAGCCGCCGCTACTGCGTTCGGGACGAAGAGGTCGTGGGTTCAAATCCCGCCACCCCGACTTGGTTGCACCAGCTCAGGGCCCTGATCCTTTCGGGGATCAGGGCCCTGAGGCGTTTCCGGACCGTTCGGGAGTTCCGCTTGGCAGACGTCCCGATTCGCGAGGGCGGCGCGAGCGCCGGCGCGGGCGGGCGGGGAACGCCGGAGCCGGAACGCCCAGGGTGCCGGGTACCGCCTCACCCCGGACCGGCTGGGGGAATCGGGGGGCCGGTCCGGGGTGAGTGCTCTCAGTTGCCCCAGGTGTTTCCGGAGCCCACGGAGGCCAGGGGAGCCATGGCGCGGGGGAACGGGGAATTGCCCCAGGTGTTGTCCGCCTGAACGTACGCCGGCCGGGCCTGCTGCGCGGAGGCCTCGGCGCAGCTGATCAGTCCGGTCGCTGCGACACCGACCATGACGGCGGCCCGACGGGCGAGGGCGGACGTAACGGTGGACTGACGCATGACAAGGTCTCCCGGGGGATCGTGGTGGAGTGGCCGTCGGCGGCGCTGCACGCTTGCTGTCGGCATCACGAGTCTTGTCGCTGTCCGCGCCCCCGTCAGCATCATGGGCTGTCAGGGTCCTGCGGTGGCACCAGGCTGCCACTAGGTGGCCAGCGCAACTATTTGGCCATACCCATGAACAAGACACTTTGCCTTCCTCCTTACCCGTCGGGAACAATCGCAGGGCCGCAGGGGGCCTGAACTGACATTTCATGATCTGCGGCGCGCTGAGGGGGAGGGTTCGTGCTCAAGGAATTGGGTCTCGACTCCGACGGGGAGTCGGTCTACCGGGTGATGCTCAGAAGACCCCGGATACCGGCCGAGGAGGTCGCCGCCGCACTGGGGTGGCCCGTCGGCCGGGTGGCGGTGGCCGTCGCTGAGTTGGAGCGGCTGGAGCTCATCCGGCCATCCACCGAGGATCCTCGCCAGATGCGGCTGGTCAACCCGGAGCTGGGCCTGGAAGCCCTGCTGCTGCGCCAGGAACGCGAATTGCTGAAGCGTCAGGAAGCCATGGCGGCCACCCGGCTGTCGATCAGCCGGATGCTGGCCGACTACGGCGAGGACGACGCCGGTTCCGAGCCGCCCGGGGCGCGGCAGTTCATGGGGATGGACGCCATCGGCGCGCAGATCGAGCGGTACGCCCACCACTGCACCGACGAGGTGCTGGTCTTCGCACCGCGCGGCGCCCAGACCGAGGAGTCCCTGGAGGCCGCCCGGCCACTGGACCAGGCGGCCCTCTCACGCGGCGTCCGGCTGCGCTACGTCTATCTGGAGAGCCTGCACAACGACCCGACCACTCTCTCGTACGCCCACTGGCTGGACGAGAACGGCGGCCAGGTCCGCACCGTGCCCCAGTTGCCCCTCCGGTTGATCATCTATGACCGGCACACGGCGATCGTGCCGATCGATCCGGAGGCGGCGGCCAAGGGCGTGCTGATCCTCAACGGCACCGGCGTGGTGACCGCCCTGTGCACGCTCTTCGATCAGGTGTGGCAGCAGGCCGAGCCGCTGCGCCCCCGCATCAGGCGCCCCCGTTCCGGCGAGGACGCCCTGACCAATCAGGAACGAGCCGTCCTGGAACTGCTCGGGGCCGGGCACACCGATGAGACGGTGGCCCGCAAGCTCGGCATCTCGGTGCGCACGGGCCGCCGCATCACGGCGGAGCTCATGACCCGGCTCCACGCTCGCAGCCGGTTCCAGGCCGGAGCCCTGGCGACGGCCCGGGGGTGGCTGGTGCCGCTCGCGGAGCAGCTGGCCGACTTCTAGGGCAGGGCACTCGCCCTGCCGACTGAAGTGTCGCGTACCTACGAGATCAAGACAACTTCGGGCAAAGGCCGCCCTAGGCGGCCGGCATCATTGCTCCGGCCGGGGCGTTGACCGCGTCCGGCACCGGTTCGCCCGCGAGAGCGCGGCGGACGGAGGCCGCCACGGCGGTGCCTGCCTTCTCCTGTGCCTCATGGGTGCTGGCTCCGAGGTGCGGGGTGGCGACGACGCCGTCGAGCTCGAGCAGGGGCGAGCCGGTGCAGGGTTCGTCCGCGAACACATCCAGCCCGGCACCGGCCACCCGGCCCCGTACGAGTGCCGCGAGGAGCGCGGCCTCGTCGACGATGCCGCCCCTGGCCGCGTTGACGATCCGCACGCCCGGCTTCATCCGGCCGAACGCCTCGGGCCCGAGGAGCCCGAGGGTCTGCGGGGTCCTCGGCAGGTGCACGGAGATGAAGTCCGAGCGCCGCAGCAGCTCGTCCAGGCCGACCGGTTCCGCCCCCACCCGGGCGGCCGCCACCGTGTCGACGTACGGGTCGTAGCAGATGACCCGCATGTCGAAGGCGGTCATCCTGCGGGCGACGAGGGAGCCGATCCGGCCCAGTCCGACCACGCCCAGCACCTTGCCGGACAGTTCCACCCCGGTGAAGCGCGACCGCTGCCACTGACCGGCGCGCAGCGAGGCGTCCGCCGCGGCGACGTTGCGGGCGACCGCCAGCAGCAGCGCCACGGCGTGCTCGGCGGCACTGACGGCATTGGACGCCGGCGCGTTGACGACGAGCACGGAGGCGGCGGTGGCCGCGGCCACGTCGACGTTGTCCAGCCCGATGCCGGCCCGGGCGATCACCTTCAGCCGCCGGCCGGCCGCTATGGCCTCGGCGTCCATGGCGGTGGCGCTCCGGATCAGCACCGCGTCGGCCTCGACGAGCGCGGCCAGCAGCGCGGGGCGGTCGGTGCCGTCGCACCGGCGGATGTCGACGTCCGGGCCCAGGGCTTCGACCACAGCCGGGGAAAGCTCCTCGGCGAGCAGTACGACGGGGCGAACCGGTTGTCCGGTCATGGTGGTCCTTCTTTCGGTGGGGCGGGCGGGTGCCTGGCCTCGGCGGCGTTACTGCCTGGTGCCCGCCAGGTCCAGGGCCCGGGCGCGCAGGGCGAGCCGGGCCGGCAGGATGCTGGAGACCAGTGCGAGGGCGAGCCCGACGGCGGCACTGCCGGCGATGACGCCCCAGGGGAGCCGGAAGGGCAAGGTGGTTCCGTCGGTCAGGATCCGGTGGTCGATGAGCGACAGGGTGCTGAGCTGGGTCCCCACGGTGACCAGCAGGGCGAGCGCAGTCGCGGTGGCCACGGTCAGCAGGGCCTCCACGCCGACCATGGACAGCACCTGGCGGTCGTTGCCGCCGGTGAGCCGCAGCGTGGCGAAGTCCTGCAGCCGGTCGCCGGTGGACATCATCATGGTGTTGACGATCGCGATCAGGGCGTAGAGCACGGCCGGGCCAAGGATGGCGAGCAGGGCGATCCAGTCGTAGCGGGCCCGCGGGTCGTCGCCTGCGGCTCCCCGGCTCTCCGCAGCTGTGACCGTGACCCGGTCGGCAGCCGGGAGGACGGGGGCGGGGGCACCCGGCTCCGTGGTGATGTAGGCCGTGGCGGGGGCGCGGTCGGCGAGATGGGCGGCCACCGCGTCGTACGGCAGCAGGACTTCGGACAGGCTGAGCAGGGGGGTGACCACGGCGACCAGACGCAGGGTGACCGAGGCGCCGTCGGGCAGTCCGGCGGACAGCCGGTCGCCGGTCTGCCAGCCATTGGCCTGGGCGAGATCTGCCGAGACGGCGACGGAGGCGCCCTTGAGGTCCGCGAGCGAACCGGCCTCCGTCTTCACCCTCCAGGCCGCCGTGAGATCCCCGTCGACGACCGTGGCGGACGTCGTGGCCGCCTCGGCACCGCCGGAGACCACGCCGCCGCCCAGGTCGGAGACCAGGGTGGAGCCCAGGGCAGTGACGCGGGCTCCGGGCAGCTCCTTCACGTGCCGCAGTGCCGACGCCGACAGGGCACCGGAGCCCTCGGGCTCCACCACGTACTGGGCGCGCAGCGCGGCCCGGGTCTGGGCCGCCCGGGCGTCGCCGAATGCCGCGGTCGAACCGACGACGCTTCCGGTCAGCCCGACCGCCAGGAACACCGGGGTGGCGGTGGAGACCGTACGGCGCACCGCGGCGAGGGCGTTCTGCCGGGCCAGCAGGCCCACAGCGCCGGGGGCCAGCGGGACAGGCAGGGTCAGCAGCCGTACCAGCGGGGGGACGAGGAGGGGGGCGAAGAGCGCGACGGCCGGGATCGCGAGGATGTCGATGAGCAGCGACCAGACGGGCATGTTCCGCGGGTCGCGCAGTTGAGGGTCCTGCCGCAGCGCAGCCGGCATGGTGATGAGGAGCAGCAGGACCGTGACGAAGAGGGCGAGGAAGGCGAGGGCGAAGAGCCAGCGGCCGACCGTCATGACCTTGCGGTCCACCACGGCGTCGTTCAGCGCCTCGACGGGCCGCACCCGTCCGGCGCGGCGGGCGGCGGCGTACGCGCCCAGGAGCGCCACCACCACGCCGATGCCCGCGGCGATCAGCAGCGGGCCCGGCGCCGGGTGGATGCCGAAGCCCTCGGGGGCCACCCCGCGCGAGACCAGCCAGCGGGCCATGAGGGGGGCGATGGCCAGGCCGAGGAGGCTGCCGCAGGCAGCGGCGGCAACCGCGACGACCAGCGCCTCGCCGAGGATCAGCACCCTGACCTGCTGGGGCGTGGCGCCGACGGCCCTCAGCACGGCGGACTCCCGGCGCCGGCCGGCCACGGCGAAGGCGAAGGTGGAGGCGACGACGAAGACCGAGACGAAACCTGCCATGCCCGCCATGAAGCTGAGCAGCTTCTTCACCGAGGGCGCCGCCGGATCCGGATTGTCCAGGCCCGTCGTCGTCCCGATCAGCAGCCCGCAGGCGGATATCAGGGCAACGCCCAGAGCGAGGGCGACGAAGGAGCCGGCCAGGCCGGGCCACCGCTTGCGCAGGGTGGCCGTGGCCATGGGCAGCAGGGTGAGGGTCCCCTTCACAGGGCACCGCCGACCGTGCGCGCCGCCTGCGCGGCGCCGGCCTCCAGGCGGGTCATGCGCTCGGCGATCCGCTGGGCGCCGGGCCGGTGCAGCTCGTCCATCAGTCGCCCGTCGGCGAGGAACACCACCCGGTCCGCGTAGGAGGCGGCCACCGGGTCATGGGTGACCATGATCGTGGTCTGGCCCTGTTCGTCGACCAGCGCGCGCAGCAGTTCCAGGACGGTCCGGCTGCTGCTGCTGTCGAGGGCGCCGGTGGGCTCGTCGGCGAAGAGCACCTGGGGGCGGCTGATCAGGGCACGGGCGATGGCCACCCGCTGCTGCTGGCCGCCGGACATCTGCGAGGGCAGGTGCCTGCCGCGCTCACCCAGGCCGACCCGGGCGAGCGCGGCGCGCACGGCGCCGGGGTCCGGGCGGGATCCGGCCAGGCGCAGTGGCAGACCGACGTTCTGCTCGGCGGTCAGCGCGCCGAGGAGATTGAAGGACTGGAAGACGAATCCGATGCGCTCGCGGCGCAGTTCGGTGAGCGCCTTCTCGCTCAGCGGGCCGAGTTCGACCCCGTCCACGACCACCCGTCCGGAGTCGGGGCGGTCAAGTCCGGCCGCGCACTGCAGCAGAGTGCTCTTACCGGAACCCGAAGGGCCCATGACGGCGGTGAAAGTGGCGCGTTCGAAGTCGATGGAGACTCCGTCGAGGGCGTGCACGGCCGTTGAGGTGCCCGATGCGTAGGTCCTGATGATCTGTTCGAGCTGCACTGCTCGGTCGTTTTGCATGTGTCAACGCCTATCAGACGGTGTGGTGCCGGAGGGGGGCAAACTGACCCGTACATGCCACGACATCAGTACCCACCCCACTGAGCGAGCAGGGCCTGCTGGCCCTCGTCCGCCGACAGCAGACCGAGGTCACCCACCGGCAGGTGCGGGTCGTCCGCCAGGACCTCCAGCAGTCGCACCATCTGGTCCAGCAAGCGCTGCGCCTCGGCGTGTTCGTAGACGTCCGGGCGGTAGCCCAGGCGCAGGCCGAGGGTGGAGGCGTCCAGGCCGGGGACGGCCTGCATGCGCAGCGGATAGTGGGTGTCGTCCTTGCTGTCGCCGCCGGTCAGCCGCAACCCGTCGGCGCCACCGAGGAGAGCGTCGGCGTCCAGGGGGGCGTTCTGCACGACCGTGGTGGTGTCGAAGAGCACACCGCCGCCCGCCACTTGCTGCACGTCGCTCAGGCTCACATGGTGATGGGGTGTCAACTGTGCCTGCTCGTGCTGGATGCGCTCCAGCAGCTCCAGGAACGTCTCACCGGCGCGCACGCGCACCCGCACCGGCAGAGTGTTGAGGAAGTTGCCGATCAGGCGCTCGACGCCGGGGAGCTCCGGGGGGCGCCCCGAGACGGTCGACCCGAAGACCACGTCGTCCCTTCCCGTCAGCCGGGACAGCAGCACGCCCCAGGCGGCCTGGACCGCCGTACCGAGGGTGATCCCGTGCCGGCGCAGCCGGGCCCCCAGGCGTGCGGTCAGGTCCGGCGGCAGGTCGGTGCGCACCGCGTCCTGGGCGGCGGACTCGGCCTGCGAGACCTGCGGAGCCACCACGGTGGGCGTCGCCGGCCCGGAGAGGGCCGCCGCCCACACCCGCAGCGCCTCGTCCTGGTCCTGCCCGGCCAGCCAGGTCAGATACGAGCGCAAGGGGGGCGAGGGGGGCAGCGCGTCCTCGCCTCGCGCGTAGAGGGTGAACAGCTCCTCCATCAGCAACGGTACCGACCAGCCGTCCCACAGAATGTGATGTCCCGTCAGAACGAGTCGGTGCCGGTCGCCCGGCAGCGAGACCAGCATCAGCCGCAGCAGGGGCGGATCCGTCAGGTCGAACGGCAGCGCCCGCTGCTCCTCGACGAGCCCGGCCGTCGCGGCGGACAGCTCCGCCTCCGCGACCGCGGAGACGTCCACGTGCCGCCAGGGCAACCGCACCTCGCGGTGCACCACCTGGACCGGGCGTTCGGTCACGTCGTGCCGGAACGCCACCCGCAGGGAGGGGTGCCGGGCCAGCAGCCGATCGGCCGCGGTGCGCAGGGCTTCGGCGTCCAGCTCCCCTTCCAGGTCCAGCACCAGCTGGGTCGTATAGACGTCCCTGTCACCCGCCGTCAGCAGCGCATGGAAGAGGAATCCTTCCTGCAGAGGGGTCAGCGGCAGCACGTCCATCAGCCCCGGCTCCGCGCCCAGCAGCAGCCGCGTCTCCTCCTCGAGCCCCGGGAAGGGCCCGTCGGCAACAGCCGCGGGGCCGTCGGCCACCACCTCGGCGACCGAGGCAAGGGCGGCCGCCGTACGGTACTGGAAGACCTCCCGGACGGTGAAGGCCAGCCCGGCGTCACGCGCCCGGGAGACCAGCCGGATCGCCAGGATGCTGTCACCGCCGAGGTCGAAGAAGGAGTCGTCGGCTCCCACCCGCCCGACCTCGAGGACAGCGGCGAGCAGCTCGCACAGCAGCGCCTCACGGGCCGTCGCGGGCTCCGAGCCCCCGTCGCCGACGCCGAGAACGGGCATGGGCAGCGCCTTGCGGTCCACCTTGCCGTTGGCGGTCAGAGGCAGGGCGTCGAGCGTGACGAACGCGGCCGGGACCATGTAGTCCGGCAGCGACGCGGCCAGGAACGGCCGCAGCACCGCCGCGTCGGCCGTTCCCACGACGTATGCCACCAGCCGCCTGGCCGCGGGCCGGTCCTCCCGGACCATGACCAGCGCCTGGGCGACCTCCGGGTGCGCCGCCAGGGCCGACTCGACCTCGCCGGGCTCGATGCGGAAGCCGCGGACCTTCACCTGGTGGTCGGCGCGGCCCAGGTACTCGAGGTCTCCGTCGGGCCGCCACCGTGCGAGGTCGCCGGTGCGGTACATCCGTGCGCCGGGTTCCCCGAAGGGATCGGCGACGAAGCTGCCGGCCGACAGGCCGGGACGGCCCAGGTAGCCGCGGGCCAGTCCCGCACCGGCCAGATACAGCTCGCCCGGCACGCCGACGGGCACCGGCTGAAGGTGCGCGTCGAGAACGTACAGCCGGGTGCCGGTGATCGGCCGGCCGATGGGGGCCACCACGGCGCCGGACAACGGCGCGCTCATGCTGGCACAGACCGTGGACTCCGTCGGGCCGTAGGCGTTGACCATCCGGCGCCCTTCCGACCAGGTGCGGACCAGGTCCGGCGCGGTCGCCTCGCCTGCCACCACCAGCGTGCTGCCGGGCGGCAGGCTCCCTTCGGGCATCACGGGCAGGGCCGAGGGCGGCAGGGTCAGGTGCGTGACGCCGTGCTCGGCGATCACCGCGGCCAGCGACGGACCGGGCAGCAGCCGGTCCTTGTCCGCCAGGACCGCGCAGGAGCCGGTCAGCAGCGCCATGCACAGCTCCCACACCGCCGCGTCGAAACTCGGGGACGCGAAGAGCAGCACCCGGCTGCCGGGCGTCACGGCCAGGCCCTCGACCTGGCCGGCGACCATGCTGGAGATGCCGGTGTGCGTGACCACGACGCCCTTGGGGCGCCCGGTCGATCCGGACGTGTAGATGACGTAGGCGGGGTGTGCGGCCCGGCGGGGCGCGGCGCGTTCGGCGTCCGTGAGATCCGTCCCCGCGAAGGCGGAGGTGTCGGTCCTGTCCAGCAGCAGCCGGGGGATGTCCGCCTGCGGCAGCCCCCCGGCGACCGCACTGCTGGTGATGAGCAGCGCGGGGCCGGCATCGGCCAGCATGTAGGCGAGCCGACCGGCCGGATAGCCGGGGTCCAGCGGTACGAACGCGGCCCCCGCCTTGACCACGGCCAGCTGGGCGACCACGAGGTCCACCGACCGCTCCAGGGCGATCGCGACGAACCGCTCGGGTCCGGCGCCGCGCTCGCTCAGCAACCGGGCCAGCCGGTTGGCGCGGGCGTTGAGCTCCCGGTACGTCAGCGTCGTGGTGCCGTGCACCAGCGCCGTGGCGTCCGGCTCCTTCGCCACCCGGGCCTCGAAGAGATCCGCGAGAGTCGTCTCCCCGCAGGGCGCGCTCGCTTCACCGGCGCCCAGGTCGGTCAGCAGCCACGCCCGCT
Source organism: Streptomyces sp. NPDC046261 (assembly GCF_040646235.1). Lineage (NCBI taxonomy): Bacteria > Bacillati > Actinomycetota > Actinomycetes > Kitasatosporales > Streptomycetaceae > Streptomyces > Streptomyces sp. NPDC046261. The sequence continues at coordinate 422,598 of NZ_JBEYZU010000002.1, read as the reverse complement.
CCGCGGGGCTGAGGACGTCGAGGCGGCCGACCGGCAGGCCGGGCCGGTCGACGACCGTCGTGAGCACGTTCAGCAGTCGGCCGGCGATCGCCCGCACCCGCTCGCGGTCGAGCAGGTCCGGCTGGTAGTCCAGGCGGAACTCCAGTCCGTCGCCGGGCTGGGCGACCAGGCCCAGCGTGTAGTGGACCGCGTCATGGCCCCGCAGCCCGGCGAGCCGCAGGCCCGTGCCCGAAGCGCTGTCGCCCAGGGCCTCCAGGTCGAGGGGGTAGTTCTCGAAGACCATCGCGGTGTCGAACAGCTCACCCAGCCCGGCCAGGTGCTGGAGCTCCGCGAGGCCGAGGTGCTGGTGGCCCAGCAGCGCCGACTGCTCCGTCTGCATCCGGGCGAACAGGCCGGCCACCGGCTCGGCAGGGTCCAGCCGCACGCGTACCGGCACGGTGTTGATGAACAGCCCCACCATCTCCTCGATGCCCGCCAGCTCCGGCGGACGACCGGAAACGGTGGCTCCGAAGACGACATCGTCCTTGCCCGTCAGCCGGGCCAGGACCAGGGCCCACGCGCCCTGGAGCACGGTGTTCACCGTCAGCCCGGCGGCCTTCGCCCAGGCCGTCAGCGCGGCGGCCTCCGGCTCGGGCAGGGTGAACTCCAGCCGCTCGGGCACCATCGGCGTACGGCCCGGCGCACCGTCCCCGACCCGCGTGGGCTCCTCCAGTCCCGCCAGGGCGTCCGCCCACGCGGCACGCGCGGCCTGCCGGTCGGTGCCGGCCAGGTGCTCCAGGAAGTCCCGGTACGGGCGGGCCCGGGGCAGCGCGCCGGGGGCGGCGGCAGCCGCGTACAGCGTGAGCAGCTCCCGGATCAGCACGGGCGTCGACCAGCCGTCGAGCAGCAGGTGGTGGTTGGTGAACACCAGCCGGTGGCGGCCGGGCTCCAGGCGCAGGAGCATGCAGCGCAGCAGCGGCGCGCGGTCGGGCACGAAGCCGCGGGCACGCTCGGCCGCGGCGAGCGCATCGGCCCGGTCCTCCCGGTCCTCGGCGGCCAGGTGGCCCAGGTCCTCCTCCGTCCACGGCAGTTCGACGTACGCGGGGACGATCTGCACCGGGTGCGTCAGGCCGGTGTGGTGGAACTCGGCACGCAGACCCGGGTGCCGGTCCAGCAGGGCCTGGGCGGCCGCGCGCAGCACGGCGGTGTCCAGCGGGCCCTCCAGGTCGAGCTGGACCTGCGCGGTGTAGACGTCCGCCGCGTGGCCGTCGTAGAGGCCGTGGAAGAGCAGGCCGTGCTGGAGCGGGGAGAGCGGAAGGATGTCGGCCAGACCGGGCCTGCGCTCCTCCAGCAGCTCGATCTCCTGCTGGGCGAGCCCGGCCAGGGGGACGTCCGAAGGGGTGCGTCCGCCCGCGCCCGGCCGGGCGCCCTGGGCGGCGATGGTGCGCAGTGCCGCGAACCACGCGGTGGCCAGTGCCTCGACGTCCGCGCCGTCGAGCAGGCCGGTGGCCCAGGTCCAGCTCGCCACGAGTTCCGGTCCCTGCGGGCCGTCCTGGGTGAGGGCGTTGAGCTCCAGGGTGTGACCGAGCGGCATCCGGGGTCCACCGCCGGGGATGCCGTTCTCGATCCGGGGGACGACCGCCCAGTCGGCGTCCTCGCCGACCGGGGCCGCGAAACGGCCGAGGTAGTTGAAGCCGATCTGCGGGGGCGTGAGACCGGCGAGCCGTGCCGCGCCCTCCGCGTCGAGGTGGCGCAGCAGGCCGTAGCCGATGCCCTTGCCGGGCACGGCCCGCAGCTGCTCCTTGACCCGCTTGAGCGCTCCGTCGACCAGCGCCCCGTCGGCAAGCGCCCCACCGCCCGCGGCGAGCCGTACCGGGTACATGCTGGTGAACCAGCCGACCGTACGGGAGAGGTCACTGCCGGGCACGGCCTCCTCCTCGCGGCCGTGGCCCTCGAGGTCGAGGAGGACCGGGCCGCCGCGCCACTGCTCGTGGGCGAGGGCGAAGGCGGCCAGCAGGACGTCATTGACCTCGGCGTGGTACGCGGCCGGGACACGGGTCAGCAGCGCCTCGGTCACCTCAGCGGGCAGCCGCAGTGTCAGCTGTCCGGCCGTCTCCACCACGTCACGGGCCGGGTCCAGGGCGCGCGGGCCCAGCAGCGGTCCGGGCTCGGACAGCACGCCCTCCCAGTAGGGAAGTTCGGCGATCCGTTCCGGGGACGCGGCCGCCTCGGCGAGGCGCCGGGCCCAGGTTCGCAGCGACGTACCCACCGGTTCGAGACCGGGGGTACGGCCCTCGGCCACCGCTTCCCATGCCCGGGCGAGGTCGGGGGCGAGCACGCGCCAGGAAACGCCGTCGATCACCAGGTGGTGGACGACCAGCAGCAGCAGGCCGGGGCGTCCAGGTCCGCGGTCGCACCACACGGCCTGGAGGACGGTCCCGTCGCGCGGCGCCAGCCGGGCGAGCGCAGCCCGGCCCTCCCGGCCGAGGAGCGCGTCCAGTTCGTGGTCGCCGAGCCCGCCGGCATCCACCCGGCGCACGAGGCCGGCGGCGTCCACCGAGCCGACCGGGCCGGTCTCCAGGGCGTCGTCGATCAGCCGGGCCCGCAGGGCATCATGGTGGTCGAGCAGTGCCTGCACCGCCGTGACGAGGTGCGGTTCGGTCAGCGCGTCCGGCACGCGCAGCACCATCGACTGGTTGTAGCCGTCGAGCGGTCCGCCCAGCTCCAGAGCCCAGCGCATGATCGGGGTGAGCGGCAGGACGCCGGTGCCCTCGCCCGCGGGCTCGGCCCGGCGCCGCCCCGCGTCGAGAGCGGTGGCGCTCTCGGCCAGCGCGGCGGGCGTCCTGAGCCGGAAGACGTCGCGCGGGGTGATGCCCAGGCTCGCCCCGCGTGCCGCCGAGACGAGCTGGATGGACATGATGCTGTCGCCGCCCAGGTCGAAGAAGGAGTCCTCGACACCGACGTTCCCGGCGCCGAGCACCTGTGCGAAGAGCCCGCACAGCACGTCCTCGCGCTCCGTGCGCGGGGCGCGGCCGGCGCCGGCGGAACCGGTGATCTCCGGTGCCGGGAGCGCCCTGGTGTCGAGCTTGCCGTTGGCGGTCAGCGGCAGGCCGGCGAGGGTGACGAAGGCGGACGGGACCATGTAGCCGGGCAGGGCCGCACCGAGGCCGGTGCGCAGGGTGTCGACGTCGGGCACGGCTCCGGCCGCGGGGACCACGTAGGCCACCAGGCGCTTGTCGCCGGGACGGTCCTCACGGACGACGACGGCGCCACCGGCGACCTCGGGCAGGCCGAGCAGGACGCTCTCGATCTCGCCGAGTTCGATGCGGAACCCGCGGATCTTCACCTGGTGGTCGGCGCGGCCCAGGTACTCCAGACCGCCGTCGGGATGCCGGCGGGCCAGGTCGCCGGTGCGGTACATCCGGGTGCCGGGCCCGCCGTACGGGTCGGCGACGAACCGGTCCGCGGAGAGGCCGGGGCGGCCGAGGTAGCCTCGGGCCAGGCCGGCCCCGGCGACGTACATCTCGCCGCGCTCGCCCACGGGTACGGGCCGCAGGCTCGCGTCGAGGACGTAGATCCTCAGGTCGGGAATGGCGCGGCCGATCAGGCTGCGGGTCTGGCCCTGGGTTGCGGCCGGGTCGAGGGCGAGGTGGCTGACGTGCACGGTGGTCTCGGTGATCCCGTACATGTTCACCAGCACGCCCTCGGGGTGGCGCGCGTACCAGGGTGCGAGGCGGCCGAGGTCGAGCGCCTCGCCGCCGAAGACGACGTAGCGCAGGGCGAGTTCGCCGGACGGGCGCTCCTCGTCCGCCCGCATCAGCTGGTAGAAGGCCGACGGCGTCTGGTTCAGGACCGTGACGCGCTCCCGCGCGAGCAGGGTGAGGAAGTCCTCCGGCGAACGGCTGACCGCGTGCGGCACCACGACCAGGCGGCCGCCGTACAGCAGCGGCCCCCACAGCTCCCACACGGAGAAGTCGAAGGCATAGGAGTGGAAGAGCGTCCACACGTCGTCCGGCCCGAAGCCGAACCAGTGCTCCGTGGCGGTGAACAGGCGCACGACGTTGCGGTGCGGCACGACGACGCCCTTGGGGCGGCCGGTGGAGCCTGAGGTGTAGATGACGTACGCGGGGTGGTCCGGTGACAGCGGCGCGGAGCGCTCGGCGTCGGTGAGGGGGGCCGGGTCGGCCTCCGCGAGCTCGGCGGCGGTCCGCGGCGCGTCGAGGACGAGCACGGGGACGTCGGTGGCCGGGACCTGTGCCGCGGTCGCGACGTCGGTCACGACGAGTTCGGGCCGGGCGTCCGCCAGCATGTACGCGAGCCGGTCGGCAGGGTAGTGCGGGTCCAGGGGCACATAGGCGGCGCCCGCCTTGACCACCGCGAGCAGGGTCGTGACCAGGTTGTCCGACCGCTCCATGGCGACGGCCACATAGCGTTCGGGGCCGGCTCCGCGGGCGGCCAGCAGCCGGGCGAGGCGGTTGGCGCGCGCCTCCAGCTCGGCGTAGGTCAGCGCCCGTGTGCCGTCGGTGACGGCGATCGCGCCGGGGCGCAGCGCCGCCTGCTCCTCGAAGCGCGCGGCGAGGGTACGGCCGTCGGCGGGGACATCGGCGGGGGTCGTCCAGTCGGCGAGGAGCGCCTGCTTCTCCTCCTCCGACACCAGGTCCAGGCGGCCGACGGGCCGCTGGAGGTCGTCCAGCGCGTCGGAGACGAACCGCAGGAAGCGGTCCTGGTGGGCGGCGACCGCGTCGAGGTCGCAGCTGCCGGGCGCGGCGTCGAAGGTGATGCGCAGCCCTTGCTCGGCGCCGAGGTCGTAGACACCGATGGACAGGTCGTCCACGGGCCCGTTGCTCAGGTTGTGCTGGATCGTGTACTGGCCGCAGAAGCGCAGGCCCGGGTCGAAGGCCATGATGTTGACCATCGGGGAGGCGATCCGTCGCGCCGGGCCGTCGCTGCCGGGCTCCCGGCAGAGGTCCTCGTATCGCGTCAGCTGGTGCTTGAGCGCTCCGCGTACTTCCGCGACGACCGAGGCGACGACCTCGCCCAGGGATGTCCCCGGACGGACGCGCACGCGCAGCGGCACGATGTTGGAGGCCATGGCGGGCGTACGGCGGGACGAGGCCGTGGGACGGCCGGTCACCGGCAGGCCGAGCACCAGCTCGTCATGTCCGGTGGCCCGGTGCAGATAGCCCGCGATCAGTGCGAGGAGCAGCATCGACCAGCGGGTGCCGGCACCGCGGGCCGTCGTCCGCAGCCGGGCGGCTTCGGCGGCGGGCAGCATCACGCTGCGCCGGACGAACAGCTCGCTGTCCGCCGTCGTCCCCTCCGGCTGGTCCCGCTCGGCCAGGCGCGGTGTCCCGGGCAGTGCGGCCAGGTGCCCGGCCCAGTACGCCCGGTCGTCGGCGGCGGCCGGGGACACGCGGTAGGCCGCGTCCTCGGCGAGCACCTCGCGCAGGGTGCCGAACGTGCCCTGCTGCCATGGAAGGCCGACGGCCGCCTGCTCGTACAGCTCGGTGATCCGGGCGTCCAGCAGGGCGAGGCCGAAGCCGTCGATGACGATGTGGTGGTAACGCTGGTAGTAGAAGAAGTGGTCGTCGGCCAGCTTCAGGAGGGCGAAGCGGCTCAGCCCGCCCGCGGTGAGGTCCATCGGGGTCCGCATGTCGGCGGCCATCCAGGCGCGCCCTGCGGCAGCGGGTTCGCTCTCGCCGGAGACGTCGACCAATTCCAGCCGCCGCTCGCCCGGTTCGGCGTCCAGGACCTGCCACAGTCCGTCCTCGTCGCGCTCGATGCGGCTGATGCGCAGCACATCGGTCTCCTGCGCGAGCCGGTACCAGGCGGCGGCCATCCGCTCGGGGTCGACGGGGCCGAGGATCTCCTTGTACTCGCCGATGGTGTAGCGGCGGCCGGTGGGGTCGAGGTCATGGGCGAACCAGATACCGGTCTGGGCCGCCGAGAGGGGAAGCCTGGTGCTCTCAGACATCGCCGTGCACCTCCGTCGCCCGGAGCGGGGCGGCCGGCTCGCGCAGGGTGCGTGGGCGCATGTCCGTCCACCGGCTGCCGACGAAGTCCACGCAGGCGTCGCGCGTGGTCTCTGCCAGCGCCACCGTCCATCCCCCGGGCACCTCGGCGAACGCGGGCCAAAGGGAGTACTGCTCCTCGTCGTTGACCAGGACGAGGAACCTGCCCTCCTGGTCGTCGAAGGGGTTGTTCGCCATGGGGCGCTCCTAGGGAAGTGCGGCGGGTCTTACGGTCGGCCGGCGGGAGCGAGCCGCCCGGTCACGACCTCGAGCAGCTCATCGGTCGCGGTCTCGGTGTAGAAGTGACCGCCGGGCAGGACGTGCAGGCCGAAGCCGGCGGTGGTGAAGCGGGCCCACTCCTGCGCGTCGGCCGGGGTGTTGTACGTGTCGTCCGATCCGACGAGCGCGGTGACGGGGCACATCAGCGGGGCGCCGGGCCGGTGCCGGTAGGTGTCGATCAGGGCGAAGTCGGCCCGCAGGGCGGGCAGGGCGACGGCCAGCAGCTCGGGGTGGTCGAGCAGCGCGGCTCCGGTGCCGCCGAGATCGCGGACGTAGCGCAGGACGCCCTCGTCGCCCCGGAACTCGGGGCCCGGCGGCCGGCACCGGTCGGGCGCCCGGCGTGCGGAGGCGAACAGGTGGACCAGGGCCGGACGCAGCTCGCGGGGCAGGGCGCGGGCGACCTCGTAGGCGACCGTGGCGCCCATGCTGTGGCCGAAGAAGGCCACGGGGCGGTCGAGGAGTGGGCCGATCGACCCGGTGATCGCGGCCACGAGAGCGGTCATGTCGGAGGCCGGGGCCTCCTCGTAACGGTCCTGCCGCCCGGGGTACTGGACGGCGGTGACCTCGACCGAGGCAGGCAGCCCCGCGGCCCAGCCGCGGAAGGCGCTGGCCGCGCCCCCCGCGTGCGGGAAGCACAGGAGGCGGGTCGTCGCCGCCGGGCGGGGGGTGAAGGTCCGGAACCAGGCGGTACGGGACGGGACGGCGGTGCTCACTCGACCGGCACCCCGGCGCGCAGGTGGTCCATGGAACCGGCGGGGACGGCCCCGCCGTCGGGATGCGCTGCGGTCATCGGATCTGCCTTCCTCGGGCCGGCGTCGCGGGAGTTCGCCCGGGGCTCGGGCCTTCCGCCGCGCGACGCGGAAAAGGGAAAGCCCCCGGCCGGATCACTCTCCGGCCGAGGGCTATATTTCCTCCATACGGTGCGGGGTGGGGCTCAGCGGTCGATACCGACCGCCTTCAACACCCGGGTACTGAACTCCCCGTTGGTGAGCAGGACCACGCCGCTGCCGCGGTGCAGCGACGACATGGACACCGCCTGGTAGCCGCCCGGCGAACCGCCGTGCCCGTACTCGACGTCCTGCCCGCCCGCGTCCACGATCGTGCCCAGGCCGTAGAAACTGTCACTGTGCGGCGTCAGCAACTGGCCGGCGCTCTCCTTGGACAGCAGCGCCAGCGGGCGGCCCAGGGCGCTGCGGCGGATCTCCAGCTCCAGCCGGGCCATGTCGGCAGCCGTGCTCCACAGCCCCGCCGCGGCCTGTTCCGGGTGGATCAGCCAGCCTCCCTCGAGGGTGTGACCGGCCTCGTCGTGGCCCAGGGCGACCGGGCGCCCGCAGGTCCCGGGGAAGGACTGGTCGAAGCTGCTGCCGTCCATGCCCAGCGGGTCGAACACGAGGCGTCGCATCAGGCCCTCGAAGGACTCACCGGTCAGGTCCGTCAGGAGCTGTTCCAGCACCGAGTAGTGCGCGTTGGACTTGTGGAAGCGCTCGCCCGGCGCGCTCTCGCGCACCGCGGACTCCCGCAGCAGGTCCAGCAGGCGGGGCACCGGAGCCCCCCGCCGGACGCCCTGGCGCGGCGTCTCCGCGAGCCCGGCGAGGTGGCTGAGCAACTGCCGCACCGTCACCGGTCCGGCGGCGGCCTCCGGCACCCGCCAGGACCTCAGGTACGCGTCGGCGTCCGCGTCCAGGTCGATCAGGCCCTGGTCCACCAGTCGCAGCACCGCGACGGCCGTGACGTGCTTGCCCCAGGAGCCGGCCTGGAAGACGGTCCGCTCGGTGATCTTCTCCGCGGAGCCGGCGTGCAGCGTGCCGATGCCCTCCAGGGCGACCAGTTCACCGCCCTCGATCACCGCAAGGCTCGCGCCGGGGACACCGCACTCGGCCAGGGCGCCGAGAACGGCGCGAACGTCCACCGCGCCCGCCACCGGTGCCCTCGGTGCGGACGGCGCCGCGGCGGCGATCTCCGCGTCGACGGCGGCCGCCACCTCGGCGAGCGTCTCGTGCTGGTAGAGCAGGAAGAGCGACAGCGGCAGGCCGGCCCGCCGTGCGGCTGCGATCACCTGGATCACGAGGATCGAGTCGCCGCCGAGCCGGAAGAAACCGTCCTCGCGGCCGATCCGGTCGACCCCCAGCACCTTGGCCCAGAGGCCGGCGACAGCCTCCTCGGTGGGCGTGGCGGGGGCGGTGAACGGACGGTCCTCGTCGTATCCGTCACCGGGTTCGGGCAGTGCCTTCCGGTCGACCTTGCCGTTGGCGGTCAGCGGCAGTGCCTCGAGCGGCACGTACACGGCCGGGATCATCGCATCGGGCAGCGATCGGGCCAGCAGCGTGCGCAGCGCGGCGGTGTCGGGCTGCGCTCCGCCGACCGGAACCACGTATCCCACCAGGCTCTCCCGGCCCGACGGCCCGCTGCGGACGGCCACGGCCGCGTCCGCGATCCCGTCGAGGGCGGTCAGGGCCGCCTCGATCTCGCCGAGCTCGATACGGACACCGCGCACCTTGACCTGGTGGTCGACGCGACCGAGGAACTCGATGCTGCCGTCCTCGTTCCACGCGGTGACGTCGCCGGTGCGGTAGAGCCGGGCGCCGGCCGGGCCGAAGGGGTCGGGCAGGAACCGTTCGGCGGTCAGCGCCGGGCGCCCGCCGTATCCGCGCGAGACGCCGGAGCCTCCGACGTACAACTCGCCGGGGACGCCCACCAGGACGGGGGCCATGTTCTCGTCGAGGATGTGCAGGCGGGTGTTGCGGACCGTGCGCCCGATGGTCACCCGCGCCTCGCCGACGGGGTCCCCGGCGTGGATCACCGCATGTGTGACGTCGTCCGAGCACTCGGTCGGCCCATAGGCGTTGACCATCGGTATGTGCGGGAAGCGGGCGAACCACCGGCGGCACAGGTCGGGCGGCAGCGCCTCGCCCGTCACCACCAGTCGCCGCAGATCCGGCAGTTCACACGTCAGCGTGCCCGCGTCCCAGGCGTCGAGGGACGCCCGGAGCAGCGAGGGGACGACTTCCAGGACGGTCAGCCGCTCCCGGGCGACGCGGCCGAAGAGCTCGGCCGGATCGACCGCCGCCTCGGCGGGGACCACCCGGGTCCGGCCGCCGACGGCCAGGGCGGAGAGCATCTGCCAGACGGAGATGTCGAAGGACAGAGAAGCGTTCTGCACCACCGAGTCGGACTCGGTGATCCTCAGATCCTCGATCTTGGCGAGCAGGTGGTTGCCCATGCCCCGGCGGTTGACCAGGACGCCCTTGGGGCGGCCGGTGGAGCCGGAGGTGTAGATGACGTAGGCGAGGTTCTCCGGCGCCGCGTCCGGTACCGGATCCGTGGCCGGCCGGTCGGCCCACGTCTCGGGCTGGTCGAGCAGCACGGTCTCCGTGCGCAGGGCCGGGGCCACGTCCAGCAGCGGTTCCCACAGCAGCTGTTCGGTCAGCAGCACGGTGACGCCCGCGTCCTGGATCATGTACGCCAGACGGTCGGCCGGGTGCGCCGGGTCGAGCGGCAGATAGGCGCCGCCCGCCTTGAGGACGGCCAGCACCGCCACGACGGTGGCCGACGAGCGGTCGGCGCAGATGCCGACCACCGAGTCGGGGCCGACACCCAGCGCCCGCAGATGGTGCGCGAGCCGGTTGGCGTCCTCGTTGGTCCGGCCGTAGCTCTGTTCCACGCCGTCGTCGCCGAGCGCCGTACGGCCGGGGTGCTGCGCGGCGTACCGCTCGAAGACCTTCTCCACGGCGATGGTCTCGGGTTCCCGCGACGTCCTGGTCCAGCCCGCCATGAGCTTCCGGTCGTGCTCCGGCAGGTAGGCGAGCGCGGGGCCGCCCTGGTCGGCGGCCATCGCGGTGAGCACCGCCCGGTACATGCCGGCCAGCCGCCGGGTGCGCGCGCGGCTGAGCACGCGGGAGTCCGCGGTGAGGTTGAGGCCCTCACCGCCGGTGGCGACGCTCAGCGCGAACTCCGTGGTGGTCCTGCCGAGGCTCGACGCCACATCGATGCGCTCGCTCTCGAAGACGCGCAGGTCGTGATAGTTGAACAGCACGTCGATCTGGCGTCGTGCGCTGCCCGCGTCGCGCTGGACGGCCGCCATCGGATAGCGGCGGTGCGGCCACAGCCCGGTCTCCCGGGCGAAGACCTGCTGCACCAGCTCGTCCCAGGTGCGGGCGGAGCGGTCGTGCGGGAACGGCAGGGTGTTGAGGTACATGCCCAGCACCCGGTCCGCGCCCAGCGCTTCGGGGCGTGCGTCGCAGACCAGTCCGGTGTGGAAGGACTCCTCCTCGGTGAGCTGGCTCATCACCTTCATGTGTGCGGCCAGCAGCACGCTCTTGAGCGAGACACGGTTGCGGGAGGCGAAGGCACGCAGCCGCTCCTCCAGGTCGGTGAGCCGGACCGTCACCACGTGGCTGCCCGGTCCGTCCTCCTCGCCCCAGCCCGTGGGGAGCGACAGCGGCGCGTACCGCTGGGTGACGGACCGCCAGTAGGCCCGGTCCTCGCCCTCCTCGAGCGACCGGAGCTCGCCGGCCACGAAGTCGGCGTAGCGCACCGGCGGCGCCTGGTACGGCTCCGGCTCCGCGCCCTCCCGCACCCGCCGATAGCAGTCGACCAGCTCGGTCGCCAGGGCGAACTGTCCCCAGCCCTGAGTGATCGCGTGCGGCTGGCTGAAGGTGATCCGCCAGGCCGTGTCGTTCTCCAGGTGCGCCGCCACCCGCAACAGCGGGGCGGTGGACGGATCGAACCGCTCCGTGCGCTCGGCGGCGAGGTGCGCGTCCAGTGCCGCAGCCTGCTCCGCCGGGTCCAGGCCGCGCAGGTCGGTGACTCGCACCGGCACGTCGACGCCGCTGTGCACCAGCTGCATCGGCACCGAGCAGCTCGTCAGGTCGAAGGAGGTCCGCAGCACGTCGTGACGGGCGGTGACCACGCCGACGGCCTCGCGCAACGCCGCCTCGCAGAACGGCGCGTCGTCCCGGACCCGGATGGATACGGCCTGGTGGTAGTTGCCGCCGCCGCTGTCGGCGAGCATCTCCACCAGCATCCCGAGTTGCAGCTGCGAGGCGGGGTAGGCGTCGGCCAGGCCGGCGGGCAGCGCGGCCCGGTCCTCCGCGGTGACGAGGGCGAAGGGCTCCACGGCCGGGACGCTGCCGCTCAGCGCGGGGCGCCCCGCGGCCGTCCTGGTGAGCCCGGCCACGGTGCGCTGCTCGAAGACATCGCTGACGGCGACGTCGTAGCCGGCCGCCCGCAGCGTGCCGACCAGGTTCACGGCCCGCAGCGAGTCCCCGGCGAGGTCGAAGAAGGAGTCCTCGACACCGATCCGGTCCACGCCCAGCACCTCGGCCCAGATCGCGGCCACGTGCTCCTCCGCCGACGTACGGGGGGCGAGGTAGCCGGCTGTGGCCAGCGCTTCCTGAGCGGGGGCGGGCAGGGCGCGGCGGTCGACCTTGCCCGCGGTGTTCAACGGCAGCGCGTCGAGGACGACGAATGCGGAGGGCAGCATGACCTCGGGCAGGGTCCCTGCCAGCGCGGCGCGCAGCGTACGGGGCTGGGGGGCGCTGCCGGCGGCCGGTACGACGTACGCCACCAGCCGCTTGTCGCCGGGGACGTCCTCGCGGACGGTCACGGCGCTCTGGACGACCTGCTCCAGAGCGGTCAGGGCGGCCTCGATCTCGCCGGGCTCGATGCGTACGCCACGGACCTTGACCTGATCGTCGGCACGGCCGGTGTAGAGATGGCTGCCGTCGGGACGGACGGAGACGATGTCGCCGGTCCGGTAGAGGCGGGAGCCGGGGACGGTGCCGAACGGGTCGGGGACGAAGTGCGCGGCGGTCCGCTCCGGCAAGCCGCGATAGCCGCGGGCCACGCCCGTCCCGCCGATGTAGAGCTCGCCGGGGACACCCACGGGCACCGGGCGCATCCGGTCGTCCAGGACGTAGGTGGTGGTGTTCGCGATCGGACGGCCGATGGAGACGGCCCCGGGCTCCTCGGGCACCTCCCACAGCATCGACCAGATCGTGGTCTCGGTGGGCCCGTAGACATTGACCAGCCTCCCGACGGCAGGCCGCAGGCGCCGGGCCAGTTCGGCCGGCAGCGCCTCGCCACCGGTCAGGGCGGTCAGCCGGGCCGCCTCGCCGAAGCCCGAGCGCAGCAGCAGGTTCCAGCCGGAGGGCGTGGCCTGGACGTGAGTGACGCCGTGTTCGGCGACGACCCCGGCCAGCACCGCCCCGTCCTTCGTCCCCAGGCCGTCCGCCAGCACCAGTCGGCCACCGGTGACCAGCGGCAGGAACAGCTCCAGCCCGGAGATGTCGAAGGAGACGGAGGTCAGGGAGAGCCAGGCGTCGGACGCGGTGGAGCCGAGCTCCTCGCTCATCGACAGCAGCAGGTTGGCCAGCGCCCGGTGCTCCACGCCGACGCCCTTCGGCCGGCCGGTGGAACCGGAGGTGTAGAGGGTGTAGGCCAGGTCACCGGCACGGTCGGCGCCGGCCCGGTCCGGCCGGCCGCCCCCGGCCGGCGGCCACGGCAGGTCCGCCACGAGCCGCTGTCCTTCGTAGCCGCCCTCCAGGGCGGCGGCGTGCGCGGCGTCGGTGACGACCAGGGAAGCCTGCGCGTCCGCGAGGATGTGGCCGACGCGCTCCGCCGGGAAGGACGGGTCCAGGGGGACGTACGAGCCGCCCGCCTTCCACACGCCGAGCATGGCCGCGACCAGCTCGGGCGTGCGGTCGAGCAGCAGGCCGACCACGGACTCCGGGCCGGTGCCCATGGCGGCCAGCTGTGCCGCATAGGCGTCGGAGCGCTCCTTCAGCCATGCGTAGCTCAGCGTTCGCCCGTCGTGGACGAGTGCGGTCGCGTCCGGGGTGGCCGCGGCACGTGCCTCGAACAGCGTGTGCACCGGGACGGGGGCGCGGTCCACCGCCGTGTCGTTCCACGCGCCGAGCAGCAGGGCTCGTTCGTCGTCGGCCAGCAGGTCGGCCGTGGCGTCGCCGTCGGGGTCGGCGGCCATCGACTCCAGGACCGCGCGGTACATCGCCACCAGGCGCTCGGCGTTGGCGCGGCTGACGTGGTGGGAGTCGGCGGTCACGATGATGTGGCCGACGCGGGAGGACACGGTGAGGGGGAACTCCGAGGGGCTGTCGTCGATGCCGCCCTCATGGTCCACGAGATCGGCATCGACCTGCCGGAAGTCCTGGTAATTGAAGTAGACGTCGAGCAGCCGCCGCGCACCGCCCCACTCGCGCTGGATCGCGGCCATCGGGTACCGGCGGTGCGGCCACAGGCCCACCTCGCGGGCGAAGACCTGCTGCACCAGCTCGTGCCAGGTGCGGGCGGACCGGTCGTGGGCGAAGGGCAGCGTGTTGAGGTACATGCCCAGCACCCGGTCGGCGCCCAGTGCCTCGGGGCGGGCGTCGCACACCAGGCCGGTGTGGAAGGCCCGTTCACCGGTGAGCCGGCCCATGACGGCCAGGTGGGTGGCGACCATGACGCTCTTCAGCGAGGCCTTGGCACGGGTGGCCAGCGCCCGCAGCCCCTCCTCCAGATCGGTCCACGGAACAGCCGCCTGAACCGTCTCGCGGGGGCTCCCCGGGTCGTCCCCCCAGCTCTCCGGGAGCCGCAGCGGGGCGTGCTCCTCGACGACGCCCTGCCAGTAGGCGCGGTCCCCGGCCGAGTCGAGCGCCTCCAGCTCACCGGCGATGAAGTCGGCGAAGCGCACGTCAGGGGCGTCGAAGGGCTCCGGCGCACGGCCGTCGCGCAGCGCCTGGTAACAGGTCACCAGCTCCATCAGCAGCGAGTGGTGGCCCCAGCCCTCCAGGATCGGGTGGCATTCGGTGACCGAGATCCACCAGCCGTCGGTGTCGTCCGTCAGATGGGCGAAGAAGCGCATGAGGCCGGGCACGGACAGGTCGAAGACGTCCGCGCGCTCGCGGACGGTGAACTCGCGCAGCACGGCGTCCACGCCCGCCGCGTCGAGGCCGGTCAGGTCCTGCCAGCCCAACGGCATGTCCGCGGTGTCGTGCACCAGTTGCAGGGGACGCGAGTAACCGGTCAGCCGCAGGGAGGTGCGCAGGACCTCGTGCCGGGCGGTGACGAGCCGGCCGGCCGCGAGGAACGCCTCGGGGGCGAACGGCCGGTCGTCCCGGATCCGGAAGGTGGAGACGTTGTGGTAGAGGTTGCGGCTGGTGTCGGAGAGCATCTCGACGACCATGCCCAGCTGCATCTGTGACAGCGGGTAGGCGTCCACGACCCCGGCGGGCAGCGCAGCCCGGTCCTCCTCGCCGATCAGGGCGAAGGGCTCGACCGTGCCCCGGTCCGTGGCAGGGGCCGGGCGGCCGGTGACCGACTCGGCGAGCCGGGCGACGGTACGGAAGTCGAAGACGTCGCGGACCGCCACGTCGTAGCCCGCGGTCCGCATCTCGCCCACCAGGGCAATGGCGCGGATGGAGTCGCCGCCGAGGTCGAAGAAGGAGTCCTCGACACCGACCCGCTCGACACCGAGCACCTCGCTCCACACGCCCGCGATCCGCTCCTCGTCGGGGGTGCGGGGCGCGGTGTACGCACCGTCGCCGCGCAGCGCCCGGAGGTCGGGGGCGGGCAGGGCCCGGTGGTCGAGCTTGCCGTTGACGGTCAGCGGGATGCTCTCGAGGGTGACGAAGGCGGCCGGCAGCATGTACTCCGGCAGCCCCAGGCGCAGCATGGCGCGCAACTCGCCCGCCTGTGGCACGGTGTGCCCCGGCGCGGCGACCAGGTAGCCGACGAGCTGCTTGTCGCCGGGGCCGTCCTCACGCACCCGCACGACCGCTTCGGCGACGGCGGGGTGCGCGAGCAGGGCGTTCGCGATCTCGCCGAGTTCGATGCGGTAGCCGCGGATCTTGACCTGGTTGTCGATGCGCCCGATGAACTCCAGGCTGCCGTCCGGCCGGCGCCGGGCCGCGTCGCCGCTGCGGTACAGGCGCGAGCCGTCCCGGGCGAAGGGGTCGGGCACGAACCGATCGGCGGTCAGGCCGGGACGGTTCAGGTAGCCACGGGCGACTCCGGGCCCACCCACGTGGATCTCCCCGGGCACTCCGACGGGTACGGGGTTGCCCGCCTCGTCCAGGAGGTACACGCAAAGGTCGCCGAGCGGATACCCCACCCGGTTGCCCGCGAGCGGCGCGAAGTCCTCCTCCTCGATGCGGTGGTAGGTGGTGTGCACGGTGGTCTCGGTGATCCCGTACATGTTGACCAGGTCGGGACCGTCCTGCCCGACCCGGTCCAGCCAGGGGCGCAGCTCGGGCACCTCCAGCTTCTCGCCCGCGAAGACCACGGCACGCAGCGCGAGCCGGTCGATGCGGGGGTCGCCGGAGCCCGCCGCCGCCACCAGGGAGCGGAAGGCGGTGGGCGTCTGGGAGAGGACGGTCACCCGTTCCTCGACGAGCAGGTCGAGGAAGTCCGACGGGGAGCGGGTGACATCCTGCCCGACGACCACGAGCCTGCCGCCGTGCAGCAGGGCGCCCCACATCTCGAAGACGGAGACGTCGAAGGCGTAGGAGTGGAACATCGTCCACACGTCGTCGGGGCCGAAGTCGTAGTGCCGGTCCGCGGTGGTCATCAGGCGCAGCACGTTGGTGTGCGAGAGGACGACGCCCTTGGGACGGCCGGTCGAGCCCGAGGTGTAGATGACGTAGACGGTCGCCTCGGGCCCGGCGAGCGGGACCGGGTCGCAGGCCGGCCGCGCGGCGATCCGCGCGGCGTCCGCCTCCCCGTCCAGCAGGACGAGTTCTCCGTCGTGGACGCCCTCCAGCGTGGCGGCGGTGGCGCGGGAGGCCAGGACGATCCGGGCCCCGGCGTCGGCGATGACGTAGCCGAGCCGGTCGGCCGGGTTGGCCGGGTCCAGCGGGAGGTAGCCGGCGCCGGACTTGAGGATGCCGAGCAGCGCGGGCAGCAGCTCGATGCCGCGTTCCAGGCAGAGGCCGACGAGGGCTTCCGGGCCCGCGCCCAGGTCGCGCAGGTGGTGGGCGATGCGGTTGGCGCGCTCGTTGACCTCCCGGTAGGTGAGGCAGGAGCCGCCCGCCGTCACGGCGACGGCGTCGGGGGCGGCGGCGGCCCGTTCCTCGAACACCTGGTGGACGCAGCGGTCCACGGGGGCGCCGGGGCGGTGGCCGTCCAGGGCGCCGGTGACGACGGCGTACTCGGCGTCGTCCATCAGTGGCAGCCGGGAGACCTGCAGGGCGGGCGTGGCCGTGGCGCCGTCCAGGAGCCGCAGCAGATGGCCCACCATGCGTTGGACGGTCTCGTGGTCGAAGAGTGCGGTGGCGTAGTTGAGCGCGCCGCCGAAGGAGCCGTCGGCGGCCTCCTCGATCTGAAGGGTGAGGTCGTACTTGGCGATGTTGTCCTTGCGCGGGTACTGCTCCACGGTCAGGCCCGGCAGCGCGAAGGCGTCCAGGCGCTGCTCGTGCATGGTGAGGGCGACCTGGTGCAGCGGCGTCCGGGACATGTCCCGCTCGGGCTGCAGTGCGTCCACCAGGCGGGCGAAGGGCACCTCCTGGTGGTCGAAGGCGTCCAGCACGGTGGCCTTCGTGCGCTCCAACAGGTCGGCGAAGCCCAGGTCGCCTTCCCATGCGCCCCGCAGCACCAGTGTGTTGATGCCGTAGCCGACGAGCTGTTGGAGTTCGGGGCGGTTGCGGCCGGAGACGACCGTGCCGACCGAGACGTCGGGGCTGCCCGTGTAGCGGGAGATCAGTACCTGGAAGGCGGTCAGCAGCACGGCGAACGGGGTGGTGCCATGGGCGGCGGCCAGCTCGCGGACCCGGCTCGAAAGCCCCTCGGGGAACCGGAAGGGCACGTCGGAGCCGGCGACGTCACGGACGGCCAGGCGCGGCCGGTCGGTGGGCAGCTCGGTGGGCAGGGCACCGGCCAGCGCCTCGCGCCAGTGGGCCAGTTGCGCCTCGGCGGCCGGTCCGGCCAGCCGCTGCTGCTGCCAGGCGGCGAAGTCCGCGTACTGCACCGGCAGCGGGGGCAGCCCGTCGGGGGTGCCCTCGACGAAGGCGGTGTAGACCCTGCTGAGCTCGTCGGCGAAGATCCGGGTGGACCACGCGTCGCAGGCGATGTGGTGGAAGACCACGGACAGGACGTGGTCGTCCGCCGCCAGCCTGACCAGCCGGGCGCGGACCGGCCATTCGGCGGCCAGGTCGAAGGGGGTGGTGACCTCGCGCTCGACCAGCTCGGCGGCCAGCTGCTCCCGCTCCGGCTGCGGGGCGCCGGTGAGGTCGTCGAGGACGATGGGCAGGTCGGTCCCGTCGGGCCGGTCCACGATCTGCACCGGCTCGTGGCCGTGCAACGCGTACCGGGTACGGAGAATCTCGTGCCGGTCGAGCACGCGGCGCCAGGCCGCCTCGAGGGCGGCCGTGTCGAGGGCGCCGCGCAGCCGCAGCACCATCGGTACCAGGTACTCGCAGCTCTCGGGCTCCAGGCGGTTGAGGAACCACATCTGCTGCTGGCCGGCGGACAGGCGCAGAGGCGCGGACCGGTCGGCGAGGGGGACGCCGTCGGTGCGGGCGTCCTGCCGCGCACCACGACGGCCCGCGAGGCGACGGCGCAGGAGCTCGGCGCGGAGCTCGTCGCCGCTCGGTGCTCCGGGCCGCGTGGCCGGAGTGGTCTCCTGAATGCTCATGCGCTCTGTTCCTCCAGCAGTTCGGACTCCGACATCTGCTCGATCTCGGCTCGGATTCGGGATTCGACGGCGTCGGCGAGACCCGCGACGGTGGGACGGGCGAAGACCTCGCGGACCGGCAGCGCGATCCCGTACTCGGCCTGGATCCCCGCGATCAGCCGGATCGCGAGGATCGAATTGCCGCCGGCCTCGAAGAAGTCGTCGTGGACGGTGACCCGGGTGCCGAGCAGTTCGGCCCAGAGCGCGGCGATGTTCTCCTGGAGCACGCCCTCGGGTTCACCGCCCGCTTCCGCGGTGGCGGCCTCCGGCGCCGGCAGCGCGGCCCGGTCGACCTTGCCGTTGGCGTTCAGCGGGATGGCGTCCAGGGCCGTGAACGTGGCGGGCACGAGGTAGTCCGGCAGCCGTTCCGCGCAGTATGCGGCCAGATCGGACGCGGGCACCGCGGCACCGGAGGGCACGAAGTAGCCGGCCAGGCGCACGGCCCCGGGAGCGTCCGTACGGGCGACCACCACGGCCTCCCGGACGCCGGGGTGCGCGAGCAGCACGGCCTGGGCCTCGCCGGGCTCGACACGGTAGCCACGGATCTTCACCTGGTGGTCCGTGCGGCCCAGGAACTCCACGGCCCCTCCGGCGTTGCGGCGCGCCAGGTCACCGGAACGGTAGAGACGTGCGCCGGGCGCGGTGGAGAACGGGTCGGGCACGAAGCGCTCCGCGGTGAGCTCCGGGCGGTCCGCGTAGCCGCGGGCCACACCGGTGCCCCCCACGTACAGCTCGCCGACGGCCCCCGGCGGCACCGGCCGCAGACGCTCGTCGAGCACGTACATGGCCATGCCCGGCAACGGTCGCCCGATGGGCACCACCGCGGCCGGCTCGGCGGCCGTCACCGGGTGGGTGCAGGTGCCGACCGACGCCTCGGTGGGCCCGTACTCGTTGACCAGCCGGCCGTCGCCCAGCCAGGCCGCCCACTGCCGGGCGAGCGGGCCGGGCAGGGCCTCGCCCGCCACCACGATCACGCCGGCGAGCGCCGCGGCCTGCTCGGGCGTGATCTGCCGGGTGAGGATGTCCAGGTGGCCGGGGGTGAGCTTGAGGAAGCTGTACGGGCCGGCTGCGGTCAGCCGCCCTCCCAGCTCGGACAGGTCCGTCTCCTGGGGCAGGACCACCACCCGCTGCCCGGCCATGAGCGGCGCCCACACGTTGGGCACCGCCAGGTCGAAGGCGACGGAGGAGAAGAGCGCGCTGCCCCCGTTGCCGCGCGAGGCCAGCTCGGAGACGGCCCACTGCAGATGGTTGGCCAGACCCCGGTGCGGCACGGCGACGCCCTTGGGCCGGCCGGTGGACCCCGAGGTGTAGATGACGTAGGCGAGCCGGTCCAGGTCGGCGGGGACCGCGGGCGCCGTGGCGGGGCGGGCGGCGATCACCGCCGCGTCGGCGTCGGTCACGACGAGCGTGCCGTCGTAGCCCGCCGCGAACCGCCCGGCGTACGCCGCCGACGTCACCACGACCGACGCGGCACCGTCGGCGGCCATGCCGGCCACCCGCTCGGCCGGCCAGGCCGGATCCATCGGGATGTAGGCCCCGCCCGCCTTCCACACCGCCAGCAGCGTGGCGAACAGCTCCGCCCCGCGGTCCAGCAGCACCCCGACCCGGCTCTCCGGACCGACACCCAGTGCCCTCAGGTGGTGCGCGAGCCGGTTGGCACGCTCCTCCAGCCCGGCGTATGTCGTCCGTCCGCCGTCCTCGGCGACCGCCACGGCGTCGGGAGTGGCCTGCGCCCGGCGCGCGAACACCTCGTGCACCGCCGCCGTGACCGGCTCGGCCGAAGCGACCGCGTCGTCGAGGACCAGCTGCCGCTCCTGCGAGGAGAGCAGCTCCACCTCCTCCAGCAGGGTCCCCGGCTCGGCGGCGACGGCCGCCAGCAGACGCTGGAAGCGGCCCGCCAGCGCCTCGACGGTGGCGGCGTCGAACAGCGCGGTCGCGTATTCCAGGCTGCCGAGCATCGTGCCGTCGTCGTGGCGGCGCATGTAGAGCGTCAGGTCCGTGTGGGCCAGCCCCCACATCTCCTGGAGCATGCGGACGTCCTCCGGCTGCTCGAGCGCGCCGTTGAAGGACTCGTCGTGGAGATCGAACGCCACCTGGTACAGCGGCGTACGCGACAGGTCGCGTTCCGGGGCCAGCTCCTCCACCAGCCTCTCGAAGGGCAGCGCCTGGTGGGCGAAGGCCTGGCGGGTGGTCTCCTTCACCCGGTCCAGCGCCTGCCCGAAGGACAGCTTCCCGTCCAGCCGGCAGCGCATCACCAGGCTGTTGAGGAAGAAGCCGACGATGTTCTCGGTCTCGGCCCGGTCCCGTCCGGCCACCGGCGTGCCCACCGGCACGTCCCACCGGCCGCCGTGCGCGGCGACCAGCGTCGCGAAGGCCGTCAGCAGGGTGGTGAACGGGGTGGCTCCGTGCTGCCTTCCGAGGTCCGTCAGGGCTCGGACGACCGGCTCGGGCACGGAGAAGTGCACGACCGAGCCCCGTCCGTCGCGCGCGGCCGCACGCGGCCGGTCCGCCGGCAGCTCCAGGGGCTCGCTGCCGGCCAGGACGTCGCGCCAGTGGGCGAGTTCGGCGCCCAGCGCCTCCTCGGTCAGCTGCGCGCGCTGCCAGACCGCGTAGTCGGCGTAGTCCAGTGCCACCTCCGGCAGGCCGTCGTTCACCCGGCCGTCCCGGTAGGCGTCGAGCAGGGCGTAGAACTCGCGCTCCAGGATGGCCGACGACCAGCCGTCGGTGGCGATGTGGTGCAGGGCGACGGCCACGATCTGGTCGCCACCGTGGAGACGGACGAACACGGCGCGCACCAGCGGGCCGTTCTCCAGGTCGAAGCCGCGCTCGAACTCGTCCTTCAGCAGCGCCGTGAACTCCTCGCGGTCCGCGTGCAGATGCCGCAGCTCCACGCGGTGCGGCTCGGCGACGAACTGCTCGGACTCGCCGTCGATGAGCGCGTAGCGGGTACGCAGCGCCTCGTGCCGGGCGACGAGGGTGTCGAGGGCGCGCTGGACGTATTCGGTCCGCGTGCCGTCCGGCACCTTGAGGAACATGCCCGCCACCCACTCGGCGCTCTGCGGGTTCATCCGGTCCAGGAACCACAGCCGGCGCTGGCCGAACGACAGGGGCAGGGGCTTCCCGTCGCGCCGCACGCGCACCACGGGTGCCTCCGCCGCGCCTTCGGCCGGCTCCCCGGGGGCGAGCAGCCGGGCCTGGGCCTCGACGGTGGACGCGGTGAACAGGCCGCGCAGCGGAACCTGGCGCCCCGAGGCGGCGTGCAGCCGGTGGGCCATGCGCGTCAGCTGCAGGGAGGTGCCGCCGAGCTGGAAGAAGTCGTCGTCCAGGCCGACGTCCTCGGCGTCCAGCAGGTCCTGCCACACTGCGGCGACCAGCTTCTCGGCGTCGGTGCGCGGGGCGCGGTGGGCGGGGCGGGGGAGGCCGCCCGCGGCCTCGGGCGAGGGCAGTGCGGCGCGGTCGACCTTGCCGTTGACCGTGAGGGGGAAGGCGTCCAGGTGCAGGAGGACGGCGGGGACGTGGGTGTCGGGCAGCCGCTCGCACAGGAAGGAGCGCAGCTCTCCGAGCACCTCGTCGGAGTCGGCGGTGACGTAGCCCGCCAGCCGCTTCCCGCCGTCCGGACCGGTGTAGGCGGTGACGACGGCGCCGCTGACGCGCGGGTGCGCGGACAGCGCGCTCTCCACCTCGCCCGGCTCGATGCGCACACCGTTGACCTTCACCTGGTGGTCGATGCGGCCCAGGTACTCCAGCACGCCGTCGCGGCGCCAGCGCACCGTGTCGCCCGTGCGGTAGAGCCGCGAACCGTCCTTGGCGAACGGGTCGGGCACGAACCGCTCCGCGGTCTGCTCCGGACTGCCGAGGTAGCCGCGGGCCACGCCCACGCCACCCGCGTACAGCTCTCCGGGCACGCCGACCGCGACCGGGTTGCCCGAGGCGTCGGCGACCAGCGCCCGCATGCCCGGGATCGGCCGGCCGATCGGGACCGGCCCGGAGGTCTGCGCCGGGTCGAACCGGTGGGCGGTGACGTCGATGGAGCACTCGGTGGGCCCGTAGGTGTTCCAGATCTCCAGCTCGGGGCGGCCGGGAGCGGCCCCCTCGCGGACCCGGCGCAGCACCCGGTGGGCCAGTTCGGCCTGGAGGGGCTCACCGGCGGAGAAGAGCAGCCGCAGCCGGTCGCAGCGCTGCCAGCCGTCCTCCTCGGCCAGCACGCGCAGCACGGACGGCACCACCTGAAGAACGGTGACCTGCTGCTCGGCGACCGTGCGCAGCATGAGCGCGGCGTCGCGCTCGGCACCCGCCGGGGCGAGCACGACGGTGGCGCCGCAGACGAGCGGGGCGAAGACCTCCCAGACGTGGGCGTCGAAGGTGACCGCCGTCTTCTGCAGGACACGGTCCCCGGCGCCCAGGTGGTGGGTGCCCGTGGCCCAGGCGATGCGGTTGCCGATGCCCTCGTGGCTGATCATCACGCCCTTGGGCCTGCCGGTGGAGCCCGAGGTGAAGATGACGTACGCGGTGTCCTGCGGACCCGCGCCGCCGACGGGCTCCTGTGTGGGGAGCGCGGTCGGCTCGTCCTCCAGCGCGGCCGGTACGAGCACGCGGACGCGGGAGCCGTCGGCCACCGCGGCCGACCCGTCGTCCGTGATCACGATGCCGGCGCCCGCCGCGTCCAGCATCCACGTGGAGCGCTGCCGGGGCTGGGCGGGATCGAGCGGCAGATAGCCGGCCCCGGACCGCCAGACCGCCAGCAGCGCGGTGACGAGCTCGACGGTGCGGGGCAGACAGACGCCGACCACGGCACCCGGACCGGCGCCCAGGTCCCGCAGATGGCGGGCGAGGCGGTCGGCACGGTCGTCGAGCTCGGCGTAGGTGATCTCCTGCCGGCCGTCGACGACGGCGACAGCCCCCGGAGTCATCGCGGCGCGCCGCGCGACGAGTTCGTGGGCCAGGTGGGGCTCGTGGGTCGAGGCGCCCGTTCGCGACTCGGGAATCATGTGGCTGGTGCTCCTCGTTGACGGTCGGCGGCGATCGTTGCGTGTGCGTCCGCGGGATCAGTCCGCGACGGCGTCCATGCGGCGGCGCAGGCTCAGCGGCCGCATGTCCGTCCACACCTCCCCGATGTGGGCCAGGCACTCCTCGCGGGTGCCCTCGGTGCCCTCGGCCCGCCAGCCGGCGGGCAGGTCACGGTCGGTCCACCAGACCGAGTACTGCTCCTCGTGGTTGAGCACGACGCGATGGGTGGGCGCGGTGTTGGCGGCAGCGGACATGAAGCTCTCCTGACGTGGGTGAAGGGTGTGCTGCGGTGGTGACGGGGAGGGGCGGGGTGAGGCGGCTCAGTCCGACATCGCCACGAGGACGCGCCGCGGACCGGTGAAGGGCCGCCGTCCATGGCCCACCAGGACGTTGTCGATGAGCAGCAGGTCACCGGCGTGCCAGTCGACGTCCACGGCGTTGGCCAGGCCGCGGTCGCGGACCTGGATCGCGTAGGCGTCCGGGATGGGCGAGCCGTCGGCGAAGCTGACGGACTGGGGCAGTTCCTCGGCCGGCATGATCGCGGCGAGCGCCGCGGCGGTGTCGTCGCCCAAGGCCGCGGGGTGCCACTGGTCGGCCTGGTTGAACCAGACCTCGTCGCCGGTGACCGGATGCCGGACGATGGCGGGCCGCACCTGGGAGACGCGCAGCCCGCCGTCCGGCGACCACTGCCAGGTCGCGCCCGACTCGCCCAGGAACGCCTCGACGTGGGCCCGGTCCTCGGTCTCGAAGGTCGACTGCCAGCTCTTGCCCAGGCCCAGGCCGCCGTGCAGGTTCTGGGTGTACCGCACGCCGTCCCGGAATGCCGCGCGCACCTCGGGGTCGAGGCAGGAGAGCCAGCGGGTGCCGTCGATGACGGGGGTGGCACCGCCGCTGAGCGGAGCGGTCTCGCAGAAGAACAGCAGCCGGGCCGGCCACTGGTGGGCGTAGCTCATCTCGTTGTGCATCGAGATGGCGTACTCGGCCGGGTACTCGGTCGAGGTGTAGACGTTGGCTCCCACCTTGGTGCGGGGGGAGTTGCCGTGCACGTAGGCCAGCCGGTGGGGCAGCAGCAGGTCCATCACCTCGTCGAGCCCGGCCGGCTCGACACCGAACCCCCGGAAGACCAGGGCCTTCTCGCGGGTCAGCAGGGAGCCGAGGTCGGGCAGGGAGCCGAGGTACTCCACCAGCCCGCGGGCGCTCGCCTCGGCGCCGGCCGCCGCCGGGGTGATCTCGACGGGGGCCCACAGGGCGCTGTCGGCGTCGTTCTCCATGGGTGATCTCTCCTTCCACAAAGGCCGGTTGACCCTGAGTCGTCACTCTGGTCGGCGGTCCTATATTTCTTCGCTAAATCGGGCTATGGCCGACCGTCGGTGGCCGCGGCATCGTGCCGCAGTGCCGGGACGGCGAAGGCGGCCAGCGTCAGCAGTCCCATCGCCACCGCCAGGCCCAGGGCCGTGGAGCGGGAGCCGAAGGCTGCGAGCAGCAGTCCCCCCGCGAGCGCTCCCGTGGATCCCATGCCGGAGCCGAGCAGCGCGAAGACGCTGGTGACCCGGCCTTGCAGGCTGTCGGGGGTGACGCGTACCTGGTGCACGCCGGTCACCACGTTCATCAGTGCACCGGCGAAGCTCATTCCCGCCAGCAGCGCGCTGAGGGCGACGGGGTCGCTCGTGAAGACGACCGGCACCATCAGCACCGTCCACACCACCAGGGACCCGGCGAGCACGGTGAACGGCCGCACCCGCCCCGCCGCCCGCGAGCCCGCCAGGGCCCCGGCCACTCCGCCGAGCCCGGACACCAGCCCGATGAGGCCCACGGACCACACCGATCCGCCGTGCTCCTTGACGATGAGGGCGAGCGTCAGCACCAGGACCTGGAAGAGCAGGTTGCTCCCGGCGATCAGCGCGGCCGCGGCCCGCATGAATCGCTGCCGCCACACCCACCGCACTCCCTCGGCCACCTCGGTACGAACGGTGCGGGTGCCTACGGAACGCCAGCCCTGGAGGTCCTCGCGGATGAACAGGAGGGTGGTGAGGGCCAGGAGGTGGGTCAGGGCTGTGAAGCCGAACGGCACCCAGGGTCCGAGCGTGAACAGGCCGCTGCCCGCGGGCTGGCCGAGGAGTCCGGCCGCCTGCCCGCGGGCCTCGTTCTGCCCCAGGGCCCGGGAGAGCTGGGAGGCCGGGACGACATGACTGACGGCCGCCCGCTCGGCCAGCCGGTAGCACAGCCCCGCCGTGCCGTCGACGAACGCCGCCGCCATCAGCGCCGGCAGCCACAGCCGGCCCGTGGCCAGCATCGCCACCACGGCGCCCATCGCCATCAGCCCCGCGATGTCGCAGCCGATCAGCAGACGTCGCCGGTCCCACCGGTCGACCAGGGCGCCGGCGGGCAGTTGCACCACGAGTTGGGGCAGCAGGACCGCGAACCCGACCATTCCCGCTCCTGCGGGACTGTCCCCGTACCAGAGCATGAGCAGGGGGTAGGCGGCCGTACTCGCGCGCAGGCCGAGGAGCGAGATCCCGGAGCCGGTCCACAGCAGAAAGAAGTCGCGATTGCGCCGCAAGGGGCCGGGGTCCGCCTGCCCGGCGTCCGCGGCGCGCCCGGTGAGCAGCCTCACCCGGCGCCGCCGGCGGCGTCCGCGACGATGCCGACCCGGCACCACTCCAGCACCGCCATGGCGCTGTACATCTTGTTCCCGGCCTGCTCGAAGGCGATGCTGCGGGGGCCGTCCAGCACCCCTGCCGTGACCTCCTCACCGCGGTGGGCGGGCAGGTCGTGCAGGAAGACGGCGCCGGGGCTGGCCTCCCACAGCGCCTCGGTGACCTGGAACGGCGCGAACACCCGGCGCCAGTCAGGGTCGGGCTTGCTGGTGCCGGTGGTCTGCCAGCGGGAGGTGTAGACCGCGTCGACACCGGCCGGCAGGTCCCTCATGTCGTGCCGCTCGCTGATCACCGACCCATGGGCGGCGGCCAGCGACAGGGCCCGCGCGCGCACGTCCTCGGCGAGCCCGTAACCCTCCGGCGTCCGCAGTTCCAGCTCGGTGCCGGGGAACCGGGTCAGCCCCAGGGCGAGCGCGGCGGCCGTGTTGTTGCCCTCGCCGATGTAGAGGACGCGCAGTCCCTCGATCCGACCGAAGTGCCGCAGCAGTGTGGTGAGATCGGTCAGGGCCTGGGTGGGATGCTCGTCCGCGCTCATCGCGTTCA
Source organism: Streptomyces sp. NPDC046261 (assembly GCF_040646235.1). Classification (NCBI taxonomy): domain Bacteria; kingdom Bacillati; phylum Actinomycetota; class Actinomycetes; order Kitasatosporales; family Streptomycetaceae; genus Streptomyces; species Streptomyces sp. NPDC046261. The sequence continues at coordinate 396,457 of NZ_JBEYZU010000002.1, read as the reverse complement.
CCACCGACATGCGGTCCTGGGCTGCTGCCCACGCCCGCAGCTCCTGCGGGTCGCCGGCGGTTCTGGCCACCAGCGTGTCGAGCATCCGTGAGAAGACCCGGCCCGTGTCCTGGCTGCTCTCCCCGGTATTGGTCTGGAGGTCACCGCCGTTGTAGGCGATGATCTGCGCGCCGAGCCGCAGGGCGCCGGAGGAGAAGGCGGTACGGGTCCGGGTCGAGGTCTTGCGGAAGTAGATCCCGGCGACCGTGCCCTCCAGCGTCCGCTCGGGGGCCGGCCGGCCGGAGGAGAAACCGGCGCCCCTGGTCACGATGGACCGCAGGTCGGCGTCGGTGAGGTCGTCGAGGGAAATGAGGTGGCGGACTGCCATGGCGTGCTCCTTGTCTCCAGCGTGTGCGTCCGTACCGCCGGGCCCTGTCCGTGCGCCGGAAGGCCGACGGCCGGATGTGCGTTCCCGATCAGCCGCAGCGGACCCGTGGCGGCCGTCTCACGAGCGACGGCCGCGTACCGGCCGGGCCTGATGGCGATGTCGTCGACGAGCCACGACTGTGGCCCCGTGGCTGCGGCGTGCCGCACGACGAGCCGGTCGTCGGGCGGCGCGTCGTACACGTCGACGTCGCGCGGATCGCACGTCGGACCGGCGCCGCAGGCTCCCAGCACCGCTTCCTTACGGGTCCAGTAGCGCAGGAAGACCTCCAGCCGTTCCTCGGGCGTCCGCTGTGCGCGCAGCCGGCCGAGTTCGCGCACGGACAGCACCGTCGCCGCCACCGCGCTCACGTCCAGGGGTGACGTCTCGTCGAGGCCGGTCCCTACCCGGCGGCGGCCGCCCGTGACACCGAGCAGCCAGTGCGGGCCCGACCGGGAGAGGCTGTAGTTCAGCTCGGTGGGCGGCCACACCACGCTCGGCGCACCGTGGTCGTCGCCCGCGCACTGCGGGCAGGGCAGCCTGCCGAACCGGATCAGCGCGGGATCCACGCCGAGGTACCGGGCGAGGATGCGGCGCACCGCGACCCGGACGCCTGTGTAGTGCGCTCCCGCCCGGGCGTCCATGGCGTACCCCCGCTCCCGTTCGGCCGCGGGCAGCATGGCCGTCTCGCTCAGGGCGAGCGGGCCGCTGACAGTTCCCCACCACACGTGCGTGGCCCCATGGGTGAAGACATCCGCCAAGTCATCGGCATTCACACCTGCCGCCTCTCCGGCCGGCCGACCGGGTCAGCCGGCGGTGACAAGAGCGGACGGAACGCCCGACGGGCCGCCTTTCCAGAGATGCGCGACCTCTCCGAAGTGCTCGCCGACCCAGTCGTCCGAGTAGATCGTGTCGACGTACCGGTCTCCTCCGTCGGGAAAGACGAGGACGCAGTTCGAGCCGTCGGGAATCCGTTCCGCGATCTTCCACAGCGCGGCGACGGCCGCACCGGAGGAGCCGCCGGCAAGGATTCCCTCGCACTGCACCAGCCTCCGGCAGGCGACGACGCACTCCAGGTCGTCGACGTGCACGACCTCGTCCGCGCAGGCGGGGTCCAGCAGGGCGGGGGGAACGGAGGCGCCGTGCCCGGGAAGGAGACGGCGCGTGGGCTGCTGGCCGAAGATGGCGCTGCCGACGGCGTCCACGGCGACGACGGTGGTGTCCATCGCGTGCTGGGCGATGTATTCGGCGCAGCCGCGCAGGGTGCCGAAGGTGCTCACCGGGGAGAAGAGGTAGTCGACCCGGCCGTCCAGGGCCTCGGCGATCTCGCGCATCGTCTCCCGGTGCGCACGGGGGTTGAGCGGATTCCCGTACTGGTTGGGCCAGTACGCGCCGGGAAGCGTCGCGACCAGCTCGCGGACCCGGTCGAGCCGGGCGTCGAGGAACTCGCCCGACGCCGGGTGCGGCGTGCGCACGACCTCCACACGGGCCCCGTAGGCGGAGAGCAGGGCGAGGTTCTGCCGGGTGGTCTTGGCATCCACGACACAGACGAAGTCGATCCCGAAGTAACGGCAGATCTGGGCGATCCCGATGGCCAGGTTGCCGGAGCTGGACTCGACGACCACCGAGCGGCCCGGGACGAGGCGGCCGTCGCGGATCCGCTCCAGCAACATGCCGAGCGCCGACCGGTCCTTGACGCTGCCGCCCGGGTTGAACTTCTCCATCTTGACGAATACCCGGGACCCGAACTCCGTCATGACATGGCACAGTTCGACGAGCGGGGTGTTCCCGATGGCGTCCAGAATCCCTGTGAGCACGGGACGGCTCATGCGGATGCCCTTCGCTAGAGATCGACGTTGCGACCTTCAGCGTCGGGGGCGCCTCTATGGGCCTTCTATATAGAGATTCCCTATAGGCGGCCGTCCCAGGGTCACCGCAGGAATGCTTCTATCGAGAGGAACGAACCGAGATGCTGATCCTTCGGCGGTCGGACGTGGCGGAGATCCTGGCGGGCCGGGAAGCGGAAATCATCGATCTGGTCGCCGAGGCGTACCGGCTGCACGACGAAGGCCGGACGGCACTGCCGCACTCGACCTTCCTGCGCTTTCCGGAGGAGGAGCACCGACGCGACCGCATCATCGGCCTGCCCGCCTACCGGGGCGGGACGTCACCCGTCGCCGGGATGAAGTGGATCGCTTCGTTCCCCGGCAACGTCGCCGCCGGCATCGAGCGCGCCACCGCCACCGTGGTCCTCAACTCCCTGGAGACCGGCCGTCCCTCGGCCTTCCTGGAGGGCTCGGTCATCTCGGCCAAGCGGACGGCGGCCAGTGCCGCCCTGGCCGCGCGCGTCCTGGCCGGGCAGGCCCCGCCCACGGGAGTGACGCTCGTCGGCTGCGGGGTGATCAATCTCGAGGTCCTGCGCTTCCTGAAGGCCGCACTCCCCGGTCTGTGCGAGGCGACGCTCCACGACATGGACCCGGCACGCGCAGAAGCCTTCACCCGCACCTGCGCCGAGGCCGTGCCCGGAGTGCGGGTCACGGTGGCCGTCGACCTGGGCGAGGCCCTCGCCGCGCACCCGCTCCTCTCGCTGGCCACCACGGCGGCCGAGCCACACCTGGACCTGTCGGCCTGCGCCCCGGGCACGACCGTCCTGCACGTCTCCCTGCGGGACCTGACTGTCGAAACGATCCTGGGCGCCGTCAACGTCGTGGACGACGCCGACCACGTGTGCCGCGAGCAGACCTCGTTGCACCTGGCCGAACAGCGCACCGGCAACCGCGACTTCGTCGCCGCACCGATCGGCGCCCTGCTGCGCGACACCGAGCACATCGAGCGCGAGCCGGGGCAGCACGTGGTCTACTCCCCGTTCGGCCTGGGCGTCCTCGACATCGCGCTCGCCGAGTACGTGCGGGAGCGGGCGGAGCGCGACGGGCTGGGCGTGCGGGTGGAGGAATTCCTGCACTCCTGACCCCGGGGTGCGCAGACGGGCCGGCCCACCGCAGGCGCGGTGGCCCGGCCCGTCTGCGCGCCCCGGGACATCAGCCTGCGGTGATCACGGATATGCGGCCTCCGTCGGTGCGGGCCTTGATCTTGTGATGGGAGGCGGGGTCCGTCTTCACGTCCACCTTCTGGCCCCCGCCGTCGGTCGAGGCGTCGACCGCGTACGTGCCGTCGGGCACCCGCAGCGTGACGTTGCCGCCCGAGGAGTTGACGTCCATCAGGTCCGGCGCCGCGGAGAAGCCGCCCACGGTGACGCCGCCGCCGTCCGAGCGCACCGCGAGCCGCCCGGTCGCCCCGCCCGAGACGGTGATGTCACCGCCGTCGCTCATCAGGCTGGCCTCCAGCGCCTTCGGGACTTCCACGCGATAGCTGACCTCACAGGTACTGCCCCCGATGCCGCCCCCTCCCCCGCAGCTGTCGGGCGCGGTCAGCGTGAGCACCCCGCCCTGTGTGCTGTGCCGGGTCTTGGGCTTGTCGTTGTTGTAGCGGAGTTTCTCGGTCACCTTGATCCCGCTGCCACTGCCGCTGACGAGTTCGATGCCGCCGCCCGCGCTCTTGACCTTGAGGGAGGCGATCTGTTCGTCGACCGTGTACGAGACGGTGTCCTCGCTGGTCTTGCCGCAGCCCGAGAGCAGCGCGCCACCGACGACGACGGCGAGCCCGAGGGCGGCCCTGGTCCGGAAACTGGTGGTCATTTCTTCTCCTGTTCGTTCGGGAACTCGGATTGCGCAGGTCTCGGGCCGGCCCACAGCTCGGACAACGTCGCCGTGACTCCCGGCCGTGCAAGGGCACGGGTCAGGCGGAGATGCTGTGGCGCGGCACCACCTGCGGGGTGCGGACGGGGATCCGGGCCACCGTCCGTGCCCGCGGCGTCGGCAGAGGGTCCGCCGCCCGCAGCGACGCCGCGAACAGCCGGACCAACGCGTGGCAGCGGTAGAGCGGGTACCCCTGGGCATCCAGGTCCGGCAGCTCCAGCAGCCGCGCGTCGACCAGCTCTTCGAGCGCCTCCTCGGCGTCCGCTTCGCGTCGGCCGAGCAGCGCCGCGGCCTCGTCCGCCCGGAAGGGGCCCTCGCCGAGCAGCGGCAGCACGTACAGGGCGTCCCGGCCTTCGGTGGTGAGCCACTCCAGGGACGGCCGCAGGCTTTCCGACACGGAGAGCTCACCGAAGGACAACTCCCGCAAACGGTCCGTCGGTTCGCCCAGGCGCCGGGCCAGGCGCCGCACCGGCCAGTGCGGCCGGGCGGCCAGCCTCGTCCCAGCGATCCGCAGGGCGAGGGGGAGTCCGGCGCAATGGTGCGCGACGTCGCGCGCGGCTTCCGGTTCGGCCGCGATGCGCTCGGGTCCGGCCACGGCCGCGAGCAGCGCCAGCGACTCGTCCTCGGACATCGGCCCCAGGAAGGATGTGCGGACTCCCCGGCTGGTGACGAGGTGGGAACGGCTGGTGACGATCACCGCCGACTCCTCCCCCGCGGGCAGCAGCTTTTCGATCCGGAGATCGCATCCCGCGTTGTCCAGCACCACCAGCAGCCGCTTGCCCGCCGTGAGGGTCCGGTAGCGCCGCACGAGATCGTCCGGCCCCCCACCCTGCGGTTCCGTACTGCCCAGCGCCCGCAGGAAGAGCGACAGGACCGTGTCGGGGCTCTTCGGCGAGCCGTCCCGGTGCCTGAGGTCGGCATAGAGCTGCCCGTCGGGGAAATGGGGCCTGGCGCAGTGCGCGGCCCGCAGGGCAAGCGCGGACTTGCCGACACCGGCCATCCCCGTGACCTGTGACAGCAGCGGCCGGCCCGGCCCTTGGGGCCGGAGCGCGTCGAGCAGGGCGCCCAGCTCCCGCTGCCGTCCGGTGAAGTCGTGGCTGTCGGACGGCAGCATGCCCGGCACCGGTGCCCGGAGGGGCGACGAGCCGGCGACCACCGGCTCCGCCACCACAGGGAGCTCCAACTCGCCGTTGAGCACGGCGAGGTACGTGCTGTGCAGCATGGACCCCGGGTCCACGCCCAGCTCGTCCGACAGGACCTTGCGGCCGCAGTGGTAGACGGCCAGCGCGTCGCCCTGCCGGTCGCAGCGGAAGAGCGCGGTCATCAGCTGCGCCCGCAGCCGCTCCCGGACCGGATGGCTGTTGACCAGGCCGGTCAGCTCGGGAACCAGCTGCCGGTGACGCCCGAGGGCCAGGTCGGTCTCGATGCGGTCCTCCAGGGCACCGGCCCGGGCCTCCTCCAGCCGCGGCCTTTGCTCGTCGGCCAGGAACTCCGTGACGTTCCCGAGCGCGGGCCCCCGCCACAATGCCAGGGCCGCTCGCAGGTCCCGGTCGGCGTCGGCGTACCGGCGCTCCCCGAGCGCCTCGCCGCCCCTTCTCGCCAACCGCTCGAAGTCCACCACATCGATCACCGGACCGGAGGTCCGCAGCGTGTACCCGGCCTGTCCGCGCGTCAGGTCCGCCTCGTCCCCGAGCAGGCCCCGCAGCCGTGAGATGTACGTATAGATCTGGGCACTCATCGTCGCCGGCGGGTTCGTCCCCCATAACGACCTGCTCAGCCGGCTGTCCGAGACCGCCCGGCCATGGGACAGGACCAACGTGGCGAGAACGGTGTGGATCTTCGCTCCGGCGAGCGCGACCCGGCCTCTCGTGTTGCTGACGACCACGTTTCCGAGCAGCTGGAATTCCATGACTCCCCCAGGACATCGAATTGCCGGAATCACCCCGGCCCATCCAATGTCAGCACGGAAGAGCATCGAACACGCGGGCAGATGGAGTCAGGAACGTGCCGCCGCAGGAGGTTGCCAGCACCTACGCGGACCCCGCGTGTTCATCCGGCCGGTTCCCGTATTCCTCCGGCGGACGGGAGCTCGCCTTACGCGCCGCGTCCCGTGCCATGGCCGGCCGGGCGAGCGGGTGGAAGAGGAAGCCGAGGACCACCGCAGTGTTGTGACCGAACCCGGTGTAGTCCTCGAAGAAGGCGCCCGAAGCGACCACCCCGGCCATCAGGGCGGCCATGGTCAGGAGGCGCAGGGGAAGGCTGCGCACGCGATACGTGAGGAGCCCCGCCACGCAGAGACTGCCGTAGCTGACGCCGACGTCGACCACGCTGCCGAACCCGCGATCCACGTAGCGCTCGGTCTCCACCCTGAGCAGGGTCGTCAGCACGCCTGCGGTGATCAGCGTCGCCAGCACATGCCCGAGGAAGAACACGACGACGGTCCGGAACGTTCCCAGCCATCGCTCCGTGGGTGCGAGGACGGCGACGGCCAGCAGGGCGACCATCGGCAGATCCGGTATCTCGATCCACAGGGCGGAGCCGATCAGCGCGGAGACGGGGTGTTCGGCGAGCTGGGTGAGATTGGTGCTGTGGGTGCGCAGGACCTCGGTCCGCGCGTCGGAGGTCAGCTCCCCCAAGGTGATCGAGTGGAGCGCGAGAAAGACCCACAGCGCCGCGGTGGCGGGGGCCGCCAGGGCCCACTCCTTGACCCGGGACGCGCCGCGCCGGATGAGGGCCTCCCCGCCCCAGCCCCGCTTGACGGCGAGCACGGCGAAGAACAGCGACAGCACGAGCGCCATCTCCGCGAACGGCCATAAGACGGCTGCCTGGGGTGCCGCGGATGCCACGGCGTCTTGAACGGCCCCTCGGGGCCCCGAGTGTTGCGACATCAACCGATCATCCGTCATCCACACTCCGCATCGCCCCGGGACGTCCACACGCCCTGAATCCTGTCGTCCGCTGTCCGGGCCCTCACTCTTTCCGGACGTCAGGCTCCTGCGATGGCAGCAGCTTGCCAGGCACACGTATGCCCCGTACGGCCTGGGAACGGGGGCCGCCCCCCGTCCCCAGGCCGTACGGGCCCCTCACACGAGGAGGCACTCCGTGTCCTCGACCTTGGTCAGGTGCCGGGTGGCCTCGGTGGCGATCAGCAGGTGCGGGCGGGCGTCGGCGAGCATGTACGCGACGCGGTCGGAGGGGTAGTCGGGGTCTATCGGCAGGTAGGCCGCGCCGGTCTTGAGCACCGCGAGCATGGACGTCACCATTTCCACGGAGCGGGGGACGGCCAACGCCACGATTCCTTCGGGACCGATGCCCCGGGCACGCAGCGTGTGGGCCAGCGCGTCCGCCCTGTCGTTCAACTCGGCGTACGAGATCTCCTCGCCCTCGAAGACCACCGCGGTGGACTCGGGCGAACGCGTCGCCTGTGCCTCGAACAGCTCGGCCACTCCGGCGGCGGGCACCGGACGTGCGGTGTCGTTCCATCCCTCCAGGGCCTGGTGCCGCTCCTCGGGGGTGAGGACGGTGACGTCGTGGGTGAGCAGCTGCAGGGTGGCCTCGGCGAAGGTGGTGAAGAGCCGGACGCAGCGCTGGACGAGGAGATCGACGTCGGAGTCGGTGAAGAGGTCGGGGCGGTAGCCGAAGTCCAGCGTCAGCTCGTCGCCGGGAAGGATCATCAGGGCGAGCGGGTAGTGGACGTCGTTGTGGGAGTGCAGACCGGCGACGCGCAGTCCGTGCGCCTCCGAGAGGCCGTCCGCATCCAGGGGGTAGTTCTCGAAGACGGTGAGGGTGTCGAAGAGTTCGCCGCCGACGTCGGTCAGCCGCTGGATGTCGGCCATGCCCAGGTGCTGGTGCGGGGCGAGTTCGGCCTGCTCCCGCTGCAGCCGGGCCGCAAGGCCCAGCAGGGGCTCGGACGGGTTCAGCCGGACCCGCACCGGCACGGTGTTGATGAAGAGGCCCACCATGGACTCGATGCCGGGGACCTCCGGAGGCCGGCCCGCGACGGTGGTGCCGAAGACGATGTCCTCCCGCCCGGTCAGGCGGGCCAGCAGCAGGCCCCACGTCGTCTGCACCGCGGTGCTCAGCGTCACCTCATGGCGGCGCGCCTGCCGGGTCAGGGCCTCGGTCAGTTCCCGCGACAGGCGCACGACGCGGTGCCGGGGGGTGACCGATCGGTGGCTGTCGGCCTGGGGGGACAGCCGGGTGGGTTCGTCCAGACCCGACAGGGCCTCCCGCCACGCGTTCCGGGCGGTGGCGGTGTCCTGTGCGGCGAGCCACCGGAAGTAGTTCTCGTAGGGGACGACCGGCGGCAGAACGCGCGCGTCGCCGCGGCTGCCGTAGAGCGTGAAGAGCTCCTGCATCACCAGGGGCATGGACCAGCCGTCCAGCAGCAGGTGATGCGTGGTGAACAGGAAGCGGTGCCGCTCGGCGCCCAGCCTGACGAGGGTGAAGCGCAGGAGCGGCGCCGTCGCCAGGTCGAAGCGGCGGGAGCGGTCCTCACGGGCGATCTCGTCCGCTTCCGCCTCGTCGGCGGCCTCGGCCAGGGTCCAGGGCAGCGTCACGTGGGACTGGACGACCTGGACGCTGTCGCCCTGGGCGCGTCGGCGCACGCTGATGCGCAGATTGCCGTGGCGCTGCAGGAGCGCTTCGGCGGCCAGCCGCAGCGCCTCGGCGTCCAGCGCGCCGTCGAGGTCGATGCCCAGCTGCACGTTGTACACGTCCGGGGACTGCTCGTCGTAGGCCGCGTGGAACACCAGCCCTTCCTGCAGCGCCGTCAACGGCAGGACGTTCTCGATCCTGGGCTTGTTCCGAACCGTCTTCCGCACCGTCAGATCTCCCACTCTTCGTCGAGCTCCTCTTGGAACTGGTCTATGTCGTCTTGGGTGAGGGTGACGAAGGGCAGGTCGGAGGGCGTGTGTCCGCCGGTGTCGGGGTTCTGTGCGTGGGTGGCCAGCACCTCCAGGGCCCTGAACCACGTGTCGGCCAGGTCCCGTACGTCGTCCTCGGTGAAGATCCCGTCCGCCCAGGACCAGTGCGCGACCAGCCGCGGCCCCTCGGGACCGTCCTCCGTCAGAGCGTTGAGCTCCAGGGAATGAGCCAACGGCAGACCGGGATCGGCCCCGCCGGAGAAACCACCGAACTCGTGGTCCGGCTCCCAGTCCCCCGCACCACCCGACGCCGCGAACCGGCCCAGATAGTTGAACCCGATCTGCGGCGTGGGGAACATGGCGAGCTCCGCCGCCGTGGCCGGGTTGAGATGACGCAGCAGGCCGTAGCCGATGCCGTGATCGGGGACGGCCCGCACCTGCTCCTTCACCCGCTTCAGCGCCGCCCCGACGACGGGGCCCGCTGCCCAGACCTCGTCCCAGTCCCACACCCCGGGCTCGATCCGGACGGGGAACAGGCTGGTGAACCAGCCGACCGTGCGGGACAGGTCCGTGCCCGGCACGATCTCCTCGCGGCCGTGGCCCTCCACATCGAGGACCACCGCACCGCCCTCAAGACCCCGGCGCCGCCGCCAGTCCTCCACGGCCAGACCCATCGCGGTCAGCAGCACGTCGTTGACCTCGGCGTGGAAGACCTTGGTCACCCCCGTCAGCACCTCCGCCGTCCACGCACCCGACAACACCGACGACACCGTGCGGCGCCGCGCGAACACGTCGCGGCCCGGGTCCAGGGCCCGCCGGCCCAGCAGCGGATCGGGGCCGTCGAGCATCGAGGACCACAGGCTCAGCTCGCCTGCCCGCTGAGGGCTCCGGGCGAGTTCCCGCAGCCGCAGGGACCACTGGCGCAGTGAGGTGCCGACCGGTTCCAGGTCCGGCTGCCGGTCGGCGGCGTGGGCCGCGTACGCCTGGGCGAGGTCCGGCAGCAGGACGCGCCAGGAGACGCCGTCGACGGCGAGGTGATGGATCACCAGCAGCAGATGACCGGACTCGTCCGGGCCGGCGTCGCACCACACGGCCTGGAGCACGACCCCCGCCTCCGGATCGAGCCGGTCCACCGCCCGAGCCGTCTCCTCGTCGAGCACGGCCTTGCGCGCGGCGGGGCCCAGCCCCGCCACGTCCACCCTGGCCACCAGGTGTCCGGCCGGCACCGTTCCCGGCGCGGCGATGTCGAGCGTCCACTCCCCGTCCGCGCGCAGCCGCATCCGCAGCGCGCCATGGTGATCGACGACCGACTGCAGCGCGCGGGTGAGCAGGGGTTCGCGCAGGCCGGCCGGGACCCGGGCCACCATCGACTGGTGGAAGCGGCGCACCGGACCGCCCAGACCCCGCAGGTGGTGCACGATCGGCGTCGGCTCCACGTCGCCCACCCCGTCCTCGGGGCGCTCGGCGGTCGCGAGGGCGGTGGCGTCGGCGACCTCGGCCAGCCCTGCCACGGTCCTGCGGTGGAAGACGTCCTTCGGGGTGATGACCAGTCCCGCCTTGCGGGCCCGGCTGACGAGCTGGATGGAGCTGATGCTGTCGCCGCCGAGGTCGAAGAAGCTGTCGTCGATGCCGACCGCGCTCAGGCCCAGCACCTCGGCGAACAGGCCGCACAGCACCTCTTCGCGAGCGGTGCGGGCCGCCCGCCCGGACGTTCCGGCCTGGAAGTCGGGTGCGGGCAGGGCCTTTCGGTCCAGCTTGCCGTTCGCGTTCACCGGCAGGGAATCCAGCACCACGACCGCAGACGGCGCCATGTAGTCCGGCAGCGTGGCGGTGATGTGACGGGTCAGCTCCTCCTGGGAGGGGCGGGTGCCCGAGGCCGTCGTGACGTAGGCGACGAGTTTGTGCTCGCCGGTGGGGGTGGTGTGGGTGGTGACGGTGGCGTGGGTGATGTCGGGATGGCGGGAGAGCACCGTCTCGATCTCACCGGGTTCGATGCGGAAGCCACGGACCTTCACCTGGTGGTCGGCCCGGCCCAGGTAGTGCAGCACGCCGTCGTCGTCCCAGCGGGCGAGGTCACCGGTGCGGTACATCCGGCTGCCGGCCGGACCGTACGGATCGGGCAGGAAGTGACAGGCGGTCAGCGCGGGACGGCCCAGGTAGCCGTCGGCGGTCTTGGGTCCGGCCAGGTACAGCTCGCCCGCCACCCCGGCCGGCACCGGCCGGAGCCGCCCGTCGAGCACATACGCCCGCGTACCGGGCAGGGGATGCCCGATCGGCGGAGCCAGCACCTCGCCCGGATCGCTCTCGTGCCAGCCGGTGGCGTAGACGGTGCCTTCGGTCGGCCCGTACAGGTTCGCCACCCGCACACCCGGCGCGTCCGTCCGCAGCCGGCGCATCAGCTGCTCCGGCAGTGCCTCGCCCGCGAGCACGATCCGCTCGCAGTCCAGCGGCGCACCGGCCTCCAGCAGTGCGGAGACCACCGACGGCACGCCACTGATCAGCGATCCGGACCAGTGCCGCTCGGCCAGCGCCAGCAGGTCGGGCACCACCTCGATGCGGCCCCCCGCCAGCAACGGCGCGAAGATCTCGAACACCGACACGTCGAAGGACAACGACGTGGCCGCCAGCACCTTCGACAGGCCGCCCCCGGTGCCGAAGCGCTCCACCGCCCAGGACAGGAACACCGACATCGCCCGGCGGGAGACCACCACGCCCTTGGGCGTCCCCGTCGACCCCGACGTATAGATCACATACGCCGGCGCGCCGTCGGGCACCGGCCCGCCCAGCTCGCCGGGCGTCAACGCGGCATCGCGCGCCCGCGCCTGCTCGTCCGCACATCGCGGGTCGTCCAGTACGAGGACCGCCATGCCGGTGCCGGGCAGGGCGCCGGCCACCGAGGCTGTGGTCACCACCAGGCGGGGTGAGGCGTCGGCCAGCATGAACGCGATCCGGTCCGCCGGATACCCCGGGTCGACGGGCACGTACCCGGCGCCCGCCTTCAGCACCGCCAGCACGGCCACGACCATGTCCGCCGACCGCGGCACCGCCACGGCCACGAGATCGCCACGCCCGACGCCCCGCGAACGCAGGACCCGCGCCAGGCGATTGGCCCGGGCGTCCAGCTCCGCGAACGAGAGCTCCGTCTCGCCGCACACCACGGCGGTGGCGTCCGGCGAACCCGCCGCCACCGCCTCGAAGGCCTCGACCACTCCCGTCACGGGCAGCGCCCGCACGGGCTCGTTCCACACCTCGAGCACACGCTCCCGCTCACCGTCCGAAAGGACGCCGACGTCGTGGGCCCGCAGCTGCGGGGTCGCGTCGGCGAAGGTCCGCAGGAGATGGAGGAAGCGCTCGGTGAGGCGCTCGACGTCCTCCGGGGAGAACAGGTCCGGACGGTAGCCGAAGTCCAGCGTCAGCTCGTCGCCGGGCAGGGCGATCAGGGCCAGCGGGTAGTGGACGTCGTTGTGGGTCCGCAGACCGGCGACGCGAAGCCCGTGCGCCCCGGAGAGGGCATCGGGGTCGAGGGGGTAGTTCTCGAAGACGGTGAGGGTGTCGAAGAGTTCGCCGTCGACGTCCGTCAGCCGCTGGATGTCGGCGATGCCCAGGTGCTGATGGGCGGAGAGTTCCGCCTGCTCCTGCTGCAGTCGGGCCGCGAGGGCCAGCAGCGGCTCGGAGGGTTCCAGCCGCACCCGTACCGGCAGGGTGTTGATGAACAGACCGACCATCGTCTCGATGCCCGGTACCTCCGGGGAGCGACCGGCCACCGTGGTGCCGAAGACGACGTCCTCCCGGCCCGTGAGCCGTGCCAGCAGCAGGCCCCACGTCGCCTGCACGACGGTGTTCAGGGTGATGCCGTGACGGCGTGCCTGACGCGTGACGGCATCGGTCAGCTCGCGCGGCACGCGCTCGATGCGGTGGTGGGGGGTGACGGACGCGTGACCGTCGGCCTGGGGGGCCAGCCGGGTGGGTTCGTCCAGACCCGACAGGGCCGTCCGCCACGCCTCCTTCGCCGCGTCGTCGTCCTGCGCGGTGAGCCACCGGAAGTAGTCCTCGTACGGCACCGCCGCCGGCAGGGCCCGGGTGTCGCCGCGGCTGCCGTAGAGCGTGAAGAGCTCCTGCATCACCAGGGGCATGGACCAGCCGTCCAGCAGCAGGTGGTGGGTGGTGAAGAGGAAGCGGTGCCGCTCGGCGCCGAGGCGCAGGAGGGTGAAGCGCAGGAGCGGCGACGTCGCCAGGTCGAAGCGGCGGGAGCGGTCCTCGCGGGCGATCCGGTCGGCCTCCGCCTCATCAGCGACGTCGATCACGGCCCAGGGCAGGGGGACGTGGGACTGGACGACCTGGACCGCGCCCGCCCGGTCGGTCTGCCGGACGCCGGTCCGCAGGTTTCCGTGGCGGCGCAGGAGCGCTTCGGCGGCCAGCCGCAGCGCCTCGGCGTCCAGCGCGCCGTCGAGGTCGATGCCCAGCTGCACGTTGTACACGTCCGGGGACTGCTCGTCGTAGGCCGCGTGGAACACCAGTCCCTGCTGCAGCGCCGTCAACGGCAGCACGTCGACGAGGCCGGGGGTGGCGCCCTCCAGCTGGTCGACCTCTTCCTGGGTGAGGGTCACGAAGGGCAGGTCGGAGGGCGTGTGTCCGCCGGTGTCGGGGTTCTGCGCGTGGGTGGCCAGCACCTCCAGGGCCCTGAACCACGTGCCGACCAGGTCCCGTACGTCGTCCTCGGTGAAGATCCCGTCCGCCCAGGACCAGTGCGCGACCAGCCGCGGCCCCTCGGGACCGTCCTCCGTCAACGCGTTCAGCTCCAGCGCATGAGCCAACGGCAGACCGGGATCGGCCCCACCCGAGAAACCACCGAGCTCATGGTCCGGCTCCCAGTCCCCCGCACCACCCGACGCCGCGAACCGGCCCAAGTAGTTGAACCCGATCTGCGGGCGGCCGGCCCCGGCAAGTGCCGTCGCCGTGGCCGGGTTGAGGTAGCGCAGCAAGCCGTAGCCGATCCCGTGATCGGGAATGGCCCGTATCTGCTCCTTCACCCGCTTCAGCGCCGCCCCGACGGCCGGGCCGGCGGCCCAGACCTCGTCCCAGTCGCTCACGCCCGGCTCGACGCGCACCGGGAACAGGCTGGTGAACCAGCCGACGGTACGGGACAGGTCGGTCCCTTCCACCACGTCCTCGCGGCCGTGGCCCTCCACATCGAGGACCACCGCACCGCCCTCAAGACCCCGGCGTCGCCGCCAGTCCTCCACGGCCAGCCCCATCGCGGTCAGCAGCACGTCGTTGACCTCGGCATGGAAGACCTTGGTCACCCCCGTCAGCACCTCCGCGGTCCATCCACCCGGCAACGCCGACGACAACGAGCGGCGACCGGCGACGAGATCCCGCTCCGGGTCCAGCGCCCGCCGCCCCAGCAGCGGATCCGGGCCCTCGCACGTGCGTGACCACAGCGGCAGTTCGGCCACGCGCTCCGGGGTGTGGGCCAGCTCGTACAGTGACTCGGCCCACTGGAGCACCGAGGTGCCGACGGGCTGGAGTGCGGGGCGCTGTTCGGCGGCGTGGGCCTCGTACGCCTGGGCGAGGTCGGGGACGATGACGCGCCAGGAGACGCCGTCGACGGCGAAGTGGTGGATCACCAGCAGCAGATGACCGGACTCGTCCGGACCCGCGTCGCACCACACGGCCTGGAGCACGACCCCCGCCCCGGGATCGAGCCGGTCCACCGCCCGAGCGGCCTCCTCGTCGATCACCGCCTTGCGTTCGCCGCCGCTCAGTGCGGACACGTCGACGCGGCGCACGAGGTCCCGGGCGTCGACCGTTCCCGGTGCGGTGACCTCGAACGTCCACTCCCTGCCGTCCCGCAGGCACAGGCGGAGGGCGTCGTGATGGTCGACGACCGACTGCAGCGCGCGGGTGAGCAGGGGTTCGCGCAGGCCGGCCGGGACCCGGGCCACCATCGACTGGTGGAAGCGACGCACCGGACCGCCCAGATCCCTCAGGTGGTGCACGATCGGTGTCGGCCGCACCTCGCCCACGCCGGCCGCGTGGTGCTCGGCCGCGGTCGTGGTGACGGGCTGGGCGATCCCGGCCAGCGCGGTGACGGTCTTGTGGCGGAAGACGTCGCGGGGCGAGACGGCCAGGCCCGCCCGGCGGGCCCGGCTGACGAGCTGGATGGAGCTGATGCTGTCGCCGCCGAGGTCGAAGAAGCTGTCGTCGATGCCGACCGCGGGCAGGCCCAGCACTTCGGCGAACAGGCCGCACAGCACTTCTTCGGTTGCGGTGCGCGGGGCGCGGCCGGTCACTTCGGCCTGGAAGTCGGGTGCGGGCAGGGCCTTTCGGTCCAGCTTGCCGTTCGCGTTCACCGGCAGGGAATCCAGCACCACGACCGCCGACGGCACCATGTAGTCCGGCAGGACGTCGCGCAGGTGGCTGCGCAGCGCCGCGCCGAGCTCGCCGGCCAGGCGGCCGAGGGCGGGGTTGTTGGTGAGCGGTCGCCGGTCGGCGGCCTGTGCGTCCCGGGGCAGGAACACATCGGTCAGGGCGCCGGTGCCGCCCGGGAGGAAGAGAGCGTCCAGCTCTCCGTCCGCCCCGTCGGACGACCAGGTGACGGCGACCTGGTAACCGAGGGCTTCGCCCAGGTCGTGGAGGGCGTCGGGGGTCGGGGCCGGGCTGCCGGCGCGGCGCAGTTCGGCCCGGACCTCGGCGAGGGAGCCACCGGCGAACAGGGCCCGTGCGGCCGCGGCCTCGTGTGCCATACGGCCGTTGGGCACGCCGGTCACGCGCACCCGGGCCGGGCGCTCGGCGGCGAGCCGGTCGGCGAGCTCGTGGGCGGTGGTGACGTCCTCGCCCCACTGCCAGCGCGGCGTCCCGGCCACGGAGACGGGTGCCCGCGCGGGCTGCTTGCGGATGACGACGTCGTAGCGGTACCGGCTCAACTCGTTGTCGTACGGGCCGGACTTGACCCGGATGTCGACGCCGTCGTCCGCCTGGGCGAGGGTGTGGAAGAACTCGGGGTCGACCAGCAGTTCGTTCTCCTGGGTCGCCCGCTGGTCCACCGCCCGGCGGACGGCCGCGGAGTCGGCGTCCGTGCCGCCGCGGGCCAGCTGGACGGCGGTGTCCAGCGCCCGCTTCAGCCGCAGGTTCCGCACGTCGCCGACGAACAGGGCGCCGCCCGGCGCCAGCAGGTCGAGGGCACCCCGCAGGACGGAGCTGAGGTAGTCGGCGTTCGGGAAGTACTGCACCACGGAGTTGATGACGACGGTGTCGAAGAATCCCGTGGGCAGCCCGTCGAAGTCGTGGGCGGGCCGGGCACGCAGCTCGACCCGGTCCGCCAGCTCCGGCCGGGCCGCCGTCTGCCCGCGCAGCCGGTCGATGACCGCGGCGGAGAAGTCGGTCGCCCAGTAGGCCTCGGTGTTGCCGGCGAGGTGGGACAGCAGCAGGCCGCTGCCGACGCCGATCTCCAGGATCCGGCGGGGCTCCAGGGCCTGGATGCGCTCCACGGCGTCCGCACGCCAGCGCCGCATGGCGTCGAGGGGGATCGGCTCGCCGTCGTAGCTGCTGTCCCAGCCGGTGAAGTCCTCGCCGAAGTCGGTCACCGGCGTGGAGTCGTACATGGTCTGGTAGAGCTGTTCCCACTGCTCCACCTGCTCGCGCCGGCCCCGTTCCAGGCGGTCGGAGAGCGACTGCCAATCCGGCACCACATAGCCCACCAGGTGCTTTCCACCCGGACCGTCGTCGCGCGTGATCACTTCCGCTTCGCCCACGTCCGGGTGCCGGCCGAGTGCGGAGGCGACTTCGGCGGGTTCGATGCGCACGCCGCGGATCTTCACCTGGTCGTCGCCGCGGCCCATGTAGACCAGCTGTCCGTCGGCGTTCCAGCGGGCGAGGTCGCCGGTGCGGTACATGCGGGAGCCGGCCGGGCCGTAGGGGCAGGCCACGAAGCGCTCGGCGGTGAGCGGGGCGCGATCGAGGTAGCCGCGCGCCAGGCCGGTGCCGGCGAGGTAGAGCTCGCCCATGACGCCCACGGGCACCGGCTGCAGGGCACGGTTGAGGACGTAGACCCGGGTGTTGGCGATGGGGGCGCCGATCGGCGGGGCGGAGTCCGCCGCGGCGTCGGGCTCGCAGGCGAACGCGGTGACGTCGATGGCCGCTTCGGTCGGCCCGTAGAGGTTGTGCAGTTCGCAGGTCAGGACGGTGTGGAAGCGGGCCGCCAGCTCGGCCGGGAGCGCCTCGCCGCTGCAGATCACCCGGCGCAGGGAGCGGCACCGTTCGGCGGAGGGTTCCGCGAGGAAGCCCTTGAGCATGGACGGCACGAAGTGCACGGTGGTGACGTTCTGCTCGGCGATGAGCCCGGCGATGTAGGCGGGGTCCTTGTGTCTCTCCGGCTCGGCGACCACCAGGGCGGCCCCGGTGATGAGCGGCCAGAAGAATTCCCAGCCGGAGACGTCGAAGCCGCACGAGGTCTTCTGCAGGACCCGGTCGGTGGCGTCGAGCCCGTACTGGTCCTGCATCCACAGCAGGCGGTTGACCAGGCCCTCGTGCGTGTTGACGACGCCCTTGGGGGTGCCCGTGGAGCCCGAGGTGTAGATGACGTTGGCGGGGTTGCGCGGCAGGACGGGCCGGGCGCCGCCGGCGTGCGGCCGGTGGCCGGATGCCTCGCGCAGGGCGGCCGCCGTCGTGGGGTCGTCGAGCAGCAGCAGCGGCAGGCCGTCGGTGCCCGGCAGCCGGCCGAGGGTGTCGGTGGTGCTGATCAGCGCCGCCGGACGGGCGTCGGCGAGCATGGCGGCGATGCGGTCGGCCGGATAGTCGGGGTCGATCGGCAGATAGGCCGCGCCGGTCTTGAGCACCGCGAGCAGGGAGATGATCAACTCGGCGGAGCGGGGGACGGCCAGGGCCACCAGGCGCTCGGGCCCGGCGCCCCGCCCCCGCAGCACGTGCGCCAGGGCCTCGGCGCGCGCGTCGAGTTCTCCGTACGAGAGCGCTTCGCCCTGGAAGACGACCGCGGGGCTGCCGGGTGTGCGCGCCGCCTGTGCCGCGAAGAGCTCGGGCAGGGTCGCCGCGGGGTACGGGCGTGCGGTGTCGTTCCACTCCGTGAGCAGACGCCGCCCCTCCTCGGGGGCGAGGACGTCGATGGAGCCGACGGCCCGGCCGGGGTGCGCGCCGGCGAGGCCGTCGATGATCCGCAGCACGGCCTCCTGGTGAACGGCCAGGTCCGCCGTGGTGTACAGCTCCGCGTTGGCGTCGAGGTCCACGCGCCAGGGCATGTCCTCGGTTCCGCCGTAGACGACGAACGCCAGGTCCTCGACGGGCCCGTTGGTGAGGTTGTGGACGCTCGCCCGGGATCCGGCGAAGTCCAGTGCGTAGTCGAAGATCTGAAGGTTCACGTGCGGTCCGACCAGTGGCTCGCCGGCCTCGCTCAGCTTCAGGTCGCGGCGTATGTCCTCGTAGCGGTAGCGCTGGTGGCCGAGGGCGTGCTGCATCTCGGTGGCGGTCCGGGCCAGGAGGCCGGACAGGCTCTCGTCCGGGTCGACCGTCAGCCTCAGCGGCACGACGTTGGAGACCATGCCGGGGGTGCGGCGCACGGCCTTGGAGCGGGCCGTCACGGGCAGGCCCAGGATGACGTCCCGTTCCCCGGTCAGGCGGGCGACGTGGAGCAGCTCGGCGACGACGAACAGGGCCGGCAGGGGCACGCCGCAGCTCTGGGCCACGCGCCGCAGGGCCTCGATCCGCTCCGGTGCCAGGTGGGCCGACGCCCGGATCCGCCCGGGTGTCCGGCCGGATCCGGCCTGCCCGAAGGTGACGGGGGCCGGACGGTCCGTCAACTTCGCGGCCCAGTGGGCGCGGTCGGCCGCGAAGGCGGGTGAGTCGCGGTAGTCGCGGTCGTACTCCAGCAGGTCCTCGAGGCTTCCGTAGGGGGACTCCCCGACGGGGCGGCCCTCGACGAGAGCGGTGTAGACGTCGGCGGCCCGTCGCACGACGACCGAGCCGCTGAAGCCGTCGAACACCGCGTGGTGGGCGCGCAGATACCAGTAGTGGATCTCGTCGGAGACCTTGAGCAGGGCGAGGGAGAGGATGCGGCCGTCCTCCAGCGAGAGCGGCCGGTCGAGCTCCTCGCGCATCCACGCCTGCGCCGCCTCCGCCGGACGGTCCCGGCCGGTGAGGTCCAGGTACGGCACCGCACACGCCCGGTCGGCGCCCAGGAGCTGCACGGGGTCGCCGCTGGTCTCGGCGAACCGCACGTGGGAGGCGTCGGCCTCGTCGAAGGCGCGCCGTGCCGCCTGCAGGAACAGGCCGGTGTCCAGCGCGCCCCGGATCTCGACGTACTGGGCGATGCTGTAGTCGAGGCGGCCGGCGGCAAAGCGCTGCGCGAGCCACATCCCGCTCTGAGCCGAGGTCAGGGCGAGCTGCCGGTCCGGAGAAGCGGACATGATCGTTCCTTCGCGGTCGCTGCCGGCGCGCACCGGTTCCGTCACGTAGCGGAGCCGAATCGGCGCCGACCATTCAGAATGAATACGTAAGGGATGCGGCGCCCACACCAGTGGCCGCGGAAGAGCAAGAGGAAGCCCGCAGGCAGAATCCCCCCGAATGCTGCAAAGCGATTACAACCCCCCGCGTTCCCCCCGTGGACGCCCGAGCGTGGTCGAGCGTCTGGGCGACAATACACGACCCAACTGTGCGCGCCAGAAGGAATTTTGCCGCCTTCTTTCCTGTGACGACGGTCACCCGCACCACGACCCGCACTACATCCGCCGGTCAGCGCCACCCCTCCGCGTCAACCGCCGACAAGCAGTCGATCAGCTCCTTGACAGCAACAAAATGATCAAGGTAGCGTCGCGGACGTTCCGTCATTGCTGAAGGCTACAAGTTCGGGCGGGGCGTACCGGGGGGTGCTTCAGCTTGGGATATCCCTTTTCGCGCCGCCATTAATGGCGCCTGCTTTTGCGCGCATTCTTGGGGGATTTCCGTTGACCGATTTCGCGGCACTGACCCGTCTGCCGTTCGACAGGCGCATCGAAGAGTTCTTCGCGTATCTGGACGGCCGGCGCGAGGTCGAGGCGGTCGGCGAGAGCCGGGAGCCGGGCGTCTGGGAGGTCTTCCGCCACGACGAGGCGGTGCGGGTCCTGGGCGACTTCCGGACCTTCTCCAGCGACATGAACCACTTCATCCCCGAGGACCAGCGCCAGCTGGCGCGCGCGGCCCGGGGCAACTTCGTCGGGATCGACCCGCCGGACCACACCCAGCTGCGCGCCCTCGTCAGCCAGGCCTTCTCACCGCGGGTCACCGCGGCGCTGGAACCCCGCATCGCGCAGATCGCCGGGCGGCTGCTGGACGCCGTCGTCGAGGAGCGCGGCCCCGTGGCCCCCCTCGACCTGGTCGGCGAGTTCGCCGGACCGCTGAGCGCGATCGTCATCGCGGAGCTGTTCGGCATCCCCGAGGACGACCACCCGATGATCTCGGAGTGGGCCAGGGCCCTGCTGGGTTCGCGTCCCGCGGGAGAGCTGAGCGTCGCCGACGAGGCCGCCATGCAGAACGTGGCCGACCTCGTGCGGCGGGCGAGCGAGTACCTGGTGCACCACATCCGCGAGCGGCGCGCCCGGCCGCAGGACGACCTCACGAGCAGGCTCGCGACGACCGAGGTCGACGGCCGGGGCCTGGACGACGAGGAGATCGTCGGCGTCATCGGCATGTTCCTGATCGCCGGATATCTGCCCGCATCCGTATTGACCGCAAATACCGTGATGACGCTCGACGAGCACCCCGCCGCGCTGGCGGAAGTGCGCCGACAGCCGGAACTCCTGCCCGGCGCGATCGAAGAAGTGCTGCGCTGGCGGCCACCACTCGTCCGCGACCAGCGCCTCACCACGTGCGATGCGGAACTGGGCGGACGCACCATCCCCGCCGGTTCCATGGTCTGTGTGTGGCTGGCCTCGGCGCACCGCGACCCCCGGCGTTTCGAAAATCCCGACACATTCGACATCCGCCGTAATTCCGGACGTCACCTTGCGTTCGGAAAGGGAATCCACTACTGCCTGGGCGCACCCCTGGCCAGGCTGGAAACCCGTATCGCCATGGAAACTCTGCTGCGCCGCTCCGAGCGCGTCGAAATCAATCGCGAAGGCCCCGTGGAGTTCCACGAGTCGATTGGTGTGCTGGGCCCCGTGCGCCTGCCCGCCACCCTTTTCACCCGCCGCTGAACCAGCGAACCGCCCGGCTGAGCAAGCAGCGCATCGCACGCATCGCGACGAGGATTTGAAGAATGCCGCTCGACCAGAGCAATAGCGCCCATCCCCGCAACCCCGCCTATGTCATCTACACCTCCGGGTCCACCGGGGCGCCCAAGGGGACTGTCGTCACCGGCGAGAACCTCGTCAACCTGCTCGCGGACTTCCGGGACCGGCTCTCCTTCGGGCCGGAGGACCGCCTGCTGGCGGTGACGACGTTCGGCTTCGACATCGCCAACCTCGAGCTGCTCCTGCCGCTCGTCAGCGGCGGGCGGCTCGTCCTCGCGCCGAAGGAGGCGAGCGGGGACCCGTACGCCCTGGGCAAGCTCATCTCCGCCTCGGGCGCCACCGTGATGCAGGCGACACCCGCGCTGTGGCAGAGCCTGCTGGCCGCCGGGCACCCCGAGGACGGCGAACAGCTCAGGGTCCTGGTCGGCGGCGAGGCACTGCCCGAGCCGCTCTCGCGCGCGCTGCGCGCCTCCGCGCGGGAGGTCACCAACGTCTACGGGCCGACCGAGACGACGATCTGGTCCACCGCGGCGCCCCTGGACGAGGAGGACGGCGGACGGCCGCCCATCGGCCTGCCGCTCGCCAACACCCGTGCGTACGTGCTCGACGGCGGGCTGCGGCCGGTGCCCGCCGGCGTGGCGGGCGAGCTCTACCTCGCCGGTTCCGGCGTCGCCCGTGGCTACCTCAACCGGCCCGGGCTCACCGCCCAGCGTTTCGTGGCCGATCCCTTCGGCCCGGCGGGCGCCCGGATGTACCGCACCGGCGACCTCGTGCGCCGACGCCCCGACGGACAGCTGGAATTCCTCGACCGGGTCGACCACCAGGTCAAGATCCGCGGCTTCCGCATCGAACTCGGTGAGATCGAGGGTGCCTTGAACGGGCACCCGTCCGTCCACCGGGCCGCCGTCGTGGTGCACGAGGACCCGGCCGGCGAGAAGCGGCTGGTCGCCTACGCGGTGCCCGGCCCCGGTGCCGACGCGGCCGACCCCGCCGTGCTCCGCGCCCACCTCGCCGAACGGCTCCCCTCGTACATGGTGCCGGCCGCGATCGTCGCGCTCGAGGCGCTGCCCCTGACCCCCAACGGCAAGCTCGACCGCAAGGCCCTGCCCGCCCCCGACTTCGCCGCCACGACCACCGGCCGGGGGCCGCGCACACCGCAGGAAGAGATCCTGTGCGGCCTGTTCGCCGAGGTGCTCGGGGTGCCCTCCGTCGGCGTCGACGACAACTTCTTCGACACGGGTGGCCATTCACTGCTGGCCACCCGTCTGACCAACGGCATCCGCTCCCGGCTCGGGGTCGAGATTCCGGTGCGCACCGTCTTCGAGGCGCCCACCGTGCAGGAGCTCGCGTCCCGCCTCGCGGGCGGCGACCGGGCCCGGCCGGCCCTGGCCCCCGCCGACCGGCCCGCCGAACTCCCCCTCTCCCACGGTCAGCGGCGCCTGTGGTTCCTCAACCGACTGGAGGACGGCGGGGCCGCCTACAACATCCAGGCGACGCTGCGGCTCTCCGGCCGGCTCGACCACACCGCGCTCGACGCGGCCCTGGCCGACCTGGCGGCCCGGCACGAATCGCTGCGCACCGTCTACCCCGACGCGGGCGGCGAACCCCGCCAGCAGATCCTCGAAGCCGGCACCGCCCGGCCCACGCTGACCGTCACGCCCACGACCGAGGACGGGCTGTCCGAGGCCCTCTCGGCCGCCTCGGCGCTCGGCTTCGACCTCACCACCGAACTCCCCCTGCGGGCACACCTCTTCCCGCTCGGCGGGGACGAACACGTCCTGCTGCTGGTCCTGCACCACATCGCCGGCGACGGCTGGTCCATGGCACCACTCGCCCGCGACCTGGGGACCGCCTACGCGGCCCGGCTCGGCGGAGCGGCCCCCGACTGGACGCCACTGCCCGTCCAGTACGCGGACTACACGCTGTGGCAGCGCGAGGTGCTGGGCGACGAGGACGACCCGGACAGCGCCCTGAGCGCCCAGACCGACTTCTGGCGCCGCACGCTGCGCGGGCTGCCCGAGCAGCTGGCCCTGCCCACCGACCGGCCGCGGCCGCGCAAGCTCAGCTTCCGCGGCGACACCGTGGACATCGAGCTCGACGCCGCGCTGCACGCACGCCTCCTCGACCTCGCCCGGCGCCACAACGTCAGCCTGTTCATGGTGCTCCAGGCCGCCGTCGCCACCTTGTGCAC
This sequence comes from Streptomyces sp. NPDC046261, assembly GCF_040646235.1. Taxonomy (NCBI): domain Bacteria; kingdom Bacillati; phylum Actinomycetota; class Actinomycetes; order Kitasatosporales; family Streptomycetaceae; genus Streptomyces; species Streptomyces sp. NPDC046261. The sequence goes on along the minus strand of NZ_JBEYZU010000002.1, from coordinate 373,022 downwards.
CCGGCTGGGCGCGGGCACCGACATCCCCGTCGGCAGCCCCATCTCGGGCCGTACGGACGCCGCGCTCGACGAGCAGGTCGGCTTCTTCGTCAACACCCTCGTGCTGCGCACCGACACCTCCGGCGACCCGCGTTTCAGCGACCTGCTGCGGCGGGTCCGCGAGACCGCGCTCGCGGCCTACAGCCACCAGGACGTGCCCTTCGAGCGGCTGGTCGAGCTGCTCAACCCGGTGCGCTCGCTCTCCCAGCACCCCCTGTTCCAGGTCTTCCTCGCGCTGCAGAACAACGCCGAGGCCCAGCTGACGCTCCCCGGTCTGGACGTGGCGGTGGAGCCGGACGCGCTGCGGCCCGCCAAGTTCGACCTGGCGTTCAACGTCACGGAGACCTTCGGCGCCGGGCACACGCCGGGCGGGGTCACCGGCGTCCTGGAGTTCAGCACCGACCTCTTCGACCGGGACACCGCCACGACCCTGGCGGAACGATTCATCCGGCTCCTGGACTCCGTCGCCCGCGACCCCCGCCAGCAGCTGGGCGCCATCGACATCCTGGCCGCCGAGGAACGCGACCGGCTGCTGGGCACCTGGAGCGAGCGGGGCCGTCCCACCACCACCGTGCACCGGCGGCTCGCCGAGGTCACCGCCGCCGGGCCCGACGCCCCCGCCGTCCGCGCGGGCGACCGCGAGCTGACCCGCCGCGAGCTGGACGAGCACGCCAACCGGCTGGCCCACCGCCTCATCGGGCTCGGCGTCGGCCCGGAGACACGGGTCGCCGTGTTCCTGGAGCGCTCACCGGAGCTGGCGGTGGCCGTCCTCGCCGTGCTCAAGGCCGGCGGCACCTACGTACCGCTGCACGAGGCGTTCCCCGCCGAGCGGCTCGAGTGGGTCATGGCCGACACCCGGTCGAGCGTGCTGCTCACCGACCGGGCCATGCTCGCGCGCGGTTTCGACCACGACGCGACGGTGATCGTCCTCGACGACGACCCCGCCCTGGCCCACGAGCCCTCCCACGACCCGGCGGTGCCGGTCCACCCGGACCAGCTCGCCTACATCATGTACACCTCCGGCTCCACGGGCACCCCCAAGGGCGTGGCCGTCGCGCACCGCGAGCTCCTCGCGCTGGCCTGCGACCCGTGCTGGGACACCGGGCACCACGAACGCGTCCTGCTGCACGCGCCGTACGCCTTCGACATCTCCGACTACGAGCTGTGGGTGACCCTGCTGGCCGGCGGCCTGGTCGTGCTCGCGCCGCCCGGCCGCCTGGACACCGCCGCGCTCACCCGCCTGATCGAGCAGGAGGAGATCACCGCGGTGCACTTCACCGCGGGCCTCTTCCGGGTGCTCGCCGAGGACGCGCCCGGCGCCCTCGCGGGCGTGCGGGAAGTCCTCACCGGCGGCGACGTCGTCTCGCCGGTCGCGGTGGAGCGCGTCCTCGAACACGCCCCGGGCGCGGTCGTCCGTCAGCTGTACGGGCCCACCGAGGCCACCCTCTGCGCGACCCAGCACGAGGTGCGCGCCCCCTACGCGGCCGGCGCGGCCGTGCCGATCGGCCGCCCGCTCGCCGACACCCGGGTCTACGTCCTGGACGCGCACCTGCGGCCGGTGCCCCAGGGCGTGACGGGAGAGCTCTACCTCGCCGGCGCCGGCCTCGCCCGCGGCTACCTCAACCTCCCCGGCCGCACCGCCGAGCAGTTCGTCGCCGACCCCTTCGGCCCGCCCGGGGCCCGGATGTACCGCACCGGGGACCTGGGACGGTGGAACGCCGACTGGCGACTGGAGTTCGCCGGACGCGCCGACCACCAGGTCAAGATCCGCGGCTTCCGCATCGAGCCGGGCGAGATCGCCGCGGCCGTCGCCCGGCACCCGGACGTGCGCGAGGCCGAGGTCCTCGCCCGCCCCGACCACCTGGGCGAGGCGCAGCTCGTCGGCTATGTGGTCGCCGACTGGCAGCGGCTGACGGACCGCCTCGAGGCCGGCACGCGCGAGCAGGTCACCGAGTGGCGGCAGATCTACGACGGCATGTACGGCCGGACCTCCGAGGCGGAGTTCGGCGAGGACTTCTCCGGCTGGGACAGCAGCTACGACGGCGAACCGCTCCCCTTGGAGCAGATGCGCGAGTGGCGCGAGTCCATCGTGGAGCGCATCCGTGCGCTGCGTCCCCGGCGCGTACTGGAGATCGGCGTCGGCAGCGGGCTCATCCTGAGCCGGCTCGCCGGGGACTGCGAGTCCTACTGGGCGACCGACTTCTCCGCCGAGGCGATCGCCTCGCTCCGGGACGAGCTCGGCCGCCACCCCGCACTCGACGCCCGCGTCGAACTGCGCGTCCAGGCCGCCGACGACTTCGACGGGCTCCCCGAGGGCCACTTCGACACCGTGATGATCAACTCGGTCACCCAGTACTTCCCGCACGCCGGATACCTGGAGTCCGTGCTGGCCAAGGCCGTCGACCTGGTCGTCCCCGGCGGCGCGGTGTTCGTCGGCGACGTACGCAACCTCACGCTCCTGCGCGGCTTCCACACGGCGGTCGCCCTCGCGCGCACGCCGGACCCCGAGAGCGCGTCCGCGCTGCGCCGGGACGTCGACCGGCGCGTTCTGAAGGAGAAGGAACTCCTCGTCGCGCCCGCGTTCTTCCACCGCTTCCGCTCCGGCAACGCCCACGTGGGCGGCGTGGACGTCCGGGTCAAGAGCGGCCGGCACCACAACGAGCTCAGCCGGTACCGCTACGACGTCGTGCTGCACCGCAAGCGGCCCGAGGACCTGGTCACGTTCGCCGGGGCACCCGTGTGGAGCTGGGGGGACGACGTCGCGGGCCTGCCCGCGCTGCGGGCCGGACTGGACCGCGACCGGCCGGAGACGGTCCGGGTGACGGGCGTGCCGAACGCCCGTACCGCGGCCGAGGCGGCGGCCGCCCGGTCCCTGGTGGCGGGCGAGGACCTCGCCCGCGTGCGGGAGGCGTACCGGAGCGCCCACGGCGTGGACCCCGAGGACCTCGTCGCGCTGGGCGCGGAACTCGGCTACCGGACCGTGCTCACCTGGACCGAGGGCGACGCCGAGGGCCGGCTGGACGCGCTGTTCGTGGCCGCCTCGGCGGCCTCCCCGGCCGACCCCCTGTCCACGCACGCCGCCGGTGACGACGGGAAGGCGTATGCGGGCGGCCTCACGAACGACCCGGTCGCCTTCCGCGAATCGGGGCAGTTGAACGCCTCCCTGCGGGACTACCTGCGCGAGTGGCTGCCCGACTACATGATCCCCGCCGCGTTCGTGGTGCTCGACTCCCTGCCCGTCACCGAGAACGGCAAGCTCGACCGCGCCCTGCTGCCGGTGCCGGACCTGATCGGTGAAGTACGCGGCGGCGCCCCCCGCACACCACGGGAGGAGACCCTCTGCGGCCTGTTCGCCGAGGTGCTCGGGGTGCCCGGCGTCGGGATCGACGACGGCTTCTTCGAGCTGGGCGGCCACTCTCTGCTGGCGATCCGTCTGGTCAACGCCGTTCGTGCCACCCTGGGCGTCGAGCTCACCGTGCGAGCGGTCTTCGAGGCGCCGACCGTCGCGGAGCTGGCCCAGCGCCTGGGCGACGCCGACCACGGCCGGCCCGCGCTGGTCCCGATGGACCGGCCCGCCGTGGTGCCGCTGTCGTACGCCCAGCGGCGCCTGTGGTTCCTCAACCGCCTCGGGGAACCGAGCGGCGCCTACAACATCCCCGTGGCGCTGCGGCTCTCCGGCGCTCTGGACCGGCGGGCCCTGGCCGCCGCGCTGCGGGACGTGGTGGCCCGGCACGAAAGCCTGCGCACCACGTTCCCCGAAGTCGGGGGCGAGCCGAGCCAGCTCGTGCACGACCCGTCCGCCGTCACGGTCGGCCTCGACGTGGTCGAGGTCGACGAGAGGGACGCGCACCGGGCCCTGGCCGAGGCCTGCCGGCGAGGCTTCGACCTCACCCTCGAACTCCCCTTGCGCGCCACCCTGTTCGCAACGGCACCCGACGAGCACGTCCTCCTGGTGGTGCTGCACCACATCGCGGGCGACGGCTGGTCCATGGCGCCGCTCGCGGACGACGTCGCCACGGCCTACGCCGCCCGCGCCGAACATCGCGCGCCGGACTTCGCGCCGCTGGCCGTCCAGTACGCCGACTACGCCCTGTGGCAGCGCGAGGTGCTCGGGAACGAACAGGACCCGGACAGCCGGATCTCCGGACAGCTGGCCCACTGGCGCGAGGCCCTCGCCGGGCTGCCCGAGGAGCTGGCCCTGCCCACGGACCGGCCCCGGCCGGCGGAGTTCAGCTACCGGGGCGGGGCGGTGCCCTTCGAGATCGCTCCCGCCCTGCACGACCGCCTGGCGCGCCTGGCACGGGAGCACGGCGCGAGCCTGTTCATGGTCCTGCAGGCCGGCCTCGCCGCCCTGCTGACCAAGCTCGGCGCCGGTACGGACATCCCCGTCGGCACCCCGATCGCCGGCCGGGACGACAAGGCCCTCGACGACCTCGTCGGCTTCTTCGTCAACACCCTGGTGCTGCGCACCGACACCTCCGGGGACCCGGACTTCGCCGAGCTCGTCGGCCGCGTGGCCCAAGCGGACCTGGCGGCCTACGCCAACCCCGACGTGCCCTTCGAGCGACTGGTCGAGGTGCTCAACCCGGCCCGCTCCCTGGGCCGGCACCCCCTCTTCCAGGTCATGCTCGCGCTGCGGAACACCGCGGAGCCCGAACCACAGCTGCCCGGGCTGCGGGTGAACGTGCCCGACCTCGAGTCCACCTCGGTGAAGTTCGACCTCGACTTCCAGCTGGGCGAGCGCTTCGACGAGCACGGCACACCGGGCGGCATTGTCGGTCAGGTCTCCTACAGCGCCGACCTCTTCGACCGGGACACGGTCGCCCTGATGACGCGCCGGCTCATCCGCCTGCTGGAAGCCGTCGCCGCCGACCCGCACCTGCCCCTCGGCGCCGTCGACATCCTCTCGGAGGACGAGCGCGACCGGATCGTCGAGGTGTGGGGCGGCACGGGCGACCCGCAGTCCGCCGAGGACGTGGTGACGGCGTTCGAGGCGCAGGCCGCACGCTCGCCGGGGGCCACGGCGGTGGTCTGCGGTGACGTCACGCTGCCCTTCGCGGAACTGGACGGCCGGGCGAACCGGCTGGCGCGGCTGCTGCGGGCGCGCGGTGTGCACCCGGGCGATCTGGTGGCGGTGGCGGTACCGCGGTCCGCCGAGATGGTCGTAGCCGTATGGGCGGTGCTCAAGGCCGGCGCGGGATATGTGCCGGTGGACCCGGGATACCCGGCGGAACGCATCGCGTTCATGCTGGCCGATGCCGCCCCGGGCCTGGTGGTGACAAAGCAGTCGGTCGCGGACCGCCTGCCCGCCGCCGGGACGCCGGCCCTCGTCCTGGACGGCGCGCGGACCGCCGCGGAGCTCGCGGAACTGCCCGACGCGCCGCTCGCCGCCCACGGGCCGGCCATGGCCGCCTCCCCGGCCTATGTGATCTACACGTCGGGGTCGACGGGGACGCCGAAGGGCGTGGTGGTCTCGCGTCGGTCCATGTCGGTGTTCCTGGCGTGGGCGGTGCGACGCTTCGGCGAGCAGGGCCTGGCGAGGGTGCTGGCGTCGACGTCGCTGTCCTTCGACGTGTCGGTGTTCGAGATCTTCGCGCCCTTGCTGGCCGGCGGCAGCATCGAAGTGGTGCCCGACCTGCTCGCGCTCGCCGAGCGGCCGTGGTCGGGAACGCTGATCAGCGGCGTGCCCTCGGTCGTCTCCGCCCTGCTGGACGCCGGCACGCCCCTGGACTGCCACCGGATCGTCCTGGCGGGCGAGGCTCTGCCCGAGCAACTGGTGCGCAGGCTGCGGCACCAGGCCCCCGGGGTGCGCATAGCCAACCTGTACGGGCCGACCGAATCCACCGTCTACGCCACCGGCTGGTACGAGAGCGAACCCGGCCAGGTGTGCGCACCGCCCATCGGGCAGCCGCTGTCCGGCACCCGCGCCTACGTCCTGGACTCCCGGCTGTGCCCGGTCCCGGCCGGGGTCGCCGGCGAGCTCTACCTGGCCGGCCCCAAGGTCGCCGACGGCTATCTCGGCCGGCCCGGCCTGACCGCCCGCCACTTCGTACCCGACCCCCACGGGCGGCCGGGCTCGCGCATGTACCGCACCGGCGACCTGGCCCGCTGGGACGCCGACGGCGTGCTGCACTACCTGGGGCGCGCCGACCAGCAGGTCAAGATCCGCGGGTTCCGGATCGAACTCGGGGAGATCGAGACCGTTCTCTCCCGGCACCCCGCCATCACCCACGCCACCGTCACCACCCACACCACCCCTGCCGGTGATCACAAACTCGTCGCCTACGTCACGACGGCGGCGGACACCCGCCCCTCGCACGAGGAGCTGACCCACCACATCACCGCCACGCTGCCGGATCACATGGCACCGGCCGCGACCGTGGTCCTGGACGCCCTGCCGGTCAACGCCAACGGCAAGCTCGACAGAAAAGCCCTGCCCGCCCCCGACTTCCGGGCTTCCGAGCCCGCACGCGCCCCGCGCACCCCCGCGGAGGAGCTCATGTGCGCGCTCTTCGCGGACGTCCTCGGCGTGCCGTCCGTCGGCCCCGACGACAGCTTCTTCGACCACGGCGGACACAGCCTGCTGGCCACCCGGCTGGTCAACGCCGTCCGGACGGCCTTCGGCGCCGAACTGGCCCTGCGGGCCGTCTTCGAGACGCCCACACCCGCCGCTCTCGCCGAGCGGCTCGCCGGGGCCGGGGCGGCCCGCGCGCCCCTCGGCCGGGCCGAACGGCCGGAGCTGATCCCGCTCTCGTACGCCCAGCAGCGGCTGTGGCTGCTGAACCGACTGGACGGCACGGGCGCCACCTACAACGTGCCGATGGCGCTGCGGCTGACCGGGGACCTCGACCTGGACGCGCTCCGGGCCTCCCTGGCCGACGTGGTCGGCCGGCACGAGACGCTGCGCACGGTCTATCCGGAGGTCCGAGGGGTCCCCTGCCAGCTGGTGCGGGAGGCCGCCGGGGCCGCACCCCGGCCGGCCCTGGTCGACACCGTCGAGGACCGGCTGCCCGGCGCCCTCGCCGAGGCGGCGGGGCGCGGCTTCGACCTGACCCGCGACCTCCCGCTGCGGGTCACCGTGTTCCGGCTCGGCCCCACCGAGCACGTGCTCCTGCTGGTGCTGCACCACATCGCCTGCGACGGCGCCTCGCTCGCCCCGCTGGCCCAGGAGCTCGCAACGGCCTACCGGGCGAGGCGCTCCGGTGCGGCCCCCGACTGGCGGCCACTGCCCGTGCAGTACGCCGACTACGCCCTGTGGCAGCGCGAGCTGCTGGGCGACGAGGACGACCCGGAGAGCCTCGGCGCCCGGCAACTGGCCTACTGGCGCGCCGCCCTGGCCGGGATCCCGCAGGAACTGGCGCTGCCGGCCGACCGGCCGCGCCCGGCGGTGGCCGGCCACCGTGGCGGCACGGCGACCGCGGAACTGGACGCGCGTCTGCACCGCCGGCTGCGCGAGCTGGCCCGGGAGAGCGGCGCCACCCCCTTCATGGTGCTGCAGGCGGGGCTCGCCGCCCTGCTCACCCGGCTCGGAGCGGGCACCGACATCCCCGTCGGCACCCCCGTCGCCGGACGCGACGACGAGGCGCTCGACGGCCTCGTCGGGTTCTTCGTCAACACCCTGGTACTGCGCACCGACACCTCGGGGGACCCCGCGTTCGGCGACCTCGTCCGGCGGGTCCGGCAGACCGCGCTGGCGGCCTACGCCCACCAGGACCTGCCGTTCGAGCGGCTGGTGGAGGCCCTCAACCCCGAGCGCAGCATGTCCCGGCACCCGCTGTTCCAGGTGCTGGCGACGATGCGGAACTACCGGCCGCCGCGCGCCGAACTGACCGGCCTGACCATGACCGAGGAGGGCGCGGACCCGGGCGTCGCCAAGTTCGACCTCGAGTTCACCTTCGGCGAGGCCTTCGACGACGAAACGGAGCCCGCCGGAATCGGGATCGAGCTGCGCTACAGCGCGGACCTCTTCGACGAGGCCACCGCGAGGGGCCTGGTGGCCCGGCTGGCACGGCTCCTGGAGGACCTCTCCGCCGCTCCGCAGAAGCCGATCAGTGCCGTGGACGTACTGCTGCCGGACGAGGAGCGGGCCGTCGTCGGCTGGAGCGGGACGGGGGCGAGCGTGCCGGAGGGCACCGTCGCCGAGCTGTTCCAGAACCGGGCGGCGAGCACCCCGGACGCCGTGGCCCTGCGGTCCGGAACGACGACCGTGCCGTACGCGGAGCTGAACCGGCAGGCGAACCGGCTGGCACACACGCTGATCGGCCTCGGCCTCGGGCCGGAGAGCGTCGTGGCGCTCGCGCTGCCCCGCTCGGCCGGGCAGATCGCGGCCCTGCTCGGGGTGCTCAAGTCGGGCGCCGCCTACCTGCCGGTCGACCCCGGCTACCCCGCCGAGCGGATCCGGACCATGCTCGGCGACGCCCGCCCGGCACTGGTGCTCACCCATCGGGAGATCCACGACGAGCTCGCGGGAGAACTGCCCGAGGGCACCGCCGTCCTGGCGGTGGACGCCCCGGAGACCGCCGCCCGGATCGCCGCCGCGCCGTCCACCGACCCGGTGGACGGTGACCGTACCGCGCCCCTGCTGCGGGACCACCCGGCCTACCTCATCTACACCTCGGGATCCACCGGACGCCCCAACGGCGTGCTCGTCACCCACGCCGGCACGGCGAACCTGGCGGCCCGGCAGATCGAGCGGTTCCACGTCCGGCCGGGGGACCGCGTGCTGCAGTTCGCGTCCCCGAGCTTCGACGCGGCCTTCTCCGAGGTGTGCATGGCGCTGCTCTCCGGCGCGGAACTGGTGCTGGCCACCCAGGACGAGCTGACCCCGGGCCGCCCGCTGGCCGAGGTGCTCACCCGGCACGCGATCACCCATGTGACGCTGCCGCCCGTCGCCCTGCCGCTGCTGCCGCCGGAGGCGCTGGCGTCCGTGACCACGCTGATCACGGCGGGCGACGCGCTGCCGCGGGACGCGGTGGGCCGGTGGGGGACGGGCCGCCGGCTCGTCAACGCCTACGGGCCGACCGAGGCCACCGTCTGCGCCACGATGAGCGAGCCGCTCTCCGGTGACGACGCACCGTCGATCGGCCGGCCCCTGGACGGGGCCCGCGCCTACGTCCTGGACGACGGGCTGCGCCCCGTGCCGCCGGGCGTGACCGGCGAACTGTACGTCGGCGGGCCCGGCCTGGCCCGCGGGTACGCGGGGCGGCCGGGGCTGACCGCCGGGCGGTTCGTGGCCGACCCGCACGGCCCGGCGGGGGCCCGCATGTACCGCACGGGCGACCTCGTGCACTGGGACCGGGACGGCCGGCTGCACTTCGCCGGCCGCGCGGACCACCAGCTCTCGGTGCGCGGCTTCCGCGTGGAGCCGGGCGAGATCGAGGCGGTGCTCCTCGCCCACTCGGACGTGGCGCAGGCCGCCGTGACCCTCTACGACGACGGGCGCGGCGGGCGGACGCTGACCGGCTACGTCGTGCCCGCCGCCGGGTGCGCGGTGGACGCCGACGCGCTGCGCCGGCACGTCGCCGCGGCGCTGCCCGGCCACATGGTGCCGGCGGCCGTCGTGCCGCTGGAGCGGTTCCCGCTCACCCCCAACGGCAAGCTCGACCGCAAGGCGCTGCCCGCCCCGGTGTTCGGCACGCCGTCCGGCCGCGAGCCGCGCACGCCGCGCGAGGAACTGCTGTGCGAGCTGTTCGCGGAGGCGCTCGGCGTGCCCGAGGTCGGGATCGACGACGGCTTCTTCGCCCTGGGCGGCCACTCGCTGCTGGCGGCCGGGCTCATCGGCCGTCTGCACGAGGCGCTCGGCGTCGAGATCGGGCTGCGCACCCTGTTCGAGGCCCCGACGGTCGCCGAGCTCGCCGAACGGCTGGAGGCCGACCGTGGCCGGGAGGGGGGCGCGGCCGGCGCCCTTGACGTTCTGCTGCCGCTGCGGCGCGGAGCCGGTGGACCGGCGCTGTTCTGCGTCCACGCGGCCGGCGGCCTGGGCTGGTCGTTCGCCGGGCTCTCCCGGCACATCCCCGACCGGCACCCGCTGTACGCGCTGCAGTCACCGGGCCTGTCGGCCCCGCAGGACCTTCCCGCCACGGTCGAGGAGACGGCCGCGCTGTACGTGGAGCGGATCCGCGAGGTGCAGCCGGACGGCCCGTACCACCTCGTCGGCTGGTCGGTCGGCGGCCTGATCGCCCACGAGATGGCCGTGCGCCTGCGGGCCGCGGGCGCCGAGGTCGCGTTGCTGGCCGTCCTTGACGCCTACCCGCTGGCGGGCACTCCCGTGCCGCCGCCGGACCGGGCGGAGGTCGCCGAGGCGGTCCGCGGCGAGGCCGGCGGGCACGACCTCGACGAGGCGGCGACGGACCGGCTCGTATCGGTCTACCTCGGCAACACCCGGGCGGCGCGCGCGTTCACCCCGGGCGTCTTCGAGGGCGACCTCGTGCACTTCGCCGCCGCACAGGACGCCACCGCGACGCTGACGGCCCGGCTGTGGCTGCCGCACGTCGGCGGACAGGTGGAACGACACCGCGTGGCCTGCGGCCACGAGGAGATGACCCGGCCCGGACCGCTGGCCGACATCGGCCCGGTACTGGCCCGGAAGATGGCCGGCGGCGGCGCCGACGGCTCGTAATCACGAAAGGACCGGGAGAACACCATGGCGACCAACCCCTTCGACGACGAGAACGGCAGCTACTTCGTGCTGCGCAACGACGAGGGACAGCACTCCCTCTGGCCGGCCTTCGCCGAGGTGCCCGCCGGCTGGACGGCGGTGTTCGGCAAGGAGAGCCGTCAGGCGTGCCTGGACTACGTCGAGGAGCACTGGACGGACATGCGCCCCACCAGCCTGATCACGGCGATGGGCACCGGCGCGGCGTGACGCGCACCGGCGGGGAAACGAACGGCACTCAGGAGAACGCGGCTGTGAACGCACCACGGAAGACCGACTTCCAAGAACTGTCCATCGACCATGTCACGCTGTACGTCGAGGACCTCGACGCGAAGGTGGGCGAGCTCGCGCGCACCTACGGCTTCGAGGTGTACGCCACGGCCGCGGCGCGGGACGGGGCGCGTTCGGCGGCGGTCGGCCGTGAGCGGATACGCCTGGTGCTCACCGAGGCCTCGACCGAGGACCACCCCGCCGCCGTGTACACGCGGCAGCACGGCGAGGGCGTCGCCGACATCGCCCTGACGGTGTCCGACGCCGCGGCCGCCTTCGCCGAGGCCGTCCACCGGGGCGCGGTGCCCGTGGCGGAGCCGGTCGAACGCGAGGGCGTGATCATGGCGTCGGTGCGGGCCTTCGGCGACGTCCTGCACACCTTCGTGCAGCGCCGGGAGGGAATCGCGGAGGACCGGCTTCCGGGGTTCGTGCCGGCGCACGGCCAGGAGCCCGCCGCACCGACCGGGCTGCTGGAGATCGACCACTTCGCGGTGTGCCTCGAGCCCGGCGGGCTCCGGCCCGCCGTCGAGTTCTACGAACGGGTCCTGGGCTTCCGCAACACCTTCACGGAGAAGATCGTCGTCGGTGCCCAGGCGATGGACTCGGAGGTGGTGCAGAACCCTTCCGGCACCGTGACGCTCACCCTGATCGAGCCCGACACCTCCCGGGAGCCCGGGCAGATCGACCACTTCGTCAAGAACCACGGCGGGGCGGGCGTCCAGCACATCGCGTTCCGTACCGAGAACGTCGTGCGCTCGGTGGGCACGATGCACGCCCGGGGGGTGGAATTCCTGAGCACCCCCGCCGCCTACTACCGGATGCTCGGCGACCGCCTGCGACTGGTCCGGCACTCCACCGACGAGCTCGCCGCCCTGAACATCCTGGCCGACGAGGACTACGCGGGGCAGCTCTTCCAGATCTTCACCAGGTCGGTGCACCCCCGCCGGACCCTCTTCTTCGAGGTCATCGAGCGGGCCGGGGCCACGACCTTCGGCAGCGGGAACATCAAGGCACTGTACGAAGCGGTCGAAGCGGAGCAGCTGGGATGACCACCGCCGATGCGAACCGGGCCATGGCGGCAGTGTGCCTGGCCGACGTACGGGCGGCCGCCGAGGCCGTGCTCGAGCCCGCCGTCCGGGACTTCGTCGACGGCGGCAGCGGCACGGAGGCGGTACTCGCCGCGAACCGCGCCGCCTTCGCCGACGTCGCGCTCGTGCCCCGGGTGCTCACCGGCGTCACCGCCGCCGACACCGGCGCCAGGCTGCTCGGCGGCGACGCCGCCATGCCCGTCGCCATCGCCCCCATGGCGTACCAGCGCCTGGTCCACGAGGACGGCGAGCTCGCCGCCGCGCGCGCGGCGCGTACGGCGGGCGTCCCCTACGTCGTGAGCACGCTGAGCAGCCACCGGGTGGAGGACATCGCCGCCACCGGCGCGACCACCTGGTTCCAGCTGTACTGCCTGCGCGACCGCGGCAAGAACCACGAACTCGTCGCCCGGGCCGAGGCCGCCGGCTGCGAGGCCCTGATGGTCACCGTGGACGTACCGGTGATGGGCCGCCGGCTGCGGGACGTGCGCAACGGCTTCGCGCTCCCGGACCACGTGCGGGCCGCCAACCTCGACACCGGCCCCGGGACCGAGGCGCACCGCCGCTTCGGCGGCGCCTCGGCGCTCGCCGTGCACACCAGCGCGGCGTTCGCACCGGGCCTGTCCTGGCGGGACCTGGCGGAACTGCGCGGCAGGACGTCGCTGCCGCTGGTGGTCAAGGGAATCCTGGACCCGCGGGACGCCCGTGCGGCGGTGGACGCCGGCGCCGACGGCGTCGTGGTCTCCAACCACGGGGGCCGCCAGCTGGACGGTGCCGTGCCCAGCCTCCGCGCGCTGCCCGCCGTGGCCGAGGCCGTCTCCGGCGACTGCGAGGTCCTGCTGGACAGCGGCGTGCGCGACGGCACGGACGTGCTCAAGGCGCTGGCCCTGGGCGCGCGCGGCGTCCTGCTCGGCCGGCCGGTGCTGTGGGGCCTGGCAGCGGGCGGCGAGCACGGCGTGGACCGGGTACTGGGCCTGCTGCGCACCGAGTTGAGCGAGAACATGACGCTGGCCGGCTGTGCCGACACCGCCGCGGCGGCCGGCCTGCGCACGGAATGGACGCGACCCCATGCGTGAGGCACCGACCCCCGACCTGGTGACCGCCGACCTGCACGGTTCGCTGGAGGACCCGGCTCTCACCTCCATGAACTTCCTCAACGAGGTCACCGGGCGCTATCCGCACGCACTGTCCTTCGCGCCCGGGCGCCCCGTCGAGCGGTTCTTCGACCTGGAGTCGGTCCACCGCCGCCTGCGGACCTTCGGCGCCCATCTCTCCGACGAACTGGGGTACTCCGAGGAGGAGGTGCGCCGGACCTGTGCCAGTACGGCCGCACCAAGGGCGTCGTGCACCACCTCATCGCCCGTCACCTCGCGCGCGACGAGGGCATCGAGGCCGATCCGGAGTCGGTCGTGGTGACCGTCGGCTGCCAGGAGGCGATGTTCCTGGTACTGCGCGCGCTGCGGGCGGACGAGCGCGACGTCCTGCTGTCGGTCTCGCCCATGTACGTCGGGCTCACCGGCGCGGCCCGCCTGGTCGACATGCCCGTACTGCCCGTCTCCAGCGGCGCCTCGGGGATCGACCTGGACGACCTGGTGGCGCGGATCCGGGCCGCCCGGCAGCGGGGCGAGCGCCCGCGGGCGTGTTACGTCATGCCCGACTTCGCCAACCCGTCCGGCGTCAGCATGGACCTGGCGGCGCGGCGTGCCCTCCTGGAGGTGGCCGAGCGGGAGGACATCCTCCTCCTGGAGGACAACCCGTACGGCCTCTTCCACGGCGGCGGGGGAACTCCCCCCACCCTCAAGGCGCTGGACACCGGCCGCCGGGTGGTCTACCTCGGTTCGTTCGCCAAGACCGTGCTGCCCGGCGCCAGGGTCGGCTACGCGGTGGCCGACCAGCGCGTGGCGGACGCGCGGGGCGAGCTCGGGTTGTTCGCCGACCAGCTCTCCAAGATCAAGAGCATGGTGACGGTGAACACCTCGCCGCTCTCCCAAGCCGTCGTCGGCGGCGCGCTGTTGGAGCACGAGTACAGCCTGGACCTGGCGAACACCCGGGAGCAGGAGATCTACCGGAGCAATCTCCGCCAGGTCGTGGAGGGGCTCGAGGCCCGGTTCGGCGACTGCCCGGGCGTCACGTGGAACACCCCTGCCGGAGGGTTCTTCGTCTGCGTCACCGTGCCGTTCACGGTCGACGACGACCTGCTGGAACTCTCCGCCCGCGAACACGGCGTGCTGTGGACGCCGATGTGCCACTTCTACAGCGGCTCGGGCGGCTCCCACCAACTGCGGCTTTCGGTCAGCTCACTCACCGGCGAACGGATCGAGGAGGGGCTGGACCGGCTGGCCGGCCTCTTCGCGGAGCTCGGTGTGCGATCCCGCCACCAAGCTGACGCGGGCCGAACAGCGGGCGTTGTAGCCTGCACGCATCTGGAGATCAGCGCGTCCGGCGAGGAGTCCACTTGTTGCGTCTTGAAGCGGTGAGCAAGCGCTACGGCAGAGGCGATTGGATTCTCAGAGACGTCGATGTCGAGGCCCCCGCCGGCGAGGTCGTGGCATTCGCGGGCGGAAACGGTTCGGGAAAGTCGACCCTGCTGCGCATAGCGGTCGGCCTGTCCCGGCCGACACGCGGCACGGTGGCCGGGAGGCCCCCGGTCATCGGCTACGTCCCCGACCGCTTCTCCCCCAACGAGCGCATGTCGGCCGCGGCGTACCTGACGCACATGGGCCGCGTCCGGGGGCTGACCACTTCGGCGGCCTCGTCGCGGGCTCACCGGCTGCTGGACCGGCTGGCGCTGGTGGGCGGCAAGGAGGCGCCGCTGCGGAGTCTGTCGAAGGGCAACGCGCAGAAGGTCGCGCTCGCCCAGGCCCTGCTGGTGGAGCCGGGGTTGCTCGTCCTGGACGAGCCGTGGTCGGGGCTGGACGCCTCCGCCCACGGCGTCCTGGCCGAAATCATGACCGAGGTCTCCGACGGCGGGGGCACGGTGCTGTTCACCGACCACCGGGAGTCGGTCACCCGGGCCCGCGCCTCCCGGACCTACACCGTCGTCCAAGGGCGGGTCTCCCTGCGCGGCCCGGAGCCGGCGGCGGCCCCGTACCGGCCCGCAGCCGACGTCGTCCTGTCCGGCCCCGAGGCAGGTCCCCCACCCCAGGACCTCCCCTGGGAGGGGCTGGACGGCGTGCTGGCGGTGAGCCGTCAGGCCACGCGGGTCACGATGACCGTGGCCCGCGAGGCCACCGACGCCCTGTTGTACACGGCGCTGCAGCACGGCTGGTCCGTCCTGCAGGTGACGGGAACGGCGCACCACGACCGCACGACGGACGCCACCATGAACGGAGGCATGCGGTGATCGCGCTCATCCGCTACACCTTCTCCACCGTGCTGCACACGCAGCGCTATCTCGCCCCGGTGCTCCTGTTCACGGGGTTGATGGGCGTGCTGACCGTCAACGGCAGCGGCCCGTTGCCCCCGGCCTACGCCTCGTCCGCCGGTGCGCTGTTCGTCTGCTCGACGTGGCTGACCATCGCGCTGATGAGCCTGGACGACTCCACTCAGCGGGCGATCGTCGTCGTCAGTTCCGGCCGGTCCCTCAAGGTTCTGCTGGCGGTGATCGGTACGGCTCTGCTGAGCTGCCTGGCCCTGATGGTCTTCGGACTGTTCTTCCCCCTGTGGGTGGGCAGTTACGACGTCACGGCGGTCGATCTGCTGCTGGGCCTGGAGGCGCAGCTGACCTGCGCGCTGGTGGGCATCGCCATCGGCGTGCTGTGCTCGCGGCTGGTCTTCCGGCGGCAGGGGTACGCGCTGGTGGCCGCCCTCGCCCTGGTGATGGGCACGCTCTTCGCCAAGGGGATGCCGCCGGTCAACCGGCTGTTCAACCTGATGGCGACGACGCCCGACTCGGCGGAGCTGCTGGCCCCCGCGGGCGGCATGCTCGCGATCGCCGCCGTGATCCTGGCCGCGTTCACGGCCGTCGTGCAGTTCGTCGCCGCCCGCAAGGAGTGAGTGCCGTGCAAGAGGCGGAGGAGCGGCCCGAGGGTGCCGGACGACCCGGAGAGGCCGGACGGGCCGGACGGCGGCAGCCCCGGCCCCTGTGGAAGGAACTGCCGATCCTCATCGGCATCGCCCTGATCCTCGCGCTGATCATCAAGTCCTTCCTGGTGCAGGCGTTCTCGATCCCGTCCGACTCGATGCAGAACACCCTGCAGCGCGGCGACCGGGTGCTGGTGGACAAGCTGACGCCGTGGTTCGGCTCGAAGCCGGAGCGCGGCGAAGTGGTCGTCTTCCATGACCCGGGCGGCTGGCTGAACGAGCCGGCCACCGGGCAGAACCCCTTCCGGAAGGTGCTCAGCTTCATCGGCCTCATGCCCTCCGCCGACGAGAAGGACCTGATCAAACGGGTCATCGCGATCGGCGGTGACACCGTGGAGTGCAAGGGCGGCGACGAGCCCGTCCTGGTCAACGGCAAGGCTTTGAAGGAGCCGTACGTCTTCGCCGGGAACACTCCCTGCGGCGACAAGCCGTTCGGCCCGGTCACGGTGCCCGAGGGCCGGATGTGGGTGATGGGCGACCACCGCCAGGACTCCCTCGACTCGCGCTACCACCAGGACCTCGAAGGCGGCGGCACGGTCTCGGTGGACGAGGCCGTCGGACGGGCGATCGTCGTCGCCTGGCCGGTGAACCGGTGGTCCACCCTCCCCGTCCCGGACACCTTCGGCCAGAAGGGCCTGAGCGCCGCGGCGGTGGCCCCCTCCGCGCTCGGATTCATGGGCGCGGTACCGATCGTCCTCTGGCGTCGCCGCAGGCAGGCCCGGCGGGCCCCGGCGCGTTCATGACGTGCGTCACTCGACACGTCGGGGCTCAACACGTCGGGCTCGACACGTCGGGGCTCAACACGTCGGGGTGAGCGAGATATCCACAATCGCCGGGTTGTCCACAGACTGAGGTCCTCCCCGCCGCGCCGTGGG
The DNA here is from genome assembly GCF_040646235.1 of Streptomyces sp. NPDC046261. NCBI lineage: Bacteria > Bacillati > Actinomycetota > Actinomycetes > Kitasatosporales > Streptomycetaceae > Streptomyces > Streptomyces sp. NPDC046261. The sequence continues at coordinate 356,016 of NZ_JBEYZU010000002.1, read as the reverse complement.
CCGGGCGGCGCAGAATGGGGGGCATGACTGAGAGCAACGGGTCCCTGCGGGGCGATGCGGCTGTGTCGGCGACGGTGGCCATGCCCGACTGGGAGAAGCGCTTCCGGGCGCCGCGGGTGGGGCTGCCGAGGTGGGCGAAGGGTGCTCCGGACCGGTCGCTGTTCACCTCCAATGCGACGGGGACCTTCGAGCTGTACGCCTGGGACCGGGTCACGGGCGAGCAGCGGCAGGTCACGGACCGGCCGAACGGGACGTCGGGCGGGAAGCTGTCGCCGGACGGCGAGTGGATCTGGTGGTTCTCCGACACCGATGGCGACGAGTTCGGTGTGTGGGTGCGGCAGCCGTTCCATGGCGGGGCGGACGAGCCCGCGGCGCCGGGGCTCGAGCCCTCGTATCCGGACGGGCTGGCGCTGGGCCGCGACGGCACGGCGGTCATCGGCCGGTCCACGGACAAGGGTGGCTCGACGGTGCACGTGGTGCGGCCCGGCTGCGAGCCGGTGGAGATCTACCGGCACCAGCAGTCGGCGGGGGTGGGCGATCTGTCCCACGACGGGTCGCTGATCGCCATCGAGCACACCGAGCACGGCGACGCCATGCACTCCGCGATCCGGGTCGTGCGGACCGACGGTGCGGTCGTCGGTGAGCTGGACGACACCCGGGGCGGCACCGAGGAGCTGGGCCTGGCCGTGATGGGGTTCGCTCCCGTCGACGGGGACGCGCGGCTGCTCGTCGGCCACCAGCGGCGCGGACGCTGGGAGCCGATGCTGTGGGACGCCGTCACGGGCGAGGAGACGGTGCTCGCCGTCGACCTGCCGGGCGACCTGGACGCGACCTGGTTCCCGGACGGCGGCGCCCTGCTGATCGAGCACAGCTACCAGGCGCGCAGCGAGCTGTGGCGCTACGAGCTGGCGGACGGCCGGCTGACCCGCCTGGAGACCCCGGCGGGCACGGTGTCGGGGGCGCTGCCGCGGCCGGACGGGACGGTGGAGTTCCTGTGGTCCTCGGCGGCCAAGCCGCCGGTGGTGCGGTCCACGGCGGGGCACCTGGTCCTGAGCGCGCCGGCGGTGCCCCACGGCATAGCCCAGGCCCCGGATTCGGTGCCGGTCTCGGACATATGGGTGGACGGCCCGGGCGGCAAGGTCCACGCGCTGGTGCAGAAGCCCGCGGGCGAGGGCCCGTTCCCGACGGTCTTCGACGTCCACGGCGGTCCGACGTGGCACGACAGCGACGAGTTCGCCGCCGGGCCGGCGGCCTGGGTGGACCACGGGTTCGCGGTCGTACGCGTCAACTACCGCGGCTCCACGGGCTACGGGCGGGCCTGGACGGACGCGCTCAAGCACCGGGTCGGGCTCATCGAGCTCGAGGACATCGGGGCGGTGCGCGAGTGGGCCGTGGCGTCGGGGCTCTCGGACCCCGAGCGGCTGGTGCTGGCCGGCGGGTCGTGGGGTGGCTATCTGACGCTGCTCGGCCTGGGCACGCAGCCCGAGGCGTGGACGCTGGGTCTGGCCGCGGTGCCGGTCGCCGACTATGTGACGGCCTACCACGACGAGATGGAGGTGCTGAAGGCGCTGGACCGCACGTTGCTCGGTGGCACGCCGGAGGAGGTGCCGGAGCGCTTCGCGGCCTCGTCGCCGCTGACGTACGTCGACCAGGTGCGGGCGCCGGTCTACATCTCCGCCGGGATGAACGACCCGCGCTGCCCGATACGTCAGGTGGAGAACTATGTGGAGCGGCTGGCACAGCGCGGGCACCCGCACGAGGTGTACCGCTACGACGCGGGGCACGGCTCGCTGGTGATGGAGGAGCGGATCAAGCAGCTTCGGCTGGAGATCGCTTTTGTGGAGCGTCATCTGGGCCGTCCGGGTCACCGGGACCGTCCGGCAGGCCGGGGGTGATGCCCAGCGCCAGGTCCCTGGCGGCCTCGGCCTCGCGGCGGTAGAGCCGGACCCACATGAAGGCGACGAAGCCCGCGAAGACGAACCACTCGCCGGTGTAGCCGAGGTTCTGGAACGCCTTGAGGTCCAGGCCGCTGTTGGGAGCGGCGGCCGGGGGCACGGCGGTCAGGGGGGCCGCCGCCTCGGTCACGGTGATCCACGCGTCGTAGACCGGGTACGGCACGAGGTTCACCAGCGAGGCGGCGCTGATCACGCCGAGCTGGCCCTGGGGCAGCCCGCCGGAGGTCCGTACGCCCTTGGACGAGGGGCTCTCCGACGCCTGGAGCGCACCGGTCACGGTGACCTCGCCGGAGGGCGGGGCCGGGATCTTCGCGGTGTCGTCCTTCGAGCCGGCGTCGCCGGGCAGCCAGCCCCGGACGACGGGCAGGGCCTTGCCCTCGCCGGTGCGCAGCAGGGTCAGGACGTAGAAGCCCTTACGGGCGTCCAGGTCCCGGTCGGGTACGAGGAGTTGGTGCCCGGTGTCGTAGCGTCCGGTCGCCGTGGCCTGGCGGCCGGAGGTCTCGGTGCTCACGGGCAGCAGATCGCCGAGCGGCGCGGAGTCGGCCGTGCGGGCCGCGTCGGCCTGGGTCTGCTGGTCGCGATGGGAGTCGACGCGCGTTTCGAAGCGGCTGAGCTGCCAACTGCCCATGAACAGGCACACGGGGATGGCCAGCACCGCGAAGACGTTGATTCCCCACCAGCGGGGAGTCAGCAGGAACCGATACACACCACCACGGTACGGGCAGTGCCGCGGCCGCCGTCCGGCGGGGCGGCAAGCCGCTACGGCGCCGGGTCCGCGGCCAGGGGGCCGGTGCGGTAGATCGTGCCCGCGCAGGCGTCGGGGATCGTCGTGTCGGCCGCCTTGGGCTCGCCCGGGTCCGGGGTGTGGCTGAGCACGACGCTCGCCGGGGGCTTGGCCGGGGTGGCCTCCTGGCTCTCCTGCTGCCGCTCCTCGGCCTTGGTGCCGGTGCCCGTGTCGGCCGCCGCCGAGGGGCTGGGCGGCGGGGCGGCCGAGGGGGCCGTGGGCTTGGAGCAGCCGCTGGGGCCTCCGTCGGCGGACGGGACCCAGGCGAACTTGATCTCGTACGCCTGGCCCGGCTGAAGGATCACCTGGGTCGGTTCGGTGGCCGGGTCGGGCAGGCCGGTCGCCGCGTCACCGACCGTGTGGTCGACGACCGAGACCCGCGAGCTCTCGGCGCTGCCCTGGGCCTGGGCCGCGACCACGCCCGCGCCGGCCACGGCGCAGACGGTGCTGGAGACGTTGACGACCCGGAAGGCGCCGTAGACGCGGCCGTTCTTGTCGGCGGGGGCGACGGTGCCGACGCCCTTGCCGAGCTGGTTGCGGTCGCAGGTGGGCGAGGACGCGGCGAGCGTGGGGCCGGCTGCCGGGGCGGTGGCGCCCGGGGAGCCCGTGGGACCGGCGGTGCCGCCGTCCTTCTTCCCTTCCTCGCCGTGCTGCTGCTCCTCGTGCTTGCCGGCGTCCGGACCGGCGGTGCTCTCCCCGGTCCGGCCGCCCTCGCCGCGGCCGCCGTGGCGTCCGTCGGACATCTCGTGCGCGCGCTGGCGGCTGCTGGCGGCGTTGGCCGGGCGGTCGTCGGCGGTGCCGACGGTCGTGGCGACGTGGATGAGCGCGGGCATGGCCGCGACCATGAAGATCACCGCGGCCGCGACGCCGACGGCGGCCTGCCGCCGGCGGGCACGCCGGGCCGGCACCGCACGCCGCAACTGCTCCAGGGCGTCGGCGGAGGGTTCGAGGTCGTCGACGGCTCCCCGCAGCAGGCGGCGCAGCGCCAGCTCGTCGAGCTCGGGCACCGGGCCGCCGCCCGGCACGCCGTCCGGCGCGTCCTCGCCATGGGGGGTGTGACAGTCGTCGCGGTGACAGTCGTCGTGGTGACCGTCATGACGGTGGCCGTGGCTCATACCGGCGCCTCCATGGCGATCCGGAGCGCCGCGATGCCCCGCGAGCCGTAGGCCTTGACCGACCCGAGCGAGAGGCCCAGGGTCTCGGCGACCTGGGCCTCGGTCATGTCGGCGAAGTAGCGCAGGACGAGGACCTCACGCTGGCGGCGCTGAAGTCCACGCATGGCTTTGATCAATTGGTCGCGCTCCAGCTGTTCGTACGCCCCTTCCTCGGCGCTCGCCATGTCCGGCATCGGCTTGGAGAGCAGCTTGAGCCCGAGGATGCGGCGGCGGAGCGCGGAGCGGGACAGGTTGACGACGGTCTGCCGCAGGTAGGCGAGGGTCTTTTCCGGGTCGCGGACGCGGCTGCGCGCGGAGTGCACCCGGATGAAGGCTTCCTGCACCACGTCCTCGCACGAGGCGGTGTCGTCGAGGAGCAGGGCGGCGAGACCGAGCAGCGACCGGTAGTGCGCCCGGTAGGTCTCGGTGAGGTGGTCGACTGTGGTGCCCGCTGCCATCGCCCGGTCAGCGTCCCCCCACGGCGACGCCGTCGGCGGGGCCATGGGTGCGCAGGCCGCCGAGGACGCCGGGGCGGAGGCCGCCGGAGACGTCTGAGAGGGGATCGGGGGCGGTATCTGCCCGGGGCGGGCGGCCGGCCAGGGAGCGATCACCGGCATACCGCCCGGTGTGCCGGAACGCGGGCGCACCGAGGCGCTGCCGCGCCGCGGGACGGTTGCGATGCTGATGACCTCTGCCACGCCTGTTGGACACGCTTCCCCCCGTCAGGGTTGTACGCGCTAGGCATCGCGGTAGCGATTGACGACGCTTCGTCGGCCGACGCGCCCCTTGCCCTCATGCGTACCAGCTCTTCCTCAATGCCCCGGTTTTTGGTACCGCCGTGAGAGACGGCAACAAAGACGCTCCCCACCCCGGCTGCGGTTGCAGCGGGACGGGGAGCGATAGTCGAACAGATCATCTGCCCAGTTCAAGAGGTCTGGACCAACGAGTTGATCACAGAACCTTCACACATCCCCCATGTATTCCCAAGTATTACCGAGCGGTCAACTCCGCCGCCACGACTTCCGCGATCTGCGCCGTGTTGAGCGCCGCGCCCTTGCGGAGATTGTCGCCGCAGACGAACAGCTCCAGCGCCCGGGGGTCGTCCAGCGCGCGCCGCACCCGCCCCACCCACGTCGGGTCGGTGCCCACCGCGTCGGCCGGCGTGGGGAACTCCCCCTCGGCCGGGCTGTCGCACAGCACCACCCCCGGCGCGTTGGCCAGGATCTCGTGCGCCCGCTCGACGGTCACCTCGTTCTCGAAGCGCGCGTGCACGCTCAGCGAGTGCGTCGTGATCACCGGTACGCGCACACACGTCGCGCTCACCCGCAGCTCCGGCAGCCCGAGGATCTTGCGCGACTCGGCCCGTACCTTCAGCTCCTCCGAGGACCAGCCGTCCGCCATCAGCGAGCCGGCCCACGGCACCACGTTCAGCGCCACCGGCGCCGGGAACGGCCCCGTCCCGTCGCCCACCGCGCGCCGCACGTCGCCGGGCAGCGTGCCCAGCTCCGTACCGGCCACGGCCGCGAGCTGCGCCCGCAGCGCGTCCACGCCGGCCTTTCCGGCGCCCGAGACCGCCTGGTACGAGGAGACGACCAGCTCGCTCAGCCCGAACTCCGCGTGCAGCGCGCCCACCGCGACGATCATCGAGAGCGTGGTGCAGTTGGGGTTCGCGATGATCCCGCGCGGGCGGACCCGGGCGGCGTGCGCGTTCACCTCGGGCACCACCAGCGGAACGTCCGGGTCCATGCGGAAGGCCGCCGAGTTGTCCACGACGACCGCGCCCTTGGCCACCGCGATCGGCGCCCAGCGCGCGGCGACGTCGTCGGGCACGTCGAACATCGCGACGGCGACGCCCTCGAACGCCTCCTCGCTCAGCGCGACGACCTCGACCTCCTCGCCCCGGACGGTCAGCTTCCGACCGGCCGAGCGCGCGGACGCGACGAGACGGATCTCGCCCCAGATGTCCGCGTGCCGGGACAGGATCTCCAGCATGACCGTCCCGACGGCGCCGGTGGCGCCGACGACGGCCAGGGTGGGCCTGGCGGTACGGGCGTCCCTGCCGGCGACGCCGACCGTACGGACGTCCGTACCGCCGACGAAGTCGCCGTAGCCACCCGGCAGGCCCGGCCCGCCGCCCGGGGCGGGCGCGCCGAAGCCCTCCGGGTGGGCGGCCGTCATCGGCCGGTGCCGCCGTACACGACCGCTTCGTCGCTGTCGGTGTCCAGGCCGAAGGCCGTGTGGACGGCCCGGACGGCCTCGTTGACGTCGTCGGCACGCGTCACGACCGAGATGCGGATCTCGGAGGTCGAGATCAGCTCGATGTTCACGCCGGCGTTCGACAGCGCCTCGAAGAACGTCGCCGTGACACCCGGGTTGGTCTTCATGCCCGCGCCGACCAGGGAGATCTTGGCGATCTGGTCGTCGTAGCGCAGCGAGTCGAAGCCCACGCGGGACTTCGTCTTCTCCAGCGCCTCGATCGCCTTGCGGCCCTCGGTCTTGGGCAGGGTGAAGGAGATGTCCGTCAGGCCCGTGGAGGCCGCCGAGACGTTCTGCACGATCATGTCGATGTTGATCTCGGCGTCCGAGATGGCACGGAAGATCGTCGCGGCCTCGCCCGGCTTGTCCGGCACCCCGACGACCGTGACCTTCGCCTCGGACGTGTCGTGTGCGACACCCGAGATGATCGCCTGCTCCATCGGCTGGTCCCCTTGCGGTTCGTTGCTGACCCAGGTGCCGCGCAGCCCGGAGAAGGACGAGCGGACGTGGATCGGGATGTTGTAACGGCGTGCGTACTCGACGCAGCGGTGCAGCAGCACCTTCGAACCGGAGCTGGCCAGCTCCAGCATGTCCTCGAACGAGATCCACTCGATCTTGCGGGCCTTCTTCACGACCCGCGGGTCGGCGGTGAAGACACCGTCGACGTCGGTGTAGATCTCGCACACCTCGGCGTCCAGCGCGGCCGCCAGCGCGACGGCGGTGGTGTCGCTGCCGCCCCGCCCCAGGGTGGTGATGTCCTTCTTGTCCTGGGACACGCCCTGGAAACCGGCCACGATCGCGATGTTGCCCGCGTCCACGGACTGCTGGATGCGGCCCGGCGTGACATCGATGATGCGCGCTTTGTTGTGGACCGAGTCGGTGATGACCCCGGCCTGACTACCGGTGAACGACTGCGCCTCGTGACCGAGGTTTTTGATCGCCATCGCCAGCAGGGCCATGGAGATCCGCTCTCCGGCGGTCAGCAGCATGTCGAACTCGCGGCCCGCAGGAATCGGCGATACCTGGGCGGCGAGATCGATCAACTCGTCCGTCGTGTCGCCCATCGCGGAAACCACGACGACCACCTGGTGGCCGTTCTTCTTGGCTTCCACGATTCGCTTGGCGACCCGCTTGATGCCTTCGGCATCGGCAACGGAGGAGCCTCCGTACTTCTGCACGACAAGGCCCACGTGCGCTCCTCGCAGCTATACGTAATGCGGTCGGTTCAGTCTAACGAGCGGTCGGAATCGACCATGCCGGTGTCACATCGTGAGATGTGTACGACCGGGCGCGCGCTCCCTCCGCACATCCGCACGCCGTCGGGAAGGGCGCTGCCGCGCGTTGAGGGCAGGTTTACGGTGGAAACGCTGACAGAAAGGGGCGGGTGACCAGTCGACCAGCCGGCCGACGCGTGGACCGTCAAGCTCTGGAGGTAACCGTGTTCGACCGCAAGGCAGAGGCAGACATGCGGCTGCACTCGGACCGGGTGGCCGCGGAACTCGCGCGGAAACGGCGCGAGGAAAGCGCGGCGGCCGAGGCGAGCGAAGGGGCCGCAGGGGACGGCGCCGAAGCGTCGGACTCCACGACGGACGAAGAGCCGGCGAATGGCGCTCCGTCACCGGACGACGACGCGGAGGATACGAGTCCCGGGTAATCCGCGCGAATCCGCCCGAATCCACGGAAGGCCCGGGCCGGACCGGACGGGGCAGGCCCGCCGGAGCGTGCCGCCCGGGTCCGGCCCCTGGCACCCGGTCCCGTCTCAGGACCCCAGGCTGCGCAGACCCAGCGGACCGGCGATCTCCGCGGCCATGACCCGCCCGGCCTCCTCGGCCAGTTGCTCGTCGGCCACCGCGTCCGTGTCGAGCCCGTCGAGCTCGTCCAGCGGCTGGTCGAGCCGTACGTGCGCGACGAGCGACTGCAGGGCGCGCAGGCAGGCGGAGGCGGTGGGGCCCCAGTTGGAGAGGTAGGAGAACTGCCACCACCACAGGGCCTCGCTGACCCGGCCGTCGCGGTAGTGCGCCATGCCGTGCCGCAGGTCGGTGATGATGTCGGCGAGGTCGTCGGAGATGCGGGACGCCACGGGGGCGCTGCGCGGGACGTACGGGTCGAAGACCTCGGAGTAGACGTCCACCGGGTCCAGCATGGCCGCGAACCGCTCGCGCAGTTCGTCGACGTCCGGCTCGGGGCCGACGTCCGGCTCGTAGCGCTCGTCCGGCAGGAAGTCCTCGTGCGCGCCCAGCCGGCCGCCGGTGAGAAGGAGCTGGGAGACCTCCAGCAGCAGGAAGGGCACGGCGCTGTCGGGCTCGTCGCCCCGGGAAACCTCGGCGACGGCCACGATGAAACTCTCGATCGAGTCCGCGACCGATACGGCGAAGTCGCCCGGGTCGCGCTTGGAGTCATGCAGCGTTGCGTCAGACATCGAGAAGTCTTCTCCCTTCGAAGGCACGCCCGAGCGTGACCTCGTCGGCATATTCAAGATCTCCACCAACAGGCAGACCACTGGCCAGCCGTGTGACCTTCATCCCCATCGGCTTCACCATGCGCGCGAGGTACGTGGCCGTGGCCTCGCCCTCGAGGTTGGGGTCGGTGGCCAGGATCAACTCGGTGACCGTGCCGTCCGCGAGCCGCGCCAGCAGCTCACGGATGCGCAGGTCGTCCGGGCCGACGCCCTCGATGGGGCTGATCGCCCCGCCGAGCACGTGGTACCGGCCGCGGAATTCTCGCGTCCGCTCGATGGCGACGACGTCCTTGGGCTCCTCCACGACGCAGATGACGGCGGGGTCGCGGCGCGGGTCCTGGCAGACCCGGCACCGCTCCTCCTGCGCCACGTTGCCGCAGACCGCGCAGAACCGGACCTTCGCCTTGACCTCGGTCAGCGCGTGGGCGAGCCGGCGGACGTCGGCCGGCTCCGCCTGGAGGATGTGGAACGCGATCCGCTGGGCGCTCTTGGGCCCGACGCCGGGCAGCCTGCCCAGTTCGTCGATGAGGTCCTGGACTACGCCTTCATACACGGATCGGGTTCTCCTTCTGCGATTGTCTCTGGCTCGGCCCGGCGGCCCGGCGGCTCAGCCCTGCGGCTCGCCGCGGGTCAGAACGGGAGGCCGGGGATGCCGCCGCCCAGGCCCTGGGCCAGCGGGCCGAGCTTCTGCTGCTGCAGCTGCTGGGCACTGGCATTGGCGTCGCGCACGGCGGCGAGGACGAGGTCCGCGAGGGTCTCGGTGTCCTCGGGGTCCACGGCCTTGGGGTCGATGACCAGGCCCTGCAGCTCGCCGGCACCGCTGACGGTGGCCTTCACCAGGCCGCCGCCGGCCGTGCCCTCGACGAGCGTGCGGGCCAGCTCCTCCTGGGCCGCGGCGAGGTCCTGCTGCATCTTCTGGGCCTGCTGAAGCAGCTGCTGCATGTTGGGCTGGCCACCACCGGGGATCACTGGTTCGCTCCTGGCTGTCGACAACTATTTGCTTCGGTAGCCCGAGCCTACGTGCTCCCCGCGCGGCGCGCCCTACGCCGCAGGAACGAGAACGGGAGCGCCCGGAAGCGTAGGGGGCGCCCCGCCGTCCACCGCCGGCCCGCTACTCGTTGGCGATCTCTTCGATGACCGTCGCGCCCAGTTCGCGGACGATCAGGTCATGGCCGGTCAGCGCGGTGTCGTCGAGGTCGGGATCGTCCTCGGCGGGGACGTCGTCCTCCGGGGCGACCGGCGGCGGCTCGGGCTCCCGGTACTGCTGCGGGGGCCCGGCCGGGGGCGCCGACGGCGCCGGTCGCTGCTCCGGCCCGGGGGCGGGCGGTGCGGCGGGCCGGGGGGCGGCCACCGGGGCCGGCGCGGGCGAGGGAGCGGCGTAGGACGCGGGCGCGGGGGCACCGCCACCGAAGCCGCCGCCACCACCGGGGGTGCCGGCGCCCGCGGAGGGGTCGACGATCACTTCGGTCTTCCACTGCACGCCGAGGTCGCCCAGCGCCTGCCGCAGGACGTCCTCGCTGCCGCTGTTGGCGAAGCTGTCGCGGGCTCCGGCGTTGGAGAAACCGACCTGCAAGGTGGTGCCGTCGAAGCCGGCGACCTGGGCGTTCTGGCTGAGCAGGATCCATGTGAAACGGCGGCGGTTCTTGACCGCCTCCAGGATGTTCGGCCACATCTGCCGGGCCTGCGTCGCGTCGCCCTGCGGCTGCGGGGTGGCGTACGAGCCCCCCGCGGACGGGGCCGGGGCGGCAGCGGGGGCCGGGGCCTGCGGTGCCGGGGCGGCCGTGGGCCAGGCACCGGCCTGAGGGGCCGCCGCAGGCGCGGAGGCGGCCGGCTTGGCGGCCGTGGGCCAGGCGCCGGCCTGGGGCGCGGGCGCGGCCGGAGCCGCCGCGGGGGTGGCCGCGGGGGTGGCCGCGGAGGGCCAGGCACCGGGCCTGGGGCCGGCCGCGGCGGGCTGCGGCTCCTGCGGCGCGGCAGGGGCCTGAGGCGCAGCGGGGGCGGGAGGTGCCTGCGCGGCGGCGGGAGCCGGCGGGGCGGCGGGGGCGGGCGTGGGCGCCGGGGCGCCCGCCACCGCGGCACGGGCCGCGGCGGGCCCGGAAAGCCCGGCAGGCGCGCCGGCGGCATGCGCCACATGGGACTCGGGTCCCGGTACGTACCCCATGGCCGGGGCGCCCGCGGGGGCCGCCGCGACGAATCCGCCGCGCTCGAGCCGGTCGAGGCGGGCCCGTACGGAGCGCTCGTCGTCGAAGGCGGCGGGCAGCAGCACGCGGGCGCAGATCAGCTCGAGCTGGAGCCGCGGCGAGGTGGCGCCGCGCATCTCGGTCAGGCCCTCGTTGACGAGGTCGGCGGCCCGGCTGAGCTCGCCGGGGCCGAAGACGGACGCCTGGGCCTGCATGCGCTCCACGACGTCGACGGGGGCGTCGATGAGGCCCTTCTCGGCGGCGTCCGGCACGGCGGCGAGGATCACCAGGTCGCGCAGCCGCTCCAGCAGGTCGGCCACGAAGCGCCGGGGGTCGTTGCCGCCCTCGATGACCCGGTCGACGACCTCGAAGGCCGCCCCGCCGTCGCCCGCCGCGAAGGCGTCGACGACGGCGTCGAGCAGGGAGCCGTCCGTATAGCCGAGGAGCGACGTCGCCATGGCATACGTCACACCGTCCTCGGCGGCACCGGCGAGGAGCTGGTCCATCACGGACATCGAGTCACGCACGGACCCGGCGCCGGCCCGCACGACGAGCGGCAGCACGCCGTCCTCGACGGGGATGGCCTCCTGCTCACACACCTGACCCAGGTACTCACGCAGGGTGCCCGGCGGCACCAGGCGGAAGGGGTAGTGGTGGGTCCGCGAGCGGATCGTCCCGATGACCTTCTCGGGTTCGGTGGTCGCGAAGATGAACTTGAGGTGCTCCGGCGGCTCCTCGACCACCTTCAGCAGGGCGTTGAAGCCCGCCGAGGTGACCATGTGCGCCTCGTCGATGATGTAGATCTTGTAGCGGCTGGAGGCGGGCCCGAAGAAGGCCTTCTCGCGCAGCTCACGCGCGTCGTCCACGCCACCGTGGGAGGCGGCGTCGATCTCGATGACGTCGATCGAGCCGCGGCCGTTGCGCGCGAGGTCCTGGCAGGACTGGCACTCCCCGCACGGGGTGGGCGTCGGCCCCTTCTCGCAGTTCAGACAGCGCGCGAGGATGCGCGCGCTGGTCGTCTTGCCACAGCCACGCGGCCCGCTGAACAGGTAGGCGTGGTTGACCCGGTTGTTGCGCAGCGCCTGCTGCAACGGGGTGGTGACATGCTCCTGCCCGATGACCTCGGCGAAGGACTCGGGGCGGTAGCGGCGGTAAAGCGCGAGGGACGACACACCTACGACGATATCGGGCCCCACTGACAAGTGGCCTCGGTCACAGATTCCCGGCCCCCGCCCACCCCGGAACCCGCCCGGAAACACAAGGGCCCCCCACGCACCCGCCAGAGCCCACTTACCCTTGCTGCCTTCCGGCCCTGGGGGAGTTGGGTGAGATAGCGCCACGTGAGGGGCTTACCCCCACCCTAGCCGATCCCGGGCAGTGCTCGCGCCGCCTCCCCCACCTCCGGAGAAGGCGTTCGCGAGCACCCCTCGACGTCTTGTATTGTTTGCGGCGGAGGATTCGCCTAGAGGCCTAGGGCGCACGCTTGGAAAGCGTGTTGGGGGCAACCCCTCACGAGTTCGAATCTCGTATCCTCCGCCAGTGCCTCACCGGGCACAAACCGAAGGCCCCGACCGGGAAACCGGCCGGGGCCTTCGGCGTTCCGGGGCGCCCTCCGTGCCTGGAGGTACGGCCCCGCGCCGGAGCGTTCACCGGGTGATCACGAGCAGGCAGGCTCCTCGGCCTGGGCGGGCTCGGTCGGCTCGGTCCATTCGACGAACTGGACGACTATGCCGTTGGGGTCCGTCAGCTGGAAGAGCCGCTCGCCCCAGGGCTCTTCGCGCAGGGGCATGGTGATCGGGGCGCCGGCCTCGCGCAGGCGTCGTTCCTCGGCCTCGATGCCGGTGACGGTGAGCGCGAAGATCAGGCCCGTGGCCTGCTTGTCGCGCTGCTCGGGCGGGAGCACCTCGATGCCGCGGCGGAGCAGCACGATGTCGGCGGCGGCATCGGCGCGGGTCAGGGACGCGAAGCCGTCGGCGGCCATGGCGACCTCGTAGCCGAGGTGGGTGCAGAAGAACTCACGCGAGGCGTCCACGTCGGCGACGGTGAGGGACAGGGTGGAAGCGGTGACGTTCAAGGCAACTCCTGGCAGGTACGGGCGGTGACTCGCGCCACTCGGAGAACTTTGCGACGGGCGTAACTTTAGCCAGCGCCACTCAGTAGATCAAGAGTATTTTTACGTCGAGCATAAATTCCTCTCGCCGCGCCCCCGCGCGGTCCCCGGTGTGCGGAGTTCTCGAACAGTCCTTGGGCTGCGGCCGGGCCGCTTCGAGACTGTGCGTGCCGTCGGAAGAGAGGAACGAAGCAATGTCCCGACGCCATACGCTCCTCGGGTTGTTCGTCGTGGTCATCTGGGGTGCGAACTTCGTGGTGATCGATACGGGTCTCGAGTCCTTCCCACCACTGCTCTTCGCCGCCCTGCGCTTCACGTTCGTGGCCCTTCCCGCGGTGTTCTTCATCGGGGCGCCCGGAGCTCCGTGGAAGCTGGTGGCCCTCGTCGGGCTCTTCCAGGGGGCCGGGCAGTTCGGGCTGCTCTTCGTCGGCATGAATCTCGGGGTGCCGCCGGGGCTGGCCTCGCTCGTGCTGCAGGGGCAGGCCGCGTTCACCGTGCTCTTCGCCTTCCTGGTGCTGCACGAGAAGCCGGGGCGGATCGCCGTGGGCGGCGTGCTGGCCGGTGTGGCCGGGCTCGCGGTGATCGCGGTGGGGTCCGGGTCGTCGCCGGCCGGGGCGCTGCTGGTCGTCATCGCCGCCGGCGCCTGCTGGGCGGCGGCCAACATCACCACGCGCATCGCACAGCCCGACAGCGGGTTCAAGCTGACCATCTGGTCGGCGCTGGCGGCCCCCGTGCCCCTGGCCCTGCTCTCGCTGGTCTTCGAGGGGCCCTCGCGCGACGCCCACGCGCTCACCCACCTCACCTGGCAGGGCATCGGCTCCCTGGCCTTCACCGTGGTGCTCTCCACCATCGTCGCCTTCGGCATCTGGGCGTCGCTGCTGAAGTCGTACCCGGCCGCGTCCGTGGGGTCGCTGTCGCTGCTGGTGCCGGTCGTCGGCGTCGCCACCGCGTGGCTGGTCCAGGACGAGGTGCCGACGGCCGCCGAAGGGGCGGGCGGCGTGCTCATCCTCGCCGGTGTCGTCGCCGTCGTCCGGCAGGACGCGGTCCGCGCCCTGGGGCGCCGCCTCTCCCGTAGCCCGGCCCCGCAGCAAGAGCAGCAGACACACGAACCGGCGGCGCGACCGCAGTCGGCGACGAAGGGATAGTCATGAGCGTTCAAGCACACCGTACGAACCCGGTCGTGAGCGGACTGCGCACCGTCGGGTACGCCGCCGGGGACATCGACTCCGCTCTCGGGGAACCGATCACCGGCACCGCCGAGTGGGACGCCTTCACCGCGTCCTGGGAGGACCTCGCGCTGGATCCCTTCATGGCGGACGGCGGCGACTACCGGCTGCGGCGCTACTCCGAATTCGACTGCACCGCCGACGAGGTGCGCCTGCTGCCGCACCGGGCCTACGAGCAGGCGAAGGAGATCAACCGGCTCAACGGCGGTGTACGGCGGCTCTTCGAGCCCTTCTCCGACCAGGTCGCCCACGGCCCCGTCGCGCACACCCTGCTCTCCTGGTGCGCACGGCAGCTGGACGAGACCGAGGACCGGGGGCCGCGGACCTGGTACGCCCAGGTCTTCCAGAACCGGATACTCGCCCGGCCCGGCACCGCCGGCAAGCCCACCCCGGAGGGCGTGCACCGCGACGGCGTCGACTACGTCTTCACCGTGGTGATCGACCGCAAGGGCATCACGGGCGGCACGAGTTCGCTGTACGAGGCGCTGCCCGACGGGCGGCACGGCAAGCGGATCGTCAGCGTGGAGATGGCCCCGCCCGGCGGGTTCCTCTTCAACGACGACGAGCGGACGTTCCACGGAGTCACCCCCGTGGTCCCGGTCGACGGGGAGACCGAGGGATACCGGGACACGTTCATCGCCGTCCTGAGCCGGCGGGACTGAGCCGGCGGGCCCGAGCGGACGGTCGTAGGACCGCCGTGGCGCCATCCGGCTCTTTCCGGCCATTCAGCTCGTTCCGGCCCCTGATACGCCCCTGATCTCGTTTCGGCAGAGCCGAATGCCCTGGGCGCGCGCCTGCGCCCATATCGGGATAACAGCGGGATATCCGGTGCAATCCACAGACGAGCTGTCGATCTCTTCGAACATTCGTTGGCTACGGCATCCGGGCGGGCGAGGGTGATCACCCAACGCCCGTCCGGCACCGCCGATCAGGGTGTTGACCTGTGAAGACGACCGAGGAGATCCCCATGTCCACGATGACGTCGGAGAGCCTGGCAGCCGGCCGCACCATCACGGAGGCCGACATCGCGGCCGCGTTCCCCCAGGACGGACAAGCACCGGACTTCACTACGCGGCTGGCCCTGTTGCGCCGGCTGCACAGCCACTACCTCGCCTACATGGGTGGCCCCGAGACCTTCCAGGACGTACCGCGGCTGAACGCCGACCCCCAGCTCGTCGCCGTCGAGCAGGCGTGGCTCCGCTGGGAGGACTCCCAGGTGGACGAGGCGCAGCTGCCGAAGACCGCCGCCGAGTTCCGGACCTGGTTCCTGGACGTCGCCGAGCGGCACGTCCAGCCGGAGTTCTGCCACTACCTCGCCGAGGAGGCCACGCTCAGCGAGATCGCCCTCTTCTTCATGGCCGAGGAACTCGTCGACAGCAAATTCGACGACCTGATGGCCATGGTGCAGATCGGCACCGCGGGCGTCACCAAGCTCACCATCGCGGAGAACTACTGGGACGAGATGGGCGAGGGCAAGCTCGACCAGATGCACACGCGGATGTTCGAGCATTCCGCCCAGTACATGCGCAAGCAGCTCGCCGACCGCTCCATCGACATGGCCGAACTGCACTCCACCGAGGTGTACGAGAACGCCTGCCTGCTGCTGATGTACGGAATCCACCGCCATCTCGTACCGCGCGCCCTCGGCGCGATGGGCGTGCTGGAGCAGAGCGCCTCGCCGCGCTTCCAGGCGATGGTCGACGGCTGCACGCGGCTCGGCGTCCCCGAGGACGTCATCGAATACCAGCGCATTCACGTCCACGTGGACGCCGACCACGGAGCCGAATGGTTCGACGGCGTCTTCGTGCCCCTGGTGGACCGCTCGCCCGAACTGCTGCGGGAGATCAGCCTCGGCGTCGTCACCCGCATCCGGGTCGCCAACGCCTACTACAGCCGCATATGGCAGCAGATGAAGGGCGTGCGGTAAGCATGGCCACACCCACCGTGGAGCACACCGGCAGCGGGGCCGATCCGCTGTTCAGGCGAGGCCGGGTATCCGCCCGGGACGAGCGTGTGTTCATCGGCAAACTGGCCCTGTGCGCGGCGCTCGTGGCGGCCGGCGTGGCACTGGCGACCATGGATTCCTGGCCCGCCGTGGCCGCCGGGGTGCTGATCCTGGCGGCGACGTACACGCACGCGGTCGAATTGCAGCACCAGGCCCTGCACCATTCGGCATTCCGCCGCCCCGGCCCCCACCGGTGGGTGGGCGTGGTGCTCGGCGCCCCGATGCTGGTGTCGTACTCCCATTACCGGGTGCGGCACTTGCAGCACCACCGCAACCTCGGAACTCCCGAGGACACCGAATTCTTCGGCTTCGACACCCGCCAGGGCGTCACGTGGAAAGGCATGCTGCGCGGGCTCTTCGACGTGGTGCGGCTCGGCCGGACCGGCGTGGAGATCTGGCGGGCCTACCGCGGCACCTGGGAGTACGCGTTCGGGCAGATCTCGCCGAAGGCCAAGCGGGCGGTGATCGCCGAGTACCGGATGATGGGCGCCCTGATCGCGGCGGCCGCCGTGCTGTGCGCGCTGGGCCAGTGGCCGCTCGTCCTGACGCTGTGGGTGGTCCCGATGCTCGTGGGCCAGCCGCTGCACTTCCTGGTGGAGCTGCCGGAGCACCTGCTGTGCGAGACCGACAGCCTGGACGTCCTGCGCAATACGCGGTCCATCAAGGGCAGCAGGATCAGCTCCTGGTTCACCAACGGCAACAATTTCCACGTCGAGCATCACGCGGCCATGTCCGTACCGATCAACAAGTTGCGCGACCGGCACGGCGAAGTGCAGCGGCGCGGCGCCTATGTAGTGCGCAGCTACCCGGCCTTCTACTGGTCGGTGGTCAGGGAATTGGTCGCCCGCAAGCCCAGCGCGGTGTGAGCGTGGAAGCCGACTCCTTCTACCACGAGGGCAGCCGCCGGCTCCAGCGACAGCTGGACACCGAAGGGCTGGCGACGCACATCGCCGAGCACTATGTGACGGCTCATCTCATGGACGAGCACATCGGGTGGGTCCGCGGCGCCGACGCGGTCTATCTGGCCACGGTGGATCCGGCGGGCCGCCCGGAGTGTTCGTACAAGGGAGGGCTGCCCGGATTCCTGCGGGTGCCCGATTCCCGGACGCTGGAAATTCCCAGTTACGACGGGAACGGGATGTACCGCACGCTGGGCAACGCCCTGACGGGCACCGGGGTGGGGCTGCTCTTCCTCTTCCCCGAACTGCCCGCGAAACTCCGGGTCAACGGCGACGGCGAGGTGCTCACCGACCCGGCGGCCCTCGCCCCGCACCCCGGGGCCGAGGCGGTCCTGCGGGTGCGGATCCGGGAGGTCTTCGAGAACTGTCCCCGCTATCTGCACGACCGGGCGGCGGGTACCCATTCCGAGCACTGCCCCAGGCCGGGCTACCGGCCCCCGGAGCCGGCCTGGAAACGGAAACCCGAATACGAGGGCCTGCTGCGCGACCCCGATCGGCTCGAGAAGAACTGACGCGAAGACGACTGTTCCGCCCCGTCGCCGCTGCTACCGTCGCCACCGGCATAGGTATGACGGAAGAGGCATAGAGCATGACCAGTATTTCCGCTCTGCGGACACTGCGGGAGCTGCGCCGACTCGGTTCCGTGCACGCGGTGGCACAGGCCATGCACCTCGCGCCCTCCTCGGTGTCCCAGCGCATCAAGGGACTCGGGGAGGAATGCGGGATGCCTCTGTTCGAACGCAGCGGCCGGGGCGGCCGGTTGACCGATACCGGGGAGGCGGTGGCGGAACTCGCCGAAAAGATCACACACCAGTGGGAACGAGGCATGGTCAACATCAGGAACGGCATCGCCCAGGCGCCCCGCCGGTCGGTGAGCATAGGGGCCTTCCCCTCCGCGCTCACCGGCTGTGTGCTGCCGGCCGCGGAACGGCTGCGGGGACAGAACCAATTCCAGGTGGAGTTGCTGGAAGTGGACCCGCGCGGGGCGGCCAGCCAGGTGGAGCACGCCGAACTGGACATGGTGCTCACCCTCGGCGAGATCCTCGACGTGGACCAGTCGCTGGACCCCCGGCTGACCGTCCGCGAACTGTGGCGTGAACCCTTCGCCCTGGTGCTGCCCCGGGCCTTCGCGGCGGCCGGCGACCCGATGGCGCACATCCGCAGCTACGCGGACGTGCCGTGGGTGCTGCCCCGGCGCGGCTCCGCCTGCGACCTCATGGTGGGCCGGCACCTGGCCCGCCTCGGCATCAGGCCGCGGGTGGTGGCCCGCTCGGACGACTGGTCCCTGGTGCAGCGCATGGCCTGCGCGACGCAGGCCGTGGCCCTGGTGCCCGTGACGTGCATCGAGGAGGAACGCTGCGACATACGGGTCGCTCCGGTGCGGCGTACGGAGCTGCTGGAGCGCACCGTGGTGGCCCTGGAGTCCGTGGAGTCCGCGGGCTCTCGGTGGCTGCCCGCCGTACGGGCCGAGCTGGACCGCTCGGCCGAGGCGCTGGTCGACCGGATACAGGACCGGCTGCCGACCATCGTGACGTGAGGCCCCCGCCGGGCGGCCGGGGCGGGTGCCGGGCCCCGGCCAGGGCCCGGCATCCGGCCTACTTCCTGAGCGAGCACGTGGCCTCGGCCGTTCTGCCCGGGTCGCTCTCCGAGCGCGCCGTGAGCTTGATCTTGCCGTTGCGCTCGGCGCCCGGTTTCGCGGTCACGGCGACGTCGACCGGGACCGTGGCGCCGGCCGCGGCGGCCGTGAGCCTGCTGGGGAGCCAGGCGGACCAGCCGCGCCCGGAGGCCGTGGCCGACAGGCGGTAGACGTCGGAGGACAGCTCGGGGGCGACGGTCCCGGGGTGACCGCCCCGGCCGGGCGGGGCCGCCTGCCCGGTGTTGGCGAGAGCGAACGTGCACACAGCCCGGTCGCCCGGCTTCCCCTTCGCCTTGCCGCGGCCGAGGGCGAGCCCGCGCTCCTGCGGCCCCGCGCCGTCCAGGGACTTCACGCCGACGCTGTAGGAGAGCACCCCGGCGGCGTCCCGGCGTACGTCGAGGACGTAGAAGTGCAGCCGGTTGGCCTGGTCGACGTACTCGTACGAGCTGCCGGAGTCGGCCCCCGCGTGGAAGAGCGCGTCGCTGAGCTGCCGGTAGTCCCCCATGGTGATCTTCTGCGGGGTGCCGTCGGGGCGCGTGAAGTCCACCAGGCCGATGTCCTCCGGGTGCGCGTCGATCACCCAGGCGAACGGGGCGCGGTCCGCGTTCTTGGTCTTGCCGATCAGCACGCCGTTGTCCGGGGTGAAGGAGTCCATGCCCATGCGGTCGACGACCTCGACGGTGTAGTTGTCGTAGCCGCCGCCGTCGCACAGCGGGTCGGTCGTCCGGTCGCAGGGCGGGGACAGGTCGCGGCCCATGGTGATGTTGACGCCGGCCAGCCCCTTCTCGCCCGGGGGCGCCGAGCGGGCGGTGACGCGGGCGACGACCAGGCCGGAGCCCTTGAGCGCGTCGCGGTCCAGGCGCAGGACGTTCTTCTCGTCGACGATGCCGAGCTTGATCTTGTCCCGCAGAACGTGCTGGGCGCCCATCGAGCCCCCTGCGGCGGCGGGGACCTGCCAGCGGGTGTGCGGGCCGCCGGGGCCGTTGAACGAGCCGCGCGAGAGCATGCCCCAGATGCCGGTGTAGGAGCGGCTCAAGGGCGTGCCGTAGGGGTTGTTGTAGTTGTCGCCGATGCCGAGGATGTGGCTGAGTTCGTGGGCGAACGTGGCCATGCCGGAGCTCTCGGCCTGGGTGGACGAGCCGTTCGAGGCGTTGGGCCAGATGCGGGCGGCCGCCTGCCACGACGTCCACGGTACGTAGCGCGTCCTGGCCGCGTTGCCGCCGGCGGGGGTGGGGGACGGCGGGCCCCAGGCGGCCGGCACGTCCTGTGCGGTCGCGAATTTCATCTGGCCGAACTCCTGCCAGGCGGAGGACTCGTCGACGCCGGCCGTCAGATAGAAGACGAAGTCGAACTTCCCCGCCGTCCCGTCCCCCACGTCGGCGACCCACGCCGCCTTGCCGTCGGCGCGGATGCTCTTGCCGCAGACGTCACCGCTCGGGCAGGCGCCGGGGTTCATGTCGGGCTCGATGCCGTACTGGTAGGACTTCCACGGCATGCGGTAGACGCCGAAGGCCGTCAGGTCGACGCCGACGCGGCCGCCGGAGTCCTCCATCCAGTACTCGTTGATGGTGTGACCGCGGTTGAGGGTGCCGGGCTTGTTCAGGAAGTCCTGGTAGAACTTCGGCAGCCGCTCCCGGGGGATGTTGGACGCGGCCGGCAGCGGGTTGCCGAAGATGCCGGAGCCGGGCGGTCTGCTGACCGAGAACTCCTCGTCGGGGTAGTCCAGGAGCACCAGTGCGCCCTTGAACATGCGCTTCGTGGGTTTGACGGCCGGGTTGGCCCAGTCGGTACCGGGGACGGCGCGGTACTCGGCCCAGGTCATGTCGTCGGGATTGCGCCAGCGCTGCGGATCGACCGGCTGGACGAGCGGCGGCCGGCCGCGCTGCCCGGCGCCGGGGAACGCTCCGGCGGGCCCGGCGGCGAGGGCGGCCAGGACGCCGAACAGCAGGGCGACGACGGCTGACCGGCGTAATCGGGGGACACGTCTGCGGCGGGGGAACAAGACTCACCTCATGTCTGAACGCATCGCATCGGACGAGGGCGTGGCAAGTCGTTCGATGGGCGAGCCCACCGCGGTTCAAGGTACGGCGGAGGGGGACGGGGCGCCAGAGTGCGGGCGAGGCGTTTGTGGCGTCAGCGCCCCGGCGGCCGCCGGCGTCAGCCCCCGGCGGCCGGCCCGTGCCGCCGCCGTCAGCTCACGTCCCTCGCCTGCCGTCGCGCGTGGGCGACCCGGCCATGGACGCGGGCGCGCTCCATGGCCCCCAGACCCTCGCACAGGGCCTCACGGACCAACGGCGGTACGCATTCGTAGGCGCCGGGGCTGCGCGGCGCCTCCCGGAGCAGGCCCGTGCCCAGGGCGGCCTCCAGGCGTCGCCCCACCGGCGTTCCGGGCGGCAGCACCGCCGCCAGCAGATCGGCGGTGACGCCCTCGCCGGCGACGGCGCACACCCGCAGTACCTCGGCGGTCTCCTCGCCCAGGGAGTCCAGCCGCTGCCGTACGACCTCGCGGACGGCCAACGGCACCGCCGGGCGCTGCTGCTCGCCGGCGGCCCCGGCCCGCAGGAGCTGGGTGAGGAAGAAGGGGTTGCCGCCGGTGCGGGCGCGAAGCTCCGCGGCGCTGCCCGGCAGCCGGTGACCGTCCTCCGACGCCCGCATCAGCTCGATCACCGCGGCCTGCGGCAGGCCCCCCAACTGCAGGGCGTGCACGAGGGGTTCGCGCAACAGCAGGCCCAGGGTGCGGCGGAGCTCCTCGTTGAGCTCGGAATCCGACTCCCGGCAGGTGGCGACGACCATCACGGGGGCGCCCCGCAGCCCGCTGGCCAGCAGCCGCAGCAGGGACAGGGAGGCCGCGTCGGCCCAGTGCAGATCCTCCAGGAAGATCACCAGCGGTCGCTCGGCCGCCAGCTCCAGCACGATCTGGCACACCGCGTCGTACGTACGGAACGGCGCGTCGGCCGCCTCGGTGTGCGGGGCGCAGCCGGCCATCAGGGGCCCGGTCACGGAGTCGAACCGCCCGGCCGCGCGGCGGAAGCCGTCCGGGCGGGCAGCCGCCAGCCGGCGCAGGAGCTGCGTCCACGGCCAGTACGGGGGCGCCTCCTCGCCCTGGAAGCAGTTCGCCCACAGGACGTCGCAGCCGTCCCCTGCGACCGTTCTGCCGAACTCGGTGAGTAAACGTGTCTTTCCGATGCCGGGCTCGCCGAGCAGCAGCGTCAGCTGGCCCTGGCCCTCCCGTGCGGCGCGCGCCGCGGCGGCCAGCCGGGCCAGCTCCTCGCCGCGCCCGGCGAAGGGCCCGCAGCCGGCGGGTTTCCCGCGGGCCGCGGGGCGCATCAGGATGAGGTCGCCGGGCCTGCGCTCCCCGGCGCCGGTGCCGCGCTGCACGGCCCCGCGGGCCGCCGAGGGCTCGGCGGGTTCTGTGGGCTCTGTGGGTTCCGACGGCTCGGCCGGCCGGGCAGGCGCCGGTGGGGTCAGCTCCTGGCGCAGGATGTCGCGGTGCAGGTCCTGCAGTTCCCTGCTGACCTCCACGCCCAGGTCCTCGTCGAGGCGGGCCCGGGTGCGCTCGTACATGGCCAGCGCGTCGGCCTGGCGCCCGGACCAGTACAGGGCGCGCATGAACTGCCCGATGAGGCGCTCCCGCAGGGGGTTGGTGCGCACCTCGTGGTCCAGCTCCTGGACCACGCTCTCGTGCAGCCCCAGCGCCAGCCCGGCCTCGGCCCGTCCCTCCACGGCGGCCATCTGCATCTGCACCAGGCGGGCCGACTCGTCGCGGGCGAAGTCGTAGTCGGCCAGGTCCTCGTAGGGGGCGCCGCGCCACATGGCGAGGGCTTCGCCGAAGCGCTGCCGTGCCGCCTCGAAGGCGCCCTTGGCGAGAAGCCGCCGGCCCTCCCGTACCGCCTCGGCGAACCGGAAGGCGTCGACCTGCTGGTCGTCGACGGCCAGGACGTAGCCGGGGGCCCGGTAGCGCAGGATGCTGTCGCCGTCGCCGGCCCGCCGGCCCGCCGCCAGCTTCTTGCGCAGCCGGGAGACGTAGGACTGCAGGGTGGCGGTGGCCCGGTCGGGCGGGGAGGAGCCCCAGACGCGGTGCACGATGTCGTCGAGGGAGACCACGCGGCGGGGGTTCATCAACAGCAGGGCCAGGACAGCCCGTTGCTTCGGCGCCCCCATGTCCAGCGACTGGCGGCCGAACAATGCCGAAACGCTTCCCAGAACGCGGAATTCCATGGTGTCCTCGCTCTGTTCACGGCTCGGCCCCTGCCCGCCGTAAGCGGGCCTCGTCTGTTGCCAGCACGAAATTTCCGCCAAGCTGCCCATTCGGCACCTCATCCACGTTCCGCTCGGTCACCCAGGGATTCGCCTCCCTGTACATGACCTATAACGGACATCCGAATGGTTCAACCGTCTACCACGGAAAGGGTAAAAACGTCACCAGTGGTAGCGGACCGCCGCACCGGCGGCGGTCCCGGACAGGGGGCCGGACGGCCCTGGGCAGTGGCCCGGCCGGCCCTGGCCGCACCCGCTGCCGGCCCGGTGACCGGTCGCCTCGCGGGCGTACGGCCGCGCCCTACGCGTGGGCGCCGGCGTGCACCTCGTCGCCGCGGAGCACCCCGGCCACCTCGCCGGTCTCGGCCGGGTCGCCGCCCATGGAGGTGATCCGGTTGTTCTCGTCGACGAACACCACCTGCGGCACGGCCTTGCCCGCCTCGCCCTCGGGGCACATGCGGTAGGCGATGATGATCACGAGGTCGCCGGTGTTGATCAGGCGGGCCGCGGCGCCGTTGATGCCGACGACGCCCGTGCCCCGCGGGCCCTCGATGATGTAGGTCGACAGCCGGTTGCCGTTGTTGATGTCGACGATGTCGACCTTCTCGCCCGCCAGCAGGCCGGCGGCCTCCATCAGGTCGCCGTCGAGGGTGAGGGAGCCGACGTAGTGGAGGTCGGCCTGGGTGACGGTGGCGCGGTGGATCTTGGACTTGAGCATGGTCAGGTACATCGGGTGGCTCCTTGGGAGGGTGGGGTGGTGATGACGGGTGACGGGGTCGGACGGGTGATCAGGCCAGGCACCACTCCAGTACCGCCATCGCCCCGTACAGCTTGTGGGCGGCCTGCCGGAAGGCGATGCTGCGGTCCCCGTCGAGGACCTCGGCGGTCACCTCCTCGCCGCGGTGCGCGGGCAGGTCGTGCAGGAAGGTCGCCGACGGGCAGCGCGCCATGAGCGCCGCGTTCACCTGGAACGGGGCGAACACCGTGCGCCACTCGGGGTCGGCCTTGGAGGTGCCGGTGGTCTGCCAGCGGGCGGTGTAGACGACGTCCACGTCCGCCGGCAGCACGTCCATGTCGTGCCGCTCCTCGATCAGGGCGCCGTGCGCGGCGGCGTACTCCCGCGCCCGGCGCATCGTCGCCTCGGGCAGGCCGTAGCCGGCGGGCGTGCGCAGGTGCAGCTCGGCGCCCGCGTAGCGGGTCAGCGCCAGCGCCAGCGCGGCGGCGGTGTTGTTGCCCTCGCCGACGTACAGGACGCGCAGGCCCTCCAGCTTGCCGAATGCCTCGAGCATGGCCGACAGGTCGGTGATGCCCTGCGTGGGGTGCTCGTCCTCGGTCATCGCGTTGACGACGGACATGGTGTCCCACGCGGCGATCGCGCGCAGTTCGCCGGCGCTCGCCGAGGTGCGGGCGACCAGGCCGTCCAGCATCAGGCCGAGCACCCGGCCGGTGTCGTCGGCGCTCTCGCCGGTGTTCTCCTGCAGGTCGCCCGGGCCGTAGGCCACGACCTGCGCGCCCAGGCGCAGCGCGGCGACGGAGAAGGCGGTGCGGGTGCGGGTGGAGGTGGTGCGGAAGTACGTGCCCACCACCTTGCCGGTGAGCGGCCCGGTCAGGGGGACGGCGTCGCGCGCGTAGTCGCACGAGCGGCGTACGAGCGCGTACAGGTCGTCGTCGGACAGGTCGGTCAGGGACAACAGGTGGCGCCTGTCGGCCGGTTGCCCGGCCGCGGCCTGCGGCGCCGTGCCGTTCGGGAGCACGAGAGGCATGGATTGCTGCATGGGGTCCTCACTCACTGAAGGGGGGTCGGGCGGCAAGGCGGGTGAGCAGTCCCCGCGCCGGTTCGGCGACGGCGGCGGGGCGCATCATGGCGTAGTGGTCGGCCGCCACCGTGGCCTCGGTGCACGGCGCGGAGGTGAAGCGCCGCCAGTCGGTGCGGACGACGCTGCCGTCGAGGAGGCTGGGCTCGGCGTAGACGGCGTGCAGGGGGGCGTCGAGGGGGGCGGGCACCCAGCCGCGGAACATCTCGCTCTGGTGCCGCATGAGGTGGAAGGCGCCGGGGAACGCGGCCGCGTCCGCGGCGGTGCCCATCGGCCGTGCCCGCTCCTGGAGCGCCGCCAGCAGGTCGTCGTCCACCCGCGTGCCGTCCGGCACCAGGTCCAGGACGGCGGCGTGGGCCTCGGGGTGGTCCCGTTCGGTGCCGGGGCCGTAGGTGGCGCGCAGCGCCATCCGTACCGACTCCCGGTCGCCGGGCGGCTCGTCGGCCACGCCGATGTCCCACAGCTCGACGAAGTCGAGCGCGACGCCCCGCGCCTGGAGTTCGGCGGCCACGGCGAGGGCGATCAGGCCGCCCAGCGACCAGCCGAACAGCGCGAGCCGCCGTACGGGCAGCCGCTCACTCAGCTCGTCGGCGTACCGCGCGGCCAGTGCCGCCACGTCGGCCGGCTCCGGGCCCGCGCCCGCCGCGGTGGGCGAGCGGACGCCCCACACCGGCAGCTCCGGCGGAAGCAGCCGCAGCAGGGGCTCGTAGGGGAAGAGCTGACCGCCGAGCGGGTGCAGGACGACCAGCGGCACCGGGGCGGCCCCGTCGGTCCCGGAGGCCCCTGCGTTCTCGTGCTCCGCGCTCGCCGACAGCGGCACCACCAGGGCGTCGTCCGCCGCCTCGCGGGGGCCGCCCGGCGCCGTGGCCGGGGTGAGCGCGTCGGCCATCGCCGCCAGCGTGCGGCGGCCGAAGACCGTCCGCAGCGGCAGCGGGGTGCCGAACTCCGCCTCCACCTGCCGTACGAGCCGGCTCGCGAGCAGCGAGTTGCCGCCGAGGGCGAAGAAGTCGTCGTCCTCGCCGATGTCGTCGCGCTCCAGCAGCCGGGACCAGACCTCCGCCATGCGCCGCCGGGCGGGCGTCGACGGGGGGACCACGTCCCGCTGTTCGCCGGCGCCGGCGCGCGTGGCGGCCGCGTGGGCCACGATCCGTGCCGTGTCGAGCTTCCCGCTGGCGGTGCGCGGCAGGTGGGGCAGGACGGAGAAGGAGGCGGGGACCATGTAGGCGGGCAGCCGGCCGGCCGCGTGGGCGCGGATCGCGCCGGTGGCCGGCGCCGGGTCGGCCAGGACGAGGGCGGCGTGCAGGACGGCCGAGGCGGTGCCCTGGCCGAGGACGACCACGGCGGCGTCGGTCACGCCGGGCATCTCCCGCAGCACGCCGGCGATCTCCGCCGGTTCGACGCGGTAGCCGCGCAGCTTCACCTGCTCGTCGCGGCGGCCGAGGAACTCCAGCGTGCCGTCGCCGCGCCGGCGCACCACGTCACCGGTGGCGTAGCGGCGCGTGCCGTCGGGCGCCTCGAGGAACCGTTCCGCGGTGCGTTCCGGCTGGCCGGCGTAGCCGACCGCGAGCTGGGGACCGGACAGGAACAGCTCGCCGGGGAAGCCCACCGGGACCGGGCGCAGCGCCGCGTCGAGGACCTGCGCGGTCACGCCGGCCAGCGGCCGGCCGATGACCGGCTGGGCGTCGCCGTCCTTGATGAGGAAGCCGGTGGCGTTGACGGTGAACTCGGTCGGCCCGTAGACGTTGACCGCGTGGAGGCCGGCGCCGGCGAGTTCGCGCCACAGGCCGGGCGGGACGGCCTCGCCGCCCACCACCAGCACCTGCGGCAGGTGCTCGCGCGGGTCGAGCAGCCCGGCGTCCACCAGGGCGGCCATGTGGGTGGGGGTGCCGTCGAGCGCGTCGATCGCGTGGTCCCGCAGGAAGCCGACCATGGCCTCGGGGTCGGCCCGCACCGCGTCGGGCACCGGGTACACGGTGTGGCCCGCGCGCAGCTGCATGGTGCCCTGCCACGAGGCGTCGAAGGAGAACGGCGCGTTGACGGCCACGCGGGCGTGCACGGGCAGCCGGTCGTAGACCAGCCGGTCCATGGCCTGCCCGAAGGCCGTCAGGCTCAGGTGGCGCACGGCAACCGGCTTGGGGTCACCGCTGGTCCCCGAGGTGAAGATCAGGTACGCGATGTCGTCGGGGGTCACCTTGGCCACGGCGGTGGCCGGCCCCGCGGCCAGGGCGGGCGGTGCGGCGAGGTGCGCGGGCACCCGGCGCACGTCGGCGAGGGCGGGCAGGCCGGCGGTGTCCTCGTCGACGAGGACCGTGCGGATGCCGACCGTGCCCATCATGCGGCGCAGCCGGTCCTCCGGCAGGTCCGGGTCGAGGGCCGCGCACACCGCGCCGGCCGACCAGGTCCCGAACAGCGCGGCGGTCTGCGCGGCGGAGCGGCGCATGGCCACGCCGACGACCTCGCCGGGGATCACCCCGGCGTCCGCGAGGGCGGCGCCGACCAGATCGGCCTGGCGGACGAGCCCCTCGTAGCTGAGGACGTCGTCGCCGTGCACCACGGCCGGCCGCCCGGGATGCAGCGCGGCGCGGTCACGCACCGCGTCGGGCAGCGGTACGCGGTCCCCGCCGCCGGCCGCGAGGGCCGGCCCGTTCTCCCACTGCCGCAGGAGCGCCGCGTCGGGCCCCTCGCCGAGCGACAGCTCCGCCAGGGGACGGTCCGCGCCGGCGCACAGCTGCTCCAGCAGGGCGACGACGGCGCCGGCGAGGCTACGGGCGGTCGCCGCGTCGTACAGCTCGGTGCGGTACTCGACGAAACTCGGCACGCCGGCGGCCGCGTTGAAGTGGAAGGTGAAGTCGGACTTGGACGTGCCGGGGTGCAGCGGCAGCCGGGTGGCGGCCAGGCCCGGCAGCCGCGGCTCGCCCGCCTCGTAGTGCAGTTCGAGGGCGACCTGGAACAGCTGCGCGTGCCCGGCGCCGGGGCGGCCCAGTGCCGAGACGATCTCGTCGAACTCGACGGAGGTGTGCGTCATGGCGTCCAGCACCGTCGCCTGCGCCCGCCGCACGAGCTCCGCCGCCGGCCCGTCCTCCTCGACGCGCAGCCGCAGCGGGACGGTCTTCATGAAGTAGCCGACCAGGTCCTCCGCCTCGGCCTCGGAGCGCATGTTGACCGTGGTGCCGAGCACCACGTCGTCGGTGCGGGCCAGCCGTCCCAGGGCGGCCGACACGGCGGCGGCCACCACGGCGAAGGGCGAGGCGTGCAGGGCCGCGGCGGTGGTCCGTACGCGGGTGAACCAGCCCTCGTCCAGGGGCAGGTCGTGCCGCTGTCCGAGGTCGTCGGGGTAGGCGGACAGCGGCCGGTCGGTGGGCAGGGGCAGCCGGTCGGGCAGGCCGGCCAGCCGCTCCCGCCAGAACTCCAGGTCCTCGCGGGCCTGCGGGTCCGCGGCCGGGACCTCCAGGGAGCGCTGTGCCGCGACCGGATCGCCCTCGGGTCCGGGCAGGTCACCGCCCGCGTAGAGCTCGCCCAGTTCCTCCAGCAGCACCCGGAAGCTGTCGCCGTCGGACACCAGGTGGTGCAGGGCGAGGACGAGGATCCACTCCTCGTCGGCGCAGCGGACCAGGCACGCCCGCGCCGGCGGCCCGGCGGCCAGGTCGAAGGTGCGGCTCACCGCCTCCTGCGCGGCCCGCTCGCCGAGGCGCCGCGCCTCCGCCGGCGACCGGCCCGGGGCCCGTACGTCCACCTCTTCCAGCGGGAAGGGACCCTCCGGGAGCGTCCCCACGCACGGCAGGTGATCGTCGCCCTCCACCACGACCGTGCGCAGGGCCGGGTGGCGCCGGTACAGCGCGTCCAGCGCCCCCGTCAGGGCGGCCCGGTCCAGCGGTCCGGTCAGCCGGAAGGACTCGGCCTCGTTGTAGACGGGCACGTCCGGCGCCATCGCGCAGGCGAGCCACATCGGGCGCTGGATCGCGGGCAGCGGGGAGAGCGCCTGGTCCGTTTCCATGGTCAGTCACCTTTCGGGGTGCGCGGGCGGGGCGGCAGCGCGTGCCGGGCGCGCCCGCGCTGCCGCTCGGGACGGTTGCCGTCGCGGTGCGGCGGTCGTACGCGCGTGGGGGAGTTGGGGAGGGGGCGAGGGGGCGTTACCGCTCGGCGGCCGGTACGGGGTCGGGGGCGGCGGCCGTGACGGCGGCCTTCAGCAGGGCGGCTTGTTCGCCGAGGGTGGGGGCCTGCATCAGCCGTGCCGCGTTCATGCGGACCCCGAAGCGGGCCCGGACGCGCTTGACCATCTGCATGACCTGGAGCGAATGGCCGCCCAGACCGAAGAAGTTGGCCTCCGGCCCGTCCGGCGCCGCGCCCAGCACGTCCTGCCAGATGCCGGCCAGCTCGGCCGTCAGCGCGTCGTCCCAGTCCACCGCGGCGGGCGCGGCGGCGGCTTCGGGGGCGGCGGGCACGGGCAGCGCACGCCGGTCGATCTTGCCGCTGGGGGTGCGCGGCCAGACGTCGACGCGGACGAACGCGCCCGGCACCATGTGCCGCGGCAGCCGGAGTGCCGCGTGGGCCCGCAGCTCCGCCTCGTCGAAGGGCTGCTCCCGGCCGGGGCGTACGTACGCCACCAGGCGCTGTTCCTCGCCGTCCGGCTGGGGCACGACGGCCGCGCCCGCCACGTGGGGGTGTTCCTGCAACCAGTTCTCGATCTCGCCGAGTTCGACGCGGTGGCCGCGGATCTTCACCTGGTGGTCGGCCCTGCCCAGCAGTTCGAGCGCGCCGTCCTCGCGCAGGCGCCCCAGGTCGCCGGTGCGGTAGAGCCTCGCGCCGGGCGGCCCGAAGGGGTCGGCTACGAAGCACTCGTCGGTCAGTTCGGGCCGGCCGTGGTAGCCGCGCGTCACCCCGCCGCCGCCGATCCACACCTCGCCGCGCTCCCCCGCCACGACCGGACGCCGCCGGGCGTCCAGGACGTGGACGGTGGTGTCCGGCAGGGGGCGGCCGACGGGAACGGTGTCCCGGTCGGCGGCGGTGACGAGGTGGGCGGTGGACCAGACGGTCGTCTCGGTGGGGCCGTAGATGTTCCACACCTGCCCGCACCGCGCGGCGAGTTCCGCGGCGAGCGCGGGCGCGAGGGTCTCGCCGCCGCACAGTGCCACCCGCAGGCCGCCGGCCCATCCGGCGTCGAGCAGCATGCGCCAGGTCAGCGGGGTGGCCTGGAGCACGTTCGCGCCACTCGCGGCCAGCACCTCGTGCAGCGCCTCGCCGTCGAGCACCTGCTGCTCGGTGGCGATCACGATGGTGGAGCCGTGGACCAGCGGCAGGAACATCTCGATCAGTACGGGGTCGAACGAGGCGGAGGTCACCGACAGCCAGACGTCGCCCGGCTCGGGCCGCACCGCGGCGCCCATCGTCAGCACGCCCTTGACCAGGCAACGGTGGTCGACGGCCACGCCCTTGGGCCGGCCCGTGGAGCCGGAGGTGTACATGATGTAGGCGAGGTCGTCGGGTGCGACGGTGGGCAGCGCGGCGGCCTGCTCCGCCTCCGCCTCCCGCGGCGCGTCCAGCGTCACGACGTCCGCCGTGCCGGCCCGGTCGGCGAGCCGGCCGACCGTGAGGATGGTCGTGGCCGCGGAGTCGGCCAGCATGTGCGCCTGCCGCTCACGGGGGTAGCCGGGGTCGACGGGCACGAACGCGGCGCCGGAGGCGAGGACCGCCAGCAGGGCGACGGGCAGGTCCACGGAACGGTCGACCATCACCGCGACCGTGTGCCCCGGCCCCACCCCGCGGGCCGCCAGCCGGGCGGCTGCACGGCGGCCGGCCGCGGCCAGGTCCCGGTAGGTCAGCGAGCGGTCGCCACAGCGCACCGCCACCCGGTCGGGGGTGCGGTCCGCCTGCTCGGCGACCAGCTCGTGGAGCGCGCGCCGGGGCCACGGCGGGCTGGAGAGCGCATCAGACATCGCGGACACTCGGCTTTCTGGTTCGTAGGTCGGGGAACGTGCGGGGCGCCGCGGCGCGCTTCGCCGGCCGGGCTCACCCGGCCGCGCGGGCGGCGGCGACCCGCTCCGGGAGCGGCGACTCCTCCAGCGCGCCCGGGCCGTAGATCTCCCGCACCCAGCTGGGCTGGTACACCGAGTCGAGGTAGCGCTCGCCGAGGTCGGGCGAGATGGCCACCGCCGTGGTGCCGCCGCCGGGGCGGTGTTCGGCGAGCCAGCGCACGGCGCCGCTGACGACGGTGCCGGTGGAGCCGCCGAACAGATAGCCGTGCGCGGCCAGCCGGTGGCAGGTGCGGACGGTGTCGACCTCCGGCACCAGCACCACGTCGTCCACGTAGGACTCGTCGAGCATCTGCGGCCGCACCCCCGCGCCGAGCCCGGGGATCATGCGCGGTCCGGGCGGGCCGCCGAAGGAGACCGAGCCGGCGGAGTCGACGGCGACGACCGTGACCTCCGGCCGCGTCTCACGGAAGTAGCGGGCGCAGCCCATGAGGGTGCCGGTGGTGCCGGCCCCCACGAACAGCACGTCCAGCTCGGGGAACCGCTGGGCGACGGCCGGCCCGGTCCGCCGGTAGTGGGCCTTCCAGTTGCTGGGGTTGGTGTACTGGTTCATCCAGACGTAGCGGCTGTCGGCGTCGCACAACTGCCGTACGTACGCCAGCCGGGCGCCCAGGAACCCGCCCTCGGGGTCGGGTTCGGTGATGGTGTGCACCCGGGCCCCCAGCGCCTCCATCAGCTGTCGCGTCGCGAGGTTGCAGCGGGTGTCGGTCACGCACAGGAAGCGGTAGCCGCGGCTGGCCGCGATCATGCTGAGCGCCACGCCGAGATTCCCCGAGGAGGACTCCACGATGACGGAGTCGGGAGCCAGCAGGCCGTCCCGCTCGGCCGCGTCCACGATCTCGGTCGCGGCCTTCAGTTTGACGGACCCGGCGAAGTTGAAACCCTCGCACTTGAGGTACAGCGGGGCTGCGAACGCGGCCCGCAGGTCCACGTAGAGGTCCTCGACGTTGAATTCGTCGGGACGGGAGACGATCGGCACGGAAAACCTCCATTCGAAACGGCATAGGGGTCCGAATGGCGGCTATCCGTGCCGGCGCAGCTCCGAGAAGAAGTCGTCGACGACGTGGAGCCGGCCGGCGCGCAGGGTCTCGTCATAGATGTGCTTGCCCACCGCGAGGTCCAGCACGCCGAGGCCGAAGGGGGAGAAGACCACGGTCTTGTCGGCCGGGATCTCCACGGTGCCGTTCATGACGTCGCAGAGCGTGCCGTTCACGAAGTCGCGGTTGCCGACCTTCTGTTCGGCGAGGTGCGGCGAGGTGTCGGCCTTCATGCAGTGCTCGACGTCGTCGAGGATGTTGACGGAGTCCAGCACGATCTCCGGCGAGAGGTCGCGCAGGGACACGTGCAGCACGAGGGGGTGGTGCGCGAACCAGGCCGGGTCGGTGATGTGCGGCGTGCCGGCGACGGTCGCGAACACGACGAGGTCCGAGGAGCGGATCAGGCTCTCCGCGTTGCGGTGGACCGTGATCCGGCCGTCGTCGGCGGACTTCTCGAGGTAGCCGCGGAAACCCTCGGCGGATTCGGCGGACAGGTCGTACACGCCGAGCTCGTCGAAGGACCAGCCGGTGCCGGCCAGATAGGTGTGGATATAGCGCGCGATCAGACCGCTGCCGATGAAACCGATCCGCTTGGGCCGGTCCCGGTCCCGGCTCAGCCAGTCCGCGGCGAGCGCCGCCGAGGCCGCCGTGCGGGCGGCGCTGATGACGGAACTCTCCAGGCACGCCAGGGGATATCCGCTCTCGTGGTCGTTGAGGATCAGCACGGCCGAAGCCCGCGGAATCCCCGCCTTCACGTTCTCCGGGAAACTGGAGATCCACTTCAGGCCGTCCACCGCCGAGTCGCCGCCCAGGGACGCGGGCAGCGCGATGATGCGGGAGGTCGGGCGGTCGGGAAAGCGCAGGAAGTACGACGGCGGATTGACCGTGTCGCCGGCGCCGTGCAGCCGGTAGGCGGACTCGACGAGGTCGACGACCTTCCTTTCCTGTCCGGCCAGGACTTCCTGCACCTGGGCGCCGGATATCACGCCGAACGAGGGGACCGCTGCGGGCATGGGAACTCCATTGGGGGGATGTGATCGGCTCGCCCAGAACGTACGGCCGCCTCCTTGCGGACCGTCTGACGTTCCGCTGGCCCGCCCCTGTGCCGGCCGTACGACGCGCTTGCGTCCCCCTTGCACGGCCTTGCTTCTTTCTTGCCGTGTCTTGATCACGAGCAGTCGGGATCGGGTAATGTGACCGGTCTCAGCAGTGGAGATATGTAAGGAGGTGGGACCCATTACCGCTGTATTCGGTCGGGTGCTCCCCTCCTGCGGCCATGTGGTCGATCCGGCATAGGTGACCGGAGGGAGCCCCGGTGGCTTCCTCGAAAGGCTGTCCCTGTGCCTGTCTTCTCCTCCTCGCTCCTGCGCTCCACCGTCATCTCCCGGCTGCGGGCCGTCGGTTGTGTATTCGCCGAGGACGAGGCGCGCGTGCTCCTCTCCACCGCCCGTACGACCGCCGATCTCGCCGCGATGGTGGACCGGCGCGTGGCCGGCCTGCCCCTCGAACACGTCGTGGGCTGGGCCGAGTTCTGCGGCCTGCGCATAGCCGTGGACCCCGGGGTGTTCGTCCCCCGCCGCCGCACCGAGTTCCTGGCCCGCCAGGCCGCCGCCCTCGCCCGCCGCCGGCCCGCCGCACCGGGGGCCGTCGTGGTCGACCTGTGCTGCGGCTCGGGCGCGGTGGGCGCCGCGCTCGCCGCCGACCCGGGCGGCATCGACCTGTACGCCGCCGACATCGACCCCGCCGCCGTGCGGTGCGCGCTCCGCAACGTCGCCGCCGCCGGGGGCCGGGTGTACGAGGGCGACCTCTACGACCCGCTGCCCGCCACCCTGCGGGGCCGCGTCGACGTCCTGGTCGCCAACGCCCCCTACGTCCCCACCGAGGCCATCGGGCTGCTGCCGCCCGAGGCCCGCGACCACGAGCCGCAGGTGGCGCTCGACGGCGGCGCGGACGGCCTGGCCGTCCAGCGGCGCGTGGCCGAGGCGGCGCCCGGCTGGCTGGCCCCCGGCGGCCATCTGCTGATCGAGACGAGCGAGCGCCAGGCCCCGCGGACCGTCGAGGCCTTCACCCGCGGCGGCCTGACCACGCGCGTGGTCTCCTGCGACGAGCTGGACGCCACCGTCGTCATCGGCACCCGGCCCTGACGGGCGGGACGCGCCGCGTCCGGGCGACCACCCGGCAAAAGGGGTAGAGGTCAGGTGGAATTCCCCTGAGGGGGAAACGGGTCCACCGCCGCGGAAGGGAACCACCATGCGGATCGAGGGTTCTGTCGTGCTCGTGACCGGTGCCAACCGTGGCATCGGGCGCTCGCTGCTCAGCGAGTTCCTTGGGCGGGGCGCGGCCCGCGTCTACGCCGCCGCCCGCCGCCCGGAGACGCTGGAGAAGCCGGCCGCCGGGGCGGCCGGACGGGTGATTCCGCTGGCCTTGGACCTCACCGACCCGGACACCATCACCGCGGCGGCCGAGGCGGCGCCCGACGTGACGGTCGTGGTCAACAACGCGGGCGCGCACGGCGTGGGACACCTGCTCGACATGGACCTCGGCCTCGTCGAGTCGGTGATGGAGACCAATGTCCTGGGCACGCTCCGGGTCATGCGTGCCTTCGTGCCCGTCGTGGAGAGAAACGGCGGCGGCGCGGTCGTCAACGTCATCAGCATCGGCGCGTTCGGCGCGACGCCCGCGCTCGGCGGATATCCGGCGTCCAAGGCCGCCCTGCATTCCATGACCCAGGCCGTCCGGCAGGATCTCGCACCGCGCGGCATCAGCGTGCACGCCGTTTTCCCCGGCCCGGTGGACACCTCGATGCTGGACTATGTGATCGGCCACGAGCCGACCTTCGGCGATTTCCCCCGGGCGACCCCCGCCGAGGTGGCCCGGGCCACGCTCGACGGTCTCGAGGCCGGCGAGCCGGACATCTTTCCCGACCCCTTCGCCCTCGAGGTCCAGGCGGAATGGCGGGCCGACCCGCAGGCGCTTCAGGAGCGGCTTTCCGGCATCACCTGAGCGGCGGCCGGATACGTGGCGGCCCGGGCCGGTCGGGGAGATCATCGGCATATGGACCGTCCTCTCCGGCTCGCCCAGCAGTCCGACGCCGACGCGCTGTTGTCGCGCAGTCCGCTCGCGGCCCTGACCGGAATGCTGCTGGACCAGCAGATCCCCATGGAATGGGCCTTCACCGGCCCGTACACCATCGCCCGGCGCCTGGGCCGCGACGACCTGGACGCGCACGAGATCGCGGCATACGACCCCGAGGCGTTCGTGGCGCTGTTCTCGGAGAAACCCGCCGTGCACCGCTATCCGGGTGCCATGGCCGCCCGGGTGCAGCAGTTGTGCCAGTACCTCGTCGAGCATTACGACGGCGACGCGAGCGCCGTCTGGCGCGGCGTCACCGACGGCGGGGAACTGCGGGAACGGCTCAACGCGCTGCCCGGAATCGGCAAACAGAAAGCCCAGATCTTCCTGGCCCTGCTGGGCAAGCAGTTCCACGTGACACCCGAGGGCTGGCGCGAGGCGGCCGGCCCGTACGGCGAGGAAGGCTCCCACCGGTCGGTGGCCGACATCACCGGGCCCGAATCCCTGGCGAAAGTACGGGCATATAAGCAGGAGGCGAAACGCGCCGCCAAGGCGGCCAAGGCCGCCGGGCCCGACAGGAAAGCGTGAATCCGGCGCGTCGTCGGGCGGTCGGCACGCACCGCCGCGAGACTGTCGCCATGAGCAGCAGCGCCAAAGCAGTCCTAGAAGGCGGCCCGGACGATCTGCCCGAGCGCATCGTGCCGATCACCCCTCCCGGGGTCGAGCTGAAGATTCCGTTCCGGGGCGGGTACGAGCACTTCAAGGTCACCCCCCGGCACCAGGACACCGCGCAGGGGCGGCTGCCCGTCTACGAGTGGTGGGAGCGCACCGAGATCGCCGAATAGCGGCCGGGCGCGGCTCACCGCCGGCGCCGGCGCGTCGTGCCGAAGAGCGAGCGGGTGATCTCGCGGCCGATCTGGGTGCCCACCGAACGGGCCAGGGACTTGAACATGCCGCTGCCCACCACCTGGTCGATCAGCGAGGGCTCCGCCTTCGCCGCCTTTTCCGCGGGGGCCTGTGCGGGTGCGGGCGCCTCCCGCGCCGGGGGCCGGGTCAGCTTCTCGTAGGCCGACTCGCGGTCCACAGCCTGTGCGTAGCGTTCGTAGAGCCCGGACGCCCGTACGGCCCCCTCCATGGCCGCCGCGTCGACCGGCCCCATCAGCGAACAGGGCGCCCGCAGCCGCGTCGCCGCGACCGGCGTCGGCGCGCCCCGCTCGCCCAGGACCGTCACCACGGCCTCGCCCGTGCCCAGGTTCGTCAGCAGCTCCTCGAGGTCGTACGGCGAGACGGGGAAGGTCTTGAC
This sequence comes from Streptomyces sp. NPDC046261, assembly GCF_040646235.1. NCBI lineage: Bacteria > Bacillati > Actinomycetota > Actinomycetes > Kitasatosporales > Streptomycetaceae > Streptomyces > Streptomyces sp. NPDC046261. Next base: position 319,784 of record NZ_JBEYZU010000002.1, on the reverse strand, counting down.
GGTGGCCTTGAGCGCCTTGGCGTCGTCCGGGGTGAAGGCGCGCAGCGCGTGCTGCACCCGGTTGCCGAGCTGGCCCAGGACGTCGGGCGGGACGTCCTTGGGCGTCTGGGTGACGAAGAAGATGCCCACGCCCTTCGAACGGATCAACCGCACGGTCTGGGTGACCGACTCCAGGAACGCCTTCGAGGCGTCGGCGAAGAGCAGGTGCGCCTCGTCGAAGAAGAAGACCAGCTTGGGCTTCGCGACGTCCCCGACCTCCGGCAGGCCGTGGAAGAGGTCGGCGAGCAGCCACATCAGGAACGTGGAGAACAGCTGCGGCTTGTCCTGGACGGCGGGCAGCTCCAGTACGGACACCAGGCCGCGGCCGTCGGGCGCGGTGCGCAGCAGTTCCTGGGTGTCGAACTCGGGCTCGCCGAAGAACGGCCCCGCGCCCTGCTGTTCGAAGGCGGTGAGGGAGCGCAGGATGACGCCGGCCGTCTGCGCGGAGAGCCCGCCGATGTCCCGCAGCTCCGGGCGCCCCTCGTCGGAGGTGAGGAAGGCGACGACGGCCCGCAGGTCCTTGAGGTCGGTCAGCTCCAGGCCCTTGGCGTCGGCGTAGTGGAAGATCAGGCCGAGCGACTGCTCCTGGGTCCGGTTCAGGCCGAGGACCTTCGACAGCAGTACGGGCCCGAAGTCGGTGACCGTCGCCCGCAGCGGGATGCCGGTGCCCAGCCCGCCCAGGGCGTAGAACTCGGTGGGAAAGGCCGCCGGGGCCCAGTCCTGGCCCACCTCCGCGGCCCGCCCGCGCACCCGCTCGTCGTCCGTGCCGGGGGCGGAGATGCCCGAGACGTCGCCTTTGACGTCGGCGAGGAAGACGGGCACGCCATGCGCGGACAGTTGTTCGGCGATGAGCTGGAGAGTTTTGGTCTTTCCCGTTCCGGTCGCGCCCGCGACCAGGCCGTGGCGGTTGAGCATGGACAGCGGAATCCGGATGGCGGCCCCCGGGTGAGCGGCGTCGTCCCAGATCAGGGCCCCGAGGTCGAGCACCGGACCGCCGAAGGCGTACCCCTTGGCGATCTTCGCGGCGGGCGGCGGCAGGCCGGAATCGGGGTCCGCGGAGGAAGGAATGTCGCTCGAAGGTCCCATGCATCACTCCCGGTATGCGGCTGATTGTCACCTTCGCACTACCGCGCCATGGCTGCGCTCGGAGCCGCGGGCCCGGTAGGCTTTCCGTGTGATCTTCAAGCGCATCGGAAACGGGCGGCCGTACCCCGACCACGGCCGGGAAAGCACCCGCCAGTGGGCGGATGTTGCCCCTCGCCCGGTACGCCTGGACCAGTTGGTGACCACCAAGCAGCAGCTCGACCTCGAGACGCTACTCGCGGAGGACTCGACGTTCTACGGCGACCTCTTCGCCCACGTCGTGAAGTGGCGGGGCGACCTCTATCTGGAGGACGGCCTGCACCGCGCGGTGCGCGCGGCCCTCCAGCAGCGCCAGGTGCTGCACGCGCGCGTCCTCGAACTGGACTGAGCCCGGCCGGGCACCCGCTCCGGACCCCGGCACGTGTACGGCTATTGACCCTTTTGGGTTGGGGTCCGCGCAACCCATTGATCATCTAGTAGGCAGCGGCTCCCCTCAGCACTACGCTGCGCTCATGAGCATGCTCACCCCTCCCGGCATGGGTGGTAAGTACCGCATCACGGGCAATCGGTTCCCGCACATGCGCCGCCCTCCGAACCGCCGCAGGATCGTGCTCGCCGCCGCCGCCACGACCGTCGTGCTCGGGCTGACCGGATGGGGGACGCTCCAGCTCGTCGAGGTCTTCTCCGGCGGCACGGAAAAGCCCCAGGCATCGGCGGCCCAGCAGCAGCGGGAGAAGAAGAAGGAAGGCGACTGCAAGAGCGCCGACGACGACACGGACACCGCCGGGCGCACGGCACCGAAGACGCTGCCCAAGCCCGGTGACATCACCGTCAACATCTACAACGCCACACCGCGCGGCGGCCTCGCCAAGATCACGGCGGATGAGCTGGCGCGCCGCGGCTTCAAGATCGGCAAGGTCGGCAACGCCCAGGAGGACTACGACAAGAAGGTCGAGGGCCCGGGAATCCTGCTCGGCTCCCGTGACGCCCTCGACGGGGCCCTGAAGGTGCTGGGCACCCAGCTGGGGGGCACCGAGGCCAAGAGCGACGACCGGGAGGGCCAGGACGTGGACCTGGTCCTCGGCTCGGCGTACAAGACGCTGACGCCGAAGGAGGAGGCCGACCGGGCGCTGTCCGCTCTCGTGGAGCAGCCCCGGCCGGTGCCGTCCGCGACGAAGTGCTGAAGGGCCCGCCCCCGGGGTCGGGCGGCGGGCCGTACGGGCCGGCGCCGGTGGCGGCCGGCCCGTGGCGCGCTGCTAGCCCGCGGTGCCGTACATGCGGTCGCCCGCGTCGCCGAGGCCCGGGACGATGTAGCCCTGCTCGTTGAGGCGCTCGTCCACCGAGGCGGTGACGACGGTGACCGGCGCGCCCTCGAGCTCGCGCTGCATGACCTCGACGCCCTCGGGCGCCGCCAGCAGGCAGAGCGCGGTGACGTCGTCCGCGCCGCGCGCGATGAGCTCGTTGATCGCGGCGACGAGGGTGCCGCCCGTGGCGAGCATCGGGTCCAGGACGTACACCTGGCGGCCCGAGAGGTCGTCGGGCATGCGCGTCGCGTACGTCTCCGCCTTGAGGGTCTCCTCATTGCGGATCATGCCCAGGAAGCCGACCTCCGCCGTGGGCAGCAGCCGGACCATGCCGTCGAGCATGCCGAGACCGGCGCGCAGGATCGGCACGACCAGCGGGCGGGGGTGGGACAGCTTGACGCCGGTGGTCGCCGTGACCGGGGACTCGATGTCCACCTGCTCGGTGCGCACATCGCGCGTGGCCTCGTACGCGAGCAGGGTGACCAGCTCGTCGCACAGGCGCCGGAAGGTGGGGGAGTCGGTGCGCTTGTCGCGCAGCGTGGTGAGTTTGTGCGCCACCAGCGGGTGGTCGACGACGTGGATCCGCATGACATCGACATTAACCGAGCTTTAACGCTCGAGCGCCCGCCCGGTGTCTCCCGGCGGTCCGCAACGGTCTGTCGCCACCCTGGCATCAAACCACCACTTAGGGGGAAAGTGGGCACGTACGCCCGGTCTGTCGCCGGGCGACGCCCTCGGCACGAGGTGGTGCTGCCCATGGCCGGCCATGACAGGCGGGCGTCCGGACCGGCTGCCCGGACGCCCCGCGAGAGCGCGGATCCCCGCGAAACCACGGAGACCGACGAGCGCCGCAGACGGGCGGAGCCCGGCCGGCGGCCGGATCCACGGCGCCGGGAGCGGTCGCAGCAGCCGCAGGAGTCCATAGCGGCGGATCCGGACGCGGAGAGCGCCGAGGACCGCCGCCGGCGACGGGCGCAGTTCCTCCGTGAGCTGAACGAGGCGAAGGAGCTGCGCGACCGGGTGCAGCCGCGCCGGGCCCGCGCGGCCCGGATGCGCCAGCAGATGCGGATGCGGACCTTCCGCTGGTGACGCGTGAGGACGGGCGGCGCCCGGCCGCGACAGGCCGGCGGAAGCCCGTACGGACCCCACGTGAGCGACATCTCTTCGGACTGCTGCACGACGCAGCGCGGAAGACCTCTCGCAGCGCTCCGGTTTCTGCCACGATTCCGAGTGGGCGGGGTGGTCCCCGTCCAACCCGGCACCGCCTATGACCAGTGGGAGAGTCACGGTGTACTTCGCCGCATTGCTCGCGCGCACCGAAGACGGGTGGGAAGCGAGCGACACAGAACTCGACAACGTGGAAACCCTGACCGATCTCGCCGATCTCGCCCGTGAGTCCTCGGTGGGCGACGACACGGTCCTGGCCCTCATCGAGCAGGAGGACAGCTGGTTCGCCATCGTCCGGGTGGACGGCGAGGACGACCCCCGTGTCTACGTCTCGGACGCCGCCGCCGCGAGCCGCAGCTCCTACGGGGCGATGCTCGTCGACGAGCTGACCGGCCGCGAGGAGGACGACGGCGAGCTGGAGAGCCTCGACCTGGACGGCACCGAGGACGGCGAGCCCGAGCCCGCCGACGAGGGCCCGGACAGCGACGCCGCCGAGGCCGCCGCGCCGGCCCCGCACGGGCCGCTGGGAGACGCCGCGCTCCTGGCCGACCTGGGGGTGGGCGAGAAGGAGCTGAGGGCCCTGGACGGGGACGCGCTCAGCACCATCGCCGACGTGCTCGGCTGCACGGAGGTCCTGGAGGCCGTCCGCTGACGGCCCCCGGGCCGCCTTCGCCCACACTGGTGCCATGAACGAAGCCGTCCCCGCCAGCACCCACGACCCCGTACGCGATCCGTGGCGCGCCCCCATGCGGGCCGCCCTCGCGGAGGCCGTACGGGCCCCCGAGACCGGCGACGTGCCGGTGGGGGCCGTGGTGCTGGCGCCGGACGGCTCCGTCATCGGCCGCGGCCGCAACGAACGCGAGGCCACCGGCGACCCCACCGGCCACGCGGAGGTGCTCGCCATCCGCGAGGCCGCGCGGGCCGTCGGCGAGTGGCGCCTGACGGGCTGCACGCTGGTGGTCACGCTGGAGCCCTGCACGATGTGCGCGGGCGCGATCGTCCTCTCCCGCCTGGACCGCGTCGTCTACGGCGCGGTCGACGAGAAGGCCGGCGCGGCCGGCTCCCTGTGGGACGTCGTCCGCGACCGGCGCCTCAACCACCGCCCCGAGGTCGTCCCCGGCGTCCTCGCCGAGGAGTGCGCCGGACTCCTCACGCGCTTCTTCCGCGCCCGATGAGCCCTGACGATCCCCCATGAGCAGCGTCACACCACCCGGAGCCGGAACCGATTTCAGAGCACGGCCCACCGTCCGCTAAGCTCTCTCTCGGTAGCGTGTCCGAGCGGCCTAAGGAGCACGCCTCGAAAGCGTGTGTGGGGGCAACTCCACCGTGGGTTCAAATCCCACCGCTACCGCTTCAAGAGAACCGCCCCTGACCTGCGGAAACGTGGGTCAGGGGCGGTTTTCGTTGTGGATCTGTGCAACACGCCGCAACACGCTAAGAGGCGCTGACGGCGACGGCCGGGCGGTACTCCATCTCGTCATGGTCGCCCACGCGACGGGTGTGCTCGAATCCGGCCTTGCGGTAGAAGGCGGCAGCGCGGCCGTTGTCCTCGTGTACGAGCAGCCGGAGTCGGCTCACGCCCGGGCGTGCCACAGACCAGTTGACGGCCGCGTCCAGCAGCGCCTGGGCCACGACACCTCCCCGGTGTTCCTTCCGCACGAAGACGGCAACGAGGTGGGCTTGCCGCTGCTCCACGCGCTCCCCGGTGAAGTCCTCAGTTCCGGGTTCTTCCACCAGCACGGTCACTGTTCCGGCCAAGTCACCCGTGGGCGCCTCGGCCACGAACTGACACCCGTGAGGACTTCCCGCGGCACCCCGGGCGGTGCGGTCCTTCCAGAACGTGTCGGGCTGCCCCTGAGCCCGTTCGTAGGTCTCCAGGAAGGCGATGGGGGCCACCGGATCTCTCAGCGCGGCAAGGCGTAGTTCCTTCGCGGCAAGCCATTCGTCCACCCGCACTTGCCTGATCACGTAGTCACCGTCCATGCGACCCATGGTTCGACCGGTCACGATGCCCCTGCAACTGATTTGAAAGCCGAGCCCTGCACTGCCCGTGACCACCCCTCTCCGGCGATCGAATCCGGTCGAGTAATGGTCCGGGCCAAGCGCACCGGCATCGGGCGGCGGCGTGACTTTCCGGTCGGACGATACGACTGACGTACATGTCATGGGCATACACGGCGAGTTGGTTGATCTTTGCACCGCCCCGTGCGCTCAGGAATTCGATCATTTCAGGACTGCCCGAAGAAGCTGACGCCTTGTAGCCGGGGACGGCCGACCGGACGATCGGTCCTCGTCACCCCCACGGTCGCGTGCCGTGGGGACGCTCGTCGAGGAGGACCACGTGAACGATCGCCTCAGTCTCAGCCCCGATGCCGCACGGCAGTTGGCCACCACCACCAAGACCACCCCGCAGATGCGCGGGATCACGCCGCGGTACGTGCTGAGGGCGCTGCCCTGGGTGGACGTCGAGTCCGGCGTCTACCGCGTGAACCGGCGGCGGACGTTCATCCTCGGCGACGACCGGATCAGCTGCTACAACGAGGGCGGCACCCACCGCGTCGTCCCGGAGGACCTGCGCGAGCTGCCGTTCCTGCGGGAGGCCGACGACGGGTTACTCGCCGAGCTGGCGGGGGCCTTCACGGAGGTCCCGTTCGAGGCCGGGCAGGTCATCGCGGACGAGGGCGCGGTCTGCGACAAGCTCTGGGTGATCGTCACCGGGCGGGCCGAGAAGCGGGTGACGGGGCGGTACGGGGAGGACGCGCTGCTCGAGGTGGTCGGGGACGGGCAGTTCTTCTGTCTCGACTCCTGGGCCCGATGTCAGCCCCTGCCGTTCCGGGTCAAGGCGCTCACCCCGGGCCTCGCCCTGACCGTCGAGCGCGGCAGGCTGGACGCCCTGGCCGGCCGGGACGAGGGCCTGCGGGCCGCGCTGGAGGCGCACATCGCCGGCGACGGGCCGGTGCCCGGCTCCGAGGCGCCGGTGGAGCTCGCCGCCGGGCACGTCGGCGAGATCGACCTGCCGGGCACGTACGTGGAGTACGAGGACACGCCCCGCGAGTACCACATGAGCCTCGCCCAGACCGTGCTGCGCGTGCACACCCGCGTCTCCGACCTCTACAACGCGCCCATGGACCAGACCCGGGTCCAGGCCGACCTGACCATCCAGGCGCTGCGCGAGCGCCAGGAGGCCCTGATCCTCAACCACCCCGAGTTCGGGCTGTTCAACAACGTCGCCCCCGGTCAGCGCGTCCAGCCGCGCACGGGCGCGCCGACGCCGGACGACCTCGACGAGCTCCTGTCCCGCGTGTGGAAGCAGCCCGGCTACTTCCTCGCCCACCCGAAGGCCATCGCCGCCTTCGGCCGCGAGTGCACGCGCCGCGGCGTGCCGCCGGTGGTGGACACCCGCTTCGGCAGCCCGCTGCTGACGTGGCGCGGGGTGCCGCTGCTGCCCTCCGACAAGGTGCGCTTCACCGGCGCGGGCGGCGCCGGGCTCACCGAGATCCTGCTGATGCGCGTCGGCGAGGCCGAGCAGGGCGTCATCGGGCTGCGCCCGGCGGGCGTGCCGGACGAGGTGGAGCCGGGCCTGTCGATGCGCAACATGGGCACGGACCGCAAGGCCATCACCTCGTACCTGCTGACGGCGTACTTCAACGCCGCGGTGCTCGTCGAGGACGCCGTCGCCGTCCTGCAGAACGTCGAGGTGTCCAAGTACCATGACTATTCCTGACGTTCGCGCGTATCCGGAAGCAGCGACGCCGACTGTCCCTGGCGTCCCTGCTGCCCCTGCTGTCCCTGCCGCCCAGTCCAGCCCGCCCCGCGGCCGCGGCGGCTTCGACCCGGAGACGGCCCGGCGCGACATCCCCGTCCTGCACCGCACCGTCAACGGCCATTCGCTCGTCTGGCTGGACAACGGCGCCACCACGCAGAAGCCGCGCCAGGTCATCGAGGCCCTCGGCGCCTACTACAGCGCCGCCAACTCCAACATCCACCGCGGGGCGCACACGATGGCCCGCGAGGCCACCGAGACGTACGAGGCGGGGCGGCAGGCCGTCGCCGACCTGCTCGGCGCCGGCACCCCGGACAGCATCGTCTTCACGCGCGGCACCACCGAGGCCATCAACCTCGTCGCCCAGAGCTGGGGGCGCGCCAACATCGGGCCCGGCGACGAGATCCTGGTCCCGGTCCTGGAGCACCACTCGGACATCGTCCCGTGGCAGATGCTGGCCAAGGAGAAGCGCGCCCGGCTCGTGCCCGTCCCGCTGCTGCCGGACGGCAGCATCGACCAGGAGGCCTTCGCGCACCTGCTGTCCTTCCGCACCCAGCTCGTCGCGATCAGCCACGCGTCGAACGTGCTGGGGACCGTCCCGCCCGTCAGGGAGATGACGGCGCTCGCGCACCGGTACGGGGCGCGGGTGCTGATCGACGGCGCGCAGGCGGTGGCCCACTTCCCCGTGGACGTCCAGGAGTTGGACGCGGACTTCTACGTCTTCTCGGGGCACAAGCTGTTCGCCCCCACGGGCATCGGCGCGCTGTACGCGAAGCCGGAGGTGCTGGCCGGGATGGCGCCGTGGCAGGGCGGCGGCAACATGATCGACCAGGTCGACTTCGCGGGCAGTACGTACGCGCCCGTGCCGCACCGCCTCGAGGCCGGCACCGGGCACATCTCCGGGGTCGCCGGGCTGCTGGCCGCGATCGACTGGCTGACCGGCTTCGACCGGAACGCCGTCGCCGCGTACGAGAACGGGCTGCTGGCCTACGCCGAACAGGCCCTGTCCGCGCTCCCGGGGCTGCGGATCCTGGGCTCGGCGCCCGGGAAGATCGCGGTGCTGACCTTCACCCTGGCCGGGCACGACCCGGTGGAGATCGCCCACTGGCTCGACCGGGACGGCATCGCCGTCCGCGCCGGGCACCACTGCGCCCAGCCCTCGCTGCGCCACTACGGCGTCGAGAGCGCGGCGCGCGCCTCCCTCGCCCTCTACAACACGGCGGAGGAGGTGGACCAGCTGGTGGCGTCCCTGCGACGGCTTCAGGAAGAGCCGCCAGGAGCACGGGCCGCGCGGCAGCCGTGACGGCGGCCCGGGCCGCACCGCCGTGGTTCCGGTGCGGCCCGGGCAACCGACGGTATTGTTCGTATCAGCTCTGAAATGACCGAAATGGGCTGAAATGAACACTTCGCACGGCGAGGAGCGCTTCCGGTTCCATGTGCTCGGCCCGGTGCGGGCAGAGCGGGACGGCAAGCCGCTGCAGCTCGGCTCCCCGCAACAGCGGGCCGCCCTCGCGATCCTGCTCCTGCGCGGCGGCCGGCCCATCACGACCTCCGAGCTCGTCGACGGCCTCTGGGGAGACACCCCGCCGGACGAGGCGGAGGCCACCGTGCGCGCGTACCTCTCCCGGCTGAGCGCCGAACTCGAGCCCGGGCGCCCGCCCGGGGCACCCGCCCGGCTGCTGGTCCCGTCCGGCGACGGCTACGCCTCGCACGCCCCGGCCGCCACGCTCGACGCCGCCGTCTTCGAACAGCACCTGACGGCCGCCCTGGCCGCCCGCGACGCGGGCGACGTCGCCGGGGCGCACGAACGGCTGACCGCCGCCCTCGCACTGTGGGAGGGCACTCCGCTGGCCGCGCTGCCCGGCCCGTACGCCGCCCGCGAGCGCGAACGGCTCACCGACCTGGGCGCCCTCGCGCGCGAGGAGTTCTACGGCTGCGCCCTCACCCTGGGCCGGCACACCGACGCGGTGACCGAACTGCGGGCCCTGGTCACCGAACACCCGCTGCGCGAACGGGCCCGGGGCCTGCTCATGCTGGCCCTGCACCGCGCCGGCCGGCAGGCGGAGGCGCTGACGGTGTTCGCCGACGCCCGGCGCCTGCTCGCCAAGGAGCGCGGCACCGGGCCCGGGCCGGAACTCACCCGCCTGCACGAACAGGTCCTGGCCGGCGACCCCGCCCTGTCGGCGCCGCCGCCCCCGGCACCCACCGCCACCACCGCCGCGACCGGCCCCGACCGGCTGCCGCCCGGCATCCGCGACTTCACCGGCCGCGAGGCACTGCTCGCCGAGGTCCGCTCCGCGCTCGCCGGCGGCGACGGCCGGCCGGTCGCCGTCGCCGTCCTGACCGGGCCCGGCGGCGTCGGCAAGAGCACGCTGGCCGTCCACGTCGGCCGCGCCCTACGGGCCGCCTACCCCGGCGGCCGCTTCCACCTCGATCTGCGCGGCTCCGGCGACACGCCCGTCACCGGTGACGCGGCCCTGACCCGGCTCCTGGCCGCGCTCGGCGTCGCCGACAGCGCCCTGCCCGAAGGGCCGGCGCGGCAGGCCGCGCTCTACCGCTCCCTGATCTCCGAACGCCGCGTGCTCCTGCTGCTCGACGACGTACGGGACGCCGCGCAGGTGCTCCCGCTGCTTCCGGCCGCACCGGGATGCGCCGTACTGGTCACCAGCCGGTCGGCCGACCTCGACCTGCCCGGCGCCCGGCGCATCGCCGTGGAGGCGATGGAGGAGAAGGAGGCCCTCGCCATGCTGGAGGCGGTCGCCGGGGCGACCGGCGCGGGCGCCGCCGCCACGTCGGCGCGCTCGGTGGTGACCGCCTGCGGGCGGCTGCCGCTCGCCGTGCGCATCGCGGGCTCCCACCTCGCCGTCGCCTCCTCGACGCCGGCCGACCTCGCCGCCCGCCTCCGCGACGAACGGCGCCGACTGGAGGAGCTCCACGCCCGCGACCTCGACGCCGAGTGCGCCTTCCGCGTCGGCTACGACGCCCTCGACCCCGAATCCGCCCGCGCCTTCCGCCTCCTGGCCCAGCCCGACGCCACCGGCCTCGACGCCGGGGCCGCCGCGGCCGTCCTCGACGTGCCCGAGCCGGCGCCCGCGGACGCCGGCGCCCACGCCGCGGACCTGACCGCCCACCTCGCCGCCGCGGGACTGCTGGAGAACCTGGGCGGGGGCCGGTACCGCTGCCACGACCTGCTCAAGGAGTTCGCCCGGCGGCAGAGCGAACGCTCCGACAGCCCGCCCGTACGGGACGCGGCGCTGCTGCGCCTGCTCGACCACCACCTGGCCACCGCCGTCACCGCGCTGCGCCGCATCCGCCCCGACAGCCCCGAACCCCGCCATCTGCACCACAGCCTCGAGACGACGGGCCGCCCCCTCGCCGACGCGGACGACGCCCACGCCTGGCTGCGCGACGCCCACCCGGACCTCCTCGACGCCGTGCGCCAGGCCCTCGCCCTGGACGTGCCCGAGGCGCTGCGGCCCGCCGTGGACCTGCTGACGGTCTGGGGCCGGCTGACCGCGGGCACCGCACGCCACCAGGACCTCGCCCCGCCCGCCGGGCAGGCCCTGGAACGGGCCCGGCAGCGCGCGGACGACGCGAGCGCCGCCCGTGCGCTGCGGCTCCTCGCCGCCCCGCGCTACGGAGCCGACACCTACGAACGCGCCGAGCGGGACCTGCGGGCGAGCCTGCGCCTGGCCGAGTCGGCCGCCGACGCCTACGTCCTGACCACGGCCTCCCACGAGCTGGGCGTCGTCCTCCTCGCCCTCGGCCGGCCCGACGAGGCCCTGCCGCTGCTCGTACGGGCCGAAGAGGGCTTCCGCGGCGAAGGGGCGACGAGTTGCGCCCTGGAGGCCCTGGCCCACACGGCACGCGCGTACGTCGCCCTGCGCCGGGCCGACGAGGCCCTCGGGGCCGTCAACGAGGCGACCGAACGCGCCCGGGAGCTGGGCCACGGACCGACCCTGGCGCTCGTCCTGCACGAGGCGGGCATCGTCCACCTGCGGGCCGACCGTGCGGCGACGGCCGCGGACCGGTTGCGGGAGGCGCTGGCGGCGGAGGACATCGAACCCCGCCGGGAGGCCCTGCTGTGGGCGCGCCTGGCCCAGTGCCGGCTGGACCAGCGGCAGCACCGCGAGGTCGTCACCGCGGCCGACCGGGCGCTGGCGCTCGAGGCCGGCCTGGGCGACGCGTACTGCCGCGGCCTGGCGCTGGCCGCCCGCGGCAGCGCCCAACTGGCACTCGGCGAACCGCGCCTCGCGCTGGGCTCCCTGCGGGAGGCCCACGACGTGCTGACACGCCGCGGCGCCACGGAGGCGGCGGAGGTGGCACGCCTGCTGGACAAGGAGTTCCCCCACCACCGCGCCCCATCCGCCTGACCGCCCACGTTCCGCGGGCGTCAGGCCCCGGCTCAAACGGCTGCGACGCCTACCGCGCAGCGCCCGGGCAACAGCCCCACGCCGCTCACGGATCGACAGCGCCCCCGGCGGCCCCGACGCCCCGCCCGCAACAACAGCCCCAGGCCGCCAGGACGACAGGCTCCAGACGCCCAGCGGGCCCCGCGGACCGCCCACCCCGCACAACGCGCCCAGCCACCCGCCTGCGGCGACAGCACCACCCCCGCGAATCGACAGGCCCCGACGCCCAGCGCGCCCACGCACCCGCCCCGCCCACCGCGCGGCCCCACCCGCACCCGCACCCACCCGCCGCTCGTCCGGCCGGCGACCGTCCGTTCACCTCGCGGGCACCGTGCGGGTCAGCGGGTCAGCCGAGGCCGTAGGAGCCGATCCGCGGTCGTCAGGCCCGCGCCCGCCGACGGCCCCTGGCGCGGTGTGAGCCGCCGGTCAGGCGGGGACGCTGCCCACGGCCGTCGGCGGGAACTCGTCCAGCCAGGCGAACGCCGGCTCGACGCCGGCGATCCGTATCACCTTCGACACCATCACCCCGCCCCGTACGACGCGCAGCCGCGCCCCGCCGCGCAGCGCCCGGGCGCGCGCCCGCAGCAGCAGCCGCACGCCGCTCGCGTCCAGAAACGTCACGCCTCGCAGGTCGATGACGAGGTCTCCCCGGCACCGCCCCGCCAGGGACTCGACGCGCGGGCCCAGCACCTGCTCCGCCAAGATGTCGATCTCACCCAGAAGTTCCATGACGACCGCTCCCCCCACCACGCGCTCCCGCATGGTGAAGGCGAGCTCGTGCACGCCCATGGCGAACCTCACCGCCCTCCCACATCGGGCACACCGTGTGCCTTTCTGGTGCCCCGGCAATGGGCCGATTTCACCTCAGCCGCCCACCCGTCTGCGGCCCGACGGACTCGAGGGCTCCGCGCCGGGGAGGAACACGGCGCGACGGCCGGAATCGTGCTGACCGCGGGTCAGGAGAGGCGACAGCGGCAGGTGGTGCCGGCAGCGGCGCCAGGCGCACGGGGCGCTGGGCCACGGCGTGCGGGCGGGCCCCGGCGCCCCCTGTCCGGCGTGCGGGGCTTGCGCGGAAGCCCCGGCTCCCTCACCCGTGCGCGGCTTCGGGAGCCGGGGCTTCCGGCAAACGCAGGACGGGGAAGACGACGTCGGGGGACGAACCGTCTCCCCCGACGAGGACACGGGCTCCAAGTCCGGGCCGTGGTCGGGGGGTAGACACGGCCGGACCCCGCAGGGAGGTCCGTATCCCTCGCCCGCAGGATTCCTGCCAGATCCGCGGGCGCACCTCCATCCTCCGCCCCCGCGCGGGCCCGGCAGGCGGGCGAAGGACCCGCCTTGCAGGGTCTTAAGTCCTTAAAGATGAGGTGAGGGGTGTGAGTACCTCCACACCCCCGCTCCGCCCACGCCCTGCACGGCTCCGTCCATTCGCACGGACGCACGGTTAGACTCTCGCGACCGCACTCGGGACAGCAGGGGAGGGAGTGCCTCATGGTGCAGACAAAGAAGGTCGTTCTCTGGGCCCTCGGCATCTTCGTGGCGTACACGATCATCCACTCCCCCGCACGGTCGGCCGAGCTCGTCCAGATAGGGTTCGAGGGGATCTCGGACGCCGCCAAGAGCGTCGGCGAGTTCATGACCCAGCTGATCAGCTGACCGGCCGCGGCGGCCGGGGCGGCGGCGTAGAGCGGCGAGAGCCGAAGAGCGGAGAAGGCAGCCAGTGATCCGTCACCTCGTCCTGTTCAAGCTCAACGAGGGCGTCGGGCGCGACGACCCCCGCGTGGTCGCCGGCGTGCGGGCGTTCGAGGAGCTGGGCGCGCTCATCCCCGAGCTGCGCTCCTGGGAGTGCGGCTGGAACATCTCCGACCGGCCCATCGCCTACGACTACGCCATCAACTCCTCCGTCGAGGACACCGACGCGCTGCGCCGGTACCTGGAGCACCCGGCCCACCAGGCAGGCGTCGGCCAGTGGCGCGAATTCGCGACCTGGGTGATCGCCGACTATCCGTTCTGACCCGCCCCGCCGCACGGCGACGGCCGGTCCGCAGCACGCCTCCCCTCCCCTCACCGCCTCGGTGAGGGGATTTTTTCGTCGTCAACACGGAGTTATGCGGTGCTTGCACACAGTGCACATGTCTTGTGATGCTATGACCGCTTTTGCCGGATGAGTTGATCGAAAATGACCACAAAGGGGTGGTGACCGTGCCGGCCCGTACAGCGCCCGAAGCCCCCCTCCGGCGCGACAAGCCCGCCGACGAACCGGACCGGAGCGAGGACATCGCCGAGCCCGGCCCCGACGACCACACCGAGACCGGCACCGTGCAGGGCCCCCGGGCCCGCGAGAGCCGGGGCGCCGACGCCCGGGCCCTGACCCAGGTGCTCTTCAAGGAGTTCGCCTCCCTGGAGCCCGGCACGCCCGAGCACGCCCGCGTGCGCGCCGCCCTGATCGAAGCCAACCTCCCCCTCGTGCGGTACGCCGCGGCGCGTTTTCGCAGTCGCAATGAGCCGATGGAGGACGTGGTCCAGGTCGGCACCATCGGACTCATCAACGCCATCGACCGTTTCGACCCCGACCGCGGGGTGCAGTTCCCCACCTTCGCCATGCCGACCGTCGTCGGCGAGATCAAGCGCTACTTCCGCGACAACGTCCGCACCGTGCACGTCCCGCGCCGCCTCCACGAGCTGTGGGTGCAGGTCAACGGCGCCACCGAGGACCTGACGGTGCTGCACGGCCGCTCCCCGACCACCGCCGAGATCGCCGACCGGCTGAAGATCGCCGAGGACGAGGTGCTCGCCTGCATCGAGGCCGGCCGCTCGTATCACGCCACCTCCCTGGAGGCGGCGCAGGAGGGCGACGGCCTGCCCGGCCTGCTGGACCGGCTCGGCTACGAGGACCCGGCGCTGGCGGGGGTCGAGCACCGGGATCTCGTACGTCACCTGCTCGTACAGCTGCCGGAGCGCGAACAACGCATCCTTCTACTGCGCTACTACAGCAACCTGACGCAGTCGCAGATCAGCGCGGAGCTGGGGGTGTCGCAAATGCATGTGTCCCGGCTACTCTCACGGAGCTTCGCCCGGCTGCGATCCGCAAATCGAATCGACGCCTAACTCTCCCGGGTGACCCCTGCCCCGATGTCATGGGGAAGATATGTCGACTTGACGCTACAGCGTGTTGCCGACATGTGACATTCTGCTGGAACTGCGTTTGCCACAGCGCAGCCTCCGGTATTCAGGTGGAGGCTGAACGCCTCAGCCGTACTCTCGACCGGGGGCCCGCTGTGACCCGTCCGCGACCTCAAGGGGGTGGCATGTCCGTAGACCTGGGCAGCGCGAAGGTGCTCGCCAACGACGCACCGCACGCCGTGCTCGACGACTGCGAAGCCATCGACACCCGCACCCTCTCCCGCTCCCTCTTCCTGCGGCTCGCCACGCTCGAGCGGGACAGTGCCGAGCGTACGTACGTCCGCGACACCCTGATCGAACTCAACCTCCCCCTCGTGCGCTACGCGGCCGCCCGCTTCCGCAGCCGCAACGAACCGATGGAGGACATCGTCCAGGTCGGCACGATCGGGCTGATCAAGGCGATCGACCGCTTCGACTGCGAACGCGGGGTCGAATTCCCGACGTTCGCGATGCCGACCGTCGTCGGTGAGATCAAACGCTTCTTCCGCGATACCAGCTGGTCGGTGCGCGTGCCGCGGCGCCTCCAGGAGTTGCGGCTCGCCCTCACCAAGGCGAGCGACGAGCTCGCACAGAAGCTCGACCGCTCCCCGACCGTGCCCGAACTCGCCCTGTGCCTGGGCGTGTCCGAGGAGGACGTGGTCGACGGCCTGGCGGTCGGCAACGCCTACACCGCCAGTTCGCTGGACTCGCCCTCCCCCGAGGACGACGGCGGCGAGGGCTCCCTGGCGGACCGGCTCGGCTACGAGGACAGCGCGCTGGAGGGCGTGGAGTACCGCGAGTCGCTCAAGCCGCTGCTGGCCAAGCTGCCGCCGCGTGAGCGCCAGATCATCATGCTGCGGTTCTTCGCCAACATGACGCAGTCCCAGATCGGCGAGGAAGTCGGCATCTCGCAGATGCACGTCTCCCGGCTGCTGACGCGGACGCTGGCACAGCTGCGCGAGGGCCTCATCGCGGACTGACGCGCCCCGGCCCGGACATATGTACAGCTGACTGACCGTCAGCCACACTGGGCCGATGCGACGGATGACGCTCGTCTCCGCTTCGGCCACCGCGCTCTGCCTCTGCCTGGGGGCGGCGCTCACCGGCTGCGGCGGCAGCGATCGCGACGGCTATGTCGCCACGGGGGCCGCCGGACCCGGCGCCTCCCGGCCGGCGGACCGGGCCGTGCCGCCGAAGGGCGGCGTGGAGCTCGTACCGCTGGACGGCGCACCGCACTCACCGGCGCGTTCGCCCGGGCCTTCGAGGCGGCCCGCACCCACCCGGAGCGGGAGCCCCGTTCCCGCACGACCCGCCCCCGGCGCGGCCACCGGCAGCCCGGGCGGCACGGCCACGACGCACGCCCCTCACGACGTGCCCCTGCCCGCCACGAGCGGCGACACGGGCCTCTCCGGCGGCAACGGCGACACCCCGCCCGCCCGCACGTCGCGCCCCTCCAGACCTTCCCCTCCCTCGCGCCCCGCACCCCCGGCGCCATCGGGACCCACCGGTCCCGGCACCCCGGCACCGGCCCCCGCCGCCCTGGAGGTCGGCGAACCGCGCCGCGAGCCCGGCCCGGACCGGTGGTGCGAGCAGGTCACCCTCACGTTCGCCAATACCGGCGGCAGCCCCGTCACCGCCGGCACCGTCACCCTCGGCACGCACATCATCGGCGCGTTCGGCACGGACTGGGCCACGATCAGCTCCAGCCATCCGCTCCCGGCGCCGATCGAGGCCGGGCGGACGGTGGAGGCGACCTTCCCGGTGTGCGTCGACGCGTGGCGGGTGCTGCCGGGGATGCGTATCGAGACGCGCGACGTCTCGGTGGACTGGGCCTGACCCGTCAGGCCATCGCGAGCAGCACGGCCCCCACGACCACCGCGATCGCGACGACGACGCCCACGATCACACCGACGCCCGGCCCGGACTTACGGCCGCGCCCCGCGGCCGCCGCGGCCCGGCCGCCCGTCGGCGCCCCCTCGTCGACGAAGGCGCGGAACATCTGAGTGCTGCCCGCGGGGTCGTGGTTGCCCTCGGGGCTCTGCTGATGGTGGTTGGCCATGGGCCAGGACCCTAGCGAAACGGCCCCGCCCCCTCCGCACAGGGCCACCGCTTTACGGGCCGCGGGGCAAGGTTTGGTCCTTCCTTTACCCGTTTTGGGCGCTATTCGTTTGCCTTCAGCAACCAAACGTCCGTATGGTTGCCCGAAGCAACCTAACCGTCGGATCCGAGGAGCCGAGTCCATGGCCGCACAGGAGCAGTACGAAGAGCTGGCCCGGCAACTCAGCGCCCTCGGCGCCGTCAAGCGCGGTCTGAGCCGGTCCCTCCCCCAGGACTGCTCGCCCGCCACCGCCATGCTGCTGGCCCTGCTCAAGCAGCACGGCGACATGCGGATGAGCCGGCTCGGCGAGCTCCTGGGCATCGACGCCTCGGTGACCAGCCGGCACGTCGCGTACGCCGCCGAGCGCGGCTGGCTCGACCGGCACCCCGACCCGCTCGACAAGCGCTCGCGGCAGCTGAGCCTCACCCCCAGCGGCGCGGCGCTGCTGGAAGAGGTCTCGGCGCGCTACACGCAGGCGCTCGCGACCTGCCTGGAGGACTGGTCCGACGACGACGTCGGCCACCTCATCGGCCTGATGACGCGCCTGCGCGAGAGCTTCGGCGAGTGCCGACCGCGCCTGGCGCCGCAGCACCACCCGGCCGACCACACCACCCGTACACACGCCTGAAAACCGCAGCGAGAAAGGGAGTCCATGGCCAACACCACACCGGCAGGTGTGCGGGACGCCTCGACAGACACCGCAGCCGCACCCATGACGCATCGTCAGATAATGGAGGCCCTCTCGGGCCTGCTCCTCGGCATGTTCGTGGCGATCCTCTCCTCGACGATCGTCTCCAACGCGCTGCCGGAGATCATCCACGATCTGCACGGCAGCCAGTCGTCCTACACCTGGGTCGTCACGGCCTCGCTGCTGGCGATGACCGCGTCCACCCCGCTGTGGGGCAAGCTCTCCGACCTCTTCAGCAAGAAGCTGCTGGTCCAGCTGGCCCTGGTGATCTACGTGGCCGGCTCGGTCGTGGCCGGTCTCTCGCAGAACACCAGCATGCTGATCACCTGCCGGGTGTTCCAGGGCATCGGCGTCGGCGGCCTCTCCGCCCTCGCCCAGATCATCATGGCCGCGATGATCTCCCCTCGTGAGCGCGGCCGTTACAGCGGCTACCTCGGGGCGACCTTCGCCGTCGCCACCGTCGGCGGCCCGCTGCTGGGCGGCGTCATCACCGACACCGACTGGCTCGGCTGGCGCTGGTGCTTCTACGTCGGCGTGCCGTTCGCGGTCATCGCGCTCATCGTCCTGCAGAAGACGCTGAAGCTGCCCGTCGTCAAGCGCAAGGTCAAGGTCGACTGGCTGGGCGCGTTCTTCATCACCGCCTCGGTCACCCTGCTGCTGATCTGGGTCACCCGGGCCGGCAAGGGCAAGGACTACGACTGGATCTCCTGGCAGAGCTACGCCATGGTCGGCGGCTCGCTGGTGCTCGCCGCGCTCTTCGTCCTCACGGAGTCGAAGGCGTCCGAACCGATCATCCCGCTGCGGCTGTTCCGCAACAAGACGATCGCCCTCTCCTCGCTCGCCAGCCTCTTCGTGGGCGTCGCGATGTTCGCCGGCACGGTCTTCTTCTCGCAGTACTTCCAGCTGGCGCGCGGCGAGTCGCCGACGATGTCCGGCGTGCTGACCATCCCGATGATCGCCGGCCTGTTCGTCTCCTCGACCGTCTCCGGCCAGATCATCACCAAGACCGGCCGCTGGAAGGCCTGGCTGCTCAGCGGCGGCGTCCTCGTCACCGCGGGCATGGGCCTGCTCGGCACC
Source organism: Streptomyces sp. NPDC046261 (assembly GCF_040646235.1). Lineage (NCBI taxonomy): Bacteria > Bacillati > Actinomycetota > Actinomycetes > Kitasatosporales > Streptomycetaceae > Streptomyces > Streptomyces sp. NPDC046261. The sequence continues at coordinate 300,994 of NZ_JBEYZU010000002.1, read as the reverse complement.
ATGCGGTACGACACCCCGTACTGGCACCTGGCGATCTACATGGCGCTCATGGGCCTCGGTATCGGCATGATGATGCAGAACCTCGTGCTGGCCGCGCAGAACCAGGTCGAGCCGAAGGACCTCGGCGCCGCCAGCTCCGTCGTCACCTTCTTCCGCTCCCTGGGCGGCGCGGTGGGCGTCTCCGCGCTCGGCGCGGTCCTCGCCAACCGGGTCCCCGAGTACGTCAAGGACGGCATCACCGCGCTCGGCCCCAAGGCCGCGGCGGCGATGGGCCACGGCGGTACGGGCGGCGGCGGCATCCCCGACCTCGACGCGCTGCCGGCGCCGATCCGCACGGTCGTCGAGAGCGCCTACGGGCACGGCGTCGGCGATGTGTTCCTCTACGCGGCGCCGTGCGCGCTGATCGCCTTCATCGTGACCCTCTTCATCAAGGAGGTCGCCCTCAAGGGCGGCGGCCCGGCCGCCACCTCCCCGCAGGCCGCGTCCCCGGACGCCACCGAGCCGGCCCGGCAGGCCGGCTGACGAAACCCCGGCCGGTCAGCGCGCTACGAGCGGAGTGGCGCTGCCCGGCCGGACGGCCCGGAGCCTGAACGGCATGGACGGTTCCGGACCATGGCCCCGGTGGGGGTGCGCATCGACGGCAGGGGACGGCCGGCGCACACCACCGGGGCCTTACCCATGCCGGGGGCGCGTGCTCAGAGCCCGGCGCGCTCGCGCATGACCTCGATGCCGGCGATCATCAGATCCAGCGCGTACGCGAAGTCCCGCTCCCGCTGCTCCGCGACGGACCGCGTGCCGCGCGCCTCCAGGAGCTCGGTCGCCTCCTTGTGCGTCTCGGCGAACTCCGGCTGGTCCGCGACGATGCCCATCACCTGCTCGAAGTACTCGTCCTCGGTGGTCCCCGCCTCCCGGCAGCGCTCCTTGATGAGCACCTCGGTCGTGGCGAAGCCGAAGGCGAACTGGAAGACGACGTTGAGCACCCCGCTCGCCCCGTCCTGCGGCACGCCGATGCGCCGCACCACCTTCAGCGCGGCGTCGGCGAAGGTCATGGCCTGCGGGCCGATGTTGAGGTACCGGCCCACCAGCTGGGCCACCCAGGGGTGGGCGACGAGCATCGAGCGGTATTCCATCGCCAGGTCCCGCACCTGGTCGCGCCAGTCGGCGCTCTCGTCGGACAGGTCCGGCGTCCTCATGTCGCCGGACGCCCGGTCCAGGGCCAGCTCGAGGAGCTCGTCCTTGTTGTCGACGTACCAGTAGACCGACATGGCCGTCACGCCGAGCTCGGCGGCGAGGCGGCGCATCGAGAACTTCGCCAGGCCCTCGGCGTCCAGCAGCCGGACCGTCGCGGAGACGATGCGGTCCCGGTCCAGCGCTCCCTCACCGCCCGGCTCGGCCTTCCGCTTCGGGGCCTTCCTCTCCCCCTCCTTGGCCAGCCACACGCTCGTGTGCGGGGTGCCTGCCATCGTGAGTTCTCTCTTTCCGCCGCTGTGCACGTATTCCGAATGCTAGAGGGGGCGGGGCATCGCCCCGCCCCCCGTGGGCTCAGCGCCCGGCCCGCTCCGCCCGCCGCAGCAGGACGGCCGCCACCACGCCGCCGGCCAGCACCGCCCCCGCGCCGACCAGCTGGCTGGCCTGGACTCCGGAGGCGAACGCGTCCGAGATCTCCGCGCGCTCCGCTCCCGTACGGGCGTGGGACAGCGCCTCCGGCAGGGACCCGGCCCCCGCCGCCACGCCGGGCAGCAGCGCGGCGAAGCGCGAGTTCAGGACCGCGCCCAGCACCGCGACGCCGAGTCCGTTGCCGCACTCCTGCAGCGTGCCGTTGACGCCGGCGCCCACGCCCGCCTTCTCCGGCGGGATCGCGGACATGATCGCGTTGGCCATGGCCGGCATCGACACGGCGATGCCGATGCCCATCAGGATCAGGCCCAGGAGCATGCCCCCGTACCCGTCCGCGCCGAGCACCGCGATCGACGCGAGGCCCGCCGCCAGCAGCCCCATGCCGCCCGCGATGGCACCGGGCGTGCCGATCTTCGGCAGCAGCCGGGCGCCCACACCGGTGAAGTTGAGGGCGACGATGACCAGCGCCAGGGGCGTCATGCGCAGCCCCGTCTCCAGCGGGTCGTAGTGCAGGACCAGCTGCAGGTGCTGCCCGAGGAGGAAGAACGAGCCGCCCATGCCGAAGGCGACGAGGATGCCGCCCGAGACCGCGCCCACGAAGCGGCTGTTGCGGAAGAAGTGCATGTCCAGCATCGGGTACGGGCAGCGCCGCTCCCACAGGGCGAAGAAGGCCAGCGTGACCAGGCCGACCATGCCGGAGGTCAGCACCCGGGTGGAGGTCCAGCCGTGGCCGGGGCCGGAGATGATCGCGAAGACCAGGCCCGTCATACCGATCATGGAGAGCAGCGCGCCGAGGAGGTCGGGCTTCTCGCCCGAGGGGTTCTTCGACTCCGGCACCCACTTGAGCACGGCCAGCAGGCCGAGCACGGCCACCGGCAGGTTGATCAGGAAGATCGAGCCCCACCAGTAGTGGTTGAGCAGCGCGCCGCCGATGAGCGGTCCGGCGGCGAAGCCGAGCGAACCGACCGCGCCCCACAGGCCGATGGCCTTGGGCCGCTCGTCCTCGTCGAAGACCTGCACGACGACGGCCAGGGTGGTGGTCATCAGCAGGGCGCCGCCTATGCCCATGCCCGCGCGGGCGGCGATCAGCTGGCCGGCGGTCTGCGAGAGCGCCGCCGCGAGCGAGCCCAGGCCGAACAGGGCGAGACCCACCGCGAGCAGCTTCTTGCGCCCGTAGCGGTCGGCGGCGCTGCCGGCGGTGAGCAGCAGGCCCGCCTGCACCAGCGAATAGGCGTTGATCATCCACTGGATGTCCGAGGTGGCGGCGCCCAGGTCCTCGGTGAGGGACGGGATCGCGACCGTGAGGACGGTGTTGTCCAGCAGCACGGTGAGCTGGGCCAGGCAGATGACGGCGAGGACCAGCCACCGCGTGGGATTACGGGGCCGCCCGGCGGTGGTGTCAGGCGGTGAGTCCGTGGTCGTCGACGTCATGAGAGCCCCCTTGTACGGTGTACGGCTGATTGCGTTCTACACCGTACAGGAGTTGCTGTACGCCGTACAAGGGGATTTCCTCGGGACCATGCCGGGCCGTTCCGCTCAGCCGGACGCGGCGGGCTTGAGGAGGTAACCGGCCCCGCGCCGGGTGTGGATCATGGGCGGCCGGCCGGCGTCGATCTTCCGGCGCAGATAGGAGATGTAGAGCTCGACGACGTTGACCTGGCCCCCGAAGTCGTAGGACCACACGCGGTCGAGGATCTGCGGCTTGCTGAGCACCCGGCCCGGGTTGCGCATCAGGAAGCGCAGCAGTTCGAACTCGGTGGCGGTGAGGTGGATGCCCGTCCCGCCCCGGGACACCTCGCGGCTGTCCTCGTCCAGGACCAGGTCCCCCACCCGCAGTACGGAGCCGGCGCGCGGCGCCACGGCCCGGGACCTGCGCAGCAGCCCGCGCAGCCGGGCGACGACCTCCTCCAGGCCGAACGGCTTGGTGACGCAGTCGTCGCCGCCCGCGGTGAGCCCGGCGACGCGGTCCCCGCCGGCGTCCCGGGCGGCGAGGAAGAGCACCGGCACCTCGGGCCGGTCGTGCCGCAGCCGGCCCAGCACCGCGAGGCCGTCCATGCCGGGGAGCATCACGTCCAGGACGACGGCGTCCGGGCGGAAGTCCCGTGCGCGGCGGACCGCTTCGTCGCCGTCGGCGGCCGACCGCACCTCCCAGCCCTCGGCGCGCAGGGCGAGGGAGAGCAGGCCGGCGAGGGGAGTCCCGCCGCCGACGACCAGGACGCGTACGGCGCTTGCGTCGTCGTGCGGGGGCCGGGTGCGCCCTTGGGGCGAGGCGATGGTCGTCATGGTGACGATGGTGCGAAGGGCGGGTGAGAGGGGCCTTTCGCGTGCCTGTGAATCGCCTGAGAATGTGAATCGCCCGAGAATCCGCCCCGGACGCCCGGCGCGCCCACGCGTCCGGCACCCCGGAATAAGCGGAAAAGCCCTCCGATTGAGTGGATCATGGCACTCACCACACAGCTCGGCACGATCGGCCTCTGGAGCGCGGGCCTCCGCACGGACGACCCCACGCGGCTCGGCGACATCGCCGACGCGGCGGCGGAGTTGGAGGAGCTGGGCTACTCGGCCCTGTGGATCGGCGGCAACCCCAGCCTCGCCCAGGCCGCGCACGTCCTGGAGGCGACGGACCGGGTCGCCGTGGGCACCAGCATCCTCAGCATCTGGCAGCACGAGGCTGCCGACGTCGCGGCCCAGTACGCCGCCCTCGCCCCCGGCCGGCGCGAGCGCCTCGTCCTCGGCCTGGGCGTGAGCCACACCGCGCTGGCCAAGCAGTACGCCCGCCCGTACTCGGCGATGCGGGACTATCTGACGGCCCTGGACGACGCCCCCGTGCCGCTGCCCGCCGGGCAGCGCGTGCTGGCCGCGCTCGGGCCCAAGATGGTTCGGCTCGCCGCCGAGCGCGCGGCCGGGGCGATCCCCTACCTCGTCACCGCCGAGCACACCGCGAGCGCCCGCGAACTGCTGGGCCCCGACGCCTTCCTCGCGCCCGAGCTGAAGGTCGTCCTCGACACCGACCTGTCCCGCGCCCGCCGGACGGCCCGCGAGTTCCTCTCCTTCTACCTGCCGCTGCCGAACTACACCAACAACCTGCTCCGGCTCGGCTTCACGGAGGAGGACTTCAAGGACGACGGCAGCGACCGGCTCGTGGACGCCCTCTTCGCCCTCGGCGACGACGAGGCGGTCCGCGCCCGCGTCGAGGAGTTCCTCGCGGCCGGCGCCGATCACCTCGCCGTCCAGGTCGTCCTGCCGAACGCCCGGGAGCGCGTCTACAGCCTCCCCCGCGTCGAGTGGCGCGAGCTGGCACAGGCCCTGCCGCTGTAGGGCCCGCCCCGGAGCCCGAACACGATCCGGTCGCCGAGCGCCGCCAGCCGCTTCCGCTCGGCGACCGGACAGGGCGCCGCCCGCTCGGGGCGAGGGAGGCTGAGGACACGCCCCAGGAAACGCCGCAGGCCCGGTACCAGTGGTACCGGGCCTGCGGTCTTAGTAGCGGGGACAGGATTTGAACCTGCGACCTCTGGGTTATGAGCCCAGCGAGCTACCGAGCTGCTCCACCCCGCGACGGTCGAGAGTCGAAACTCTCGGCTGTGCGCTCGGCAGGATTCGAACCTGCAACCTCTTGATCCGTAGTCAAGTGCTCTATCCGTTAAGCTACGAGCGCTCGGCTTTCCGGCTGACTTTCTTGCCGGTCGGCGTTGCGTGGACAACATTACATGAACCTCGCCGCCAGACGAAATCCATTAGCCGCACCCCACCTGACCTGGGAAAACAGCCCCGGACGGGCCCCTGAGGAAGATCCACGAGGAAGATCCACGGGGGCCGGCGGGCCATGATCCACCCGGCCGCCCGGCAAAAGCGCGGAGAACGCGGAAGCCCCGGCCGTCACGGGGACGACCGGGGCTTCGGGCGACTGCGGAGGCGGAGGGATTTGAACCCTCGATGGGCTTTAAGGCCCAAACCGCATTAGCAGTGCGGCGCCATAGACCGGACTAGGCGACGCCTCCAGCTACAACCGCGCAGGCGCGGGTGTCGCGTGCAGATGATGACACAGCCTTGCGGCTCGCCACCAATCGCAGCCTACGGTACCGGGCGACAGGTGCCGCGGGCAAAGGCGTTACCGGCGCGCAACGCGGGGCGCCCCGGCGCGTTAGTTCGGGCGAGGGGTCTGGCCGGAAGCCCGGCCGCCCGGCCCCGTACCGCTCGCACCTCAGGAGTATCCGCATGTCACTCCGCCGTCTCGCCCTCGCCGCCGCGCTGGCGGCCCCGCTGCTGGCCGCCTCCGCCGCCGCCACGGCGGCACCCATCCCGCTCGACGGGCCGGACCGCGGCGGCGACCACCTCACGATCACCATCACGGACACCGGCGCCCACGACGGCACGTACGAGCTGTACTGCCACCCGGCCGGCGGCACCCACCCGCAGGCCCAGGCGGCCTGCGATCAGCTCGACAGCCACATGAAGTGGGGCACGGACCTCTTCGCGCCGGTGCCGGAGGGACAGATGTGCACGATGCTCTACGGCGGTCCGGAGCGGGCGCACATCTCCGGCTCCTGGGCCGGCCGGCCGGTGAACGCCGACTTCAACCGGACCAACGGCTGTGAGACCGCCCGCTGGAACAAGTTCTCCACTGTGTTCGGGGAGTCGAAGGGCTCGCCGAAGAAAACGACCGTGGAAACCGGTCAGGGCTGACCCGGAGGTCACCACGAAGGCGGACACGAGGGGCATGTCCGGCCTGCCCGAGACGCCCGGGAGAGGCCCGGTGACGGGTCGCGGCACACGCGTCATCCGCAGTAGCGCACGTAACGACAGCCCGTAGACTTCCCCTCAATGACAGCCCCGAGGCGGTGCAAAACCACCCGGAGCGGTCGGCAAGGTGCGGTAACCAGGGAGGAAGCGTCGTCGTGAGCAGCAGGCCATCCCGAGGCGCTGCTCGCCTCGCAGCCATACTCGACGCCCTGCCCGATGCCCTGTTGCTCGTCAACTGCAACGGCACGGTCGTCAACGCCAATCACATCGCGCTCGAGACGTTCGAGGTGCCGGGCACCGGTCTCGTGGGGCGCGGTCTGCTCGATCTGCTGCCGGAGTTCGACTCGCGGCGCATCCCCGGTGGGCTGCGGCCGCCGCGCGACGACCCGGACGGCGGGCGCACTAAGCCCACGCGGATGGTCGCCCGGCGCACGGACGGCACCCAGTTCCCCGTCGAGGTGACCAGCGCCAACCTCGACGGCCGCACCCCGTACGCCGAGCCGCACGCCTCCTACGACGACGAGCTGCTCATGCTCGTCGTCCGCGACCTGACCGGCACGCTCGACACCGAGGCCGAACTCGCCCGCTCGCAGCGCCAGACCGAGATGATCCTGCGCGCGGCGGCGGAGGGCGTGGTCGGCGTCGACACCGCCGGCAAGGTCGTCCTCGTCAACCCCTCCGCCGCGCAGATCCTCGGCTACCGCGCGAGCGACCTCGGCGGCCGCGAACTGCACCCCCTCATCCACCACTCGCGCGCGGACGGCACGCCCTTCCCGTACGAGGAGTCGCCCATCGCCGACACCCTGCGCTCCGGGCGCAAGCACCGGGTGCGCGGGCAGGTGCTGTGGGCCAAGGACGGGCGCGCGGTGCCGGTCGACCTGACGACCGCGCCCGTACGCGACGGCGACCAGCTCGTCGGCGCCGTGATGACCTTCACCGACCGGCGCCCCTACGACGCCCTGGCCGCGCGCCACGCGCAGCTGATGGCGGTGCTGGACGAGTCCCTGCGCGGCCCCCTGGACCGGCTCCGCGCCGAACTCGGCACCCTGGCCGACGACCCGGCCGGGCAGCTGTGGCCCGAGGCCAACCAGATCCTGCACCATCTGGCCGCCGGCTATGCCCGGATGACGACGCTTGTCGACAATGTGCTGGCCTATCAGCGGCTGGACGCCGGGCAGGACAAGCTCGTACGGAAGAAGGCCGCGCTCGACGAGGTCGTCGCGGCGGGCGTCGAGGGCGCGGTCGAGCTGATCGGCCCGGGGCGGGCGCAGTTCGCCGTGCACGCCCCGGCGATCGAGGCCGAGGTGGACGCGGAGCGGTTCGCCCAGGCCCTGGCACACCTGATCGCGGACGTGGCCGGCGTCGACTCGACGGGCTCCCCTTCCGCTTCCACGTCCGCCTCCGGCCCGGCGACCGCCGTCGGCGACTCGACGATCGTCGTGGCGGCGGCCCAGCGCGGTGAGGTCGTCCGCGTCGAGGTGCGCGGCCCCTACCCGGGGGGCGACCCCGTGCACGGCCCCCTCGTGCGGGGCATCGTCCGCCGGCACGGGGGCGTGTTGCAGACGCACGACCTGCCGGGCGCGTCGGGCGGCAAGGCGTACGTCCTGGAGGTGCCGGTCTCGGCCGAGGCCGGCCCGGTGGCGGCCTCCGCGCAGCAGCGCGGGCCCGACACCGAGAATCTGACGACCGTCATGCCGATGCCGACGCAGCGCGGCCGGGGCATGAACCCGGAACCGGCGGGCGACGAGACCCCCGACACCCCTGCCGGCAGCGGCCGGCGGGCCCGCCGGGCCGAGGCCGCGCCCGCGCCCGAGGCCGCGGAGACAACGCCGGCCACGGACACCGACTCCAGCCCGGCGCCGCAGCCGACCGGGCGGCGCCGGGGTCCGGCCCGCGCCGAGGACTCCGGCGACCGGCCGGGCCCGGGCAGCCTGGTCCCGTCGCAGGCCACGAGCACGCCGACCGGGCGCCGGGCGCGGCGCGGAGCGGCGGAGACGGCTCCGGCCGAGGCCCCGCGTGCCGCGTTCGCCCTGCCGCCGGGGGAGGCGGACCGCCCGTCCGAGCCCGCCGGGGCGCCGACGGGCCGCCGCGCGCGGCGCGCGCCGGAGCGCCAGATCCCGGGCCAGGCCACTGCCCGGACCGCGTTCGCACTGCCGCCGGCCGACGCCGACCGCAAGCCGGCCGACGCCCCCGAGACATACGCCACCGTCCCGCCCCAGCCCGGCCGCCCCCGCCCCACCCCGACACCCCCCGAACAGCCGACCGCCACCCACGACAACCCCCCGGCGCCCCCCGCCCCTGCGGGGCAGGAACCGTACGGCCCGGAGGCGGTCCGGGGCGACCGCGAGGGGTCGAACGGCTCTGCGGGGGCGGGGGCTTACGGGCCGGAGGGCGTGGCTGGTGGCCAGGCGGGGGCCGGTGTCCAGGCGGGGGCCGGCGGCCACGCCGGGGCCGGCGGTGCTGCGGGTCCTGGGCCTTTCGGGCCGGAGGGCATGACTGGCGGCCAGGCCGGTGCCGGTGTCCCGGCCGCGCCCGGCGTCCACACCGGGGCCGGCGGCCACGCCGGGGCTGGCGGTGCTGCCGGATCGGGGCCGTACGGCCCGGAGGGCACGCCCGGCGGCCAGACCGCGCCCGGTGGCGCCGCGGGTTCCGGGCCTTTCGGCCCGGAGGGACTGCCGGGCAACCGCGAAGGCCGGAGCGGCGCCGCGGGCACGCCCGGCGGCCAGGCCGTGCTCGGCGGCGCCGCGGCGCCGGTCCCGAACGCACCGGAGGGCATGCCGGGCGACCAGGTTGGCCGGAGCAGCTCGGCGGCGCCGGGTTCTTACGGCCCGGAGGGCACGCCTGGTGTCCAGGCCGGGGCCGGTGTCCAGGCCGCGCCCGGGGGTGCCACAGCGCCGGTGCCGAACGCACCGGTGCCGTACGGGCCGGAGGGCATGCCGGGCGACCACGCTGGCCGCAGCGGCTCGGCGGCGTCGGGACCTTACGGCCCGGAAGGCGCGCCCGGTGTCCAGGCCGCACCCGGCCGCCAGACCACGCCCGGCGGCCACGCCGGGGCCGGCGGCGCCGCAGCGCCGGTGCCGAACGCACCGATGCCGTACGGGCCGGATGGCACGCCCGGTGTCCAGGCCGGGGCCGGCGGCCACGCCGCGCCCGGTGGCGCTGCCGGGGCGGGGCCTTTCAGCCCCGAGGGACTGCCGGGCGACCGCGAAAGCCGGAGCGGCGCCGCGGGTTCCGGGCCTTACGGCCCGGAGGGCACGCCCGGCGGCCACGCGGCAGCCGGTGCCGCCGCAGCGCCGGTGACGTACGGGCCGGGCGGCCGCGCCGCGCAGGGCGCGCCCGGTCGGCAGGGGCCGAACGCACCCGCTCCCTTCAGCGCCCGTGCCGTCGACCCCAACGGCACCACTCCGCAGGGCGCACCCGCGCTCGCCCCCGAAAGCACGCCGGACAGGGCGCAGGGGCCGAACACCCCCGCCCCCAGCAGCCCGGAGGGCATGCCGGGCAGCCACACCCGTGCCGACGACACCAACGGCACCACTCCGCAGGGCGCGAACGGGCCGCAGGAGGGGCCGAACGCACCCGCCCCGTTCACCCTTGACGGCTCCGCCGGCACCGCGCCCACCGGTCGTCGGCGGGCGCGACGCGCGCTCGCGGAGGAGCCGGGGGCGGCGGCTCAGCAGGGTGCCGCCGAGCCGGCGCCCGCGGCGCGGCCGATCAGTGTGCGGCCGCTGGGGCAGGGGCCGGGCGCGGGCGAGACGCCCGCCAACGGGACCCCCTCGCCGGGGTCCGGCCGCCGCCGGAAGCTGGCGAACCCGTCCGACGGCGAGCGCGAGGCACAGGCCCAGGCGGCGCAGGCACGCCCCGGCGCCGCACCGGCCACGGCCACGCCCCCGCCGGCACCGCCGGCACCGGCACCGGCCGCCGCCCCCGGCAACGCCGCGCGCCCCGAAGGCCGGGCCTTCGCCATAGGGGCACCGGACGACGGGGCGGAGGGGCCCGAGCCGCTCGACGGCCCGAACGGCGCGGTCGAGGTCGTGGACGCCGTCCGTCCGCCGATGGACGACGAGTTGCCGCCCGAGCCGCTGGACAACCCGCGGCGGCTGCTGGTGTGGCCGGCACCCGACGCGTCCACGGAACAGGCGCTGACCGAGCGCGGCTACCGCCCGGTGATCGTGCACTCGCGCGAAGAGGTGAACGCGCAGATCGCCGCGTACCCGGCCGCGCTGTTCGTCGACCCGTTGACCGGCCCGATCACCCGTACCGCGTTGCAGTCGCTGCGCGAGGCGGCGGTCGCGGCCGAGGTCCCGGTGCTGGTGACGGCGGGCCTGGGGCACGCGACGCGGGAGGCGGCGTACGGCGCCGATCCGGCCGTCCTGCTCAAGGCCCTGGCGCCGCGCGACAGCGAGATGCACCCGCCCCGCGTGCTGTTGATCGAGGAGCACGAGCCGATCGCGAACGCGCTGACGGCCACGCTGGAGCGGCGCGGCATGCACGTCGTGTGCGGGGCGACGGACGCGGAGGCGGTGACGCTCGCGGCGCAGACGCGTCCGAACCTGGTCGTCATGGACCTGATGCAGGTGCGCCGCCGCCGCGCCGGCATCGTGGACTGGCTGCGCGGCAACGGCGCGCTCAACCGCACGCCGCTGGTCGTCTACACCTCCGCCGACCTCGACGCGACCCAGTTGCCGCGCCTGGCCTCCGGCGAGACGGTCCTCTTCCTCGCGGAGCGCTCGACGAGCGCGGAGGTGCAGGGCCGCATCGTGGACCTGCTGGCGAAGATCGGCACCAACTAGCCGGACACGGCGGGGGCGCCGCCCTCGTCCCGTCCGGTCAGGCGGCGTGCCGCCGTGCGCACGGAGGCGCGCAGGCGCGCGTCGTCCTCGTCGGTGTCGCCGATGAGGATGCGCCGCATGTGCGGCTGCACGGTCGACCACGAGGCGAGCGCGGTCAGCATGAACAGCAGGTCGGGCGCGGGGATGCGGGCGTCGATGACGCCCTTGTCCTGCGCCTCGGCGAACGCCTCGACCTTGCGGGCGTAGTGGCGCCGGCGCTCCTCCTCGTGCGGGATGCCGCCGGTGCCGTACTCCAGGCCCTCCCAGAAGACCAGCCTGACCAGTTCGGGGTGGGCGGCGTGGTAGTCCATGAGGCGGTCGATCCAGCCGTCGACGTCCTCGGCGTCGACGGGGTAGGCGACGGCCAGTTCCGTCAGGCGCTTCTCGAGCACCTGGGAGAAGAGCTCGGCCTTGTTGCCGAAGTAGGCATAGATCAGCTGCTTGTTCGCCCGGGCCTCGCGGGCGATGCGGTCGACGCGGGCCCCGGCGATGCCGTAGCGGGCGAACTCGGCGGTGGCCGCCTCGAAGATGCGGGCCTTGGTGGCCTCGGGGTCCCTGACTGATGCCATGCGACACAGCGTAACCAACTATTTGGTTGACAGCCCGGACCGGGGCCTGCAAGATCACAACCAACCAGTTGGTTGCAAGCCCGGGGGAGCCCGCACACCCATGACCGACACCACCCGCCGTCCCACACTTCAGTCCATACGCCCGGGAGCCGGCGCCCGCACCCCGCGCGACCTGGGCAATGGCGCCCTGCTCTCCGTGATCGCCCTCTGCACGGCGGTCACCGCGGCGAACATCTACCTCGCCGCCCCGCTCCTGGGTCTCATCGCCCGTGACTTCGGCGTCTCGGCCTCCGCGGCCGGCTGGATCGCCTCCGTGGCCCAGCTCGGCTATGCGACGGGCCTGTTGTTCTTCGCGCCGCTCGGTGACACCGCCGACCGCCGCCGCCTCGTCGGCGTCCTGTCCGCCGTCGCCGGCGCGGCCCTGGTCGCCGCGGCGCTCGCCCCGGGGCTGCCCGCCCTGGCCGCGGCCATGCTGGTGGCCTGCGCCGCCACGGTCGTACCGCAGCTGCTCGTCCCGCTCGTCGCCGAGCGCGCGCCCGCCGACCGGCGGGGCCGGCACGTGGCGGCGGTGGTGGCCGGGCTGTTCACCGGCATCGTCGCGGCGCGCGTGGTCGGCGGGCTCGCGGGCCAGGCGTTCGGCTGGCGCGCGGTCTTCTTCGGCGGTGCGGCCCTGACGGTCGCCGTCGGCCTGCTGACCGCGTCGCTGCTGCCCGCCGAGACCCGGCCGCGCGGCCGCGCCGCCCCGCTGAAGGCCATCGCCGGCCTGCCGGGCCTCCTCGCCTCCTCCGCCGAACTCCGCGCCGCCTGCCTGCGCCAGGGCGGTCTCTTCGGCGCCTGGAGCGCCCTGTGGACGACCCTCACCCTGCTTCTGACGTCGACGTCCGGGTCCTACCACCTCTCCCCCGGCACGGCGGGTCTCTTCGGTCTCTTCGGCCTCGTCTCCACCGTCGTCGCCCCGGTCTCCGGCAGTCTCATCGACCGCTTCGGCCCACGGCGCGTGATCATCACGGCCTATGCGCTGACGGCGGTCTCGGTGCCCCTCTTCTGGCTGGGCGGGCACGCCCTGTGGGCGCTGTGCGCCGGCGCCGTCCTCATCCACGCCGGCCTGATGGCCGGCCAGGTCGCGAACCAGACCGGCGCCCTGGCCGCCACCCCCAAGCCCGCCGCCGCCAACACCGCCTACGTCGTCTGCGGCTTCCTCAACGGCGCGGCCGCCTCCGCCCTGGCCGGCCCGGCCTTCGGCCACTGGGGCTGGAGCGGCGTCTGCGTCATCGCCGCGGCCTGGGTGCTGCTCGGCTGGGCGGGCGGAGCCCTCTCCGCCCGCGCGGGGCGCGCCTAGTCACGCCTCCTCACCCGGCCGGCCGCGCTCCCGGGGCGGCACCGTGAGGGTGGGGGTGTAGTAGCCCGGCGGCTCCGGCTCGCCGATGGGGTGGCCCGCCGCCTCCACCCAGGCGTGGGCGCGGAAGGGAGAAGTGCGCACGCCGGTGTGCCAGGTGGGCCAGGAGCCCTTCAGGCGGCACAGCAGAACGGTGGCCAGGGACCGTTGCAAGCAACGCGGACCCGCGCAGCGGGGGCTGACGGCGACGACCGCCGCACGGGCCGCGCCGGCCTGGTCGGCCGTGGCCGGGGCGGCGCCGACGCGGGCCAGGTGCAGGACCGCCCGGATGCGGCGCGGGGGCAGCGCCGCGAGGACTCGGGCTATGGCCACCGCCAGGCGGGCGGCCACGCGGGTGCCGACGGGGAGGGCCGGCTGTTCCGGCAGGGCGAGGGGGGTGCTCATCGGCGGGCCGCCAGTCGCCGGCCGCGCAGGCTCTCGAGCAGCGCGGCGACGTCGGCTTCGGCCCGCTGCGCGGGGATGCCGTAGGTCTCGCACAGCGCCCGGGCCGCGCCCTCGGTGCCGGCGCCGTCCAGCAGGGCGCGCAGGGCGAGGGCACCGGTGGGGTTGAGCTGGTAGTAGCGGCCCCGGCGCTGGTCGAGGAGGACCGTGCCGTGCTCGGTCTCGGTGGCGGTGACGTCCGCCCGTAGGGCGAAGCTCATGGTGTTCCCTTCCGGCCGGCGCCCGCGGGCTCGCTCCTGGCGGCGGCCAGCGTGCGCAGCCAGACCTCGCAGGCCAGGGTCGGTTCGAGGGCGAGCAGCGGGGCGACGGTGGGGTGGGTGGCGCGCAGTTCGGCGCGGACGGCGGCGTCGTCGACGAGGCCGAGCCGGGCCAGTTCGGAGCCGTCGAAGAGGGCCAGCAGGGTGGGGCGGTGGCGGCGGAAGCCGTCCATGACGTCCTCGCTGTAGTGGCCCTTGGTGGCGCGGCCGAGGAGGTCGTCGGGGATGAGGCCGCGCATCGCCTCGGCGAGGAGGGGTTTGTAGCGGTGGGGCGTGCCGCGTTCGTGGGGGCGTACCGCGAGGGCGGCCTCGATGACCTGGTCGTCCAGGTAGGGGGCGGCCAGCCGCACGCCGTGCGCGGCCATGAGGCGGGTCGCGTAGGCGATGCCGGCGCCGGCCTGGCGGATGGCCTCCAGGGTCCGGTGCGTGCCGCGGTCCGGGGCCAGTGGTTCGTACGAGGCGTCGGTGAGCAGTTCGCACGTGGTGTACGCGGCGTCGGCGGTCACCCACGGGGGCATGCGGAGCTCGGGCGTCCAGCCCAGCTGGGGCCGGAAGGGCCGGGGCGGCGCGGAGGTCAGGCGGGCCGCGCTGTGGGTGAGCCAGGCCGGGAAGTCCTTGCGGTCGGTGACGGCCCGCCAGGTGGCGGCCAGCGGCCAGCGTTTGAGGGCGCGGCGGCCGCGGATGTGCCGGACGGCCGTCAGGGGCCGCGACCGGGCGAGGGTGTGCAGGTACGAGACGGACGGGGAGAACAGCTCGTCCCCGCCGTAGCCGCAGAAGTGCAGCCGCGAGCCCTCGGCGGCCACCCGGCGGGCGCTGTGGACGAAGCGGGCGGACGCCCTGATCCAGTGGGCGGGTTCGGCGGGCAGGACGCCGGTGCCCCGGTCCAGTTCGGCGTACATGGTCGGCGCCTGCCCGTAGGCGAGCAGCAGGTGTTCGGCGTGCGGCAGCCGGCCGGCGATGCGGCGGGCCCACAGCGCGTCGTCACCGCCGGTGTCCAGCTGCGGGTGGCGCACGGTGACCAGACGGCGGTCGGGGGTGGCGGCCAGCTGGGCCAACGTGCCGGAGTCCATGCCTCCGGAGAGGTCGGTGCTGACCACGCCGTCCGTGGCGCGGACGCGGGCCCGTACGGCATCGGTGAGGGCTTCCCTGACGGCCAACGCGCCCTGCTGGAGGGGCTGTACCGGCTCGGGGGGCCGCCACCAGCGGGCCGCGCTCGCCGTACCGTCGGGCTCGATCACCAGATAGCTGCCGGGCGCGACGGCGTCCACGCCGCGCCACAGCGCCCGCTCCCGCAGCGGGTGCGGGACGCACGGCCTGAGCAGCCGCAGCGCGAGCAGCCGCTCGTCGACGTGCGAACCGGTCATGCCGGCCAGGGTGTCGGGGCGGTCGGCGGCGACGGTCACCCCCGCCAGCCGCGCCCGGTAGACGGAGCGCACGCCCGCGATGCCGCCCTGCACCCGGACCCGCCCTCCCACCGAGGCGATCAGGTGCGCGCTGCCGCGCAGCTTGCGGGCGAGGTCGTCGAGGCCGGCGACATCGGTCAACCGGGCGGCCTCGGCGTGCAGTTCGGTGGGGGTGACGGGGCAGAAGCCGGCCACCACGAGGCGCGTCCGCCCTGCCGCACCCACCGTCACCGCGTCGGCGGGCCAGTGGCCCACGAGCCAGGGGCGGCCCGAGGCGTGGGTGATCCGCTCCGGCCCCGGGGCGGGCACGCAGGCCAGGGCCGCGCGGCCCGCGTCACTGTCGGGCAGGACCACGAACGACATGTCGGCGGACACGGGAGACTGCCCTCAGTCGCCCAGGTAGAGGGCCAGCTCGGGCTCGTCGGTCCCGGCGCCCAGCGTCAGTTCGGCGAAGCCCCCGACTTCCACGAGCTCGGGCGCGTCGTACTCGTCGGCGTCCTGGCCCCGTCCCGCCCTGGTGTCCGTGCGCAGCTCCATGGGGATTCCTTCCGCTCCGGGCGGCACGACGAAGGCACCGCACGCGATAACGGTAAGTAATCGCGCGAACACAGCACAACGCCCGTCGCAGGCGCCCGGAGTCTCGTCGCGCACCACACCCACCCGCGCGCGCCCCCCGGCGCACGCGCCCCGGGACCGTCCCCGTGTGACCCGGAGCGGGCACGCGCCCCGGACCGCGTCGCCGATTGTGTCGGACTCGTTTCCTCCGGCTAGTGACTTACCGCCGGATACGCCAGCAGAATCACCGGGAACTACCCTCGCGTAACGACGCGCAGAATGGGGAGGCCCCCGGTGCAGAGCACGATGCAGGACGTACCGCTGACCGTCTCGCGAATCCTGGCCCACGGGTCGAGGGTCCACGGCAGCGCTCAGGTCACGACCTGGACAGGCGGGAGCGAGCCCCAGCGGCGCAGCTTCGCCGCGATCGGCGGCCGGGCCACACAACTCGCGCACGCCCTCCGCCATCTCGGGGTCGCCGAGGGGGAGCCCGTCGGGACGCTGATGTGGAACAACGCCGACCATGTGGAGGCCTACCTCGCGGTGCCCTCCATGGGCGCGGTGCTGCACACCCTCAACCTCCGGCTGCCCCCCGAGCAGCTCGCCTGGATCGTCAGGCACGCCGCCGACCGCGTCGTCATCGTCAACGGCTCGCTGCTGCCGCTGCTCGCACCACTGCTGCCACACCTGGACTGCGTCGAGCACGTCGTGGTCTCCGGCCCCGGCGACAGGTCCGCGCTGGACGGCGCCCACGCGCAGGTGCACGACTACGAGGACCTCATCGCGGGCCACCCCGCCGACCACTACCCCTGGCCGGAGCTCGACGAGCGACAGGCCGCCGCGCTCTGCTACACCTCCGGCACCACCGGCGACCCCAAGGGCGTGGTCTACAGCCACCGTTCGATATACCTGCACGCCATGGAGGTCAA
Organism: Streptomyces sp. NPDC046261; assembly: GCF_040646235.1. Classification (NCBI taxonomy): domain Bacteria; kingdom Bacillati; phylum Actinomycetota; class Actinomycetes; order Kitasatosporales; family Streptomycetaceae; genus Streptomyces; species Streptomyces sp. NPDC046261. Next base: position 284,258 of record NZ_JBEYZU010000002.1, on the reverse strand, counting down.
CGCCGCGGCGTCCTTCGGGCTGACCCCCGCGGAGATCTGCCTCCCCGTCGTGCCGATGTTCCACGTCAACGCCTGGGGCCTGCCGCACGCCGCGTTCATGGCGGGTACGTCGCTGCTGATGCCGGACCGCTTCCTGCAGCCCGCGCCGCTCGCCGAGATGATCGAGTCCGAGCGCCCGACCGTGACGGCCGGCGTGCCGACGATATGGCAGGGCCTGCTGGCCGAACTCGACGCCAAGCCGCGCGACATGTCCTCGCTGCGCACCGTGATCAGCGGCGGGTCGGCGTGCCCGCCCTCGCTGATGAAGGCGTTCGAGGAGCGGCACGGGCTCACGCTCGTCCAGGCCTGGGGCATGACCGAGACCTCGCCGCTGGGCTCCGTCGCCTTCCCGCCGCCCGGGCTGAGCGCCGAGGAGGCGTGGCCGTACCGGATCACGCAGGGCCGCATGCCCGCGGGCGTGGAGGCGCGGCTGGTCGGGCCGGGCGGGGACGTCCTGCCCTGGGACGGGGAGTCGGCCGGTGAGCTGGAGGTCCGCGGCCCCTGGATCGCGGGCGCCTACCACGGTGGCGCGGGCGCCGGGCCCGAGCGCCCGGAGGACAAGTTCAGCCCGGACGGCTGGCTGCGCACGGGCGACGTCGGCACGATCTCCCCGGACGGTTTCCTGACCCTCACCGACCGGGCGAAGGACGTCATCAAGTCGGGCGGCGAGTGGATCTCCTCGGTCGAGCTGGAGAACCACCTCATGGCCCACCCGGAGGTCGCCGAGGCCGCCGTCGTGGCCGTACCGGACGACAAGTGGGGCGAGCGGCCGCTGGCCGTGGTGGTGCTCAGGGACGGCTCGGCCGTCGACCACGAGACCCTGCGCGCGTTCCTCGGCGAGCGCGTCGCCCGCTGGCAGCTGCCGGAGCGCTGGGCGCTCGTCCCCTCGGTCCCGAAGACCTCGGTGGGCAAGTTCGACAAGAAGGTGCTGCGCAGGCAGTACGCGGACGGCGACCTGGTCGTCACCACGCTCGGCTGACGGGACGGGCCGCGGCCCGGCGCCCGCTACGCCGCCGCGGCCAGTTCCGGGTCCTCGCGGAGCTTGCCCAGCGCCCGGGAGACCGCGCTCTTGACCGTGCCGACGGAGACCCCGAGCAGCTCGGCAGTCTGGACCTCGGTCATGTCCTCGTAATACCTGAGGACGACCATCGCCCGCTGCCGCTCCGGCAGCCGCCGGACCGCGCGCCACATCGCGTCGCGCAGCGCCTGCTGCTCCGCGGGGTCGGCGGCGGGGCTCTCCTCGCGCTCGGGCAGTTCCTCGCAGGGGAACTCGTCGACCCTGCGCTTGCGCCACTGGGAGGTGCGCGTGTTCACCAGCGCCCGCCGGACGTAACCGTCGAGGGCGCGGTGGTCCTCTATGCGGTCCCAGGCCAGGTACGTCTTGGTGAGCGCCGTCTGCAGCAGATCCTCGGCATCGCACGGGTTCGAGGTCAGCGAACGGGCGGTGCGCTGCAGCACGGCGCCCCGGACCCGTACGTACGAAGAGAACGACGGGTACACGGCGGCGGTGGATGCGCTGGTGCACACAGGCGTCGTAGTAGCTGTCATGCCTCAACGCTATGAGCGCGCGCATAGCGGCGGATCGGCCGGAGGTGCCGAAGAACGGTCCCCCTCAGGTCGTACCCGGACGGACCCGCCCACCTCCTGGAGGGGGAGACCCCCCAGGGGTGGGCTGAGGGGTCGCGGGCCCCTCCGGGCGCCGGACGACGGTGTGCGTCACTGGATGACGGCCACCGGCGCGTCCACGAGATTGCGGTCGATGGTCAGCTTCCGGCCGCCGTAGGTCTCGGTCACATTGCCCGCGTACTGGTGGATGCGGCGGTGCGGATGCCAGGCGGAGGCGGCGAGCACCTGCTCGCTCTCCGTGGAGGCCGGCACCCGCCAGCGGGCGAACCACAGGATCTCCGGCAGGTGGCCCACACCGGCCCGCCGGGCGAGCTCCATGTGCCGCACACCCGACTCGGCGCTGCTGTAGAGGCCGGGCAGGTAGCCGTGGCGGCTGACGGTGCGGGTCCAGGACTGGATGAAGGACAGGGTGATGTCGGCGCAGTCGTAGTCGGCGTAGTCGTACGCCTCCATGTCGAGGTAGAGGGGGCTGCCGGAGGCGATGCCCAGCGCGGAGGCGCTGCGGACGGCGTCGCGGCCCTCGTCGGTGCCCTGGCCGTCGGGGTCGTCGCCGATGGGGTAGCCCGCCTTGGAGCTGGCGCGGACGCAGGGCGACTGGGAGCCGACGAAGACGGGCAGGATCCGCCAGCCCAGGTCACGGGCGCCGGTCAGCCACCTCTTGCTGAGGTACTTCTGGTTCGGGCAGGCGCGGGCCCGGCCACCGTAGTAGACGCCGACGGCTCCGTAGCCGGAGGACGCTCCCCACGCGCTGAGGGTGGTCAGCGGCGGTGCCTGGCAGGTGTCGAAGCCGCGGCCCCGGTAGATGCTGGGCCCGGCGGCCGGGGCTGCCGTAACCGGTACGGCCTGGGCGACCACCTGGGCCAGCGCCGCCATCAGAGCGACGAGATATCCGATGATCTTTCTCCGTCGGTGCATACGGCCGAGTCAAGGGGCCCGAAGACCACCGGTATGCTCCGACACGCCCTAATTTCATCCGTCTGCGCCGAGAATCAGCCCCGAGGTGGGAACTCCCGTCCCGGCGGTGACGAGCACGTGCCGGGCGCCCGGCACCTGGTTGACCGAGGTGCCCCGCAGCAGCCGGACCGCCTCCGCGATGCCGTTCATGCCGTGCAGATACGCCTCCCCCAGCTGTCCGCCGTGGGTGTTCAGCGGCAGCGCGTCCGCCGCCACGAAGGCGCCGCCCTCGCCGGGCGCGCAGAAACCGAACTCCTCCAGTTGCATCAGCACATGCGGCGTGAAGTGGTCGTAGAGGATCGCCGCGTCGACGTCCGCCGGCCGCAGCCCGCTGTCCGCCCACAGCTGCCGGGCGACGACGCCCGCTTCCGGCAGCCCGGCCGGCTCGTCGCCGTAGAAGCCGGTCATCTGCTCCTGGCCCCGGGCGGCGCCCTGCGCGGCGGCGGCGATCACGGCGGGCGGTCGCGGCAGCGTACGGGCCCGCTCCAGGGAGGTGACGACGAGCGCCTGGCCCCCGTCGGTCTCCTGGCAGCAGTCCAGCAGCCGCAGCGGCTCGGCGATCCAGCGGGAGGCCGCGTGGTCGGCGAGGGTGATGGGCCTGCCGTGGAAGTGGGCGGCCGGGTTGCGGGCCGCGTGGCGCCGGCCGGCGACGGCGACGTGGCCGAACACCTCGGGCGTCAGGCCGTACGTGTGCAGGTAGCGGCGGGCCGTCATGGCCACCCAGGAGGCCGGGGTGAGCAGCCCGAAGGGCAGCACCCAGCCGAGCGCGACCCCCTCGGCGGACGGTTGCCGGTGCCGTACGCCGGCGCCGAACCGGCGCCCGGAGCGCTCGTTGAAGGCGCGGTAGCAGACGACGACCTCGGCGACCCGGGCCGCGACGGCGAGGGCCGCCTGCTGGACGGTGGCACAGGCCGCCCCGCCTCCGTAGTGGACGCGGGAGAAGAAGGACAGCTCCCCGATGCCGACCGCCCGGGCGAGGGTGATCTCGGGGCTGGTGTCCATGCTGAAGGTGACCATGCCGTCGACGTCGCCCGGGCCGAGCCCGGCGTCGGCGAGTGCCGCGCGCACGGCCTCGGCGGCCAGGGCGAGCTCGCTGCGGCCGGAGTCCTTGGTGAAGGCGGTGGCCCCGATACCGACGACGGCGGCCCTGCCGCCGAGCGCGCCCGGCCGCCGGGCGCTCACGCGGACGCCCCGGGGCGCCGGGGGAGCACCACGGTGACGGTGCCCGTGACGTGACGGCCGAGGCTGTTGGTGCCGGTGATGCCGACTTCGGCGATGCGTTCGTCTGCACATACGGAGTTAATTGTTCCGGCGTCTGCACATACGGAGTTAATTGTTCCGGTCAAAACGAGGGTGTCACCGGGGTAGTTGGGCACCCCGAGGCGGATCGCGACCTTGCGCAGCACGGCGTCGGGGCCGAAGTGATCGGTGACGTAGCGGCCGACGAGGCCGTTGGTGGTGAGGATGTTCATGAAGATGTCCGGCGCCCCCTTGGCCCGGGCCGCCTCGGCGTCGTGGTGGACGTCCTTGTAGTCGCGGGAGGCGAGGGCGCCGGCGACGATGAGCGTGCGCGTGACGGGGACGGTCAGGGTGGGCAGCGCTTCCCGCGCCCGGAAGAACGGCAGCTCCAGGTCCTCGTCCACGCGCACGAACTCCAGCGAGACCGGCATCCCGATGCGTATTCGTTCCGGTCCGACGCCGGTGACATTGCTGATCATCCGTACGCCCTCGGCCAGTTCGATCAGTGCGACCGCATAGGGCGCTTCGAAGGCCGGGAACGGCGGATGATGCATGACGACGTACGAGAAGACCGTGCCGGCGCCGCTCGCCTCGACGGCCGTCCACCGCGCCGAGCCGCAGTCCCCGCATCCCGGCAGCCAGGGAAAGCGCGGCGTGCCGCAGTCCTCGCACCGCTGGATGAGCAGCCGGTGCGCGGCGACACCCTCCCAGAAACCCGCGTTGTCGCGATTGATCACGGGTCGGGGGCGTCGCGGAGCCGGCTCGGGGGACGGGGCCGGTGCCGTGGTGGGCCGGGGGCCCGGCGCGTACCTGAGAACCCGGAAGCGGTGGACGCCGGCGAGCTCGCCGCCGGCCCGGATCGCGGTCCGCGTGGTGACGAAATGACCGGTGCCGAGCGCGGTCGTCTTGCGGGGCGAGACGGACTCGATCACCGTCTCGAAGGTGATCACGTCGCCGGGCCGCAGCGGCCGCAGGTACTCCTGTTCGCAGTCGGTGGCGACGACGGCGGTGCAGCCGGCCCCGTCGAGCAGGGCCAGCAGGTCCTCGTACGGGCGTGAACGGCCGCCGGCGCCGCCGGAGAGGCCGCCCAGCGTCCAGGCCTGGAGCATGGTGGCCGGCGCGACGGGGGCCTCGCCCGCGTAGGCCGGGCTGGTGTCGCCCATGGCCTCGCACCAGTGCCTGATCATGGGGACGTTGACGGGGTCCGGACCACGGCCGGAAACGGCGAGACAGCCTTCATAGGCCGCGAGCCGCTCGTACGGCGGCTCGGGCGGTGGCGCGTACGGCCGCTCGCACGGCGGCGCGCTCTGGTCGCTCACCGGGTCTCCTCGCGCAGGTGGGCGGGGCAGGCGGAGGCACGTATTTATCTGACTGTCCGTCAGCTCTGCCGGGCCTGTCAAGGTGCCGCCCAGGCGCACGAACGCCGCGCGGCGGCACCGGAGTGCCGCCGCGCGGTTCGTACAGACCCTGTCCAAGTCTCACCACATCGCCCTGTGTCACCCCGGGGGGCTGGGGGTCACCAGGCAAGCCCCCGGTGTCACCCCCGGGGGCTCCCCCCGGCTCACCACATGTTGGTGAAGGTGATCCGCACGTTCTCCTGGTGGATCGCGGGCTGTCCGTCGTGGCCGTGTCCGTCATGGCCCCACCCGTTGACGCTCGCCGTATTGGCTTGGTTCGAGGCGCCGGGGCCATTGGCCTGCTGCTGGGTCGTCGTGCTGTTGCCGTGGTTGCTCCCCCCGACGCCGCTCCCCACGACCCCGGCGGCGGCCGCGTTGGAACCCCGGTTGGCCAGCTGATCGCCGTCGTCGGCGTGGGCCGCTCCGGCGAAGAGCAGGGCGGCCATCGGGAGCGCCGCGAGGGCGGCGAAGACGCGGGCGGCAGTGCGGGTGCTTGCCATGTCAATTCCTCCACAGGAACTACGGGACCTTGCCGGGCGGTTGGCCGACCGCACCGGCGCTGGTTTGTTTCGACGTCGCGCCTCCAGATTTGCCCACGAAATCTCCACCGAACCCCCAGTCTGTCCTCATTCCCTCGCAAGCATGACATCCCGTGATTAAACCCCCACCCCTTCAAAAAGCCGTGTATCGGGGCCAACTCGGCACCCTCCGGTCCCATGGGCCCCAACTGCCGAACCGTTTCGGCAGAAATATGGCCAACCGCCCCGACCCACACGAGATCTGCGCGATTTTTCGCGACTTTCGCGACACCGGCGCCACCCCTCCCGCTCCCTCCGACCGGAAACGGGGACGTCCTGCATGACGGCCCGATCCACCGCCCGGACCCGCCCGGCAGCCGCCGCCCGGGGCCCCGACGGCGCGATCGGGCCGCCGCTCGGCGGGTCGCCTCAGGCGACCCATTTCTCACGTGAGCAACGCGAGTTCACCGAAATCACAGGAAGGTGCCCGATGAACCTCATACTCCAGGCCCTGCCCATCGCCGCTCCGACCGTCGGCTGGGTCACGCACGCGTTCTTCCTGGCCCGTCGGCTCCGTACCGCACGCACCGACCGCCTCACGGGCCTCATGCGCCGCGAGGAGTTCACCGCCCGCGGCCTGCGGGCCCTGCGCCACCCGCACACCGCCGTCCTGCTGCTGGACCTCAACGGCTTCAAGCAGATCAACGACACCCACGGGCACGACGTGGGCGACGAGGTGATCGCGGCCGTCGGCCGGCGGCTCGCGCAGTGGTGCCGGGAACGCGGCGGCTTCGCCGCGCGGCTGGGCGGCGACGAGTTCACGGCCATGGTCCGCCTCGCGCCGGAGGCCGACGCCGACGCCGAGATGACGTACCTCTCCGCCCGGCTCTCGGCCCCCCTCGACACGGGCCGGGTGACCCTGTCCCCCCGGGCCTCGATCGGCCTGTGCCACACCGCCCACCGCCCCGGCGCCGGGCTCTCGGACCTGCTGCGCGGCGCGGACGAGGCCATGTACGCGGCGAAGCGGTGCGGCGACCACTGGCGGCCCGCCGGAGCCACCGATGCCCACCACACCGCTCGTAGCCGCCGCACCGGCCGGCAGGGCCCGCATCTGACCCTGCTGACGCCGGTGCGCCGGAAGGCGTCGTAGTGAGTGGCGCGGCTGTCCCCAAACAGCCGCGGCTTGCCGGGCGGTTGGCCACCGCCCGGCGCACGACGCCAGAACGAAACCGCAGGTCACCGTGGTGCGGCGACGCCGTGATTCGATCTTGGGTGCGAGCTAACCAGTGATCGGGGCATGCCAGAAGTGGCCGGGGGATCCCGGAATGCCCCTGATGCGCGTTCGGGTCAGCTTGGTGAAGTCCGTGACATGAGCGGGACGTTCCGGCGTGGGTGTCGGCGTACGCCCTTATCGCCGTCGTCAACCCCGGTCGGCCGGACGCCACGGTCCGGTATCCGGTCATGCGTAGCGGACATTCCGGGCTTTCGATTGACGACCCGTCCCGCCCGGCCCGAGTCTGCCGGAGGTCGCGACGCGAGGAGCGCACGGCCCGCTGGACCCGCACAGCTCGCTGAACCACAGCAGGCGCACCAAGGTTGCAGCAGGCACGCCACGATTCCCTTCAACACCAGGAGGCACACATGCCCCGCACCGGTCGTCGGACCCGAGCCCGATTAGCCCTCTCCGCCCTCGGCACGGTGGCGGCGCTGACGGCCGGCGTCGTGACCCCCGCGTCCGCCGCGACGGCGGCGGAACCGCGGCCGCGGGCCGAGCGCTACGTCGCGCTCGGCGACTCCTTCACTTCCGGCCCCGCCATCCCCCGCCAGGTCGACAGCCGGTGCGGCCGCTCCAGCGCCAACTACCCCTCGCTCGTACGCAACGAGCTGGCCTACTCCGGCTTCACGGACGTCAGCTGCGGCGGCGCGACAACCGACCACATGTGGAAGCGGCAGGGGGCGACCGGCAACGCGCCGCAACTCGACGCCCTCGGCGAGGACACCACCCTGGTCACGGTCGGCATCGGCGGCAACGACATCGGCTTCCCCGAGGTCATCGGCCGGTGCATCAACCCGGTGGGCCCGGTCCCCAGGGACAACCCCTGCCAGCGCTACTTCACGCGCAACGGCACCGACGAGCTCGACCAGCGCATCAACGAGACGGCACCCAAGGTCGCGGCCCTCCTCAAGGCCGTCCACGAACGGGCCCGGCACGCGCGCGTGGCCGTCGTCGGCTACCCGGCGATCCTCGGCGACGACATCGAGGGCTGCCGCAAGTCCATGCTGGTCGCCGACGGCGACGTGCCCTACCTGCGCGGCGTGATCCGCCGCCTCAACGCGATGCTGCGCGTCCAGGCCACCGCGCGGGGCGACCTCTACGTCAACACCAACGCCACCACCTTCGGCCACGACGCCTGCCAGCCCTTCGAGAAGCGCTACGTGGAGGGCCTCTTCACCCGCCCCTGGGTACGGCCGGCCATAGCCTTCCACCCCAACGCCGCCGGCGAGCGCGCCATGGCGGACGCGGTCGCCTACACCCTCGTCCTCGGCCCGCGCCGCTGACCCACGCGTACGGGCCGCCCGAGCCGGTCGTGCGAGGTCCGGGCGGTCCGGTGGGGTTCAGGGCTTCACCACGCTCCAGCGCTCGGCCGGGATGTCCTGGCACGTGTAGAGCCTGACTGGAGCACGGCATCCGTCAACGTTCAGCCCCGGCAGCAGCCGCAGCCGACGGCGGTCCCGGCCTCGCCCCCGGTTTGACGGCCCGGACGATGGCGGAGTGCATGCCGTCGGCGACCTCGTGGGTGGGGACGATCTCCACGTCCGTGAACCCCGCGGCCTCGAGCCCTTCGCGGTACTCGGCGAAGGACAGCGCACCGGCGATGCAGCCGGCGTAATCACCGCGTTCGGCCCGCTCGGCGGGGCTCAGGGCGTCCTCGGCCACGACGTCGGAGATGCCGATCCGGCCGCCGGGTACGAGCACGCGGAAGGTCTCGGCGAAGACGGCGGGCTTGTCGGTGGACAGGTTGACCACGCAGTTGGAGATCACGACGTCGATGGTCCCGGCGGGCAGCGGAATGGCCTCGATGGTGCCCTTGAGGAACTCGACGTTGGTGGCGCCCGCCTTCTTGGCGTTGGCCAGGGCGAGGGCCAGCATCCCGTCGGTCATGTCCAGCCCGTACGCCTTGCCGGTGGGGCCGACGCGGCGGGCGGAGAGCAGGACGTCGATGCCGCCGCCCGAACCGAGGTCGAGGACGCGCTCGCCCTCGCGCAGATCGGCGACAGCGAGGGGGTTGCCGCAGCCGAGCGAGGCGGCGACGGCCTCGGCGGGCAGTTCGTCCCGCTCGTGGGCGGTGTAGAGGGTGGAGCCGAAGTTCTCGTCGACCTCGATCGCCTGGGGGCCGCAGCAGGCGGTGCCCCCTCCGGCGACCTGGAGGGCGGCGGCCGCGTACCGCTCGCGGACGGTTTCCCGCAGGTCAGCGGTGTTGTCGCTCATGATCGCGCCTCTTTTCGACACACTGCATAGACGTTCTTCGATTCAGCATGCGCCTTGAATCGAAGGACGTCAAGATAGACAGGTATCGAATTAGCGGCCGGGGGTCTGCAGCCCCCCGGCAGTGTGAACCGTCGGTCAGCTCAGCCGGGCGTCGGCGTAGACCGCCATCGCGTCGCGCTGGTAAACGGCCAGGCCGTCCGCGATCTTGTCGTAGTTCGCCCGCATCCCGGGGTCGTCGACGTAGGTCTGCCCGAGCCCCTTGTACGCGACCGCGTCCGGCGTCCAGAACCGGCAGACGCCCTGGTAGTGGTCGTCCACCTCGGCCTGCACCGCGGGATCGGCGACCGGCGTGCCGGCCACCATGAACTCCGCGAAGCGGATCATCTGCGCCGTCACCTCACGCTGCCACTGCTCCGTGTCCCCGGCGGTCATCGTCCCGATGGCCTGCTGGGCCTGCTCCCACGCCTGCGGCCACCGCTCGCGCACCTCGGCCTCGCTCTCGGCGCTGGGCGGCTCGAAGCCCTCGAAGAGGTTCTCCGGCCTGTTGATCTTCACCATGTCGTCGCTGTCCTTGCCTTCTTCCAGTTCGGCGATGGTGCGGCCCACCGTGCGTGCGAGCGTCTCCAGCCGGTTCCGTTCCGCCAGCAACCGTCGGTGGTGCTCCCGGAGCACAGCCACCTGGTCGACCTGACTGTCCAGAACCGCCCGGATCTCGCTCAGCCCCAGGCCCAGCTCCCGCATCAGCAGGATCTGCTGCAACCGCAGCAGATCCGCCTCCTCGTAGTAGCGGTGCCCGTTGCTCCCCATCCACGCCGGCGGCAGCAGGCCGATCGCGTCGTAATGCCGCAGCGTCCGGGACGTCACCCCGGACATCCGGGCCACATCCGCGATCGACCAGGCCATTGCCCCGCCCCGCCTTCCATCGCCTGGCCGGTCCCTCCGGCCACAAGGAAGACCGTAGAAGTTGACGCAACGGCAACCGCAAGCCGCAATCGGCGGCAGGGGCGCGGAGCGAGCGCCGGGGGATACTTCTGCCGGCGCGCCCCCGCGGGCTGCCGCACGCCCACGAGCGCAGGTGTCAGAGATCGCCCGGCGGGAGAACTTCCCGATGCTTACGCGGCGCACTGCCGCCCCGATGCTCAGGAGGTAGCCATCAACACCATTCGTCGCGCCATCACCGCCATTGCGGCGGGCATTCTGCTCGCTCTCGGGAGCATGGCCGTGGCCACACCCGCTCAGGCGGACGTCGGGGGCGTCGCCTGCGAGCTCGCGAGCACGGTCACCAGCCACATCGTGCCCGCCATCTGCAGCGAGTAGTTCGTACGGCGGCCCGCCACTGGGGTCGCCGCGCTCCAGCGCGCGTTCATGCGCACTCAGCCCCCAACTGCCTTCTGCGGACGGGGGCTTCGCGCTACCCGTGCGGGTGAACTTCGTGTGCGCTGTGCGGGCGGCGGGGAGGTTCTGCCCGGTTCACGCTCGTGTGGCTCGATCACAGACCGGAGCAGATCGCGTATGGCTGTTACCTCGTTCACCTCACTTCCGCCCTTCTGGCGTCCCCTCGCCGCAGGTGTGGGACTGGCCTGTTGTGCCGCCCTGTTGGGCGTGCCCGCACAGCCGGCGTACGCCGCGGGCGCGCAGGGATTCACGCCGGGCACCAAGCACTTCACCGTCCCGGCGGACGTCACCCGCATCACCGTCGACCTCTGGGGCGGCGGTGCGGGCGGCGGCGGAGGGGGTGGCGGAAGCGCCGGCGGCGGCGGAGGCGGTGGCGGGGGCTCCTGGGGCTCCGGCGGAGGCGGCGGCGGAGGCGGCGGCGGCGGGGGCGCCGGGGGCAACGGCGGCGGCTCGGGCGGTAGCGGTGCCTACGTGCGCTGCCGCATTCCGGTGACACCCGGCGAGAAGCTCACGGTCCAGGTCGGGACCGGAGGCAAGGGCGGCAGCGGCGGCCGCGCGGGCCGAGCAGTCAGCGGCGGGGGGCCGGGCGGGGGCTCCGGCGCCTCGGGGGACAACGGCAAGAAGGGTGCTTCAGGGGCCGACGGAGCCGAGGGAAAGAACGGTTCCACGACATGGGTCAAGCGCGGGACCACTGAGCTCGTCAAAGCCACGTACGGCCAATCGAAGATGGGGGTCGTGGTCGGCAACACCATCACTGGGTTCTCCACCGCGGGCAGGGCGGGGGACGGGGGCAACGGCGGCGGACACGGGACCGGCAACGTGCGGCTGAAGAATGCCGGTAAGGGCGGTGACGGGGGAGCCGGAGGCGCGGCGGGCCCCGGCATGCCCCGCGGTTTCGGCCTCGCGCGGGCCGTTTGCTCGGGCAAGGGGACGCGGTTGGCTACTTCTCCCAGTGTCGTGAACGTGGGCCGCACGGCCGGTGCGGGTGCGCTCGGTCTGGCCGGCGCGGACAAGGACGACTTCGGGGGTGGTACCGGCGGCGCCGGAAGGGGAGGAGGGGCGGCAGGCGCCGGCGGAACCACAGCTGTCACCCGGGTCACGGGAGCGACCGTGACGCCCCCGGCCGGCACGGCCAACGGCGGTGCCGGGGGCAACGGCGGTGCCGGTGGCGCCGGTGGAGCGGGCGGCCGTGGAGGGGGCACCTCCGTCGGCGGTGGCGCGGGCACGGCCGGAGCCGCCTCGACCAAGGGCACGGCCGGCGCTGCCGGTAAGGCCGGTGGGCCGGGCTACGCGTACCTCAGCTGGTAGCCGTTCCGGACAGATATGGCCTGACAAAGCCCCTACCTGATCCACAAGTTGAGCTGAAGTGCACAGTCCCGGCCGTCGGACGACGGCCGGGTACGAACGCGGAATCGCGGCGCCAAACGTGCGATACGGTGCGCGCACCTGGCTGCCTCGTGCCGTACAAACGAGGCGGCCCCCGGCGGTGCGGGAACACCGGTCGAGGGCCTTCACCACGAGGACTTACACCACAAGGAGTCCCGGGATGCTTCGGCATGCTATCGCCCCAGCGCGCTTCTTCTCCCAAGTTCCGAACGAAATCATTCGGCACCCACGCCTCTCAGCAGAGGCAGTCCGCCTGCTCACCTGGCAGCTATCCCTCCCGGACGGCGCGAACGAACCGCTGTCGGAGACGGCGAAACAGGCGGGCATCAGGAAGACCGCGTTCATCCGTGCGAAGCGGGAGCTGATCGCCGAGGGCTACGTCCACGAATGGCGTCGCCAAGGTCCGAACGGCCGCTGGACGACGACCCAACTCGTCACCAACACGCCACTGTCGGCGGACGATGCCATGGCCTTACGAGATGGGCATGGGCTCGTCGCGCGGCCGACGGTCGGGAAACCGGCCGTCGGTGAACCGAAGAGTCGGTCCGTCGGCCGTCACCCGAAGAACACTGAGGAGAAGACTTACAACCCTCCCTCCCAGCCCTCCCATCTCGCCGTGCCACCGGCGCTGGTCGATCGTGGCGGCCTGATCGTCGCCGCCGTCTCGCACCGGGACAGACGTCTGCGCTTCACGGGCAGGGACGTACAGCACCTGGCCCCGCTGGCGGGCGAATGGCTGCTGCGGGGCGCCACGGTCCAGGAGATCCGCGAGGCACTGACCGACGGCCTCCCCGACCGCGTCCATTCCCCCGCCGCCCTCGCCCGCAACCGCCTGATCCGCAAGATGCCGGACGCCCCGCCGTTCCCCGCCCGGGCCACCCCCGCACCACAGCCGCTGCGAGCCTGCGACGGGGGCTGCGACCGGGTGTTCCGCCCGGTGGGCGACGAGACCAGATGCCGCGACTGCCGCCAAGCGGCGGCGGAGGAGGCAGAGTCGGTCACCAGAGGCCGCGATGGCGCGGCCGTAAGGACGATTCGACCGGCGTCGGTACCGGTATCGGCATTCTGAGCAGCCGGTATGACGAATAGCGCTCCACACCACAGCGCTTGCAGATGGCCTTGTCGACGGTGCGCGACCATCCCGACAGATGCCGGCAGGCAGCGACGAGCCGCCCGACAACGCGCCTCACGAGTGCGACTCGCGCTGATGCAGCCCCATGCGGTCCGTGGCCCCCGCCATGGCGGACCGGTCGCCCCGCGCTTCGGCCGCCCGCCGCTCGGCCCGGATCGCGTCGTACTCGGCACACCGGCTCGCCCTGGGGCAGCCCGGTGCTCCTCGTACGTGGCCAGCCGCAACGCCGACGGCGGCACGCCCCACTCCGGCGTCACCGCACTGCGGCGGCCTTTTCCAGGAGCGAGGTGAGAATCGCCTCCGCGTGAGTCCACAGCAGCGCACCACCGGCGTCGGGGACGACGCGGCGATCGGCACCGGGAACGCGGGTAGCGAGCAGCGCCCCGTTGTCGGGTGAGTGGCTGGTGTCGCGCTCGCCGTACCAAAGGTCGACCGGGACGGTGATCCGGTCGAGGGCGAACGGCCACCGGCCCATGGCCAGGACCGTGTCGCGGGCGTAACCGGCCGCGCCCTGGGTGAACGCCTCGTCGAGGGCCCTGCGGTAGGCGACCGCGAAACCGGGTTCGCGGTAGACGGCGAGGTCGCACGGCGGACTTCCGGCCATGACCATGCCCCACATCGCGTCCGCGCTGAAGCCCGCGAAGAATTCCTCGGCGCCGGCGGGATCGTACGCGGTCCGCTCGACGAGGTCCCGTAGATCAGCCGGGAGAACGGGAGCGAACTCCGGGGCGGCGACCTCGTCCGCGCCGGAGACGACAGCCACTGCCGAGGCGACGCCCGCCTCGGCGCAGGCGAGTGCGAACGGCGCGCCTTGGGAGTTGCCGACCACGGCCGGGCGGGGACCCAGCCCTCGCAGCAGGGCGAGTTGACGTACGTCACCGGCGAAGTCGGCGAAGGTCCGGCCGGGAGCGGGCGTCGAGGCACCGAGCCCCGGGCGGTCGACGGAGACGAGCCGCACGCCGAGCGCCTCGACGACGCCCGCCCCGAACCCGAGCCACCGGCTCGTGGCCGCGCCCGGACACAGCAACACGGGCACCCCGTCAGGCGGCCCCCACTCGGCCCACCCGAGCAACCGTCCGTCGGACAGCCGGCACTCACCGAGCCGGGCGGGATCATCGACGTACGCAACCATGCCCGCCATCTTGACCACAGGCAGAGGGCTTCGCACCACATTTAGGGGCGCCGCATTCAGGGCCGACGGGGACCGCGATCCGCCCCTCTTTCGAGTGATGGTGCACTATCCGGAAACTTGCCATGCTGACCGTAAGTTCGACCGGAGAAGTGCCGACGGAGGCAGTCATGGCATTCACTTCTCACAGACTTCGCCGAACAATGTCCCGCAGGGCCCGCTACTCCGCTCTCGCCGCCGGTGCCGCGGCGCTCGCCCTCTCCCTGACCGCCGCGAACGTCTCAGCCGCGGACCCGGACTGCGTCGCGGAGATCCGTAACGGCACGTTCGGCGTCATCTACCAGCAACTGGCCTCCGGGCAATGCCGAGAGACATACCCCACCCTCACCAGGGCGGACTACGTTGACGCCCGCGACTTCAGCAACCCGGCCACGGTGACGCTGTACAGCGGTTCGGGGTGTTCAGGAACGGCGGTAAAGACGGTGACCGGGACTGAACGCTTCTCACCCGTCGATCTGCGGTCTTTCCACGTGGTGCGGTGCCCCTTCACCTGAACCACGAAAGGGGCGCCCCAACTCGGGGCGCCCCTTCTGGCCTGCGTCAACGCAGGACTGGCG